>NZ_VWVS01000064.1:0-524 GCF_008638355.1 Nocardiopsis deserti | reverse complement strand
CGGTCGATGAGGCCGCGGAAGTCCCCGGCGATGCCCACCGGCCAGTTCATCGGGGTGGGGCGCAGCCCGATGCGCTGCTCGATCTCGTCCAGCAGCTCCAGGGGCTCGCGGCCGGGGCGGTCCCACTTGTTGACGAAGGTGATGACCGGCATCCTGCGCGCCCGGCACACGTCGAAGAGCTTGAGGGTCTGCGGCTCCAGGCCCTTGGCCGAGTCCAGCAGCATGATCGCGCAGTCCACCGCGGACAGCACCCGGTAGGTGTCCTCGGAGAAGTCGGCGTGGCCGGGGGTGTCCACCAGGTTGAGCACCCGGTCCTCGTAGTCGATGCGCAGCGCGGCGGAGGTGATGGAGATGCCGCGGTCCTGCTCCATCTCCATCCAGTCCGAGGTCACGCCCTTGCGGTCGCCCTTGCCGTGCACGGCTCCCGCTGAGGAGATCGCGGCCGCGTGCAGGGCCAGGGCCTCGGTCAGGGTGGACTTGCCGGCGTCGGGGTGGGAGATCACCGCGAACGTGCGCCGCCGGGA
>NZ_VWVS01000063.1:0-677 GCF_008638355.1 Nocardiopsis deserti | reverse complement strand
CTTCGGGTGGAGGATGTGGCGCAGCGGTTCAGGGTGCGCGGTGGCATGTGGGGCAGGGCCACGGACTTCTGGGCGGTCAAGGGGGTCTCCTTCGACCTGCACCGCGGTGAGACGCTGGGCGTGGTGGGGGAGTCGGGGTCGGGTAAGTCGACGCTGTCGCGGATGGTGATGCGTCTGCTGGAGCCCACGCGGGGCCGGGTGGAGTTCGAGGGCCGCGACATCACCCACATGCCCGAGCGGGCGCTGCGTCCGTTGCGCCGGGACGTGCAGATGGTGTTCCAGAATCCCTACTCCTCGCTCAATCCGCGTGTGACGGTGGGGGATGCGATCGGTACCGCGTTGCGGGTGCAGGGGGAGAAGGACGGTAAGAAGGTGCGCCGTCAGGTGCAGGAGCTGTTGGAGCGGGTGGGGTTGGAGCCGGGTCACTACAACCGGTTCCCGCACGCGTTCTCGGGTGGGCAGCGTCAGCGGATCGCGATCGCGCGGGCGTTGATCCTCAAGCCGAAGCTGATCATCTGCGACGAGCCGGTGTCGGCGTTGGACGTGTCCACGCAGGATCAGGTGCTGCGGTTGTTGTCGGAGTTGCAGGACGACTTCGGGTTGACCTACATCTTCGTGGCCCATGATCTGGCGGTGGTGCGTCAGGTGAGTGATCGGGTCGCGGTGATGCGTGCGGG
>NZ_VWVS01000062.1:0-684 GCF_008638355.1 Nocardiopsis deserti | reverse complement strand
GGCCAGGTGTTCAAGATGCAGGCCAACATGGACAAGAACCACCGGGACCGGATGGCCTTCGTGCGTATCAGCTCGGGCCGCTTCGACCGCGGCATGGTGCTCACCCACGCGCCCACCGGGCGCCCGTTCGCCACCAAGTACACCCAGGCGGTGTTCGGCTCCGACCGCACCACCATCGAGACGGCCTATCCCGGTGACGTGATCGCGCTGGTCAACGCCCAGGCGCTGGCGGTGGGCGACACCCTCTACGACGGCCCCAAGGTGTCCTACCCGCCGATCCCCAGCTTCGCCCCCGAGCACTTCGTGGTGGCGCGGGCCAAGGACGCGAGCAAGTACAAGCAGTTCCAGCGCGGCATCGCCCAGATGGACGCCGAGGGTGTGGTGCAGGTGCTGACCTCGGACGTGCGCGGTGAGCAGGCGCCGGTGCTCGCCGCGGTGGGCCCCCTGCAGTTCGACGTGGTCAAGCACCGCATGGAGCACGAGTTCCGGGCCCCGATCGAGGCCTCGCCGCTGGACTACTCCGTGGCGCGGCGCACCGACGCCGAGTCGGCGCCCGCCCTGCACGCGCTCTCGGGCGCCGAGGTGCTGCGGCGGCGGGGCGACGGCGAGTTGCTGGTGCTGGTGCACAACAAGTGGCGTCTGAGGGTCATCGAGCGCGACCACCCCTCGCTGTTCATGGAGCCG
>NZ_VWVS01000061.1:0-701 GCF_008638355.1 Nocardiopsis deserti | reverse complement strand
ATGATGTACCCGGTGCTGGCCAAGGTCCGCTACGACCGGCTGGACACCGTCACCCGCGACACCCGGCTGCTGGTCTCCTCGGTCGTGGTGAACTGGGTCGTCGGGCCCGCGGTGATGTTCGCGCTGGCCTGGATCTTCCTGGCCGACCTGCCCGAGTACCGCACCGGCCTGATCATCGTCGGCCTGGCGCGCTGCATCGCGATGGTCATCATCTGGAACGACCTGGCCTGCGGCGACCGCGAGGCCGCCGCCGTGCTGGTCGCGCTGAACTCGGTCTTCCAGGTGCTGGTCTTCGGCCTGCTGGGCTGGTTCTACCTGGACCTGCTGCCCGGGTGGCTGGGCCTGGACACCGGCGGCCTGGACGCCTCCCCCTGGCTCATCGCGCTCAACGTGGTGATCTTCCTCGGCGTCCCGCTGGTGGCGGGGTTCCTCACCCGCCGGATCGGTGAGCGGCGGATGGGCCGCGAGCGCTACGAGGCGAACTTCCTGCCCCGGATCGGCCCGTGGGCGCTCTACGGCCTGCTGTTCACCATCGTGCTGCTGTTCGCCCTCCAGGGGGACCGGATCACCAGCCAACCGCTGGACGTGGTGCGCATCGCGGTGCCGCTGCTGGCCTACTTCGCCATCATGTGGTTCGGCACCTTCGCCTTCGGCAAGGCGATCGGGATGGACTACGACCGCACCGCGACGCTGGCCTTCAC
>NZ_VWVS01000060.1:0-759 GCF_008638355.1 Nocardiopsis deserti | reverse complement strand
CTCATCTCATTTGGGTTTTCGGTAGCCTGCCTCTGTGTCGATGGTGGAACGGCTGGTGCCGGACGAGCTATGGGAACTGTTCCAGCGGGTGGTGCCCGAGGCGCCCACCCGCCCGCAAGGCGGCGGGCGGCGCAGACACGGCGACCGCCAGGTGCTGGCCGCGATCATCTTCGTGGCCACCAGCGGCTGCACCTGGGCACAGCTCCCGCCGGTGTTCGGCCCCTCCGGACCCACCGCGCACCGGCGCTTTGCCGAGTGGACCCAAGCGCGAGTCTGGGCCAAGCTCCACCGGCTCGTGTTGGACGAGCTCGGTTCCCGCGGTGAGCTGGACTGGTCGCGGTGCGCGATCGACTCGGTGAACATGCGGGCCCTCAAAGGGGGGACCTGACAGGTCCCAATCCTGTCGATCGGGGCAAGAAGGGGTCGAAGATCCACTTGATCACCGACCGGTCTGGTCTGCCCCTGTCCATGGCGATCTCGGGGGCCAACACCCACGACAGCCAGGCCCTGCAACCCCTGGTGGAGGGGATCCCACCGATCCGCTCCCGCCGCGGCCCCCGACGGCGCAAACCGGCCAAGCTGCACGGCGACAAGGGCTACGACTACACCCACCTGCGCCGCTGGCTCCGCCAGCGGGGGATCGTCCACCGCCTGGCCCGCAAAGGGGTGGAGTCCTCACAGCGGCTGGGCAGGCACCGGTGGCAGGTGGAGCGCACCATGGCCTGGCTGGCCGGATGCCGTCGCCTGCACCGCCGCTAC
>NZ_VWVS01000059.1:0-796 GCF_008638355.1 Nocardiopsis deserti | reverse complement strand
TGCCGACCTTGACGCCGACGGCCTCCAGAGCTTCCTTCTTCGCGGCGGCCGTGCCCGAGGAACCCGAGACGATCGCGCCCGCGTGACCCATCGTCTTGCCCTCCGGAGCCGTGAAGCCCGCCACGTAACCCACCACGGGCTTGGTCACGTTGTCCCGGATGAACTCCGCCGCACGCTCCTCGGCGTCCCCGCCGATCTCACCGATCATCACGATCACGTCGGTGTCGGGGTCGGCCTCGAACGCCGCCAGCGCGTCGATGTGCGTGGTCCCGATGATCGGGTCCCCGCCGATGCCCACCGCCGAGGAGAAACCGATGTCACGCAACTCGTACATCATCTGGTACGTCAGCGTCCCGGACTTGGACACCAGCCCGATCCGGCCCGGCTTGGCGATGTCGGCCGGAATGATGCCCGCGTTGGACTGGCCCGGGGTGATCAGCCCGGGGCAGTTGGGGCCGATGATGCGGGTCTTGTTGCCCTTGGCCTTGGCGTGCGCCCAGAACGCGGCGGTGTCGTGCACCGGGATGCCCTCGGTGATGACCACGGCCAGACCGATACCGGCGTCGATGGCCTCGAAGACCGCGTCCCGGGAGAACTTGGGCGGGACGAAGATGACGGTGACGTCGGCGCCGGTGGCGGCCATGCCCTCGGCCACGGTGCCGAAGACCGGGACCTCGGTGCCGTCGAAGTCGGCTTTCTGACCGGCCTTGCGGGGGTTGACCCCGCCCACGATGTTGGTGCCCGAGGCGAGCATGCGCCGGGTGTGCTTGGTGCCCTCAGAGCCCGTCATGCCCTG
>NZ_VWVS01000058.1:0-829 GCF_008638355.1 Nocardiopsis deserti | reverse complement strand
TATCCCGCGCACACGAACCACACACGAGGACTGCCATGCGTCTGAAGAACTACCTGATCGTCGCCGGTTTCGCGGCCGCCGCCCTGTTCGGCGGATCTCCCGCCTGGGCCGACGACGCGATCGCCCCCTCCGGGTCCCCCGCCTCGGTCGACTGCCCGGCGGACCCCTCCCAGGATCCCGCGCCGCCCGCCGAGGAGTCCGGTGCGGGGGTCGAGCCGTGCGAGGACTCGGCGCCGCCCGCCGAGGAGGCCGGGGCTCCCGCACAGGACGAGGCGGCCGATCAGGAGGCCGAGGAGGCCGGGGCTTACGGACAGGCCGAGGCGGCCGAGCAGGAGGCCGAGGAGGCCGGGGAGGCCGTCCCCGTACCCGCTGACCCCAACTACACCGGCTGACCGACCGGTCCATGATCGGTGTCACCCCGTGGCGCGCACGGGGTGACACCGCGGGTACTACGGGGTCCGCCGCACACGCGGCGGGCCCTCTCAGCGTGCCCCGGCCTTGTGCCTCCTGCGCGTGCACGGGTTGCGTGCCCGGTCGCCGGTCGTCCCCGTGCAGGGGCTTCGTCCGGCCGACGAACCGGCGTCGGAGGAAGCGCCCGTCGACACCGCTGACAACGGCGTCGAGGGCGTGGAGATCGCCACGGTCCTCGGCGACGGGGTCGCCGTCCACGCCGAGCCCGGCGGCGAGGAGGTGTCGCTGACCACCACGGGGTACCGCGTGGAGGTCGACACCGGCGACTTCGCGTTCACCGTCTTCGACGGGGAAGAGGAGGTGCGTACCGGGGTGATCGGCACGGGGGAGGGCGAGACCCCCACCCCCGAGGGCCGCT
>NZ_VWVS01000057.1:0-879 GCF_008638355.1 Nocardiopsis deserti | reverse complement strand
GACGTGACCACCGACCCCACCACCGGCCGTACGCCGACCGAGGCCGAGCGCGTCAAGGCGATGGTGACCATCGCGCTCAAGGCCGAGGAGGTCGGCCTGGACGTCTTCGCCACCGGAGAGCACCACAACCCGCCGTTCGTGGCCTCCTCGCCGACCACGATGCTCGGCTACGTCGCGGCCAGGACCGACAAGCTCATCCTGTCCACCTCCACCACGCTGATCACGACCAACGACCCGGTCAAGATCGCCGAGGACTTCGCCATGCTCCAGCACCTGGCCGAGGGCCGGGTGGACCTGATGATGGGCCGCGGCAACACCGGCCCCGTCTACCCCTGGTTCGGGCAGGACATCCGCCAGGGCATCCCGCTGGCCCTGGAGAACTACCACCTTTTGCACCGGCTCTGGCGCGAGGACGTGGTGGACTGGGAGGGCAAGTTCCGCACCCCCTTGCAGGGCTTCACCTCCACGCCGCGCCCCCTGGACGACGTGCCGCCCTTCGTCTGGCACGGCTCCATCCGCAGCCCCGAGATCGCCGAGCAGGCCGCCTACTACGGTGACGGCTTCTTCCACAACAACATCTTCTGGCCCGCCACGCACACCAAGAAGCTCATCTCGCTCTACCGTCGCCGCTTCGAGCACTACGGACACGGCAAGGCCGACCAGGCCATCGTCGGCCTGGGCGGGCAGGTGTTCATGCGCAAGAACTCCCAGGACGCGGTGAAGGAGTTCCGGCCCTACTTCGACCACCACCCCCTGATGGGCGGCGGACCGTCGCTGGAGGAGTACATGGAAGAGACCCCGCTGACCGTCGGCAGCCCCCAGCAGGTCATCGACCGCACGTTGGGCTTCCGCGACTCCTTCGGCCACTACCAGCGCCAG
>NZ_VWVS01000056.1:0-1059 GCF_008638355.1 Nocardiopsis deserti | reverse complement strand
CTGGGACTCTCTGCCCAAGCCTCGGGAGATCTACGAGTTCCTGGACTCGTATGTGATCGGTCAGGAGCAGGCCAAGAAGGCGTTGTCGGTGGCGGTGTACAACCACTACAAGCGGGTGCGTTCGGAGGGGGAGCGTCCGGGCGAGGAGGATGTGGAGATCGCCAAGTCCAACATCCTGCTGCTCGGGCCGACGGGGTCGGGCAAGACGTTGTTGGCGCAGACTCTGGCGCGGATCCTGAACGTGCCGTTCGCGATCGCGGACGCGACGGCGCTGACGGAGGCGGGGTATGTGGGGGAGGATGTGGAGAACATCCTGCTCAAGTTGATCCAGGCGGCTGACTATGACGTGAAGAAGGCCGAGACGGGGATCATCTACATCGATGAGGTCGACAAGGTCGCGCGTAAGAGTGAGAATCCCTCGATCACTCGGGATGTGTCGGGTGAGGGGGTGCAGCAGGCGTTGTTGAAGATCTTGGAGGGGACGACGGCGAGTGTGCCTCCGCAGGGGGGTCGGAAGCATCCGCATCAGGAGTTCATTCAGATCGACACGACGAATGTGTTGTTCATCTGTGGTGGTGCGTTCGCGGGGTTGGAGAAGTTGATCGAGTCGCGGACGGGTCAGCAGGGGATGGGGTTCAACGCGGTGTTGCGTCCCAAGGGTGAGCTGGGTGGTTCGGCGTTGTTCGGTGAGGTGATGCCGGAGGATCTGTTGAAGTTCGGGATGATTCCGGAGTTCGTGGGTCGGTTGCCGGTGATCACGAGTGTGCATGATCTGGATCGTGAGGCGTTGATCCGGATTTTGACGGAGCCGCGGAATGCTTTGGTGAAGCAGTATCAGCGGTTGTTCGAGTTGGATGGTGTGGAGTTGGAGTTCACGCCGGATGCTTTGAACGCGATTGCTGAGCAGGGGATTATTCGGGGTACGGGTGCGCGTGGGTTGCGGGCGATTATCGAGGAGGTGTTGTTGTCGGTGATGTATGAGGTGCCTTCTCGTGAGGATGTGGGTCAGGTGATCATTACGCGGGAGACGGTGATCGACAACGTCAACCCCACCATCGT
>NZ_VWVS01000055.1:0-1239 GCF_008638355.1 Nocardiopsis deserti | reverse complement strand
CCCCCTTTTCCCCGAGCGCGCCCCCGCCGTGCCCTGTCCACCGTCGCCGCGTCCCGCCGAGGGAGGCGACCGAAGCAGCTGGAGCAGACTCTGCCGTGTCCCTCTTCGAAGCAGTCATCCTTGGCCTCGTCCAGGGACTGACCGAGTTCCTCCCGATCTCCTCCAGCGGACACCTGCGCGTGGTGTCGGCTCTCTTCGGGTGGCCCGACCCCGGCGCCGCCTTCACGGCCGTCAGCCAGATCGGCACCGAGCTGGCCGTGGTGATCTACTTCCGCCAGCGGATCTGGGCGATCCTGTCCACGTGGACCAGGTCGCTGGTCAACCGCGAACTGCGCAGCGACGTCAACGCGCGCATGGGCTGGTACGTCATCCTCGGCTCCATCCCCATCGTGGTCCTGGGCCTGCTCCTGGAGGAGCAGATCGACAGCGTCTTCCGCGACCTGCGCCTGATCGCGCTGAACCTCATCATCTTCGGCGTGATCCTGGGCGTGGTGGACACCTACGCGCGCAAGCACCGCTCCCTGGAGGACCTCAACGTCCCCCGCGGCCTGACCTTCGGGCTGTTCCAGGCGCTCGCCCTGATCCCGGGCGTCTCCCGGTCGGGCGGCACCCTCACGGGCGGAATGCTGCTCGGCTTCAAGCGCGCGGACGCGGCCGAGTACGCCTTCCTGCTGGCGCTGCCCGCCGTCTTCGGCGCCGGCATCTACAAGCTGACAGACATCGGTGACGCCGAGTACGCCGGGTGGGGCGCCACCATCGTGGGCACGCTCATCGCGGGCGTCGTCGGTTTCGTGGTCATCGCCTGGCTGATGCGCTTCATCTCCACGCACAGCTTCATGCCGTTCGTCTACTACCGCGTCGGCCTGGGCATCCTCGTCCTGGCCCTGGTGAGCTGGGGCGTGCTCGACCCGCAGGGCGGCGGTCACTCCCAGCCCGCCGAGAGCGAGATCGTGAGCGAGCAGGAGACGACGAGGGAGGAGTCCGAGCCCGAGCCGGAGGCCGACACCGGGACCGGTCCCTCCCCCGAGACGGCCACGGAATCGTCCGGAGCGCCCTCCGAGGAGCCCGTCCCGACCGTCGACCCGGTCACCGGCTGGGAGATCGACCCCGAGGTGGGGCTGCCGCGCAACCCCGAGACCGGGCTCTACCACGACTCGGACCTGGGCATGGACGTGGACTACGACCCGGTCACCGGCCTGGCCACCAACCCGGTGACCGGTGAGACCTACGACCCCAAGG
>NZ_VWVS01000054.1:0-1324 GCF_008638355.1 Nocardiopsis deserti | reverse complement strand
AGGCCCAGCACGCCGAACGCGGACAGCGGGATGAGGACCAGCAGAATGGCCCCCGACAGCAGCAGGCTCTGGAGCATGATCCGCCGGGTGCGGCGGGCGTGGGCCAGGGCCCGGGGCAGTGCCCGCAGGTCCTCGCCCATGAGGGCGACGTCGGCGGTCTCGATCGCGACGTCGGTGCCCATGGCGCCCATGGCCACCCCGGTGTCGGCGGTGGCCAGGGCGGGGGCGTCGTTGACACCGTCGCCGACCATCGCCACCGGCCCGTGGTGACGCAGACCGGTGACCAGGGCCGACTTGTCCTCGGGGCGCAGGTCGGCATGGACCTCGTCGACGCCGACCCGGGCCGCCAGGGCACGGGCGGTGCGCTCGTTGTCGCCGGTGAGCATCACGGTGCGCACGCCCATGCGGTGCAGGGCGGCGACCGCCTCGGCGGCCTCGCGGCGCAGCTCGTCGCGGATCGCGACGGCGCCGACCAGACGGCCGTCGGCCTCGACCAGGACGGTGGTGGCGCCCTCCTCTTGGAGGCGGGCCACCTCCGGCGCCAGCGGTCCGGGGTCGACGTAGCCGGGACGGCCGAGCCGCAGGGGCGTGCCGTCGGCCGCGGTGCCGGTCAGGCCGCTCCCGGTCACCGCCTCCACGTCCCGGGCGGGTACGGGGTCTGGGTGGGCGGCCAGGATCGCGGCGGCCAGCGGGTGTTCGCTGCGCGCCTCCAGTGCGGCGGCCAGGGCCAGGACCTCCTCGCGGGTGCGCCCGTGCGCGGGGGCGACGGCCACCACGGCTGGCGCGTTGCGGGTGAGGGTGCCGGTCTTGTCCAGGGCCACCACCCGCACCGTCGCGAACACCTCCAGGGCGGCCCCGCCCTTGACCAGTACACCCGACCGACTCGCCGCGCCGATCGCGGCGACCACGGTGACCGGAACCGCGATGGCGAAGGCACACGGGGAGGCGGCCACCAGCACCACCAGAGCGCGCTCGATCCACACTCCCGGGTCTGCGAACAGGGAACCGGCGGCGGCGATCAGGGCCGCCGCGACGAGGATTCCGGGCACCAGCGGGCGGGCGATCCGGGCGGCCAGGCGCTGGGCGGCGCCCTTGCGCGCCTGCTCGCGCTCGACGATGTGCACGACGCGGGACAGGGAGTTGTCGGCCACCCGGGCGGTGACCCCCACCTCCAGGGCGCCGCCGCCGTTGACGGTCCCGGCGAACACCTCGGTCCCCACGACGGCCTCGACGGGGACGGACTCACCGGTGACGGTGGAGGTGTCCACGGTGGAGCGGCCCGAGCGGACGACGCCGTCGGTGGCGATCCGCTCGCCGGGCCGGA
>NZ_VWVS01000053.1:0-1476 GCF_008638355.1 Nocardiopsis deserti | reverse complement strand
TCCCCAAAGCCAGCATCGCCGCCCTGGGCCGCGCCTCCGAGGTCTACGCCGCCCTCGACCAACGCCTCGGCGTCCTGGACGACCTCTTCGACCTCAGCCGCGTCCACGCCCGACGCAGCTTCGACGGCCGCACCGCCGACCGCTACGAACGCTCCCTGGACCAGTTCACCACCGGCGACAACGACTACGTCGGCTCCGCCCGCGCCAACTCCACCACCATGTCCAGCGAACTCTTCAAGGCCCGCGCCAACGTCGAGTACATGCACATGATGGTCATCGGCCAGTTCATCCAACTACTCGCCGAGATCGCCTGGGCCATCGCCACCGCCAAGTTCACCTTCGGCGCCTCCTTGAAATGGATCCCCATCTTCAAGGCCATCCGCAGCCTGGCCATGCGCCGCATCCTGACCTGGCTGCTCATCACCGTGCCCGGCCACCAGATCATCAGCCAGATCTTCGCCAGCATGGACAGCATCATCCAACGCATCCAGATCGGACGCGGCACCCGCCACCACAAGGACCACAACCTCACCAAGAGCGCCCACATCGGCGCCACCATCGAAGGCGCCCTGTCCGCCGTCTTCTCCGCCGGACTCGACGGACTCTTCAGCAAACAACTCACCAACCTGTTCAAAGACGGCCTCGACAACCTCAACCTCCTGCCCGACCCACCACCCCTCATCCGCACCACAGGCGACGGACCCGGCGGCGGCCCACCCGGACCCCCCATCCGCGAAACCCCCGACGGTCCCCCGCCCGGGCCACCCCCCGGAGGCGGACCCGACGGGCCACCCGTGCGCGACACCGACACCCCGCCCCCGGGCAACCCCAACCGCGACACCGACACACCCCCACCACCCGGCGGCGGACCCGACGGGCCACCCGCCGGACCAGTCAAAGACGACCCACCCGCCACGAACCCCGACCGGGGACCGGACTCCCCCGCACCCAAAACCACCCCCGAGACCACACCCACCCCCCAGGACGGGCCACTGCCCCCGCCCTCACTGAACAAGGACCTGGCCGAGGTCTTCAGCCGCCACAACGACGAATTCCTGACCCCCTACAACCCCGCCAGCCCCATCGGCGCGGGCGCCTTCGACAACGCCGCCAAAGCCGCCACAGCACGCAACGACTTCGCCGACCTCTTCGCCCGCAACTTCGGCGACCACCTCGGCGACACCGCCGCACGCGACCTCGGACGCGACTACGCCGACACCCTCACCCGCAACTGGACCGATCCCAACCTGAGCCAGCACCTACGGGACACCATCGGCGACCGCCTGCCCCCACACATGCGCGACCACCTCGCCGACGTCCCCGTCAACCTGCAAAAACCCCTCAACGACTACTTCTCCACCACCGGTGCCTACGCCCAACAGGTCGGCGGCAGCATCGGCAGCGGAGCGCTGGAGGGCTACCTCGGCGAGGGCCTGGGCAGCATGGCCGACGGACGCGGCTGGGAGGCCTCGGTCT
>NZ_VWVS01000052.1:0-1488 GCF_008638355.1 Nocardiopsis deserti | reverse complement strand
GATGAACTCGCTCGACCCGTCGGACTCACCCGGCGGCTTCATCCACACATAGGCGTCGATACCCGGCTCCGGCTCGGTCTGGGGGCGCTCACCCAGACCCGCACCGGACTGGTTGCACCAGTTCCCGGCCTGCAGGCGGCGGTCGTAGCGGCCCCCGTCCACGTAGGCGTTCACGTCCGTGGACGGCCCCGGCCCGTCCGGGCGGTCCGGCCCGCCCCACCCGTTGCGGGAGGTGTCGATGAGCATGCCGATACCGGAGTCGAAGCCCTGGCCCACCAGCTCCTCGCGCAGCGCCTGGGCATAGGAGAGCTCGTCGGTGAACTGGTTCCAGTCCACCCACTCCGACTGGCGCACCGGCGTGCCCGCGACGGTCTCGCCGATGGCGAAGTTGTCCTCCACCAGCGCCGAGTAGTTCGCGGTGTTGGCGATGAACCCGTGCACGTCGGCCGGGGTGGCGCCGGCGGCGTTGGCCGCCTCGTAGAACAGCGCGGCCGAGGCGGTGAAGTTGTCCTCCCAGCCGATCCATCCGTGGTGACCGGCGTCCACGTAGTTGTAGACGTTGTCGATGTCGCCCAGGGTGGCCAGGGCGTAGCCCACACCCTCGACGTAGTTGCCGTTGGCCAGCATCTCGTCGCACTCGGGGGTGGCGGTCTCACGGGGGGAGACGTTGGTGACCAGGTTGGGCAGCGAGTCGATCTCGACCGTGGTCACGATCCTGAGCTCGGTGTCCTCGTAGTCGGCCAGGATGTCGGCGATGGGATCGATGTAGTCGTTCTTGTACCGGTCGATCTCGTCGGGGCCGAGTTCGCCGTTGGAGGCCAGCGCGGCGCAGTCGCGGCCGGGCAGGTTGTAGATGACCACCTGGAAGACCAGCGGCTCGCCCGCGGCCTGTTCCAGGGCCTGGTCCAGGTGCTCGCGCAGGCCCATGCTGCCGGTGGTGGGGCTGTCGTTGCCCTCGATGGCGCTGATGCGGTCCAGCCACACCCCGGTGGGCTCGTCGGCGACCGCGTCCCCGCCGGGCTCGGCGGCGGCGTTGGCCGACCAGATCGGGTTGACGTAGACGTCGGCGCCCACGTAGGGGTTGTCCACCCGCTCGCCCGTGCCGGGGTCCGGGTCCGGATCGGGGTCGGGGTCGGGGTCGGGGTCGGGTCCGGGGTCGACCAGGCCCTCACAGGCCACACCGTTGAGTTCGAAGGCCGTGGGTGCCGCGTTGCTTCCGGTGTAGCTTCCCTGGAAGCCGAAGGTGGCGGTGCCGTTGGTGGAGAGTGAGGCGTTGTGCCCGGCGTTGGTGACCGAGACGCTCTGGCCGCTCTGGGAGACGGTGCCGTTCCAGGAGTTGGTGATCTGCTGGTTTCCGGCGAAGTCCCATTCCAGGGTCCAGCCGTTGACCGCGTCGCCGAGGTTGGTGATCTCCACGCTCGCGGTGAAGCCGGAGCCCCAGTCGTTGAGTTGGTAGTCGACCTCGCAACCGGCCGCGGCGCTGGCGGG
>NZ_VWVS01000051.1:0-2524 GCF_008638355.1 Nocardiopsis deserti | reverse complement strand
TGTCGCGGCCGTTGCGTGAGGTGATGTTCGCTGAGGCGGGTTCGGTCGAGGCGGGGTTGTTGGATCGGACGGAGTTCACCCAGCCGGCGTTGTTCGCGTTGCATGTGGCGTTGTTCCGGCTGGCGGAGAGTTTCGGGGTTCGGCCCGACTTCCTGATCGGGCATTCGCTGGGTGAGGTGTCGGCGGCGCATCTGTCGGGTGTGTTGTCGTTGGAGGACGCTGCGGTGTTGGTGGCCTCTCGGGCGCGGTTGATGCAGGCCCAGCCGGGGGGCGGGGCGATGCTCGCGATCGGGTTGCCGTTGGGAGATGTCTCCGCTCTGGTCGGTGACCGGGCGGGTGTGGATGTGGCGGCGGTGAACGGTCCGGCGTCGGTGGTGGTCTCCGGTGACGCGGACGCGGTGGCTGAGGTGGGGGAGTTGGCCCGTCAGGCGGGTGCGCGTACCCGGGCTCTGACGGTGAGTCATGCTTTCCATTCGGCGCATATGGACGGGATGTTGGCGGAGTTTCGGGAGGTCGTTGAGGGGTTGACCTTCCGTGAGCCGACGGTGCCGATCGTGTCGAATGTGACGGGTGGTTTGGCTGAGGTCGCGCGCATTACTTCGCCGGAGTACTGGGTGGAGCATGTGCGTAGTCCGGTGTTGTTCCATGATGGTGTGTCGGCCCTGGTGGGGGCGGGTGCTGGCTCGTTCCTGGAGTTGGGTCCGGATGGGACGTTGACGGCGATGGCGCGGGAGAGCGTGCCGGAGTCGGCGGTGTCGGTGGCGGGGTTGCGTCGTGAGGGATCCGAACCTGAGGCGTTCGTCGGTGCTCTGGCGCATCTGTACACGTCGGGTGTTCAGGTTGATCTGGCTCCTGCTTCCGGACGTCGGGTGGACCTGCCCACCTACGCCTTCCAACGCGACAGGTACTGGGTCGAGGCGTCGTCCGCGGACCGCATGACCCCGGCCGAAGCCGGATTCTGGGAGGCCGTGGAGAACGAGGACCTCGAAGCGATCGGTGAGGCGCTGCCCTCCCTGGCCGCCTGGCGCCGACAACAGCGTCACGCGGTCGGCGCGGACCAGGAGACCACGGACGAGGTCACCGACGTGACGCCCGAGGACTCCGAACCGCTGGCCCGGGACCTCGCGGCCCTGGACCAGGCGGGTCAGGAACGTCGGCTCCTCGACCTCGTACGGACACAGGTCGCGCTGGTCCTGGGCCACGTCACCCCGAGTGCGGTCGACACTGACCAGGCCTTCAGGGATCTCGGATTCGACTCCCTCATGGCCGTCGAACTCCGTGACCGCCTGACGTCCGTGACCGGGCTCGACCTGCCCCCGACGCTGACGTTCAACCACCCGACCCCCGAACTCCTGGCTGTGCACCTGCTCGACGAACTCCTCGGCGCCGACGGTGCGGCCGTGGCGGCTTCGTTGGCCGCGATCAGCGACGAGCCGATCGCGATCGTGGCGATGAGCTGCCGGTTCCCCGGTGGCGTGAGTTCGCCGGAGGATCTGTGGCGGCTGGTCGTGGAGGGCCGCGACGCGGTCTCGGACTTCCCCGTCAATCGCGGCTGGAACCTCGACGCGCTCTACGACGCGGACCCGGCGAACTCGGGAACGTCCTACACGCGTCACGGCGGGTTCCTGCACGAGGCGGACGAGTTCGACCCGGCGTTCTTCGGGATCAGCCCTCGCGAGGCGGCGGCCATGGACCCCCAGCAGCGGTTGCTGATGGAGACCTCGTGGGAGGCGTTCGAGCGGGCCGGAATCGCCCCGAACGCGCTGCGCGGCAGCCGCACGGGTGTGTTCGTCGGAGCCATGCCCCAGGACTACGGGGCGCGGTTGCACGAGGCTCCCGGCGAGACCGAAGGCTACGTCCTGACCGGCAACACGACGAGTGTCGCGTCGGGTCGGGTGTCGTACACGTTCGGGTTGGAGGGTCCGGCGGTCACGGTGGACACGGCGTGTTCGTCGTCGCTGGTGGCGATGCACCTGGCCGCCCAGTCGCTGCGTCAGGGCGAGTGCGACATGGCGCTCGCCGGGGGCGTCACCGTCATGGCCAACCCGGGCATGTTCGTGGAGTTCAGCAGGCAACGAGGGCTGTCCCCCGACGGCCGGTGCAAGGCGTTCGCTTCGGCCGCCGACGGCACCGGTTGGGGTGAGGGCGTGGGCCTGGTCCTGCTGGAGAGGTTGTCCGACGCCCAGCGCCATGGGCGTCGGATTCTGGGTGTGATCCGTGGTTCGGCGGTGAACCAGGACGGTGCGAGCAACGGCCTGTCCGCGCCGAACGGTCCCTCGCAGGAACGCGTGATCCGGCAGGCGTTGGCGAACGCGCGTCTGGAACCGGGTGAGGTGGACGCGGTGGAGGCGCACGGGACGGGGACCCGGTTGGGGGACCCGATCGAGGCGCAGGCGCTTCTGGCGACCTATGGGCAGGGTCGTGTGGAGGACCGGCCGTTGCGGTTGGGGTCGCTGAAGTCGAACATCGGTCACACGCAGGCGGCGGCGGGTGTGGGTGGTGTGATCAAGATGGTCATGGCCAT
>NZ_VWVS01000050.1:0-2884 GCF_008638355.1 Nocardiopsis deserti | reverse complement strand
GGGGTCTGTGGGCGCGTAGCAGTGGGATGACGGGTGAGTTGGCTGAGGCTGATGTGGCTCGTATGCGCCGGACCGGGCTGAGTCCGATGAGTGACGAGCAGGGCCTGGCCCTCCTCGACGCCTCGGCGGGAGAACGCAGGTCCGTGCTGGTGGCCGCCCAGCTCAACAGGGCCGCTTTCACGTCGGGATCCGCCCAGGTGCCGCCGATGTTCAGCGCCCTGTTCCAGGCGGCGCGCCGCCGCCGGAACGACGGTGACGGCGGGGGACCGGGACAACAGCACTCGTCGGCCTCCTGGCGGGAGCGGCTCGCCGGGCTGCCCGAGGCCGAACAGTTGGAGCGGCTGCTCGGCCTGGTGCGACAGCAGATCGCCGCCGTGCTGGGGCACGACTCTCCACAGGCGGTCGAGGACGACCGCGCGCTGAAGGAGTTGGGTTTCGACTCGCTGACGGCGGTCGAACTGCGCAACCGCCTGAACGCCGCCACCGGTCTGCGGCTACCGACGACCCTCGTCTTCGACCACCCGACCTCGGCCGCGATCGCCGAACTGGTGCGGACGGAACTCGCGCCGACCGAGGTGTCGGTGTCGGATCTCCTCCTCAAGGAACTCGACCGGACGGAGGCCAGCTTCGCCGACACTCCCTTCGACGAGGAGACGCGTACGGCCCTCGCCATCCGTCTCCAGGACTTCCTGGCCAGGCTTCGCGGGGACACGGACGAGGGCGATGACATCGCGGACCGGCTCGGGGCGGCCTCCGACAGCGAGATTTTCGACTTCATCGACAACGACCTGGGAATCTCCGGGACTTCCTGAGAGGTGTAGACGTGGCGAACGAGGACAAGCTCCGCGACTATCTCCGGCGGGTGACCGCGGATCTGCACCAGACCCGGCAGCGCCTGTCGGACGTGGAGGCGTCGCGGAGCGAGCCGATCGCGATCGTGGCGATGAGCTGCCGGTACCCGGGCGGGGTGGAGTCTCCGGAGGACCTGTGGGAGCTGGTCAGGACCGGTGGCGACGCGATCTCGGAGTTCCCGGACAATCGCGGGTGGGACGTGGACGCGCTCTACGACCCGGACCCGGAGCGGTCGGGGACCTCGTACACGCGGCACGGCGGGTTCCTGTACGACGCGGACCGGTTCGACGCCGAGTTCTTCGGAATCAGCCCGCGGGAAGCGGCCGCGGCCGACCCGCAGCAGCGCGTACTTCTGGAGACGGCCTGGGAGGCGTTCGAGCGCGCGGGGATCGACCCGGCCGCGCTGCGCGGCTCCCGGACGGGCGTCTTCGCCGGTGTGATCGCGATGGAGTACGGTCCGCGTGCCCAGCGCGCACCGGAGTCGGCCGAGGGCTACCTGCTGACCGGAACCACGACCAGCATCGCGTCGGGTCGGGTGTCGTACACGTTCGGGTTGGAGGGTCCGGCGGTCACGGTGGACACGGCGTGTTCGTCGTCGCTGGTGGCGATGCACCTGGCCGCGCAGTCGCTGCGCCAGGGCGAGTGCGACCTGGCCCTGGCCGGAGGCGCGACGGTCTTCCCCACAGCGGGACCGTACCTGGAGTTCAGCCGACAGCGTGCGCTGGCCGCTGACGGTCGGTGCAAGGCGTTCGCCGGGGCCGCTGACGGTACGGGGTTCTCCGAGGGCGCGGGTCTGGTGCTGTTGGAGAGGTTGTCCGACGCCCAGCGCAACGGGCATCCGGTGCTGGCGGTGATGCGTGGTTCTGCTGTGAACCAGGACGGTGCGAGTAACGGTCTGACCGCGCCGAACGGTCCCTCGCAGCAGCGGGTGATCCGGCAGGCGTTGGCGAACGCGCGTCTGGGTCCGGGTGAGGTGGACGCGGTGGAGGCGCATGGGACGGGGACCCGGTTGGGGGACCCGATCGAGGCGCAGGCGTTGCTCGCCACCTACGGGCAGGGTCGTGTGGAGGACCGCCCGTTGTGGTTGGGCTCCGTGAAGTCGAACATCGGGCACACGCAGGCCGCGGCGGGTGTGGCGGGTGTGATCAAGATGGTCATGGCCATGCGCCACGGCCGGTTGCCCCGAACCCTCCATGTCGATCAGCCGACCCCCGAGGTGGACTGGGAGACCGGGGCCGTCGAACTCGTCACGGACGAGACGGATTGGCCTGAAGCCGACCGTCCGCGTCGTGCGGCGGTGTCGTCGTTCGGCATCAGCGGCACGAACTCGCACGTGATCCTGGAGCAGGCCCCGATAACGGACCCGGACGAGGCTGATCAGCCCGAGTCCGCCTCCGCCCCGGAGGCCGAGAGCGGGTCTCCCGTTCAGCTGGTCGTCTCGGGGCGGAGCGCGGAGGCGCTGCGGGCCCAGGCCGAGCGGCTGCGGGCCCGGCTGGAGTCCGATCCGGGGCTGTCGATGGCAGATGTGGCGTTTTCGTTGGGGTCCTCGCGTGCGTTGTTCGATCACCGTGCGGTGACGTGGGGACGTGACCGTGACGAGTTGCTGCGTGGGTTGGCGGCTTTGGCCGGGGGAGAGCCCGCTCGCAATGTGGTGACGGGTGTGGCTGGTCCGGTGGGCCGGGTGGCGTTGTTGTTCACGGGGCAGGGCAGTCAGCGTCCGGGTATGGGTCGGGCTTTGTTCGAGGTGTTTCCGGTGTTCGCCCAGGCTCTGGAGCGGGTGTGGGGGTGTGTGGACCCGCTTTTGTCGCGGCCGTTGCGTGAGGTGATGTTCGCTGAGGCCGGTTCGGTCGAGGCGGGGTTGCTGGACCGGACGGAGTTCACCCAGCCGGCGTTGTTCGCGTTGCATGTGGCGTTGTTTCGGCTGGCGGAGAGTTTCGGGGTTCGGCCGGACTTCCTGATCGGGCATTCGCTGGGTGAGGTGTCGGCGGCGCATCTGGCTGGGGTGTTGTCGTTGGAGGACGCTGCGGTGTTG
>NZ_VWVS01000049.1:0-3425 GCF_008638355.1 Nocardiopsis deserti | reverse complement strand
AGGCCAAGGATGACTGCTTCGAAGAGGGACACGGCAGAGTCTGCTCCAGCTGCTTCGGTCGCCTCCCTCGGCGGGACGCGGCGACGGTGGACAGGGCACGGCGGGGGCGCGCTCGGGGAAAAGGGGGTGGTCCAGGAAGCTTACTGAGTACTCCGGGTCGGCGTGGCATCGCCGTGGGACGAAGGACGCCGCCGCTCCGCCTCCGCGGTCGGACGGGTGCGCACACACGGGCGGGGGCGGACCGTGCCGGTCGACGGCCTCCGGACACACCGGAAAGGGAGTCGCGCACGGAGTTCTCCGGTCCGCCGCCGGGCCGGGGGACAATCCGCTAAACGCGCCTTCGCCGTGAGAAATCACGAATGGCGGATATGACGAGTTCTTCGGGCGCGGCCGGGGAACATGGTCAAGTCTTTGCCCTTCGGGGCCGATTGCCTTTTGGATTCGGAGTCGATACGTGGGAGACATGTGTCGTCACCTCACACGACCGTAAGGAAAAGGCAATGCCCTACGGATACGCCGCCAGTTCCGGCGGGACGCTCGCCGTGACCGGGCTCGCCACCGGTTACCTCTGGCTGGTCGTCGCCGGGTTCCTCCTGGTGGTCGCCGGAGCGCTGCTCGTCCGTGTCTCCTTCCGCCGGGACCGGGGGCCGCTGGAGCGATGAGTCCTGCCTCCGCCACCGGAAACGACCGGGATCCGTGGGCCGGGGGCTCGCGGGACGATCCGCCGCTGCCCACCGCGAGGTGCGCCAGACCCGGCGTGACGGCGTTCCTGGGCATGATCGCGCTCTGCGGGTTCGCCGTCTGGGGGCTGCTCCACGTGGTCGGTGTGGCCGGGGGCTCCGAGGCGAGCCTGGCCCTGGTGTGGCTCGCCTCGTTCCTGCTCCTGTGGTGGGCGCCCCTGGCCTGGCTGGAGCGGCCGATCCGGGCCACGCCCGAGGAGCACGAGGCGCTGGACGCGCTGACCGTCACCGTCCAGATCCCCGTCTACAACGAGGACCCGCTGATCCTGCGCTCGTGCCTGCGCTCGGTCCTCGCGCAGAGCCGCCGGGTGGACCGCGTGCGGGTCGTCGACGACGGGTCCGTGGACGCGTCCACCGGGCGGCCCGTGGACTACGACGGGGTCCGCGCCTGGTTCCTCGCCCGGTCGGCCGAACTGGGGGTCGAGGCCACCTGGGACCGCACCGAGAACCGCGGCAAGCGGTTCGCCCAGATGCACGTCCTGGCCGAGGACGACGCGGACGTCTTCGTCACCCTCGACAGCGACTCGGTGCTCGACCGCCACGCCGTACGGGAGGGGCTGGCGCCCTTCGCCCGGCCGGAGGTGCAGTCGGTGGCGGGTCACGTCCTGGTGCTCAACAGGACGGCGGGCCCGCTCACCAGGCTCACGTGCGTGCTCTACCTGCCGTTCACCCGCGGCCTGCGCAGCGCCCAGTCGGTCCTGCGCCGGGTGACGATCAACTCCGGCACGCTGGCCTTCTACCGGGCCGAGACGGTCCGCGCGTGCGCGGGGGCGTACGAGAACGAGCACTTCTGGGGCCGTCCCATGCAGATGAACGACGACTCCATGCTCACGTTCTACGCGCTGCTCCGGGGCGACACGGTGCACCAGCCGTCCGCGATCGTCTTCACCCTCGTCCCGGAGCGGATACGCCACTACTTCGGCCAGCAGCTGCGCTGGATGCGCGGGACGACGGTGCGCCACCTGTGGTGGCTGCGGTACATGCCGGTGGGCGGCGTGGTGTTCTGGGGGACGGTGACCGAGTACCTCCACCTGGTCCTGTCCTACGCGCTCCCGCTGCTCATCCTGCTGGACGACGGCCTGCGCCAGCAGTGGGGGACCATCGCCGCCGCCGCGTTCCAGATCGGCCTGGCGATCAACTACATCATGGCCCTGCGGCTGTTCACCGTCCGCCGGAGCGACGAGTCCGGGGGCTACCTGCTCCTGCTGTACCTGCTCTCGCCGCTGGCCGCGCTGTGGCGCCTGGTCGTCCTGCGGCCCCTGTACCTCTACGCGATGCTGACGTGCCGCAGGATCGCCCGGTGGGGGACCAGGGAGGGCGTCGAGGTGGGCCTCCGAGGCCGCCCGGCGTGAGGTCGGGCCCGCGGGGCGCGGGTCCGCCGGACACGTCTACGGCCGGGAGCCCGGGGAGAGTTCCCCGATCAGCCCCTCGACGCGCCTCCTGATCTCGTCGCGGATGGGGCGGACGGCAGCCACGCCCTGTCCGGCGGGGTCGGGCAGGGTCCAGTCCAGGTAGCGCTTGCCGGGGAAGACCGGGCAGGTGTCGCCGCAGCCCATGGTCACGCACACGTCGGAGGCCTCGACGGCCTCGACGGTGAGGATCTTGGGCTGTTGGCCGGTGATGTCGACGCCGACCTCGGCCATGGCCTCGACCACGGCGGGGTTGAGCGCGTCGGCGGGCGCGGACCCGGCGGAGCGGACCTCCACGCGGTCCCCGGCCAGGTGGGACAGCCAGGCGGCGGCCATCTGGGAGCGGCCCGCGTTGTGGACGCACACGAACAGGACGGACGGTTTGTCGAAACTGGTCACGGTCATTCGCCTCTGCTTCTTCTCGGTGGTGGACGTGCGCCGCCGGGAACCGGGTCCCGTGCGGCCGGAGGAGAGGATCCGGATTCCCTCCGGAGCCGCCCGGCCGGTCCGCCGCGGCCGCGTGTGCGTGCGGGGACGGAAAGGCGTCGGGCCCTGACGTCAGCCGGTTCCCCGGGAGGGGGGAGGGAGGCCGACGACTTATCAGCAACAACTGATGGGATACTATCAGTGGATGCTGATATCAGTCGACACTGACCTCATGAGGGCTCTGGGGGACCCGCTCCGGCTGCGGATCGTGACCCTGCTCGCCCAGGAGACCCTGTGTACGACGCACCTGGTCGAGGAGACCGGGGCGCGCCAGACCAACCTGTCCAACCACCTGCGGATCCTGCGCGAGGCGGGGGTGGTGGAAACCGAGCCCTGCGGCCGGTTCACCTACTACCGGCTGTGCCCGGACCGGATCGAGGACCTCTCCGAGGCCCTGGCCGGGCTCGCCGCCACCGCCCGCTCCAGCGGTGCCGCCGCGAACAGGAGGCCCTGCTGATGTCCGCCGCCGACAGGGCCGCCGGTACCACCGACCCCCCGGTCACGGGTCGGCTGTCCACACTCGACCGGTTCCTCGCGGTGTGGATCCTGCTCGCCATGGCCGTGGGCCTGGGCCTGGGGCGCCTGGTCCCCGGGCTGGACGCCTTCCTGGCCGCGATGGAGGTCGGCGGGATCTCCCTGCCCATCGCGCTCGGCCTGCTGGTCATGATGTACCCGGTGCTGGCCAAGGTCCGCTACGACCGGCTGGACACCGTCACCCGCGACACCCGGCTGCTGGTCTCCTCGGTCGTGGTGAACTGGGTCGTCGGGCCCGCGGTGATGTTCGCGCTGG
>NZ_VWVS01000048.1:0-3680 GCF_008638355.1 Nocardiopsis deserti | reverse complement strand
CGCGGACGCGGCGGCCGACCGGGCCGCCGAGGTGCGCACCCGCGCCGCGGACGCCGCCGGGGACGCCGCGCGCGCCGAGACCGACGCCCGCACGGCCCGCACCACCGCGGACCTCGCGGCCCAGGCGGCGAACGCCTCCCGGACCTCCTCCGACGGGCGGACCGCGCCGGGCGGCACCGGCGCCCGGGGGACGACGAACCCGCCGAACAGGGCCCCCGGAGACACGGGGTCGCGGACCGTGCCGAACACGGCCGACGACCGCGCGAGGACGACGGACCCCCGGCGGGACGCCGCCCGCCGGGCCGCGCAGGACGCGCGGGCACAGGCCCAGCAGGCCCGGCAGACCGCCCGCGAGGCGGCGGAGCGCGCCGCCCGGGCCACCGAGGACGCGAACCAGCTCGACCGGCAGGCACAGGACCTGCGCACCAGGGCCGAGACCACCGCGCGGGAGGCCCGGGAGGCCGCCGCCCGCGCGAACGAGGCACAGAGGATCGCCGAGAAGACCCGGGATTCCGCCGACGCGGCCGTGAAGACGGCCGACGCGGCCGCCGCCGACGCCCGCCGCGCCCATGGGTACGCGCAGCAGGCCGCCCAGAAGGCGAAAACCGCGGCCGAGCATGCGGAGGAGGCCGCGAAGACCGCGGAGGAGGCCCGCGACGACGCCGGGAAGATCGCCGACAGCGCACGCAAGCGCGCCGAAAGCGTACGGAAGCTGTTGGAGAGGATCAACGCGGCCGTGGAGCCGAGGAGAACGTCGTCCGACGACGGTCCCGCGAAGGACGGGCGCGGGGACGAGGACGGCACCGGCGACGGCTCGGGCAAGGACCGGACCGGAGGCGGCGGGGGCGACCGGTCCCGCGGCGGGGACGACCGGTCCGGCAGCGGCGACGACCGTTCCGATGGCAGGGACGGCTCCGGCACCAGGCGCGGTTCCGGGGGCGACGGCGGGAACCCCGGAAGAGGCGGGGACGACGGACGTTCCTCGCGCGGGGGCGGCCAGAACGGCCGGGGCACCCGCGACAGCGCGCCCACGGACCAGCGCGACCGGGAGACCGACGCGGACTCGGACACCGATTCGGACTCGGACTCCCTCCCGGATCTGGACGCGGTTCCGGACCTGGTCTCCGACGACGACCTGTCCCTGTACGACTCCCCCGACACACCGGTCCAGGACCGGCCCTTCCGCACCCCGTTCGACGACGACCACCAGTTCAAGCCCCTGTGGGCCCGGGACGACCACGCCTTCGACGCCCTGGACCCCAAGCACTCCGGTTACGGAAACGGCCCCCTCAGCTTCCTCAACCCCAAGTCCCTGGACGCCCCCCTCGGCCTCCTGGACTCCGGTTTCGGAAACGACCGCCCCCTGCCCAGCTCGCTGACCGACATCGTGGCCTACCCCGTGACCGGGGGCCCGGGCCACTGGGGGAACACATCCGCGGGCGGGGAGGACGACCAGCCTTCCGCGGGAGCTTCCACCAGCCCCCGTGGTGACGACCAGTACGCCGCAGGGTTCCATGACCCCTCCGCGGTGGCGTACGACGAGCATCCCGCGGCTTCGACCGAGGAGACCCCGCAGGATCGGGAGGGGGACCAGGACGAGCGGATCGCGGCGCTCACGCTGTGGAACGGGACCTTCGCCGGTGTCGAGGACCTCGCCGACACCACCGGATTCGATGTGGTGGGCCAGCAGGCGCTCGTCGAGGACGGCTCCGACGGCAGTACCACGCTCATGCGCTTCGCCAACGGCGCGCAGGCGGTCTACAAGGACACCGAGGGGGCCACCTTCGCCCGTGACCGCGCCGACGCCGAACAGCTCGCCTCGCTGGTGGGCCGCGCCATCGGCGCCAACGTGCCCGGTGTCCTGCGCATCGGTGAGACCGAGGTGTTCATGCACTTCATGAACGGCGAATCCGGGTTCGCCCACCTGGACAACCCGCGATCCCCGCTCCTGAACACACGGGACGGACACGTGCTGGGCCTGCTGGACCTGCTGATCGCCAACGGCGACCGCAACCCGGGCAACTGGCTGGACCAGGGCGGCGGGCGCGTGGCGGGCATCGACCACGGCAAGGCCTGGTTCAAGTACGAATACACGCCGGAGGACCCCACCGACCTGGAGGGGCTGGCCTACACCAACGGCATGCGGCCCTTCTACGACTTCGAGGCCAACGCCTGGATCGCCAACCCGCTGACCCGGGCCGACATCCGGTTCCTGCGGGCCCGGCTCGCCGGGCTCCACGGCGAGTTCGACCGCCTGGGCCGGTCCGACTGGTTCGATGAGATGATGGAGCGCTTCGACATGCTGGCACGCAACGCACGGGGAACCACCGGCTTGTTCTCAGGGGGCGGCCGGTGACCCGTGTGCTCTACGCCCAGGACCGCCGCACACAGCGGACACGGCCGTTCCTGACGCTGCATGACGACGGCACCCTGACCGCCCACGACCCCGCGACGGCCGACGCGATTCCGCGCATACGCGCCACGCGCGGATGGTCCGGCGAGCGGATATTCGACGACTGCGCCGCGCAGTCCAACGCCTACGTCCGCTACTTCGAGGAACCGGAGTGACCGGGCCCGGCTTCGACACGACCGCCGACGGCGGCCGGTTCGGGGGCTCGGCCGGCATCACCACCGGCGAACAGCGTCCCGCCCCCTGGCTCTGAGAAGCGCGTGACGGGTTCTTTTCCACTTTCCTTCCCGCGCGAAACCGAGGAGAATGTGATTCTCCTCGCAGGCGCACTTCTCCTCGTCTCCCCACGATCCGCCCATTCGGCCTTCACCCCCTGACAACACAGGGGTGCACTTCCCAAAGACCGGAAGCGAATTCCCGCTAAACAGAGAATGAATATTCCTCCCTTCGGGGCCGCCCGCAGATCGCATGTCCTGGTTCAAGCGGTTCCGCCCGCCGCCACCCCTTTCCGGCTCCGGAAACCCTCCCGCGACCGCGGTGGACGGAGCTGACCGGCACCAGCTCGCAGGCGGCAACGCCGGGCCTTCGGCCCGCCCCCACCAGGCCTCACGCCCGGACACCGGAGCGGCCTTCCTCGCGAACGGGCCCCGGCACCAGGGGAACAGGAAAAGAATATCCGGCCGGTTCCAGGAGAACCGTTGCGGAAACAATCGGCATGCCAACCGGGTGGAACGCGTTGCAGAAATCTCCCGCCGCTCCCGAAGCGCACCCATGACCTTCGGGAATCCACCGGAGGGAACCCAGTCGAGGGTTCCGCACCAAGGGATGGAGCACCGATACGCGCGACTTCTCCGGTGTTACCTTCGTGGCCGCATAGCGGCACCGAGTGGCACGGGGGGAGACGCGTATGCCGTTGGACGAGAACATGAGCGACTCCGCACGCGGCGCGATCAAGTTCCTCACCGGCATCGAGGTCCCCAAAGCCAGCATCGCCGCCCTGGGCCGCGCCTCCGAGGTCTACGCCGCCCTCGACCAACGCCTCGGCGTCCTGGACGACCTCTTCGACCTCAGCCGCGTCCACGCCCGACGCAGCTTCGACGGCCGCACCGCCGACCGCTACGAACGCTCCCTGGACCAGTTCACCACCGGCGACAACGACTACGTCGGCTCCGCCCGCGCCAACTCCACCACCATGTCCAGCGAACTCTTCAAGGCCCGCGCCAACGTCGAGTACATGCACATGATGGTCATCGGCCAGTTCATCCAACTA
>NZ_VWVS01000047.1:0-3961 GCF_008638355.1 Nocardiopsis deserti | reverse complement strand
AGGCCAAGGATGACTGCTTCGAAGAGGGACACGGCAGAGTCTGCTCCAGCTGCTTCGGTCGCCTCCCTCGGCGGGACGCGGCGACGGTGGACAGGGCACGGCGGGGGCGCGCTCGGGGAAAAGGGGGCGGATCGGAAACCGGTCAGGGACCGGTGGTACCTATGTCATCGCCGGTAGCGGTGGCTGTCGAAAAACGGCCGTCATCGGAAAGCGGAGTCACCGCCGCATGGCCCACCTCACCGCGCGGCCCCGTCGAGGGCCGCCGGAAGAGCCGCGCTGTGGACGACGTGCAGACGGCTGACGGCACGGGTGAAAGCCACGTAGAAGCGGCGCCGCAGCACAGGGGTCGGCGGGAAGCCCGGTGAACCGCCGCCGAGATCCACGCCCGCTGGTCGAGGACAAGGGGTGTTCCATCGGTGTCGTGGACACGGCGTCGAAGACCGTGCCTCAGGGTAGTCAAGGCAGCCGAGGAACAGAGGCACGTCGGGGAGGTCGACGAGGGCCTCGGCACACCGCTCGCGGTAGCGGACCAGTTGGCGGTTGGTAAAGGTGTAGTCGGCGTCCTCGGAACTGTCCTGCACCGTCGGGATGTTGACGGCGTCCTCGCACATGCGTCCGAGTGCGACGCGTGTCTTGTCCAGACAGGCGTGCTGGGCCCGGATCTCGGGATCAGCGACGAACATGGGTGTGGGTCTGCCATGGCGTGGACAACCTTGGAACGCGGCGGTGTGTGAATACGTTTTTGCTTGTTTCTTGGGGGCACTACAACTCTACTCTTTCGTGAAGGTAGAGTATGGCGTGGAGGGTCGACCTGCTTCCTTCGCGCTCAGCGCCCTCCCGTGGTGGCGCGGGTCCGGCCTCACCCATACCGCGGCTCGTGCCACCATGCCCGAGCCCCAGCCAGCGCACGGTTATGCGCGCGGATTCTGAGGAGGTAGGAACGTGGTCACCCGATCAGAGGTCGCCGAGTATCTGGAGGGGGCCTTCGACTTCGGGGCGCTCAACCGCAAACAGGTCATCGTTGCCGCCGACCTGCGCGCCGCGCCAGAAGAGGTGAGGGCGACTCTCGTCCGGCTTCCCGAAGGCGTCTATCCGGACCTGCGCAGCCTGTGGCCCCAACTGCCCGACGTCGACCGCTCCGCGTAACTTCCACGCCGAAGGCCTCCTTTTGCAGGTTTTACAGGCCCGGTGTGGTGGGCGGTGACCCGAGGCCATGTGGTCACCGCTCACCACACCGGGCCCTTCGTGTATCCGCGGCAGCTCATCGGCGCGCGACGTGAGCAAACCCCAGCACTGGCGTGTTCTTCGAGGACAAGGCACCAACACGTCCTCTAGTCCCCCGGAAGGTCCTCCAGACACCGCAACCAGGACTGGGGAATGGCGCCGACACCATTGCGAGCACCGGCGAGGGCCCCGGCCATGGCCGCCACGCGACCCCTGCCTCCGTCGACACGCGCGGCGAAACGCACGACCTCCGGCAGGTCGTCGGGGGAACGAAGGAAGGCGGCGAGCGCGAGGGGGACGGCCTCGACCGCGGTGACGCCCTCCCCCAGTGCGCGCACCACGTCCAGATGGGTGTACCGACCCCGGACCAGGGCGCCCAACCGTGCCAGTTGGGCCCGGAACTCCGGAGCGGTGGAGTAGCGGGCCGCCGTCGACAGCAGGTGGAAGGCTGCCAGCGGCTGTTCGCTGTCCGCGCGACGGGCGTAGGCCACCGCACACGCCTGGATGGCGGCGCCGTCGAGCGCGAGCGCGTGGGCGTGGGTGACGTACGCGCTGTCTCTCGCGAGTTGGACCAGCCGGTTCAGCGGGACGGGCAGGAGGCCCGCCGGCGCCACCCTCGCGGCGGCGCCCGCCCCGTAGGACCCCGTCCCTCCGAAGGCCGAGACGGACGCGCTCTCCCAGGAGACGCCGTTGACCACGGAGAGGAAGACCCTGATCTCTCCAGCGCCGAAGCCTCGGCCGGGGTCGCGCTGCCACGCGTCGGTGAATTCCCGGACCAACCGGTCCCGGCCGACGGTGGCCTCCTGGTCGTCCGTCTGGTCGTCCGTCCGCTTCCACAGGTGCTCGGTCAGAACAACCATCAGGGCGGTGATGCCGGTGGGTCGCAGCAGGGGCGAGGCCTCCGATTTCCGCGAAGGCGTGCTGCCGAGGGCGTCCCCGCAGACGGCGGCGAGCAGGCAGCCCTGGTCGCGGTCACCGGAAAGGACATGGAGGGACCCAAGGCCCGCGGGGGGCGGCCCGGGGAGCGAGGAGAACATCGGGTTGTCTCCGTCCGTGGTGGTGGTCTCGGAGATAACTCTACTCTCACGAGAGGGTAGAGTATAGAGCGGTGAGGGCGCGACGCCCCAACTCCGTGCGCACCGCCCGACCCCATGGCGGCACCGCCGCGACACGGAAGAGGAGGCGTCCACCGCCCCGACGGGGCTTCACACAGAGTCCCACTCGCGTCTCCGTGACCCGCGGAGGCCATCCGAGCGACGTATCGCCGGGTCAGTTCCAGCCGCGGACCCCGGCGGGCGCGGGCAGCGGCTCCGTCAACTAGGTCCACGTGCCGTCGTTCTCGGTGAAGCGGCGTTGCAGGGTCTCGACGCGCCCCAGGGACCAGGAACGCACCTCACGCCAGACACCGGCGACGTTCTCCTCCAGGTAGAGACAGGACGCGTCGGTGCGCACACGCTGAGCCTGAAGGTTCGTGGAGAATCCGTCGTTCGTCCGGATTCGGTAGTAGGCCATGACAAGCTCCAACATCTCGACGGCAGGCCGGAGGCGCGCCCCGCCCCTCCGAGCACACGCGGGAGGAGGGAGGGGCACGCCGGACTCCCGGCACACCAGAACCTTACCCTCACGTGAAAGTAGAAATGCCGAAAGATCATCACCTGGGCAGGATGAGCGTGCTCTCGCCCTCCCCCGTGTCGCCGCGACGGGCAGCCGCGGCTGGCTGGTACTGGCCGGGAACGGGTTTTTGCTGGTTGGCGCGGGCGAGCATGCCCGCGTCACAGACACCGCACAACGGGATGTAGTGCAAGGAGACGATCGAGAGCTGGGAGCCCCGGGAGTACTGGGTCAGCGCCTGCGGCCTCATGTGGATGTCCGCACCACCGCAGGTCGCACAGGTGTAGGGAGTGTCCCTGTCCCACCGGGCGTCACAGGACCCACAACGGATGCGGATGCCCTCCTGCGTGCGCTCGCCAACCAGGTCCTCCTCCTCGCCGCAAGCCGGACAGGTCATCTGACGTGGCATGACGCCCTCCTTGTCCACAGACGCGCTACCGTGACGCGCTACGACAACCGATACCGAAGAAACGAATCTAACGTTAGGGTAGATTCAATGAGGAGGAGTGCCGCGATGCCCGAAGCGAGCCACATGCAGATCGGCGAGGTCGCCGAGCGAACCGGCCTGTCCCTGCGCACGATCCGCTACTACGGCGAGGTCGGCCTGGTCGAACCGTCCGCCCGTTCCCGTGGGGGCTTTCGCCTCTACACCGAGGAGGACGTCGACCGGCTCCAGCTGATCAAGCGGATGAAGCCGCTGGACTTCAGCCTGGAGGAGACCCGTGAGCTGCTGGCCGCCCTCGACCGCCTCAACGACTCCGAGACCGGCCGGGACGAGCGCGAGGCGCTGAGCGAGAGGCTCGACGCCTTCGAAGCGGCCATCGTCGCCCGCTGCCAGGCCCTACAGGACCAGCTGACGATGGCCGAGGAGTTCGCCGGACGGCTGCGTGCACAGCGGAACCGGAACAACGCCATCACCTGAAAGAACACATCGGAGGAGCGACAGTGACGACGGCGCCAGTTGCGGACAAGGTGACGGCCGAGGTCGTACGTGAGGCGTCCCGGCGGCGCACGTTCGCGGTGATCTCCCACCCCGACGCCGGCAAGTCCACCCTGACCGAGGCCCTGGCCCTGCACGCGGCCGCGATCTCCTCAGCGGGAGCCGTGCACGGCAAGGGCGACCGCA
>NZ_VWVS01000046.1:0-5014 GCF_008638355.1 Nocardiopsis deserti | reverse complement strand
CGTCCAGACCATCCACCAACTCGGACAGGTCCTGGCCGATGACCACAGCCCGGTGGTCGAACACCGCACGCGTGGACACCAACGCCCGACCCACACCCGCCAGAGAGAACTCCGCGTCCTCTCCGTGCTCACGCACGAAACCCGCCAGACGCGCGGCCTGCCCACGCAACGCCGCCTCACCCCTCGCCGACACCGGCCACGCCACAACGGCGTCCTCCGGGTCCTCCTCCGTCACCACACCGGACACGGACTCCACCGCCGGAGCCTGCTCCAACACCACGTGCGCGTTGGTGCCGCTCACACCGAACGACGACACCGCCGCACGACGCGGACGGTCGTACTCCTCCCACGACCTGGCTTCGGTGAGCAGTTCGACGGCCCCAGACTCCCAGTCGACCTCGGGGGTCGGCTGGTCGACATGGAGGGTCTGGGGAAGGTGGCCGTGCCGCATGGCCATGACCATCTTGATCACACCACCCACACCCGCCGCCGCCTGCGTGTGACCGATGTTCGACTTCAGCGACCCCAACCACAGCGGCCGGTCCTCCGGCCGGTCCTGGCCGTAGGTCGCCAGAAGCGCCTGCGCCTCGATCGGGTCCCCCAACCGGGTCCCCGTCCCGTGCGCCTCCACCGCGTCCACCTCACCCGGCGCCAACCCGGCATTGGCCAGGGCCTGCCGGATCACGCGTTCCTGCGAGGGACCGTTCGGCGCGGTCAGGCCGTTGCTCGCACCGTCCTGGTTCACCGCAGAACCACGCATCACCGCCAGCACTGGATGCCCGTTGCGCTGGGCGTCGGACAACCTCTCCAGCAGGACCAGGCCCACGCCCTCGCCCCAGCCGGTGCCGTCGGCGGCTCCGGCGAACGACCGGCACCGGCCGTCGGTGGACAGCCCTCGTTGCCTGCTGAACTCCACGAACACAGCGGGGGTCGCCATGACCGTGACGCCTCCGGCGAGCGCCATGTCGCACTCGCCCTGGCGCAGCGACTGCGCGGCCAGGTGCATCGCCACCAGCGACGACGAACACGCCGTGTCCACCGTGACCGCCGGACCCTCCAACCCGAACGTGTACGACACCCGGCCAGAGGCCACACTGCCCGCACTGCCACTGACGAGGTAGCCCTCGACCGATTCCGACGCCTCTCCAACCCTGGATCCGTAGTCGTCGTACATCACTCCGGAGAAGACCCCCGTGCGGCTGCCGCGCAACGCGGCGGGGTCGATCCCGGCCCGCTCGAACGCCTCCCACGTCGTCTCCAGCAGCAGCCGCTGCTGCGGATCGATGGCCATGGCCTCACGCGGGCTGATCCCGAAGAACGCCGGGTCGAACTCGTCCGCCTCGTGCAGGAACCCGCCGTGACGCGTGTAGCTCGTCCCCGTGTGGTCCGGGTCCGGGTGGTACAGCTCCTCCAGGTTCCAGCCACGGTTGACCGGGAACTCCGAGACCACGTCGCGGCCCTCCACGACCAGCCGCCACAGGTCCTCCGGCGAACTCACACCGCCGGGGAACCGGCAGCTCATCGCCACGATCGCGATCGGCTCGTCGTCATTGGCGACGGACGAGCGGATGCGCGCGACGGGTTCGTCCGTGCCGACCAGTCGGCCGACGAGGTAGGTGGTGAGCGCCATCGGCGTGGGATGGTCGAAGACGAGGGTCGCGGGCAGCCGGAGTCCGGTCGCATCCTTGAGCCGGTTGCGGAGCTCGACCGCCGTCAGCGAGTCGAAGCCCAGATCACGGAAGGCGCGGTCCACGTCGATCGACGCTTCGCTGCCGTGCCCGAGGACTGCGCCGACGTTCGACCGCACCAGCTCCAACAGGGCTGAGTGGCGGTCGGCCGCGGGCATGGTGGTCAGGCGGTCGGCCAATGATCGGCCGCCGGACGATCCCGCCGCGGTGCGCCGCGCCGGTGTGCGAACCAGGCTCCGAAGGATCGGCGAAAGCCCGTCCGCCGCGGCGAGCGCTCGAAGAGCGCTGGTGTCGAGCGGTGCGGTGACCAGCGCGGACTGGTCCAGCACCAGTGCGGCGTCGAAGAGGGCCAGACCCTGTTCGTTGGTCATCGGGGCTATGCCGGTGCGGTGCATGCGGGCGATGTCGGCCTGGTCCAGGTGGCCGGTCATACCGGTGGACTCGGCCCACAGGCCCCAGGCCAGCGACGTCGCAGGAAGCCCCTGAGCACGACGGTGCTGCGCCAACCCGTCCAGGAACGTGTTGGCCGCCGCATAGTTGGCCTGACCCGGATTACCCACCGTCCCCGCGATCGAGGAGAACAACACGAACGCCGACAGGTCCAGGTCCCGGGTGAGCTCGTGCAGGTTCCACGCCGCGTCCACCTTCGGACGCAACACCGAACCCATCTGCTCAGGGGTCAGCGCGGTGAACGTGGCGTCATCCAACACACCCGCACAGTGCACCACCCCCGTGAGCGGATACTCCTCGGGAACCTCACCCAACAGAGCCGCCAACGCCTCCCGGTCGGCCGCATCACACGCGACCACCCGCACCCGAGCACCCAACCCGGTGAGCTCGGCCTCCAGCTCCGCCGCACCCTCGGCCGCCAAACCCCGACGACTGGTCAACACCAGGCTGCGCACCCCGTGCCCCACCACCAGATGACGCGCCACCAAGCTGCCCAGCGTCCCGGTTCCACCCGTCACCAGTACCGACCCTGCCGGGTCCGGGAACGAGCTGTTCGGTGCTGGCTCGGCGGCCCTCCGTCGTACACGGGGCACGCGGGCGGTTCGTCCCCGGAGGGCGAGCTGCGGTTCGCCGCCCGCCAGGGCCACAGGGAGGGTCTCTTCCGAGGCGTCTGTGCCATCGGTGTCCACGAGCACGATCCGGTCCGGGTTCTCCGTCTGGGCCGTGCGGATCAGACCCCACACCGCCGCGTGCGCCAAGCCGCCGGAATCCTCGTCCGCATCAACCCCGACGGCGTCTCGGGTCACGACGACCAACCGGGTGTCCACGAACCGCTCGTCCGTCAGGAAGTCCTGCACCGCACGGAGCGTGCCCACGGTGACGTCGTGTACGTCGTTGGGCGTGACCGTGTCCGGCACAGGGACACGCAGCAGTGCGATCGCTGGGACAGCGGCGTCCGCGTCGACCGCGCGCAGTTCCACGAGTTCGGCGGTGTACCCGTCACCAGTAAGGGGCAGTTCGTCCCATTCGGTCCGGAATAGGGCGTCGCGGAGCCCGTCGGTACCGTTCCGGAGCTGGTGTGGGGAGATCTGACGAAGGGCCAGGGAACGAATGGTCGCGACCGGTCCGCCAACGGGGTCCGTGACGTCGACGGACACGGCGTCCGACCCGACCGGGGCCAACCGCACCCTCAGGGCGGTCGCGCCGGTGGCGTGAAGTGATACGCCGCTCCACGAGAACGGGAGCAGTCCCTCGGCACGGTCACCGAGCAGACCCAGCACGATCGGGTGCAGAGCGGCGTCGAGCAGGGCCGGGTGGATGCCGAACCCCGTGTCGGTGTCGGATCCGCCGGGCAGGTCGATCTCGGCGTAGACCTCCTGTCCCTCGGCCCACGCAGCGGTCAGGCCCTGGAACAGGGGGCCGTACTCGTACCCCTTTCCGGTGAGGCGGAGGTAGGGGTCGTCCAGGTCGAGACCGGTGGCGCCTGAAGGCGGCCACACATCGGCCAGGAAGTCATCGGGCAGGTCGGAGGAGGCGGTCAGGGAACCGACCGCGTTCCGGGTCCAGGCGTCCTCCACCACGGATGTGTCCCGCCGCGAGTACACGGTGACCGGTCGGCGTCCGGCGTCGTCCTCGCTGCCCACGAAGACCTGGATCTGGACCTGCCCCTGTTCGGGCAGGACCAACGGGGCCTCCAGCGTCAGCTCCTCCAGATGCGCGCAGTCGACCTGTTCACCCGCGTGCAGAGCCAACTCCACGAACGCCGTCCCCGGCAACAGCACGGTGCCCATCACCGCGTGGTCGGCCAGCCACGGATGCGTCGCCAACGACAACCGCCCCGTGAAGACCAACCCCTCCCCGCCAGCCATGGGGACGGAGGCCCCGAGCAGAGGGTGTTCCGTGTCGATCAGGCCCAGGCCGGTCACGTCACCCCTGGAGACCGGTGCGTCCAGCCAGTAGGACTCCTCCTGGAAGGCGTAGGTCGGCAGATCCACGACCTCAGCAGGAACCGTAACCACACGCCCGGGCTCCCACACCGGAGACAGACCCGCGGTGAACGCACCCGCCAACGCCGTCAACCACTGACGCACACCACCCTGATCACGACGCAACGTCCCCAAAGCCGCAACCACCGGCGCCCCAGCCACCACCTCAGCGGTATCCCCGACCGCAGTCGTCAACACCGGATGCGGACTGCACTCCACGAACGCGTGATGCCCCGACTCCACCAACAACGCCACCGCAGAGGAGAACCCCACCGGACTCGCCAGATTCGCGTACCAGTACTCCGCGCCCAACTCCGGACCCTCAACGAAGCCACCCGTCACCGTGGAGAAGAACGGAACCTCCGCCGAGCCGGGCCGGACCGGACCCAACCGGTCCAGAATCTCCTCCCGCAACACCCGCACATGCGGCGAATGCGAAGCGTAATCCACCGGGATCACCCGCGCCCGCACCCCCTCGCCCTCACACTCACGGACGAACCGGTGCACCTGGTCACGGTCACCCGCCACCACCGTCGCACCCGGACCATTCACCGTCGCCACATGCACATCGTCAAAACCACTGCCCTGCGAGATCCGCTCCGCCACCTCCCGCTCCGGCAACGGAATCGACGCCATCGCTCCCGTCCCCGCCAAACGACGCAACGCATCCGCACGCAACGCCACCACCCGCGCCGCGTCCTCCAACGACAACACCCCACTGATATGAGCCGCCGCGATCTCCCCCTGCGAATGACCCACCACAGCATCCGGGCGCACCCCGTGGTGCTCCCACAACCGCGCCAACGACACCATCACCGCGAACAACGCGGGCTGAACCACCTCCACCCGATCCAACCCCGGAGCCCCCTCGGCCCCCGACAACACCTCCAC
>NZ_VWVS01000045.1:0-5518 GCF_008638355.1 Nocardiopsis deserti | reverse complement strand
GCGGAACACCTGATAAAGTAAAGACACAACAAAGCGGAAACGCAGACGCCTTCGGCGGAAAAGCCCACAGCGGCTTGTAAGCGAAGAGCGGTTGTTTCTTGAGAACTCAACAGCGCGTGTTTGATTTTCTTTAAGCCATGTTTGTTTTGGCCCCGACACACAGAACCGCAAGGTTCGTGTGCGAGGTTCCTTTGATTAGCCGGGGTAACCCGGTTGGTCAGGATTACTTCTAGGTTTACCCGCCCAGGCCTCGCGGCCGGGTTGGGTTGAGTGACCTTTATGGAGAGTTTGATCCTGGCTCAGGACGAACGCTGGCGGCGTGCTTAACACATGCAAGTCGAGCGGTAAGGCCCTTCGGGGTACACGAGCGGCGAACGGGTGAGTAACACGTGAGCAACCTGCCCCTGACTCCGGGATAAGCGGTGGAAACGCCGTCTAATACCGGATACGACCTCCCACCTCATGGTGGAGGGTGGAAAGTTTTTCGGTCAGGGATGGGCTCGCGGCCTATCAGCTTGTTGGTGGGGTAACGGCCTACCAAGGCGATTACGGGTAGCCGGCCTGAGAGGGCGACCGGCCACACTGGGACTGAGACACGGCCCAGACTCCTGCGGGAGGCAGCAGTGGGGAATATTGCGCAATGGGCGAAAGCCTGACGCAGCGACGCCGCGTGGGGGATGACGGCCTTCGGGTTGTAAACCTCTTTTACCACCAACGCAGGCTTCCAGTTCTCTGGGAGTTGACGGTAGGTGGGGAATAAGGACCGGCTAACTACGTGCCAGCAGCCGCGGTAATACGTAGGGTCCGAGCGTTGTCCGGAATTATTGGGCGTAAAGAGCTCGTAGGCGGCGTGTCGCGTCTGCTGTGAAAGACCGGGGCTTAACTCCGGTTCTGCAGTGGATACGGGCATGCTAGAGGTAGGTAGGGGAGACTGGAATTCCTGGTGTAGCGGTGAAATGCGCAGATATCAGGAGGAACACCGGTGGCGAAGGCGGGTCTCTGGGCCTTACCTGACGCTGAGGAGCGAAAGCATGGGGAGCGAACAGGATTAGATACCCTGGTAGTCCATGCCGTAAACGTTGGGCGCTAGGTGTGGGGACTTTCCACGGTTTCCGCGCCGTAGCTAACGCATTAAGCGCCCCGCCTGGGGAGTACGGCCGCAAGGCTAAAACTCAAAGGAATTGACGGGGGCCCGCACAAGCGGCGGAGCATGTTGCTTAATTCGACGCAACGCGAAGAACCTTACCAAGGTTTGACATCACCCGTGGACTCGCAGAGATGTGAGGTCATTTAGTTGGCGGGTGACAGGTGGTGCATGGCTGTCGTCAGCTCGTGTCGTGAGATGTTGGGTTAAGTCCCGCAACGAGCGCAACCCTTGTTCCATGTTGCCAGCACGTAATGGTGGGGACTCATGGGAGACTGCCGGGGTCAACTCGGAGGAAGGTGGGGATGACGTCAAGTCATCATGCCCCTTATGTCTTGGGCTGCAAACATGCTACAATGGCCGGTACAATGGGCGTGCGATACCGTAAGGTGGAGCGAATCCCTAAAAGCCGGTCTCAGTTCGGATTGGGGTCTGCAACTCGACCCCATGAAGGTGGAGTCGCTAGTAATCGCGGATCAGCAACGCCGCGGTGAATACGTTCCCGGGCCTTGTACACACCGCCCGTCACGTCATGAAAGTCGGCAACACCCGAAACTTGCGGCCTAACCCCTTGTGGGAGGGAGTGAGTGAAGGTGGGGCTGGCGATTGGGACGAAGTCGTAACAAGGTAGCCGTACCGGAAGGTGCGGCTGGATCACCTCCTTTCTAAGGAGTCTTTACAGGTCGGCATTACTTCTACAGCCGGCCGGACTCAGAAGTGGACCTGGCAGCACGGACGCCTTCGGGTGTTGGCTGTTCAGGAGTGGCTGAAGAGGAATCGAACTTGACCTCGGGTGACTAGAAGCGCCCGGGGGCGCGCTGTTGGGTGTCTGAGGAAGCAACCTTCGGCCGCTGGTCTCTCCGTGTGGGGGGATGGGTGGCCGGTGTTGGTTCCCGCGGACCGCCTCTGAGAACTCTCGGTGGGTGTCAGGCCTGGTGTCTGGTGCTGTGTGCCGATGTGGTGTTGGGGTGTGCGGTTGGTGTTTTGATTTGTGAATAGTGTGCGCGAGCATCTTATTATCTGTAGTGGCCAAGTGATAGTGGCACACGGTGGATGCCTTGGCACCAGGCGCCGATGAAGGACGTGGGAGGCCGCGATAGGCCACGGGGAGCTGTCAACCGAGCTGTGATCCGTGGGTGTCCGAATGGGGAAACCTAGCCCGAGTTGTGTCGGGTTGCCGCCACCTGAATGTATAGGGTGGTTGGTGGTGACGCGGGGAAGTGAAACATCTCAGTACCCGTAGGAAGAGTAAACAACAGTGATTCTCCTAGTAGTGGTGAGCGAACGGGGAAGAGGCTAAACCGTAGGCGTGTGATAGACGACAGTCGTTGCGTGTGCGGGGTTGTGGGGCGCATCTTTTCAGGTCTGTCGGCCTGGAGCGTTGATGTCGGTGGTAGTTGAAGCCGTTGGGAAGCGGCACCGTAGTGGGTGAGAGTCCCGTAGACGAAGTTACCGGCTAGATGTTGATGTGTTCCCGAGTAGCGCGGAGCCCGTGAAAGTCCGTGTGAATCTGGCAGGACCACCTGCTAAGCCAAAATACGTCCTGGTGACCGATAGTGCACTAGTACCGTGAGGGAAAGGTGAAAAGTGCCCCGGTGAGGGGTCGTGAAATAGTACCTGAAACCGTGTGCTGTCAAGCCGTCAGAGCTGAAGCTTGTCTTTGGTGATGGCGTGCCTTTTGAAGAATGAGCCTGCGAGTCATGGTGTGTGGCGAGGTTAACCCGGGTGGGGTAGCCGTAGGGAAACCGAGTCTGAATAGGGCGAATGAGTCGCATGCTGTGGACCCGAAGCGGAGTGATCTACCCATGTCCAGGGTGAAGCGGGGGTAAGACCTCGTGGAGGCCCGAACCCACCAGGGTTGAAAACCTGGGGGATGAGGTGTGGGTAGGGGTGAAAGGCCAATCAAACTCCGTGATAGCTGGTTCTCCCCGAAATGCATTTAGGTGCAGCGTCACGTGTTTCTTGCTGGAGGTAGAGCTACTGTTTGGCTGATGGGCCCGACAAGGTTACTGACGTCAGACAAACTCCGAATGCCGGTGAAGTGAAGCGTGGCAGTGAGACTGCGGGGGATAAGCTTCGTAGTCGAGAGGGAAACAGCCCAGATCATCAGCTAAGGCCCCTAAGCGTGTGCTAAGTGGGAAAGGTTGTGGAGTTGCTGAGACAACCAGGAGGTTGGCTTAGAAGCAGCCATCCTTTAAAGAGTGCGTAATAGCTCACTGGTCAAGTGGTTCTGCGCCGATAATGTAGCGGGGCTAAAGCACACCGCCGAAGCTGTGAAGCTCACACGTAAGTGTGGGTTGGTAGGGGAGCGTCGTGCGTCCGGTGAAGCTGCCGAGTGATCGTGTGGTGGAGGGCGTGCGAGTGAGAATGCAGGCATGAGTAGCGAAAGCAACGTGAGAAACGTTGCCGCCGATTGACTAAGGGTTCCTGGGGCAGGTTAATCCGCCCAGGGTGAGTCTGGACCTAAGGCGAGGCCGACAGGCGTAGTCGATGGATAACGGGTTGATATTCCCGTACCCGTGCACGAGCGTCCAGTACTGAATCAGGTGATGCTAACCACGCTGGTGGTCTTGGGTCCCTTCGGGGAGCTTTGACTTACTGGTCTGGGAACCGAGCTTGTAGTAGGTAAGTGATGGGGTGACGCAGGAGGGTAGCTCTACCCGGCGGTGGTTGTCCGGGGGTAAGCGTGTAGGCCGGTGTGTTGGCAAATCCGCACGCCGTGAAGGCTGAGACGTGATGCCGAGCCGTTTTTGGTGAAGTGAGTGATCCCATGCTGTCGAGAAAAGCCTCTAGCGAGTTCGTGTGTGGCCAGTACCCTAAACCGACGCAGGTGGTCAGGTAGAGAATACCGAGGCGTTCGGGTGAACCATGGTTAAGGAACTCGGCAAATTGTCCCCGTAACTTTGGGAGAAGGGGAGCCCTGTCTGGTGAAGGATTTTGCATCTGGAGCTGGGTGGGGTCGCAGATAGCGGGGGGAAGCGACTGTTTATTAAAAACACAGGTCCGTGCGAAGTCGTAAGACGCTGTATACGGACTGACGCCTGCCCGGTGCTGGAACGTTAAGAGGACTGGTTAGTGGGTTTCGGCCTGCGAAGCTGGGAATCTAAGCGCCAGTAAACGGCGGTGGTAACTATAACCATCCTAAGGTAGCGAAATTCCTTGTCGGGTAAGTTCCGACCTGCACGAATGGCGTAACGACTTCCCCACTGTCTCAACCATGGGCCCGGTGAAATTGCACTACGAGTAAAGATGCTCGTTTCGCGCAGCAGGACGGAAAGACCCCGGGACCTTCACTATAGCTTGACATTGGTGTTTGGGATGGTTTGTGTAGGATAGGTGGGAGCCGGTGAAGCTGTCACGCTAGTGGCGGTGGAGGCGTTGGTGAAATACCACTCTGACTGTTTCGGGCATCTAACTTTGGACCGTGATCCGGTTCGGGGACAGTGTCTGGTGGGTAGTTTAACTGGGGCGGTTGCCTCCCAAAGAGTAACGGAGGCGCCCAAAGGTTCCCTCAGCCTGGTTGGTAATCAGGTGTTGAGTGTAAGTGCACAAGGGAGCTTGACTGTGAGACGGACGTGTCGAGCAGGAGCGAAAGCTGGGACTAGTGATCCGGCACCGGCGTGTGGAAGCGGTGTCGCTCAACGGCTAAAAGGTACCCCGGGGATAACAGGCTGATCTTCCCCAAGAGTCCATATCGACGGGATGGTTTGGCACCTCGATGTCGGCTCGTCGCATCCTGGGGCTGGAGTTGGTCCCAAGGGTTGGGCTGTTCGCCCATTAAAGCGGCACGCGAGCTGGGTTTAGAACGTCGTGAGACAGTTCGGTCCCTATCCGCTGTGCGCGTTGGAGACTTGAGAAGGGCTGTCCCTAGTACGAGAGGACCGGGACGGACGAACCTCTGGTGTGCCAGTTGTCCTGCCAAGGGCATGGCTGGTTGGCTACGTTCGGGAGGGATAACCGCTGAAAGCATCTAAGCGGGAAGCTTGCTTTGAGATGAGGTCTCCTGCCTCCTTGAGAGGGTAAGGCTCCCTATAGACGATGGGGTTGATAGGCCGGGTGTGGAAGCCCTGTGAGGGGTGGAGCTGACCGGTACTAATAGGCCGAGGGCTTGTCCGCTGCAGATAATTGGATGTTCGCGCACACTTTTCACGGATTTCCGCCGTGGATGACTCCCCTGTGTGGGTTGAGTTGTTCGGGGTGGTGTGGTTTCCGTGGTGGTTATTGCTGGAGGGTCACACCCGGTCTCTTTCCGAACCCGGTCGTTAAGTCTCTTTGCGCTGATGGTACTGCCCTGTGGTGGGGTGGGAGAGTAGGTCGCTGCCACGGTTTTTTGTGAGGGTGGGGGATCGTCTGTGGGCGGTCCCCTGCTTTTTT
>NZ_VWVS01000044.1:0-5521 GCF_008638355.1 Nocardiopsis deserti | reverse complement strand
CCGGAAACACGAACACCGTCCGACCCGCACCACGGCTCGTGCCCCACACCACCTGAGCAGCGGGCTCACCACGGGTGAGCGCGTCCAGACCATCCACCAACTCGGACAGGTCCTGGCCGATGACCACAGCCCGGTGGTCGAACACCGCACGCGTGGACACCAACGCCCGACCCACACCCGCCAGAGAGAACTCCGCGTCCGCCCCGTGCTCACGCACGAAACCCGCCAGACGCGCGGCCTGCCCACGCAACGCCGCCTCACCCCTCGCCGACACCGGCCACGCCACAACGGCGTCCTCCGGGTCCTCCTCCGTCACCACACCGGACACGGACTCCACCGCCGGAGCCTGCTCCAACACCACGTGCGCGTTGGTGCCGCTCACACCGAACGACGACACCGCCGCACGACGCGGACGATCGACCTCAGGCCAGTCGACTCCCTCCATCAGCAGTTCGACCGCACCCGCCTCCCAGTCCACCTTGCGCGTGGGCTCGTCCACGTGGAGCGTCCGCGGCAGGTGACCGTGACGCATGGCCATGACCATCTTGATCACGCCCGCCGCACCCGCCGCGGCCTGCGTGTGCCCGATGTTCGACTTCACGGAGCCCAACCACAGCGGGCGGTCCTCCGCACGTCCCTGCCCGTAGGTGGCGAGCAACGCCTGCGCCTCGATCGGGTCCCCCAACCGGGTCCCCGTCCCGTGCGCCTCCACCGCGTCCACATCACCCGGACCCAGCTTCGCGTTCGCCAACGCCTGCCGGATCACCCGCTGCTGCGAGGGACCGTTCGGCGCGGTCAGACCGTTACTCGCACCGTCCTGGTTCACCGCAGAACCACGCATCACCGCCAGCACCGGATGCCCGTTGCGCTGGGCGTCGGACAACCTCTCCAGCAGGACCAGGCCCACGCCCTCACCCCAACCGGTGCCGTCCGTACCTTCGGCGAAGGACCGGCACCGGCCGTCGGGGGACAGGCCACGCTGCCTGCTGAACTCCACGAAGGTGTTCGGGGTGGCCATCAACGCGACGCCACCGGCCAGAGCCAGACTGCTCTCCCCCTGCCGCAGCGACTGGGCCGCCAGGTGCATCGCGGTCAGTGCCGACGAGCATGCCGTGTCCACCGTGACCGCGGGCCCCTCCAACCCGAACGTGTACGACACCCGACCCGACGCGACACTCGTCGTGTTGCCGGTGAGCAGGTAGCCCTCGAAGCCGTCGGGCGCGCGGTGCAGCCGAGACGCGTAGTCGTCGTACATGACACCCGCGAACACACCGGTGTCGCTCCCCTTCAGGGAGGTGGGGTCGATCCCGGCACGCTCGAACGCCTCCCACGCGGTGTGCAGCAGCAGCCGCTGCTGCGGGTCGGTGGCCATGGCCTCACGCGGGCTGATCCCGAAGAACTCGGCGTCGAAGTGGTCGGCGTCGTGCAGGAACCCGCCGTGGCGCGTGTAGCTCGTCCCCGTGTGGTCCGGGTCCGGGTGGTACAGCTCCTCCAGGTTCCAGCCACGGTTGGTCGGGAACTCCGAGACCGCGTCGCGGCCCTCCACGACCAGCCGCCACAGGTCCTCGGGTGAGCGAACGCCGCCGGGGAACCGGCAGCTCATCGCCACGATCGCGATCGGCTCGTCGTCGTTTCCGGTGGACGCCGCCACGAGGGCGGATGACGCGGCGGCGGCCGTCGTCCCCGTCAACTCGGTGAGAAGGTGATCGACCAGAGCGGCCGGGGTCGGGTAGTCGAAGACGAGGGTCGCGGGCAGCCGCAGCCCCGTCTCGCGGTTGATCCGGTTACGGAGCTCGACCGCCGTCAGCGAGTCGAAGCCCAGATCACGGAAGGCGCGGTCCACGTCGATCGACGCGTCACCACCGTGCCCGAGCACGGCACCGGTGTTCGAGCGCACCAGTTCCACCAGTACCGCGTGCCGCTCCTCCTCCGGCATCGTGCCCAGACGCCGTGCCCAGGTCTGATCAGCCGTGTCCGCGGACGCGGCCGATCGGCGGGGAGCGCGGACCAAGCCCTGGAACAGCCTGGGCAACGCCCCCACGCCAGCCAGGTTCCGGAGCGCGGCGGTGTTCAGCCGAGCGGGGACCAGGACGGGATGTTCGGTGGCCAGGGCCGCGTCGAACAGGGCCAGCCCCTCCGCGTTGGACATGGGAGCCACGCCGGTCCGTGCCATACGGGCGATGTCGGCGTCGCTGAGGTGTCCGGTCATCCCGCTCGACTCGGCCCACAGGCCCCAGGCAAGCGAGGTCGCGGGGAGGCCCTCGGCGTCGCGGGACTCCGCGAGGGCGTCCAGGTACGCGTTCGCGGCCGTGTAGTTGGCCTGCCCCGCGTTGCCCATGGTCGCCGTGACCGAGGAGAACAACACGAACGCGGACAGGTCCAGGTCCCGGGTCAGCTCGTGCAGGTTCCACGCCGCGTCCACCTTCGGACGCAACACCGAACCCATCTGCTCAGGGGTCAGCGCGGTGAACGTGGCGTCATCCAGGACACCCGCGCAGTGCACCACCCCCGTGAGCGGATACTCCTCGGGAACCTCACCCAACAGAGCAGCCAGCGCGTCCCGGTCGGCCGCATCGCACGCGGCGATCCGCACCCGAGCACCCAACCCGGTGAGCTCGGCCTCCAGCTCCGCCGCACCCTCGCTCTCCATCCCGCGACGGCTGGTCAGCACCAGGCTGCGCACCCCGTGCCCCACCACCAGATGACGCGCCACCAAGCCGCCCAGCGTCCCGGTTCCACCCGTCACCACCACGGTCCCGGTCTCATGGAAGAGTGCGGGTTGGCTCTCGGTGCCGCTCACTCGGGCCAGACGGGGCACCAGGGCTCCCCCACCGCGCAGGGCGATCTGAGGTTCCCCCGTCGCGAGCACCGCGGGCACGGCGACGGACCCACCGTCGGTGTCAGTGTCAGTGTCCACGAGCACGATCCGGTCCGGATTCTCCGTCTGGGCCGTGCGGATCAGACCCCACACCGCCGCCTGTGCCAGATCGGGCCCGCCCTCCCCCGGCATGGCGGAGGTCGCGCCCCGGGTGAGGACCACCAGCCGCGAGTCGGCGAACCGCTCGTCCGACAGGAATCCCTGTACGGCGCGAAGAGTCGCGTCAACGGTCGCGCGCACGGACCCGGGGGCCGGGTCCCCGTCCCCGGCACAGCGCAGCACCACGGCTTCCGGTACCTCGGAGTCCGGTGCCACCGTGTCAAGATCCTGGTGGACGACGGCATCGTCTGTCTCGGACAGGGCGGTCGGGGTCCACACCACGTGGTAGAGCGAGTCGCGCGCGTCCTGCCCCCTGGGCGAGAGCTGTTCGGGCGACACGGCCCGCAGTACCAGGGAGTCGAGCGAGATCACGGGCGCGCCGGTCGTGTCGGTCGCCAGAACGGACACGGTCTCCGTGCCCGAGAACGTGAGCCGCACCCGGAGTTCCGATGCTCCCACGGCGTGCAGCCGCGCGCCGGACCAGGCGAAGGGCAGCCTCGGCCGGGCCCCGTCCGAGCCGTGGTCATCCGGCAGGAGGGGGTGGAGCACGGCGTCGAAGAGGGCCGGGTGCAGCCCGAACAGGTCGGCGTCCGCCTCCTGATCCGCGTCGAGCCGCACTTCCGCGTAGATGTCCGCACCATCGCGCCACACCGCGCGGACCCCTTGGAAGGCGGATCCGTACTCGTAGCCCTGGCCGTTCAGCCGTGTGTAGAGGTCGCTGGTCGGGACGGCGAGGGCTCCGGCGGGCGGCCACGTACCATCCGTACCGGGCGGAACGGAGGGTTCTCCGGGCGCGAGGGTGCCGGTGGCGTGCCGTGTCCATTCGGCCCCGTCACCGTCCGGAAGGGAGTGGACGGCGATCTCCCGCGTTCCGTCGACCGTTGGGGAGCCGACCGACAGTTGCAGCCGGACACCACCGTTCTCGGGTAGAACAAGGGGGGATTCGAGGGTGAGGTCGATGATCTGGTCACAGCCGACCTGTTCGCCCGCGTGCAACGCCAGTTCCACGAACGCCGTCCCCGGCAACAGCACGGTGCCCATCACCGCGTGGTCGGCCAGCCACGGATGCGTCGCCAACGACAACCGCCCGGTGAGAATCAGACCGTTCCCGTCCGCCAGCGGAACGGACGCGCCCAGGAGGGGATGGTCGGACGTGGCCAGCCCGAGTCCGAGAGCGCTTCCGCCCACGACCGGTGCGTCCAGCCAGTACCGCTCGCGCTGGAAGGCGTAGGTCGGTAGATCCACGGCCTCAGCAGGAACCGTGGAACGCTCAGGGAACCAGTCCGGAGACAGACCCGCGGTGAACGCGCCCGCCAACGCCGTCAACCACTGACGCACACCACCCTGATCACGACGCAACGTCCCCAAAGCCGCAACCACCGGCGCCCCCGCCACCGCCTCAGCGGTATCCCCGACCGCGGTCGTCAACACCGGATGCGGACTGCACTCCACGAACGCGTGATGCCCCGACTCCACCAGAGCCGACACCGCAGAGGAGAACCCCACCGGACTCGCCAGATTCGCGTACCAGTACTCCGCGCCCAACTCCGGGCCCTCAACGAAGCCACCCGTCACCGTGGACAGGAACGGAACCTCCGCCGAGCCGGGCCGGACCGAACCCAACCGGTCCAGGATCTCCTCCCGCAACACCCGCACATGCGGCGAATGCGAAGCGTAATCCACCGGGATCACCCGCGCCCGCACCCCCTCGCCCTCACACTCACGGACGAACCGGTGCACCTGGTCACGGTCACCCGCCACCACCGTCGCACCCGGACCATTCACCGTCGCCACATGCACATCGTCAAAACCACTGCCCTGCGAGATCCGTTCCGCCACCTCCCGCTCCGGCAGCGGAATCGACGCCATCGCTCCCGTCCCCGCCAAACGACGCAACGCGTCCGCACGCAACGCCACCACCCGCGCCGCGTCCTCCAACGACAACACCCCACTGATATGAGCCGCCGCGATCTCCCCCTGCGAATGACCCACCACAGCATCCGGGCGCACCCCGTGGTGCTCCCACAACCGAGCCAACGACACCATCACCGCGAACAACGCGGGCTGGACCACCTCCACCCGATCCAACCCCGGAGCCCCCTCGGCCCCGGACAACACCTCCACCAGATCCCAACCCGTGAAGGGCGCCAACGCCCGACCACACGCCCGCACATGCTCACGAAACACCGCCGAAGAACCCATCAGCTCAACGGCCATGCCCTCCCACTGCGAACCCTGACCCGGAAACACGAACACCGTCCGACCCGGAGCCTGGGACACACCCCGGGCCACGTCCGGGGAAACCTCTCCCCCGGCCAACGCCTCCAGACCCGACACCAGCTCGGACAGGTCCTCACCGACCACCACCGCACGGTGGTCGAACACCGCACGCGTGGACACCAACGCCCGACCCACACCCGCCAGAGAGAACCCCTCGTCCTCTCCGTGCTCACGCACGAAACCCGCCAGACGCGCGGCCTGCCCACGCAACGCCGCCTCACCCCTCGCCGACACCGGCCACGCCACAGCACCGGAGTCAGAGGT
>NZ_VWVS01000043.1:0-5886 GCF_008638355.1 Nocardiopsis deserti | reverse complement strand
GTGGGGGCGGGGGCGTGCGTTCTGTGTTCTCGGTGTGTGTGGTGTCTGTGGTGGTGTCGGTGTTCTCCTGCGGGGGCGGTGGGGGTGCGTGTTCCGTGTCTGTGGCGTCCACCGTCTCGACGGGTGCTGCGGTGGTGTCGTGCTCGTGCTGTGGGGGCGGGGGCGTGCGTTCTGTGTTCTCGGTGTGCGTGGTGTCTGTGGTGGTGTCGGTGTTCTCCTGCGGGGACGGCGGGGATGCGTGTTCCGTGTCTGTGGTGTCGGTGTCGACGGGCCGCGCCGACGGCTCCTGTTCGGTGCCGTCGTTCTCGGCCGGTGCGGGTGCGGGTGCGGGAGGCGGAGGAGGCGCGCCCTCCTCGTGTTCTCCGCTTCTGGTCCGCGCCTCCTCCGCGGGCACGCGCGTCTCGGCCGCGGGCGGCGCGGGCGGGCGCACCGCCTCCTCCGGCGTCTCTCCGGTTTCGGTGGTCAGCGGGTCCGGTGGTGTCGCCTGTTCCCGCGAAACGCCGGTCTCGGCAGGAGCGGCCTCGGTGGTCTCGTCGTCCGTGTTCGGCTCGGGCGCCGACCGGGCCGGAACCGGCCGCGGGGACGGTCCGGCTTCGGGGTCGGAGGACTCCTCCCCGGTCGCCGGTGCGCTCCGGACCGGCGGGGACTGCGTGTTGAGGGCGCCGCTGAACGCGTCCAGGAGCGAGTCCGCCGCGGGGTGCGCCCCCGGCTCCCGCTCCGTCCGGTCGCTCGGGGATGCGCCGGTCGCAGGACCGGGCGCCTCCGCCAGATCCGGCTCCGGGCCGTCGGTGTCGGTCAGTCCCAGGCCGTGGGCGAGGGAGTCGGGGTCGGCGCCGCTCGTCCCGGTGCCGTCCCCGTCCGGGTCCCGTACCTCTCCGGCGATGTCGGTCACGGCGAAGGCGAAGAAGTTGTTGGAGCCGGCCGGGCCGGAGAGCCCCATCGCGTTCATACGCGTGTTCAGTCTCATGCGCGCCGCGGAGTCGGGAGGGGTCAGGTCGGCGATGGACCGCGCCCGGTCGAGGGCGGCCGCCGTCGCGGCGGCGTCGCCGCGGGCCGCGACCGCGTCGCTGAGCGCGATACCGACGGCGATGCTCGCGGCCACGTTGACGGTGCGGGTGAGGCTCTCGTGCCGGTCGGCCGCGTCCTCGGCGGCCGTGATCGCGGTGCGGGGATGGGTGTTTGCCCTCTCGGCGGCCGCGCGGGCCTCCCCGACCCGGGTCCCGGTATCGTGCCCGGTGGTCCGTGCGGTGCGGGCGGCGGTGTCGGCGGCGTCGTAGGCGATGTGGGAGGCGCGTTCGGCGTCGTCGCGCGCGGTGTCGGCGTCCGAGACCCGTGTGAGGGCCGTGTCGCGCTCCCGTGCGGCGTCGGTGATCCGGTCCGGATCCTCGGGGTCCACCTCGGGCGGCTCGGGGACCGCGTCCCGGGCCGCGGCCGCGTCGGCGGCACCGCGCGCGGCGACGCTCTCCGCGGCGGCGGCCAGGTCCGCGGCCAGGGCGACCGTGGCCGTGACCGCCTCCGGGGCGGTGTCGGCGATCTCCCAGGCCCGGTCCGCCAGCTGCTCGGCCGCCTCCCGCAACTGTTCGAGGCGGCCGATCGTCGCGGTCCGGCCGGAGCCGTCGGCATCCCGCAGAGCGGAGGCCAGGTCCGCGGTGAAGTGTTCCGCCGCCTCGCGTATCCCGGCCAGGGCTGCTGCCGTGTCGTCCGCGTCCAGGGCCTGGTCGATGCGGTCCAGTACCTCGCCCGTCCAGGCCGGGGCCGTGGCGGGCCCGGCCTCGTGCGCGGGGGGCAGGATCTGGGCGTGGAAGAGGTAACCGCGCCCCCAGGGTTCGACCGCGGTGATCTGGTAGCGGGTCCCCCGGGTGAGGATCACCTCGCGCTCGCGGGGATGTTGGCTCCGGTCGCCGACCCACAGCCCTCGGGAGCCTTGCGGCACGGTCAGCCGCATCAGGTCGATGGGGGAGCCGCCCGCCGCGGACGGAACGGTACCGAGGGAGATCGAGAAGTACCCCTGTTCCACGTGCGTGGTCCCAGCGAGGGTGCGGGGGTCGGTGCTGCCCTCGCCCAGCAGGTGCCGGTGCTGGTACATGCCGTGCACGGCTTCGAAACCCTCAGGGAAGGGTCGGTCGGTGGCGCGGTCCAGGCGCCGGAGCAACGCCAGGACCTGCGAGGCGTCGGGGAAGTGCGCCGGTTCCCCGCCCAGGGCGAGGGATTCGGTGATCTCGCCCGCGCGTCCGGAGCGCTCGCGCAGGTTCTCCAGCGCCGCCTCCGGGTACGGGTTGTCGAGGACGCCTCGCACGATCCGCTCCTGCTCGGGGCTCAGTCCGCCCCGCTTTGCGGCTTCCTCCAGCCGTGCCAGGTCGGGCCATTGGCCGCCGCCGATCTCGTGGACCTGCCATCCGGGGTGGGATCGGCTCTCGTCCCGGATCCGGTCCAGTTCGGCCTGCACGGTGGCCTCGTTCAACGGGTGCAGACGCGCGAAGCGGTTCAGCCAGGGGGAGCGGGTGTAGGCGGAGACCGCGTCCTGGGTCGGGGTGGGGAGCGCGTCGAAGGTGTGGGGGTTGTAGCCGGGGTCGTGCAGGAGGTCGCCGTAGCGGTCGGCTTCGGCACCGGTCGGCAGCCGGCGGATCGTCCCGGACCCGGGCCCGGACGCGGCGGGGGCGTTGTTGTCCGTCGCTGTCCGGCCCGGCGTCGACGACTCCCCGGACCGTCCTTCCGAGACCGGTGCGCCTCCGTCGCCGTCCACCAGCGCCGTGTTGACGGTCGTCACCGTGTCCGGTGCGCCGTAGGGAGAGGGGCCCCGGTCCGCGGGGTCCTGCGTCGCGTAGCGGACGTAGTCCGTCGTGAGCTGCCCGCCGGGCTGCCAGAGCCGGGCGCGGACCGGGTCGTGGCGGTCCCGGAGTTGGCGGTCGATGCCGCGGGCCAGGACCTCGGCGTCCTGGACGCGTTCGGGAGGGACGGACTCGCCGCTCAGCGGGACGCGCCTGTCGGACGGGTCGGAGACGACGTACACCAGTGCCTGCGCCAGCGCGCGCGCCTCGCGGATGGAGCGGTTCTCCGGGGCCGGGCCGTCGACCGGTCGCAGCAGCCTCCAGAACTCGGCTCCCAGCGTCCGCGCCCTGGGGATGTCCTTGTCCGCGAGGGCCCGGGTGAGTTCGGGCAGGCGGTCCAGGACCGACGCGGCGCGGGCGTCGGCCCCCGGGTCGATCCCGGAAGCGGTGGGGTCGGTGCGCGTCTCTTGGGGGCTGTCGGAACCGCTGTCCGCCGCGCGGTCGGGTCCGGATGCGGGTGGTGCCGGGTCGGGTCCGGAGGCGGGCGGTACCGAAGACGCGTCCGCGCTCCGCGTGGGGACCGGCCTGCCCTCGGTCGTGTCGGACGCCGTGACCTCGGCGGCGGGCGGGGCGTCCCCGACGCCCGGTACCGGCGCCCCGCTGTTCTCCGTCGGCGGGGCTGCGGTCTCCCAGCTGTCGGCCATGGCTGGGGGCTCCACGGCGGCGGGAGAGGGCGAGCCGTTCCGCTCCGGACCGACCTCCCTGCCGGGGAGCGGCTTCGGACGGGACCGCGGCGTCTCCTGACCCTGCGGGACACCGTCCGTGTTCCGGGACAGGGCCGCCCCGGACGTCTCGCCCTCTCCTACGGGGGCGTCCTTGCGGCTCTTCTCGCCGTCCTGATCCTGGCCGTCCGCCTCCTCGGCGGGGGCCTCCCCGTGGCCGGACCCGGTGCCGTCGTCCTTGCGTTCGCTGTCCTCGTCGCGCTCGTCGCGCTCGTCGCGCTCGTCGGACTGTTCCGTGTCGCGCTCGGCACGGGGGTGCTCGGTGTTCTCCGTGTCCTGAGGGGGTCCGTTCTCGGACGTGGGACCGGTGTCGTGCTGGCCGTCGCCGGTTTCGGTGACGGTCGGCGGAGGCGGTGCGCTCTCCGTCCTGAGGTCGGTGTCGTGCTGGCCGTCGCCGGTTTCGGTGACGGGTGGCGTAGACGGCGGGACGTCCTCCGATGTGGTCCGCTGCTCAGCTGTGGGTGCGGTATCCGGTTGTGACGTGCTCTCTGCGGTGTGCGCACCGTCACCGATTGATCGCTGGGGGGAGGAGTCCGGTGTGCGGTTGTCGTTGGTGCGTTGGGGCGAACGTTCGCCGCTGCCGCCCTGCTCCTGGCCCTCCTGTCCGTCGGTGGACTCCTCCTCGTGGACGGAATCGGCGTCGTCGGCGCGTTCGCCGTCCTTGCCCTCCTCGCCGTCGGATCCGTCGCCCTTCTCCTCCCCGGAGCGGTCTCCGTCGCCCCGGTTCCCGCCGTCTCCGGAGCGGTCGCCGCTCTCGCCGTCGGATCCGTCGCCGCTCTCGTCGCCGGACCGGTCCCTGCCGTCGCCGGACCGATCCCTCTCGCCGTCCCGGGAGCGGTCGTCGTCGCGGGAGGTGTCCTCGTCGCGGTCCTCGGGCTGTTCGCCACCGCGTTCGGACGGGCTGTGTCCGGTGTCCTCCGTGTCCTGGGGCGGCCCGCTCTCGGTCACGGGAGACGGGGGCAGCGGGATGTCGGCCGGGGCGGGCGCATCGGATGCGGTCGGGGCGTGGGGGGTCGCCCGCTGTTCGTCCGTCGAGCCGCGGGGGTCGTCCTGCCCGGTGGTCTCGGTCTCCGGTGCGGGCGGGGGGCCTGTCGCGACGGTCTGGAGGTCGTCGCCGGTCGTCTGTCGCGCGGCGGTGTCCGTGGTGCGGGTGTCGTCGGTGCGCTGGGGTGAGCGTTCACCGCTGTTGCGTTCGGTGGGGGTGGAGCGCTGGCCGGTGTCGGAGGTCGGGTTCTGTGGTGCGGGTGCGGGTGGTGGGGTTGCCTGGCCGACGGGGGGCGCCACGGCGACGGGAGGGATGTTGTGCTGCTGCTCCTGTTCGGGAACGGAGCGGTCGGTCGGGGCCGCGGTGTCGCGGTTGCCGGTGTTCCCCGTGTCCGGTGTGACCTGGTCGGTTCCGGGGGGCGCGGCCGTCATCGGGTTGTCGGGGACGATGGCGTTGAGGAAGTCGACGCTCAGGGGGCCGTCGTTCGTGCCCGGCAGGAAGGGGTCGTCGGACTTGGGGTTGAAGGGCCCCAGGTTCAGCGGGTCGTCGCGCAGCCCGGGGACGGAGGGCGCGTCGGGGTCGGGTTTCCTGTCCGGTTTCTCGGTGGTGGTGTCCTGTTGGGGGGCGACCTCGTCGGTGTCGAACAGCGAGGCCTCGTCGTCGCTGTCGTAGGGGGAGGAGCTCTCGTCCCGGTCGAAGACGGACGATGCGTCGCTGTCGTAGTCGGAGTCGCTGTCGTACAGGGACTCCGTGTCCGTGTGCCTTTCTGGCGGGGGAGTGGTGCGGCCGTTCGTCTGGTTGTCGGTGTTGTTGGTTTCGGTCTGGGTTTGGGGCGGTGGGGCTGTGGTGTCGGGTGTGTTCTTGTCGCTGAACAGGTCGATGCCGTTGAGGATGCCGTCTGTGGCGCCCTGTTGGATGCCCGCCTGGGAGGCGCCGGATGTGGCGGACCAGACCGAGGCCTCCCAGCCGCGTCCGTCGGCCATGCTGCCCAGGCCCTCGCCGAGGTAGCCCTCCAGCGCTCCGCTGCCGATGCTGCCGCCGACCTGTTGGGCGTAGGCACCGGTGGTGGAGAAGTAGTCGTTGAGGGGTTTTTGCAGGTTGACGGGGACGTCGGCGAGGTGGTCGCGCATGTGTGGGGGCAGGCGGTCGCCGATGGTGTCCCGTAGGTGCTGGCTCAGGTTGGGATCGGTCCAGTTGCGGGTGAGGGTGTCGGCGTAGTCGCGTCCGAGGTCGCGTGCGGCGGTGTCGCCGAGGTGGTCGCCGAAGTTGCGGGCGAAGAGGTCGGCGAAGTCGTTGCGTGCTGTGGCGGCTTTGGCGGCGTTGTCGAAGGCGCCCGCGCCGATGGGGCTGG
>NZ_VWVS01000042.1:0-6720 GCF_008638355.1 Nocardiopsis deserti | reverse complement strand
GGTACTGCCCTGTGGTGGGGTGGGAGAGTAGGTCGCTGCCACGGTTTTTTGTGAGGGTGGGGGATCGTCTGTGGGCGGTCCCCTGCTTTTTTTGTGGGGGGAGGGGTTGTCTTACGGGGCGGCCCCTCCCCCTTTTTTCGTGGGCTCATATGTGCACTTGTGAAATCAGCAGGCGCCTAAAACCCGTAGTTGTACATCCAGTTGCCCGGGTAGACGGTTCCGACACCGTTGCGGTAGGCGTAACCGCCGTAGGCGCCGCCCTCCACGAAGGTCCAGCCGCCCAGGGTCCTGCCGTGCAGGGCGACGTACCACCCGGCGGCGTTGGGGTCGCTGTACCCCCGCAGTGAGAAGTGGATGTGCGCACCGGTCGTCGAACCGCCGGCGCAGAGACTGTTGCCCTGGGTGCCCAGGTAGTGGCCGACCCCGACGTTGTTGCCGGGCAGCCACTGGTAGTTCTCCAGGTGGTAGTAGTCCGTGGAGTACCCGTTGTCGTGGATCACCCGCGTCCAGCCGGTACACAGGCTGTAGGCGTAGCCGCCCCGGGCCGCGCGGGCCTGGCCGCTGCCGCCGGCGAAGTCCACCGAACTGTAGGGATGGCCTCCGCTGTTGCCGTGCGGTCCTCCCGTCATGACCATCGACGAGCCGATGGCGAACGGCAGCCCGACACCGGTGTAGCTGCTCGTGGAGACGCCGGAGGGATCCGTCGAGGCGGCGACGGTCTCCCGTTCCTCCTCCTCCAGCAGTGCGGAGTCGGCCAGGATCGAGGAGAACTCCTCGGTGCCCTCCAATCCCACCGTCCATGCGGAGCCCTCGTAGTCGGCGGCGAACAGCCAGGCGTGGGGGCTCTCGTCGACGTTCATGGGCGCGGTCACGATGGCGACGCCGAACGCCGAGCCGTCGGCGGCCTCGCGGACGTCGACCCGCACGTCGCGCTCCTGGCGGGAGAGCGCGCTGAGGGTCGAGTTCCGTGCTTGGAGGACGTCGGTGACCACCGACTCGGCCAGGACGTCCTCGGCGGGAGCGGCTGCCGATCCGCCCGGCAGGGTCTCGGCGGTGTCGCCGTCGACGGTGATCTCGACGTTGTCGGCCGAGGCGAGCGGGGTTCCCGCCGGGCTCGGTTGGGCGTGGGCAGCGGAGGCGGTGACGGCCAGGACGGCCGAGGCCGTGACGGCTACGGCGGTGACACCCAGGGGGCGGGTTCTGGAGGCCAGGGCACGGAGGAGGGGGGTGACAGGGGGTGGCAACTCTTCTCCTTGTGGGGGCGGAGCCATCGGGACCGTGCGCACAGGGGTGCGAGCGCACAGTTACCGAAGGGTAATGACGAGTCCGTGCCCCGACAAGGGGTGTAAGGGCGGCGCTTCACGCGATGCCGCCAGCAAGGGCCGCCCACAGGTGCCGCCCGCAGAGGAAGGCCCCGCTCCCACATCCGGGAACGGGGCCTGTGGTCTTCCTGCAAGGTCAGCGGATACTCGCGGTCCTGCCCTCCAGACCCAGGAGGAACTCCTTGCGCTCCAGACCGCCCGCGTACCCGGTCAGGGAACCGTTCGCACCGATCACCCGGTGGCACGGCACGATGATGCTGATCGGGTTGCGGCCGTTGGCCATGCCCACCGCCCGGGAGGCGGTCGGCCTCCCCAGTTCCTCCGCCAGCTGGCCGTAGCTCGCGGTCTCGCCGAACGGGATGGTCGTCAGCGCAGCCCACACCTTCAGCTGCCATTCGGTTCCCGCGGGGGCCAGCGGCAGGGCGAACTCGCGCAGTTCGCCCGCGAAGTACGCCTTCAGCTGCTCCTCGGCGTCGGCGAACGACTTCCGGTCGGCCATCCAGTCCTGCGGTACCACCCGCGTCTTCCCGTCCTTGGCGGGGGTGAGCACGCCGCCCAGGGCCGCACCGTCACCGAACAGGGTCAGTTCGCCCACGGGCGATTCCATCGTCGTGTACCGCGTCGGTCCGGGCAGGGGAGCGCGGAACTCCACCGTCGCCACCCTCGGGGGCGCCTTCGGCTCCACATCGAACGCGAGCATGCCCTGCTCCTCCTGCCACGGCTCCCCGACTGCCCGCACCTGCTGCGTGCTCATGCCGATTCCTTCCGTTCCTGGCGCTCCTGGCGCTCCTTCGAGCCACCCCGCACGCCTTTGCTCGTGACCACGTCTCCCCGGACGGCCCCGCTCTCCCGCTCACGGTCCGCCAACGACGCCCACAGCGCATGGTTGGCGTAGGACCGCCACGGACTCCACACCCGGGCCTCCCGCGCGGCGGCCGCGGGGGTCGCCCGTCTGCCCGCGGCCTCCAACGCCATCCGGACGCCCAGGTCGCCGTGCAGGAACACGTCCGGATCACCCAGACCCCGCATGCGCACATAACCGGCGGTCCACGGGCCGATGCCGCGCAGTTCCACCAGACGCCGTTCGACCTCGTCCCGGTCGCACCCCGGCCCCAGGTCGATCCACCCCGAGGCGATCGCCTCGCACAGTCCCGCCAGGGCGCGTCCCCGCGCGACCGGGATGGAGAAACCGGTCGGGTCGGCGGCGGCGAGCGCGTCAGGAGAGGGGAACACGTGGGTGAGTCCCCCGCCCGGTGCCTCCAGGCCCGGAACGAGCGGTTCGCCGAACCGCTCCACCAGCCGCCCCGCCAGCGTGCGGGCCGCGCGTACCGACACCTGCTGGCCGAGGACCGCCCGGACCGCCAGCTCGGCCGGATCCACGTGCCCCGGCGAGCGCAGTCCCGGGTGGGCGGCCACCGTCGGTCCCAGGAGCGGGTCACCGCCCAGGGCCTCGGCCACCGCCCGCGGGTCGGCGTCCAGATCGAGCAGCCTGCGGCACCTGCGCACCGCGCTGGTCAGGTCGCGCGCCTCCGACAGCCGCAGACGGCACAGCACGTGCCCCCCACCGCCCGCGGACACCCCGCCGCCCACCGCGTCCGCGGCGTCCGCCGAGCGAGCACCTCCCGCCGCACCGGCGCGGCGAGACCTGCCCGCCCTGCCGTTCCCGGACCCCTCGGACAGTTCCACCACCGCGGGACCGTGCGCCAGCATCAGCGTCCTGCGGTAGACCCCGTCCCGGTACTCCTCCACCCCCGGCACCGCCCGGTCTCCGAGGAACCTCAGCATCTGGGCGAGGTCGATCGGTTCCCGGTAGGGCAGCCGCAGCGTCACCGTCCCCGGTTCGGTGGCCGCTGGGCGGACACCCGCCGCACGCGAACCCCCGGAAGCCGACGCACGCCCGCTCCCCATGGTCCGCATCTCGGTGGGGGAGCGGTCGAACACCGCGCGCATCGTCTCGTTGAACTGGCGCACGCTCGCGAACCCCGCTGCGAAGGCGACGTCCGCCATCGGCATGTCCGTGGTCTCCACCAGCACCCGCGCAGTCTGCGCGCGCTCGGTCCGGGCCAGGGCCAGCGGCCCCGCACCCACCTCCGCCGACAGCAGCCGGTTGAGCTGGCGCTCGCTGTAGCCGACCGCCGAGGCCAGAGCGCTGACGCCGCCCCGGTCCACGGCACCGTCCTGGATGAGACGCATCGCGCGGCCCACCACGTCGGCCCGCAGGTTCCACTCCGGCGAACCGGGGGTCAGGTCGGGACGGCACCGCTTGCAGGCGCGGAAGCCCGACTCCTGGGCGGCCGCGGCGGTCGGGAAGAAACGGACGTTGACCCGTTTCGGAGTGACGGCAGGGCAGCTCGGACGGCAGTAGATGCCGGTGGTGCGCACGGCTGTGTAGAAGACGCCGTCGAAGCGGGCGTCCCTGCTGTGTACGGCGCGGTAGCGCTGGTCGTCGTCCATCACGCCATCCATGTTCGCCGACGCGGCACACCGAAGCTGGCGGTTTTCGGACATCGAAGCGAGGGCCTCCGGGACTCCGGCGCCCATCGGCGCCGAGGGGCCCGTCGGGCTCCCGGGCCGGTCAGTCCGGAGGGACCCACCGGCCCGGGGAGCCACCGCCTACGAGGGGCTCAGAGGACACCGCCGCGCTCGTCACGCGTCCCGGGCGCGGGGGAGCTTCCGGGGCCGTCCGTACCGCGCACGGGGCCTTCCGCGCCGCTGGTGGGGCCGTTCGTGCCGCCGCGGACCCCGGTGGCTCCCGCGTCCTCGCTCCCGGGCACGTCCTCCGCGGTCTCACCGTGGTCGAGGAGGTACTGCACGTACACCGGGCGCAGCGCCTCCTGGACCTCCGGGTCGGCCTCGGCGGACAGCGCCTCGTACACGAAACCGGACAGCTGGGCGACGCTCGCCTCACTGGCCTCCTCGTTGCCCGCCGCCGCCTCGGCGGCCGGGATCAGTCCGAGGAGCCGCCAGAAGAAGCGCAGGTCCCACCGCTGCCGCGCCAGTTCGACTGCGCGGTCCCGCAGGTCCTCTGTGCTGGTCTGGTCGAATTCGGTGACATCGTCTCCCATGTTCGGACGATACCCGTCCCCGCGCCCGCCACCCGACAGTGACCTGCGTTACGCTTCATGCGAGTTCATCGTCTCGTCCCCGCGCACCCGGGGGCCTCCCACAAGGAGGGTCGGGCGGCCGGGGGAACATTCGTGAGGGGTTTGCCATGGCCGAGGGCGCAGCACGGATCGTCGTAGCGAAACCGGGGCTGGACGGGCACGACCGCGGTGTCAAGATCGTGGCCCGTGTGCTGCGCGACGCCGGTGTCGAGGTCATCTACACGGGCCTGCGCCAGACGCCCGAGATGATCGTGGCGGCCGCGCTCCAGGAGGACGCCGACGCCATCGGTCTGTCCGTGCTCTCCGGCGCCCACATGACCATGTTCTCCCGGGTCCTGGAGCTGCTCAGGGAGAACGGCGCCGAGGACATCCGGGTGTTCGGCGGCGGGATCATCCCCGACGCCGACATCGCCGAACTCGAACGCCTGGGCGTCGCCAAGATCTTCACTCCGGGCGCTCCGACCTCGGAGATCGCCGACTGGGTGCGGGAGAACGTCCGTCCGGCGCACGCCGCCTGACCGCTTCCCGCGCCACCGGAGTTCCGCCCGGCCCCGTCCCTTCCGGGTGATGTTGGTCGCACCTGCTCAGGGGGTCGTACCCGGACGAAAAGCGCCCTCGTGGTGTTATGTCGTGTCCCTGGTCACATATTTTCCCACGCGGGTGCTTCCGCGATGCCGCCTGAGCGGCTTTCGGGGCGGACCGGAGCCGGTCAACCCGGGCCCCGGTGTCTGTCGGCCGGATTTCAGGCGACTAAGCTTTGCGCATGTCGCGGGTGGCAACGCCGCGGCGATCTCGATCTTCTGTAAGCGGCGCAGCCCGCGGGGTTGTGCCTCGTGCGCCCCGTGTGACACGTGTCAGCGGGTCACAGCCGATCCGGACGAGGCCACCCCGGTAGACATCCTGAGCCAGCGAGTTACAAGGACGGACCCTCGTGGACCTGTTCGAATACCAGGCGAAGCAACTCTTCGCAGAGTACGGGGTTCCCGTACCCCAGGGGAAGGTGGCGAGCACGGCCGCTGAGGCGCGTGCCATCGCTGATGAGTTCGCCGCCGCCGGCAAACCCCGCGTCGTCGTCAAGGCGCAGGTCAAGACCGGTGGTCGCGGCAAGGCCGGCGGCGTCAAGGTCGCCGAGGGCCCCGAGGACGCCCAGGCCAAGGCCGAGCAGATCCTCGGCATGGACATCAAGGGCCACACGGTCCACCGCGTCCTGATCGAGGAGGCCTCCGACATCGCGGAGGAGTACTACTTCTCCTTCCTGCTGGACCGCGCGAACCGCACCTTCCTGTCCATCTGCTCCGCCGAGGGCGGCATGGACATCGAGGAGGTCGCCGAGACCAACCCCGACGCCGTCGCCAAGTTCGCGGTCGACGCCCTGACCGGCGCCCCCGCCAGCATCGCGGCGGAGATCGTCAAGGCGGGCAAGCTGCCCGAGGCCGCCGCCGAGGGCGCGACCGAGGTCATCACCAAGCTGTGGGACGCCTTCGTCGGCAAGGACGCCACCCTCGTCGAGGTGAACCCGCTCATCCTGACTTCGGACGGCCGGGTCGTCGCCCTGGACGGCAAGGTCACCCTGGACGAGAACGCCGAGTTCCGCCAGGACCTGGAGAGCCTCACCTTCGCCGAGGAGGGTGACCCCCTGGAGGTCGCCGCCAAGGCCAAGGGCCTCAACTACGTCAAGCTCGACGGCGAGGTCGGCATCATCGGCAACGGCGCGGGCCTGGTCATGTCCACCCTGGACGTGGTCGCCTACGCGGGCGAGGCGCACAACGGCGTCAAGCCCGCCAACTTCCTGGACATCGGCGGCGGCGCCTCGGCCGAGGTCATGGCCAACGGCCTGGACATCATCCTGGGCGACCCCTCGGTCAAGAGCGTGTTCGTCAACGTCTTCGGCGGCATCACCGCCTGCGACGCCGTGGCCAACGGCATCGTCCAGGCCCTGGAGCTGCTCGAGAGCCGCGGCGAGGACGTCAGCAAGCCGCTGGTCGTCCGTCTGGACGGCAACAACGCCGAGCTGGGCCGCGAGATCCTGACCAAGCGGGCCCACCCGGCCGTGCGACAGGTCGACACGATGGACGGCGCCGCCGCTCAGGCCGCCGAGCTCGCGGCGAAGTAGGGGACGGAACACACCATGGCTATCTTCCTCAACAAGGACAGCAAGGTGCTCGTCCAGGGCATGACGGGCTCTGAGGGCACCAAGCACACCCGGCGCATGCTCGCCTCGGGCACCAACATCGTGGGCGGGGTCAACCCCCGCAAGGCCGGTCAGAAAGCCGACTTCGACGGCACCGAGGTCC
>NZ_VWVS01000041.1:0-10135 GCF_008638355.1 Nocardiopsis deserti | reverse complement strand
CCCGCCGCCTTGCGGGCGGGTGGGCGCCTCGGGCACCACCCGCTGGAACAGTTCCCATAGCTCGTCCGGCACCAGCCGTTCCACCATCGACACAGAGGCAGGCTACCGAAAACCCAAATGAGATGAGATCTTAGTCATGGCCGTGTACGGTGCTCAGGTCAACTGCGGACGGACATCGGAGACGCACAGTAGCTTCCTCTGTGGCGGATCAGCCTGAAATAATCTGAGCATGTCTCAGGCGGAAGCAGTTCTGCTTGCTGCAGTCATCGCGGCCGGAGCCTCGATATTCGTGGGCTTGTTGGCACGCCAAACCCAACGAGATCAAGTTATTTGGGAGTCGCGCCGAGATTTATTCACGAGCTTCGTGTTGGCGGCAAATGAATGCCAGAGGCTCCAAGAGGGCATTCGCACGGACGACCGACACCAGGAAGAGCGTGTCGCTATCGAGAAACTGAAGGGTCTTCATTCTCGAATGGCGATCGAGACGCCGAAAAGCGAGGAACTTTTACTCATATCAAGGTGCCTCATTGAACACTTTGAAGAAATCAACTCAGTCGCGATGAGTTACGAAAAAGACCGCGACCCCATATGGCAAAAACGGTTGCACGACGAAAGAAGTGACCTAGTGGAAACCATGGGCCAGATGCAACGAGCGGTGCATAAAGAATTGCATCGCAAGGAGTAGTTGGGGTGGGGCCCCGCAGCCACCTGGGGCTGATCGTCGCCATCACCACGCTGCTCAGCTCCCTGGTGACCGTGGCCACCCGGCTGGGGTGGACCCCCGCAACCTGAACTCGGTGCGTATTCACCTGACACCGGTGGTGCCGTGCCTACGTGGGGGGCGGACAAGATAAGCCGGAAAGGGGCAGCGAGCCTGCGTTCTCGCAGTGCAGAAGGTAGACCAATCCGGCCGATCCGAGTGGTCCAGCACTCCGGCGTGGTTCGTCCTGGTACCGCCTGGTTCTGGGCTCCGGTAACCGGGTTTGTCGGAGGTGATGTGTCCTGCGTTTCTCGGAGTCGGATTCCTGGATCCTGGGACGGCGTGACCTCAAGGAGGGCATCGTGGGACGTGGTGGATACCCAGCTGAGTTCCGCCGCAAGGTCCTGGACCTGGTCCAGGCCGGACGCAGCGTCGCGGACGTGGCACGCGATCCGGACATCAGCACTGAGACGATCTACGCCTGGCGGCGCCAGCAGCGCATCAGCCAAGGCCTGGCTCCCGACCCGGCCAGCACCGAGAAGAACCAGGCTGGTCGACGCTCACCGCCCGTCCCGCCTCCCCGGGAACTCCAGGCCTCATCGGGGCGATGGCGGTCCCACTCGTCGGTGGCGACGGATCGCGCGTGAGCGCCGGTACTGGTCCAGGACGAGGGCGGCGAGCGGGGGCACGGACTGGTCCGGTCTGTCGCGGCTCAGATTGTGCATTCGTGCGGTGATGCTCGCCTGCACGGCCGCGGCGCGGAGGGACTTGGAGCGGGCCAGCGTGCATGGCGGCTCGACTTCGGCGTCCTGACCCGCGAGCCACCGCTGAGGGGCGTCGGGTTGTTGGGCCAGTGCGGTCGCCACACCCACGAGCGAGAACCCGCGGGTGAGCACTTCCTGCGCGACCCGACCCCGCCGGACGCCACCGGTGAGCATGAGGGGCACCGAAGCGTGATCGACGAGTTCTCCGGCGAGTTCCAGGAAGTAGGCCTCGCGTTCGAGGGTGCGTCCGTCCGCGGGGTGCCCCGCGGTGGCGAGTGATTCGACGCTTCCTCCGGAGAGTTCGACGAAGTCGACGCTGTCGCTGAGCCAGTCGATGACCTGGCGCGCGTCGTCGGGCTCGAAGCCTCCGCGCTGGAAGTCCGCGGAGTTGAGTTTGACGGCGATGCCGAAGCCCGCGGACACGCGCGCACGGACGGCGGCCACGACCTGGAGGAGTAGCCGGGCCCGGCCGCGCAGGGACCCGCCCCACTGGTCGTCGCGCCTGTTCACGAGCGGGGAGAGGAACTGGGCGAGCAGGTAACCGTGCGCGGCGTGGATCTCCACACCCGCGAAACCGGCCTCATCCGCCAGCGCCGCCGTGGTGGCGAACCGTTCGATGGTCTCGTGGATGTCGTACTCGGTCATCGGTACCGGCGTGGCGAAGAGCTTGGAGAGCGAGCCGATCCTCACGGGGACCGCCGAGGGGGCGAGCGCTCTTGAGCCGGTGTCGCGCTGGACCACGCGTCCCGGGTGGTTGATCTGCATCCACAGCGAACTGTTGCGCGTCGCCCGCGCCCAGGACCGGAAGGGTGCCAGGTCGCTGGCCCCGTCCAGGACGACGTCGGCCGGCTGGGCGACGGCGGAACGGTCGACCATGACGTGGCCGGTCAGGATCATGCCCGCACCACCGCGGTCCCAGGTGCGGTAGAGCGTGACGAACCGCTCGCTCGGATGGCCGCCGGGGCCCGCGAGCTGCTCCTCCATCGCTGCCTTGACCAGGCGGTTCGCGACAGTGATACCTCGGGGAAGCCGGAGCGGCGAGGAGAGCGCGGGAACCTCTGACGACTCGTGGGGGCGTGGCGCGTTCGTCATCGCGTGAGCACCAGCTTCCCGGCGGTGTGCCCCGAGCGGCTCTCGTCGATCGCCGCGTTCACTCCCTCGACCGTCAGCGGGAAGGTACGGGCGACGTGGACTCTGACGCCGCCGCTCTCGACGAACGCGTTGACGCGCCGCAGTAGTGGCCCTGAGGCCTTGAGGAAGACCGGTACGTACTTCACGCCTCGCGCGCCCGCGCCCCGGATCCGGCGGGCGGAGAACGTCGCGAGCAGCCGCATCGCGGAAGCGGGGGTGACGACGCCGTCCTCGTCGCGGGCGATCGTCACGAACCGTCCTCCCGGTCGGAGGACGTGCCGCGCCCGCACCCACTGCTCGATGCCCCCGACGGTGTCGATCACGACGTCGAAGGAGTCCGGGCCGAATCGTGAGGCCAGGTCGGTGGCGGTCCTGTCGATGACCTCGTCCGCGCCCAGCGTATGGACGAACCCGAGGTTGCGGGTGCTGGCGACGCCGACGACGAAGGCACCGACGGCGTGTGCCAGTTGGACGACGCAGTGGCCCACTCCCCCTGACGCCCCGATCACCGCGACCCGGCTGCCCGAGGTGACCTTGGCGCTGTCGAGGCACGTCAGCGCCGTCTGTGCCACCAGGGGAATCGCGGCGGCCTCCGCGAAACCCAGACCCGCCGGAATCGGAGCGAGCAACCCTTCGCGCACATTGACGTACTCGGCCCCGCCGCCCCCGCTGGTCTCGTTGTCGGCGTGCACCCGGTCGCCGACTCCGAACGAGGTCACGCCGTCGCCGACCGCGGTGACGACTCCCGCGAGATCGAACAGGGGTGTGAAGGGGAATCGGCGACGCTTGATCAGGCGCCGGTTCCCCTCGATCATCTGCCAGTCGATGGGGTTGATCGACGACGCCCGCACGCACACCTGCACTTCCCGCTGGCCTGGAGCGCGCACGGGCACGTCCTCGGACAGTCCGAGCACGTCGCGCGCGGCGCCGTACCGGGTGTGGACGATGGACCGCTGGACGCGCGGCACCCGAGTGGTGGTCATAGTGCGGTTCCTTGTGGCTCGTGCTCTTGTAAGACTTATTGGACAGTACTGTACTCCGAGTCTATTAGTGCTCTCGCTGACCAGAGAGAGGTAGTCTCGATCCATGACCAAGTCGGCCGGTGACCCGAGGGATCCGCGTGTGGCGCGAACCCGACGCGACGTGATCCAAGCCAGTGCCGCCATCCTGCTCGAGGACGGGTGGGGAGCCGCCACGCATGCCGCGGTCGCTCGGAGGTCGGGGTACTCGAAGGCGACCCTCTACGCGCACTGGCCCACCCCGACAGATCTCATGAGGGACGCGATCGACAGGATCTGCGAGGAATCCACGAGCCCGACGCCGAGCGGAGACCTTCGCGAGGACCTCCGCACGCTCCTCGCGAGGTTCGCGCTCACCCTGTCCGAGCGCCGCTATGACCAACTGATGGCCGGAGCCATCGAGCTCGCCGGACGGAACGAGGTCGCGCGCGAGCTCCGGGACCGCCTCTACGAGACCGCCACGAAAGGCATTCGCGACATCCTCGACGCGCACCTCCCGGCCCGCGATGTCGACCCCTCCCTCGCCATGCTCGTCGGCGCCGTCCTGGTCCGCGTGACCTACGAGGGCGAGGCGGCGACAGCGGAGTTCATCGCCGATGTCGTCGACCGGGTCCTCGACTGACAGGCCCCGGGGCCGGTGGGGGGTTGCTCCCGTAGCCGAAGTGCCGAGCCGACTTCACATGACACACTGCCACGGCCTCTCGCTGAGAGCTCCTCCGGCAAGCCATCGGTGTGCTCGGCCGCGCTCCTGCGGGGTTCGGGTGGGGACGGAGCGGTGGGTACCGGCAACGGTCACCTCTTGCGCGACGCTCCGCGCGGCCCGTGGCGCGTGGATCGAACGAGGTTCTCGGCGAACGGTTGCGTCTTCAGTGAAACGTGGCGGGTTGTTCGAGACAGGACATCACGCCCCCGTTTGCTCCCAGCGAGATCACGACAGCCCCCGCGCGACGCGACGTGGATCCTGGTAGTCGTTGCAACGCCCTTTTCCTGAAGGGGTGCGATGGACGACTTCGAGATCTGGGACCGCTCGCTCATCCAGGGACGCAGGAAGCAGGAGGCCCGCCGCCTCAACGCGGAGGAACCGCTACCGCTGACCCTCGGGCAAGGACTGACCCGCGCCGACGTGCGCACCCTGGCCCCTGAGCACTACGAGGGCCTCCGGGCGCGGGTGACCGAACACGAACCTCTCAGGTCAGTACACCTGATATGTAGGGTCTTTATGTCAAGAGCGCAGCGTTGACCTGCGGTGATGTGTAGGGCCTCACCACCGCAGACTTGTTGTCACCACGTGCGACAGGCGTTGTGTAAGACCGGTGGAAGCGCACCGCGCGGCTCGCGTGTCGTGCACGACGCGTGGTCAGACTGATATGCGCGGGTTGGCTACCGCAGGACGGACTGTTCGGCGGGAACGAGGCCGCGGCTCTAGAGATCGAGCGTGACCAGGAAAAGCATCCTCTGGCTGCTCATAGGTGTATCGCGGATCGTTCCTCACGCGGTGCCCGCGTGGTCTCTTCCACCGGTCAGCTTGTGCAAGCCGGGCCTCAGTCCTCGGTTACGGCCAGGCTCCAGCACCACCCGGCCAGCTCTCGGGCGATCGCGACCACGGCCACCGACGGCTTCTTGCCGCGCTCATCGAAGCGGACCCAGCGCCGGTGCAGGCGGTGGTTTCCCGAGTGAGCACGCGTTCGGGCCGTGGCCGGGGCCTGTCCCCAGCGCTGGCGCATCTCCCGGGTAGCGTGCCGGTAGGGACGACGGTGGTGCCAGGCGGCCTCGACCAACAATCGGCGCACGTGGGTGTTGCCGGTCTTGGTGATCGGGCCCAGCACCCGGCGAGATCCGGAGGAGTGTTCGCTGGGCACCAATCCCACATAGGCGCCGATGCTGGAGCCGGTGAAGCGGTGCCAGTCACCGATCTCGGTGGCCAGGCCGAACGCGGTGGTGGTGGAGACCCCGCGCAGGCACCGCAACCGGTCCACCACCGCCGCCCAGTCCGGCTCGGCGGCTGTGGCCGTGATGGCCTCATCCAACCGGTCGCGCCGGCCCTGGGTGAGCAGGACCTGCTCGTGGGCGGCCTCGAAGGCCGCCTGTAGCGCGAGTGGAGTGAAGCGCTGGCGGGCGATCCAGTCGTGGTGGGCCCGTGACCAGGTGTTCTTGCCTTCCCACAACAACCCCTGACGCAGCAGGAGCTTGGACAGGCGGTGGCGGGCCCGCATCAGGTCGGCGCGGGCGTCTTCGCGGGCCCGGGACAGGTCCCGGGCCGCTTCCTGGGCCGGGCCGGGCACGCGCACCGGGGTGACCTCGCCCAACCGCAGCAGGCGGGCCAGGTGCAGCGCGTCGCGGGCGTCGGTTTTGACGCGGTCACCGCTGGGGCGTTGGAGCTTGGACGGGGCGGCGACCACGCAGTCGATGTCGGCGTCGTTCAGGGCGCGGGCCAGGGCGAAGCCGGTGGGTCCGGCCTCGTAGACGGCTCGGACCGGTTCGGGCAGGGTGTGGATCCAGTTCAGGATCCGGGTGTGGTCGCTAGTGAGTTTGGTGGTGGTGATTTCGCCGGTGGGGTCGTGGATCGCGCACGCGGTGGTGGAGCGGGCGTGCACGTCCAGTCCCACGGTCGTAGTCTCGAAGGACACCGGGACCTCCCGCACATGTAGGCACTACTGTCCAGGTTCTGCCTGGTCAGCAACCCACGGCAACGTGCGCGTGAGGTCCCGGCCCTCAGCGAACCCCTCCTACATACCGTCTAGGGCACGCCGGTCCCCTGGGCCAGGGCCTGTCGGTCCCGTCCTTCCCCACCTCCGCACAGGACACCGGCTCCCGGAGCACGCGTGTCCTCCGGGAGCCGGTAAGGCCCACCCTCACCCCGGGCCCACACAACCCTCGCTCAGTAGTCAGGCTGTGCGTCAGGCTGCCGGTGCGGATGCGTTTGCTTGGTCGCAGCGGGTTCCGCAGGAGGGACCGGGTTCTCACCCGGCCCCTTTTCACACCGACCTCCGTAACCGCCGTGTCCGGCCGTTCAGTCGCTGACCCTGCTCCGGGACTGGTACAGCAGGTCCTGGTACCCGGGGTGACGGGCGATCCAGCCCGCGAAGAAGGGGCAGGTCGCCAGCACCCGCAGGTTCGCGGACCGCGCCTCGTCGAGGGCGGTGCGCACCAGCGCGGACCCCACCCCCCTCCCCTCGTACTCCGGTGCGACCTCGGTGTGCACGAACGCGACGAGTTCCGGCGTGCGGATGTACTCCGCGACGCCCGCGACCCCGGGTTCTCCGTCGACGCGGGCCTCATAGCGCTTCGCCTGGGGCACGTCGCCCACCTGGACCGCCACGGGTCCTCCCCTCGTGTTGGTGTGTCAGCTCGTTCACGCCGTCGACCGGCGGTGTCCTCGTCCGCGACGGGACCGGTCGGGGACGGGCGGTGCCCGACGCGGACCGGCCCCGTTCGGCGGTCGTGTCGTCAGACGCCGCCTGCGGCGCGGCTGGCCAGCAGCTGCGTCTCCCAGGCGAAGGCGACGCCGGTGGCGCCACCGTGCTGGGTCAGGACGTCGACCATGCCCTGCATGGTCTCCTCGCGGGCCCAGTCGCGCTGCCACTCGCTCGCCACGGCCAGCCAGGTGATCGGCACCACGCCGGCCTGGACCATGCGCCGCACGGCCATGTCGTGGGACTCGGCCGAGGCGCCGCCCGACGCGTCGGTGACGGCGAAGACCTCGAAGCCCTCGCCCGCCGCCTGGATCGCCGGCATGGCCAGGCAGATCTCCGTCCACAGACCGGCGATGACCAGCTTCTTGCGTCCGGTCGCCTTGACGGCGTCGACGACGCGCTCGTCCTGCCAGGTGTTGATGAACGTACGGTCGATCGGCTTCTGCTCCGGGAACACGTCCTGCAGCGCCTGGATGAGGTAGCCGCCGCGCTCCTCCAGCACGGTCGTCAGGATGGTCGGTACGCCGAACGCCTTGGCGGCCTTGGCGAGGCCGACGGTGTTGTTGACGACCATGGACGGCTCGTGGCTGTTCAGGTTGGCGAACTGGAACGGCTGGTGGTCGATCAGGACGAGGACACTCTCCTCGGGCGTCAGCAGTGCCTGGAGTCCGTTCTTGGCCTTGGTGCTCACAGGGGGTTCCTCTCAGGGGTCTCATGCTCTGGGGGGCTCGGCCGGGACACCGCCGGTCCGCGCACGGGCGCACGCGCCCTGGTGCCCGAACCGGCCGACCTCACGCGGCGTCGGCCGACACGGCTCCGCGGGCCAGCGCGGACTCTCCGCACGGGAGGCGGCCCTCCGCGTCAGTGACGGTACATCTCCGCCGAGTTAGGTGATGCATCATCAAAATTAGCATCATTGGATGATGTGTCAACCGAATCGGGCCCCGGATCCGCCATCGCCCCCACGAGTGGAACGCCACCCAGCAAGTTGACTTGTCACCTACTATCCGGATGTTGTATCAACGACCAGCGGGGGTCTCGCACCCACAGGCGACGCGGGGCACCGCCCGCCCGGAGGCCGTTGGCCGCCATGGGGTGCGGCGGGGACCGACAGGACCGCGGCCCGCCCCGCTCCGGGAGGGACGGGGGGCCAGGCCACCCGTCCGCGGCGCACGACCACCTCCGCCCCTTGGCGCACAGAAGGAAGTGAGTGAGCGATGACCAGCCCGTCAGCGACGAACTGGCCGAGCCTGCGGGTCTCGGACTGGACCCCCACCCGCGACACCCTGCACATGTGGACCCAGATCGTGGGCAAGATCCGCATGGCCCACGCTCCGCTGGTCAACCACTGGTGGCAGGTGACCCTCTACGTCAGCCCGCGCGGGTTGACGACCTCGGCCGTCCCCTACCGCACGGGGGCCTTCGAGATCGAGTTCGACTTCGTCGGCCACCAGCTCCGGATCCGCGGCAGCGACGGCGGCGAGCGGAGCTTCCCGCTGCGACCGATGCCGGTCGCCGAGTTCTACACCCGGATCATGGACACGCTCGGCCAACTCGGGATCGAGGCACCGATCCGGCCGAGCCCCAACGAGGTCGAGCCCGCGATCCCCTTCGCCGAGGACCACGAGCACGCCTCCTACGACGCGGAGGCGGCCACCCTGTTCTGGCGTCAGCTGCTCCAGGCGAACCGGGTGATCGGCGATTTCCGGTCGTACTTCGTGGGCAAGGTCAGTCCGGTGCACTTCTTCTGGGGAGCGATGGACCTGGCCTGCACCCGCTTCTCCGGGCGGTCGGCTCCGCCCCACCCGGGCGGAGCCCCCAACTGCGGGGACTGGGTCATGGTCGAGGGCTACTCCCGGGAACTGTCCAGCTGCGGGTTCTGGCCCGGCGGCGGCGAGGAGGGCGCCTTCTACTCCTACGCCTACCCCACACCCGACGGGTTCGCCGACCAGCCGGTGGGACCCGAGGGCGCGTACTACAGCACCGAGTTCCAGCAGTTCCTGCTGCCCTACGAGGTCGCCCGCGCCGCACCCGACCCCGACCGCGCGGTGGCCGAGTTCCTCCGCACCACCTACGAGGCCGCCGCGAACCTCGGGGACTGGGACCGCTCCGCACTGGAGGACGACCCCCTGCGGTGGCACGGTACCCCCGCGTCCTGAGGAGACGACGCGGCGGACCGGGCCTGGGCGTCGGCCCCCGTTGACGGGTCCCCTCCGCGCCCCCGGAGGGCCCGGCTCGGCGGAGGGCCGCGTCCCGGCCGCTTCGCCCCAAGTGGATGAGGTGTCAACTTCTTCGTTACACTGCGCCCATGAACGAGACGCCGCGCTGGCTGGAGGCGGACGAGAAGGCCGCCTGGGACAACTTCATCCACATGCAGGAGACGCTCATCGGGCGGCTGTCCCGTCTCCTTCAGGCCGACTCCGGGATGTCCGCCTCCGACTACATCGTGCTCGTCAACCTCACCGCGACGAGCGACGGGAGGATGCGCTTCCTGGAGCTGGCCAGACTGGTGAACTGGGAGAAGAGCCGGATGTCCCACCAGGTCCGGCGGATGGCGAAGCGCGGTCTCGTGACCAGGGAGGAATGCCCCGACGACGCCCGCGGAGCGTTCATCGTCGCCACTCCGGCCGGTTACAAGGCGATCGAGGACGCCGCGCCCCTGCACGTCGAGCACGTTCGCCGCCTGTTCGTCGACGCCCTGACCCCGAACCAGCTCAGCACGTTCGCACGACTCTCCCAGCGCGTCTCGGACCACATGGAGAAGCAGCCGGACTGAGCGGGTGGCGCGGAGCCCCGGGGAGCACTATCCTGATTTCGTTGATCAATCAACTTCTACTTGTACTGCCATAGTTGATTCATCAACAAAAAGACGATGATGTCGCGACCGGGGTGAACGCTACCGGCACCGCGTTCGTCACGGCAGCCGGCACAGCGACCACAGGGAGACGGGTGCGATGCAGTTCGGGATCTTCACCGTCGGTGACGTGACCACCGACCCCACCACCGGCCGTACGCCGACCGAGGCCGAGCGCGTCAAGGCGATGGTGACCATCGCGCTCAAGGCCGAGGAGGTCGGCCTGGACGTCTTCGCCACCGGAGAGCACCACA
>NZ_VWVS01000040.1:0-11010 GCF_008638355.1 Nocardiopsis deserti | reverse complement strand
AGGCCCAGCCGGGGGGCGGGGCGATGCTCGCGATCGGGTTGCCGTTGGGAGATGTCTCCGCTCTGGTCGGTGACCGGGCGGGTGTGGATGTGGCGGCGGTGAACGGTCCGGCGTCGGTGGTGGTCTCGGGTGACGCGGACGCGGTGGCTGAGGTGGGGGAGTTGGCCCGTCAGGCGGGTGCGCGTACGCGTGCTCTGACGGTGAGTCATGCTTTCCATTCGGCGCATATGGACGGGATGTTGGCGGAGTTTCGGGAGGTCGTTGAGGGGTTGACCTTCCGTGAGCCGTCCATTCCGGTGGTGTCGAATGTGACGGGTGGTTTGGCTGAGGCTGCGCGCATTACTTCGCCGGAGTACTGGGTGGAGCATGTGCGTAGTCCGGTGTTGTTCCATGATGGTGTGTCGGCTCTGGTGGGGGCGGGTGCTGGGGCGTTCCTGGAGTTGGGGCCGGATGGGACGTTGACGGCGATGGCGCGGGAGAGTGTGCCGGAGTCGGCGGTGTCGGTGGCGGGGTTGCGTCGTGAGGGGCCGGAAGTCGAGGCGTTCGTCGGCGCTCTGGCTCGTTTGTACACGTCCGGTGTTCAGGTTGATCTGGCTCCTGCTTCCGGACGTCGGGTGGACCTGCCCACGTACGCGTTCCAGCGAAGCCGTTACTGGTTGGACGCGCCCGCTGGTTCCGGTGACGCGGCGAGCCTGGGGCTCCTCTCGGCCGAGCATCCGCTGTTGGGGGCCGGGGTGTCGCTGGCGGACGCTGACGGACACCTGTTCACCGGTCGGATCTCCCTGTCGACCCACCCGTGGCTGGCCGACCACGCGGTGGCGGGCACGGTCCTGCTGCCCGGCACCGCGTTCGTCGAACTCGCCCTCCACACCGGTGAGCGGGTCGGTTGCGGCACGGTCGAGGACCTCACGATCGAGGCACCGCTGGCCCTACCGGCCAAGGGCGGGATCCAGGTGCAGGTGGCGGTGGGCGCGGCAGGGCCTGACGGTACCTGTGCGATCGCCGTCCACTCGCGTCCGGACAGCCAGGACGAGGACGTCCCGTGGACGCTGCACGCCACCGGAGCCCTGTCCGCGAACACACAGGCAGTGTTCCCCGAGGCCCCGGCCTCATGGCCGCCCGTCGGCGCCGAGGCGGTGCCGACCACCGATCTCTATGAGCACCTGGCCGACGGCGGGTACGACTACGGCGCCACCTTCCAGGGGGTGCGCTCCGTCTGGCGTGACGGCGCGGAGCTCTACGCCGATGTGGCCCTCTCCGAGGACACGGACGCCACGGGCTTCGGCCTGCACCCGGCCCTGCTCGACGCGGCGCTGCACCCCATCTCACTCGGGGCGATGCGAGAACAGGACTCCGGTCTCGTTCCCTTCGCCTGGAGCGGTGTCGCGCTGGCGGCGACCCGGGCCACCAGGCTGCGCGTGCGGTTGACCCCGACCGCCGAGGACACCTTCTCCCTGACCGCGTACGACCCCACGGGTCGGCCCGTCGCATCGGTGCGCTCCCTCGTGCTCCGGCCGATGGACACCAACCTCCTGCGCAATGCGGCCTCGGGTACGGCGAACTCCGCCTACACCGTGGAGTGGCGGCCTCTTCCGCTCGTACCAGGAAAGGAGGCGCCACGGGATCTTCCGGAGCTGGGATCGCTCGGCCCGGAGTCACCGGCTCCCGACACGGTGGTGCTGACCTGCCCAACCTCTACTGGGAACGCGCCGGAACGGGTACACGGCGTGCTGGCCGACGTCCTGAGCTCGGTGCGCGGTGTCCTGGACGACGAACGGTTCGCCGACTCCCGGTTGGCGGTCGTGACCCGGGGCGGGGTCGCGGCCGAGACCGGGGAGGACGTCGGCGACCTGGCGCACGCCGCGGTGTGGGGGCTGGTGCGTGCGGCGCAGTCGGAGAACCCCGGCCGGTTCGTCCTCGTCGACGCCGCCGACGGCACGCTCGACGCGCTGCCCGAGGTCCTGGCCACGGAGGAACCCCAGATCGCCCTACGGGAGGGCACGGCACGGGTGCCGCGCCTGACCCGTGCGGCCGACACGACCGGTGAACAAGGAGGCTTCGGCGACGGAACTGTGCTGGTGACCGGTGGCACCGGAGCGCTGGGCGGCATGGTGGCCAGATACCTGGTGGCCGAGCACGGCGTCCGCGACCTGCTGCTGGCCAGCCGCCGGGGCGAAGCATCCGACAGCGCGGGCGAACTGGCGGACGAGTTGACGGACCTGGGCGCCCAGGTGCGGATCGCGGCCTGCGACACGGCCGATCAGGACTCCCTCAAGGCACTCCTGGACGGGGTGCCCCCCGAGCGTCCGCTGACCGCGGTGGTGCACTGCGCCGGGGTCCTGGACGACGGGCTGATCACCTCGCTCACCCCGGAACGGCTGCACGCCGTCCTGCGTCCGAAGGTGGACGCGGCCTGGAACCTGCACGAGCTCACCCGGGACATGGACCTGTCGGCCTTCGTGCTCTTCTCCTCCGTCGCCGGAACCCTGGGCGGCCCCGGGCAGGCGAACTACGCCGCGGCCAACACCTTCCTGGACGGGCTCGCCCAGCACCGCCGTGCCCACGGCCTTCCGGCGACCTCCCTGGCCTGGGGCCTGTGGGCGGGATCCGGCGGGATGGGAGACGAGCTGGACGAGACCGGCCTCGCCCGGATGCGCCGCACCGGTATCTCACCGATGGACGGCTCGGAGGCACTCACCCATGTGGGATCCGCTCCCCACAGCACGGACGCCGTCCTCCTCCCGGTCCGTCTGGACCGGTCGGTCCTGCGCTCCCTGGCCTCGTCGGACTCCTTGCCCCCGCTGCTGCGGGGGATCGTGCGCGCGGGACAGCGCGTCGCCGCGAACGCGGTGGGCGACGACACACTCGTCGGCCGGTTGGCCGCGCTCGGCGAGGACGAGGGTCGGCGGACCCTGGTGGACCTGGTCCGCGCCCAGGTCCGCGTCGTCCTCGGGTACGCCGACGCGGAGGACGTGCGGACGGACCTCGCGTTCCGGGACCTCGGCTTCGACTCGCTGACGGCGGTCGAGTTCCGCAACCGGCTCTCCACGGTGACCGGTCAGCGGCTGCCCGCGACCCTGGTGTTCGACCACCCGACCCCCACAGCACTCGCCGACTTCCTGTACACCGAGCTCGCCGGGGTCACGGCATCCCGGTCCGCTGTCGTGTCCGTATCGGGCTCTGCGGACGAGCCGATCGCGATCGTGGCGATGAGCTGCCGGTACCCGGGCGGGGTGGAGTCTCCCGAGGACCTGTGGGAGCTGGTCAGGACCGGTGGCGACGCGATCTCGGAGTTCCCCGGTAACCGGGGCTGGGACGTGGAAGCGCTGTACGACCCGGATCCGGAGCACTCCGGTACCACCTACACGCGCCACGGCGGGTTCCTGCACGACGCTGATGAGTTCGACCCCGCCTTCTTCGGGATCAGCCCGCGCGAGGCCGTCGCGATCGATCCGCAGCAGCGGCTGCTGCTGGAGACCACGTGGGAGGCGTTCGAACGGGCTGGGATCGCTCCGCCTTCGCTCAAGGGGAGCCGCACGGGCGTGTTCGCGGGCCTGATGTACGACGACTACGCCTCCCGGCTCTCCCGGCTGCCGGAGGAACTGGAGGGGTACGTCGGCAGTGGCAGCGCGGGCAGTGTGGCCTCCGGTCGGGTGTCGTACACGTTCGGGTTGGAGGGCCCGGCGGTCACGGTGGACACGGCGTGTTCGTCGTCGCTGGTGGCGATGCACCTGGCCGCGCAGTCGCTGCGCCAGGGTGAATGCGACCTGGCCCTCGCGGGCGGTGTCACCGTCATGGCGTCGCCGGGCACCTTCGTGGAGTTCAGTCGGCAGCGCGGGCTGTCCCCGGACGGCCGGTGCAAGTCCTTCGCCGAAGGCACGGACGGCACCGGCTGGGGCGAGGGGGCGGGGATGATCCTGCTCGAACGCCTCTCCGACGCCCAGCGCAACGGGCATCCGGTGCTGGCGGTGATGCGTGGTTCTGCGGTGAACCAGGACGGTGCGAGCAACGGTCTGACCGCGCCGAACGGTCCCTCGCAGGAACGCGTGATCCGGCAGGCGTTGGCGAACGCGAAGCTGGGTCCGGGTGAGGTGGACGCGGTGGAGGCGCACGGGACGGGGACCCGGTTGGGGGACCCGATCGAGGCGCAGGCGTTGCTCGCCACCTACGGCCAGGACCGGCCGGAGGACCACCCGTTGTGGTTGGGCTCCGTGAAGTCGAACATCGGTCACACGCAGGCGGCGGCGGGCGTGGCGGGTGTGATCAAGATGGTCATGGCCATGCGGAACGGGAGCCTGCCCCGGACCCTGCACGTGGAAGAACCCACCTCCGAGGTCGACTGGGAGTCGGGTGCGGTCGAGCTGCTGACCGAGAACACCGAGTGGCCGGACGCGGAGCGTCCGCGTCGTGCGGCGGTGTCGTCGTTCGGCATCAGCGGTACGAACTCGCACGTGATCCTGGAGCACACTCCCTCACCGGAAACGGAGCCGGAGGCGGAAGTCGGCGGGTCGGTCGCTCCGCTGGTCGTCTCGGGTCGGAGCGCGGAGGCGCTGCGGGCCCAGGCCGAGCGGCTGCGGGCCCGGCTGGAGTCCGATCCGGGGCTGTCGATGGCAGATGTGGCGTTTTCGTTGGGGTCCTCGCGTGCGTTGTTCGATCACCGTGCGGTGACGTGGGGACGTGACCGTGACGAGTTGCTGCGTGGGTTGACGGCTCTGGCCGGGGGAGAGCCCGCTCGCAATGTGGTGACGGGTGTGGCTGGTCCGGTGGGCCGGACCGCGTTGTTGTTCACGGGTCAGGGCAGTCAGCGTCCGGGTATGGGTCGGGCTTTGTTCGAGGCGTTTCCGGTGTTCGCCCAGGCTCTGGAGCGGGTGTGGGGGTGTGTGGACCCGCTTTTGTCGCGGCCGTTGCGTGAGGTGATGTTCGCTGAGGCCGGTTCGGTCGAGGCGGGGTTGCTGGACCGGACGGAGTTCACCCAGCCGGCGTTGTTCGCGTTGCATGTGGCGTTGTTTCGGCTGGCGGAGAGTTTCGGGGTTCGGCCGGACTTCCTGATCGGGCATTCGCTGGGTGAGGTGTCGGCGGCGCATCTGGCTGGGGTGTTGTCGTTGGAGGACGCTGCGGTGTTGGTGGCCTCTCGGGCGCGGTTGATGCAGGCCCAGCCGGGAGGTGGGGCGATGCTCGCGATCGGGTTGCCGTTGGGAGATGTCTCCGCTCTGGTCGGTGACCGGGCGGGTGTGGATGTGGCGGCGGTGAACGGTCCGGCGTCGGTGGTGGTCTCCGGTGACGCGGACGCGGTGGCTGAGGTGGGGGAGTTGGCCCGTCAGGCGGGTGCGCGTACGCGTGCTCTGACGGTGAGTCATGCGTTCCATTCGGCGCATATGGACGGGATGTTGGCGGAGTTCCGGGAGGTCGTTGAGGGGTTGACCTTCCGTGAGCCGTCCATTCCGGTGGTGTCGAATGTGACGGGTGGTTTGGCTGAGGCTGCGCGCATCACTTCGCCGGAGTACTGGGTGGAGCACGTGCGTAGTCCGGTGTTGTTCCATGACGGGGTGTCGGCCCTGGTGGGGGCGGGTGCTGGCTCGTTCCTGGAGTTGGGTCCGGACGGGACGTTGACGGCGATGGCGCGGGAGAGTGTGCCGGAGTCGGCGGTGTCGGTGGCGGGGTTGCGTCGTGAGGGCCCGGAAGTCGAGGCGTTCGTCAACGCCTTGGCGCATCTGTACACGTCCGGTGTTCAGGTTGATCTGGCTCCTGCGTCGGGGGTCCGGGTGGACCTGCCCACCTACGCCTTCCAGCGGGAGTCCTACTGGTTGCACTCCGCCCACGACACGGACGTACGAGCGGCCGGATTGGGAACACCCGACCATCCTCTGCTCGGCGCTGCGCTCACCCTGGCCGACGGTGACGGACACCTGTTCACCGGCCGTCTCTCCCTGTCGACCCACCCGTGGCTGGCCGACCACGCGGTGGCGGGCACGGTCCTGCTGCCCGGCACCGCGTTCGTCGAACTCGCCCTCCACGCGGGAGACCACGCCGGGGCGGGCGGACTTGACGAGCTGATGCTCCAAGCTCCCCTCATACTGCCCGAGTCCGGTGGTGTCCATCTCCAGGTAGCCGTGGGCGCAGCCGACGAGGCGGGTCGTCGTACGGTGACGGTGCACTCACGACCGGAGGACGCCGACGACACCTGGACCCTGCACGCCGAAGGGCTGTTGAGTGTTCCGGCAGCCGGAGAACCGGACGCGGCCCCGCCTGCCTGGCCCCCGGCGGGTGCCACACCGCTGCCCGCGGAGGACCTCTACTCCGAGCTGGCCGAACGCGGCTATGGCTACGGCCCGCTGTTCCAGGGCCTCCGCGCCGCGTGGCGGGACGGCGACGACCTCGTCGCCGAGGTGGTCCTGCCCGAGGGCGCCGACGCCAGCGGGTTCGGGATCCATCCCGCGCTCCTCGACGCCGCGCTACACGTTTCCGCTCTCGGCACCGGTGCGGCCACGGACGAAGCCGGAGCCCGGCTGCCTTTCCTCTGGAACGGGGTGCGGCTCTTCGCCACCGACGCGACCCGTCTGCGGGTACGGCTCACCGTCACCGGAGAGGACGGTGTCCGCCTCAGCCTGTTCGACACCACCGGCTCCCCCGTGGCCAGCGTCGAGGGACTGACCCTGCGTCCGGTGACCTCCGAGCAGATCAGGGCCGCTGGTCGGGACTCCCAGAGCCACCTGTTCCGTCTGGACTGGGTCGCCCAGTCGGCGCCCACGGACGTGCCGGTCCCCGACACGGCATGGGCGGTCGTCGGCGCACCGGTTCCAGGGCTGGACGTCCCGATCCACGCGGACGCCGGTTCGCTGCGGGACACCCTCACGGACGGTGTTCCGGTACCTTCCGTCCTGGTCCTGTCCCAGGAGGGATCGCCGGAGCCCTCCGGTACCCATGACTCCCTGAACACTGCGCTGGACACGCTCCAGGAGCTTCTGGGTGACGCACGGTTCGCCTCGACCTCGTTGGTCGTGCTCACCCGGGGCGGGGTCGGCACCCATGCGGCAGAGGACATCGCCGACCTGTCGGCGGCCGCACGTTGGGGACTCGCCCGCTCCGCCCAGCCCGAGAACCCCGATCGGATCGTCATCGTCGACGTGGACGGCCCGGAGTCGTCGGCCGCGGCGCTTCCCTCGGTCCTCGCCACCGGGGAACCGCAGGTCGCGGTTCGCGGTGGTGCGCTCCTGGTGCCCCGGCTCGTCCGCTCGACGAGCGGTACCACCCTCACGCCACCGGCCGGTCACGGGGCATGGCGACTGGACGTGACGAGCACCGGCACGCTGGAGAACCTCGCCCTGCTCGACTCCGCGGAAGCCCGCGAACCCCTGGCCCCCGGCCAGATCCGGGTGTCGATGCGGGCCAGCGGCCTCAACTTCCGGGACGTCCTGATCGCGCTCGGACTGTACCCGGACGAGGCGATGCTCGGCAGCGAGGGATCGGGCGTCGTGGAGTCCGTCGCCCCGGACGTGACCGACCTGGCTCCGGGAGACCGGGTCATGGGACTGTTCACGGGGGCGATGGGCCCCCTGGCGGTGACCGACCGCCGACTGGTGACCCGCGTGCCACGGGACTGGTCGTTCGCGCAGGCGGCCGCCGTTCCGATCGTCTTCCTCACCGCCTACTACGGACTACATGACCTCGCGGGTGTTCGGCGGGGCGAACGGCTGCTCATCCACTCCGCGGCCGGCGGTGTGGGCATGGCGGCGGTTCAGCTCGCGCGGCACTGGGGTGTGGAGGTCTTCGGTACCGCGAGCCCGGGCAAGTGGTCCGCTCTTCGTGCCCAGGGGTTGGAGGACGACCACATCGCGTCGTCGCGGTCCCTGGACTTCGAGCGGGAGTTCCTGGACGCCACCGACGGGCACGGCATGGACGTGGTCCTGGACTCTCTGGCCCGTGAGTTCGTGGACGCGTCGCTGCGGCTGCTGCCGCGCGGTGGCCGGTTCGTCGAGATGGGCAAGACCGACATCCGCGACGCCGACGAGGTCGCGGCGGACCACACCGGTGTCGCCTACCAGGCGTTCGACCTGATGGAAGCGGGCCCGGACCGTATCCAGCACATGCTTTCCGACGTGCTGGAGCTGTTCGAACGCGGGGTACTGCACCCCCTGCCGATCACTGCGTGGGACGTCCGCCAGGCACCGGACGCCTTCCGGTACCTCAGCCAGGCGCGGCATGTCGGCAAGGTGGTGCTGACCGTTCCCTCACCGCTGGACACTGACGGGACTGTGCTGGTCACCGGTGGTACGGGTGCGTTGGGTGCTCTGGTGGCGCGTCATCTGGTGGTGGGGCACGGGGTGCGCAGCCTGGTGTTGACCAGCCGTCGCGGGATGGAGAGCGAGGGTGCGGCGGAGCTGGAGGCCGAGCTCACCGGGTTGGGTGCTCGGGTGCGGATCGCCGCGTGCGATGCGGCCGACCGGGACGCGCTGGCTGCTCTGTTGGGTGAGGTCCCCGAGGAGTATCCGCTCACGGGGGTGGTGCACTGTGCGGGTGTGTTGGATGACGCTACGTTCACCGCGCTGACCCCTGAGCAGATGGGTTCGGTGTTGCGTCCGAAGGTGGACGCGGCGTGGAACCTGCACGAGCTCACCCGGGACCTGGACCTGTCGGCGTTCGTGTTGTTCTCCTCGATCGCGGGGGTGGTGGGTAATCCGGGTCAGGCCAACTATGCGGCGGCCAACACGTTCCTGGACGGGTTGGCGCAGCACCGTCGTGCTCAGGGGCTTCCTGCGACGTCGCTGGCCTGGGGACTGTGGGGGAACGTCGGGGGCATGGGCGGCGAGTTCGACGCGGCCCCGGCATCGCTGAGCCGCCGGGGCCTCGCCGCCTTCACCGCGGAGCAGGGGCTGGCCGCCTTCGACACGGCCCTCGCGACCGCTCAGGGGGCCGTCGTCCCGGCACGGCTGGACCTTGCCGCCTTGCGCGCCCAAGCGAACGCCGGGGTTCTGCCCGCGATGCTGCGCGGCCTGGTCCGGGGCTCCTCCTACCGCTCGGCCTCGGGAGCCGCCGTCGCCTCGTCGTCGCTGGTCCAGACACTCGCTGCCCAGTCCGAGGAGGACCAGCACGACACGTTGCTGGAACTGGTACGCACACAGGTCGCCACCGTCCTCGCGTACTCGGATCCTGGGGCCATCCGGACGGATCAGGCGTTCAGCGACCTTGGATTCGACTCACTGACAGGGGTCGAACTGCGCAACCGCATCAACGCGGCGACCGGTCTGCGGGTCTCGGCGACCCTGGTGTTCGACTACCCGACACCGGATGCACTCGCCGGGCATCTGCGTGAGGAACTCGTCGGGTCCGTGAGCCGGGTCGCCGCCACGAGCGTCGCGGCTGCCAGGACCGTTCCGGCGGACGAGCCGATCGCGATCGTGGCGATGAGCTGCCGGTACCCGGGCGGGGTGGAGTCTCCGGAGGACCTGTGGGAGCTGGTCAGGACCGGTACGGACGCGATCTCGGAGTTCCCCGACAGCCGTGGGTGGAACCTCGACGCGCTCTACGACGCGGACCCCGGGCACACCGGCACGAGCTACACGCGTCACGGCGGGTTCCTGTACGACGCGGACCGGTTCGACACAGAGTTCTTCGGGATCAGCCCGCGTGAGGCGGTCGCGATGGACCCGCAGCAGCGGCTGTTGTTGCAGACGTCGTGGGAGGCGTTCGAACGGGCGGGAATCGATCCCACCTCGCTGAGAGGGAGCAGCACCGGGGTGTTCGCGGGCGTCATCCCGCAGGAGTACGCCTCCCGGGAAGGCCGTGTTCCCGACGGCATCGAGGGCTACCTGTCGACCGGTACCACGACGAGTGTCGCGTCGGGTCGGGTGTCGTACACGTTCGGGTTGGAGGGTCCGGCGGTCACGGTGGACACGGCGTGTTCGTCGTCGCTGGTGGCGATGCACCTGGCCGCGCAGTCGCTGCGCCAGGGCGAGTGCGACCTGGCCCTGGCCGGAGGCGCGACCGTCATGGCGACCCCCGCCCTCTACGTGGAGTTCAGCAGGCAGCGCGGGCTGTCCACCGACGGTCGGTGCAAGGCGTTCGCCGGGGCCGCTGACGGTACGGGGTTCTCCGAGGGTGCCGGTCTGGTGCTGTTGGAGAGGTTGTCCGACGCCCAGCGCCATGGGCGTCGGATTCTGGGTGTGATCCGTGGTTCTGCGGTGAACCAGGACGGTGCGAGTAACGGTCTGACCGCGCCGAACGGTCCCTCGCAGCAGCGGGTGATCCGGCAGGCGTTGGCGAACGCGAAGCTGGGTCCGGGTGAGGTGGACGCGGTGGAGGCGCACGGGACGGGGACCCGGTTGGGGGACCCGATCGAGGCGCAGGCGTTGCTCGCCACCTATGGGCAGGGTCGTGTGGAGGACCGGCCGTTGCGGTTGGGGTCGCTGAAGTCGAACATCGGTCACACGCAGGCGGCGGCGGGTGTGGGTGGTGTGATCAAGATGGTCATGGCCATGCGGCACGGCCACCTGCCGCGGACGCTCCACGTGGACGAGCCCTCGCCGCACGTGGACTGGGAGTCGGGTGCGGTCGAGCTGTTGACCGAGGACACCGAGTGGCCTGAAGCCGACCGTCCGCGTCGTGCGGCGGTGTCGTCGTTCGGCATCAGCGGCACGAACGCGCACCTGATCCTCGAACAGGCCCCGGAGCCTGAGCCCGTTGAGGTCAGCGGGCAGAGCGGGGACTCCACCTCTGACTCCGGTGCTGTGGCGTGGCCGGTGTCGGCGAGGGGTGAGGCGGCGTTGCGTGGGCAGGCCGCGCGTCTGGCGGGTTTCGTGCGTGAGCACGGAGAGGACGAGGGGTTCTCCCCGGCGGGTGTGGGTCGGGCGTTGGTGTCCACGCGTGCGGTGTTCGACCACCGTGCGGTGGTCATCGGCCAGGACCTGTCCGAGTTGGTGGATGGTCTGGACGCGCTCACCCGTGGTGAGCCCGCTGCTCAGGTGGTGTGGGGCACGAGCCGTGGTGCGGGTCGGACGGTGTTCGTGTTTCCGG
>NZ_VWVS01000039.1:0-19378 GCF_008638355.1 Nocardiopsis deserti | reverse complement strand
TCGGCCGCCGCGTCCGCGGCGGCGCGGGCTCCCCCGGCCGCGTCGGCGGCCCGCTGGGCCGCCGCACCGGCGTTCCGCGCGTTCTGGGCGGCCCGGTCAGCGCCATCGCGGTGGCCGGACGCGCTGGTGTTGAGCCCCTCGGCCCAGGTCCGCAGGGCCTGGGCGTCCGCGGCCGTCCGGTCGGCCTTCGCCTTCGCGGTGTCGGCCTCCGTCTTCGCCTTCCCGGCGTCGGTCCGCGCCGTCTCCGCGTCCTCCCGGGCGCTGTCGGCGCGCTCGGCGATCCCCTCCAGGTCGGAGATCAGACTCTCGGCCTCCTCGCGCGCCTCCCGCGCGGCCCTGTCCCGGGCGTCCTGGTCGCCGCCGACGGGCCGGTCCTGCCCGGACAGGCCCTCCACAGCGGCGTTGAGCGCCTGGTACCGCTCGGGGGTCTCGTCGAGTTCGTCCACGAGGTCGGCGACGGCGTCCTCCTGCTCGCCCGCGGCCTCCTGGGCACTGGTCGCCGAGGTGTCCGCCTCCGCCGCCTCGGAGACGGTCGTCCGGACCCGGTCGATGAAGGCGTCGCGGTCGGGTTCGGGCATCCTCGCGCGGGCGTCGTCGCGGGCGGCGGCGAAGGTGTCGCGGGCGGTGGTGGCATCACCGTGTGCCGTGTCCGCCGCCGTACGCGCGTCACGTACCTGCCGTTCGGCCCCCGGTGAGGGGGCGCCGTCGGTCCCGGACGCGGGCTCAGCGCCTCCTTCTGTCCCGGCGGCGGGTGCTCCGCCCTCGGAGCCCGTGAGGATGCGGGTGCCCAGCTGGATGTCGGTCCTGCCGTGGTCCAGGGAGGTGGAGAGGCCGTTCGCGGCGTCGCGTGCGCCACCGGCCTCCCGGACGGCGGCGTCCGCGGAGTCGGAGGCGTGCTGGATCCGCGCGTCCACGGTGTCCGTGTCCTGTTCCCGGCCGTCCCGGAGGCCGCTGGAGCTGCCGGGGTCCCCGACGGGGGTGTCGGGCTCCGGCGCACGCAGGTTCAGCTCCGACATGAAGCGGTCGACCAGGTCCTGGCGCGGCCCCGCAGGCGCGGGTGACGGGTCCGGCGAGGTCATGGTGACGGTCGGCCGGGGCTCTCCCGCGGTCGTGGTGGCGCCGTCGGTGCCGCCGGAGGCCGTGGTGGTCGCGGAAGTGACGCCCGCGTCGCCGGTGGTGTCGGTGGTCGTGTTGCCAGCGGTCGTGTTCCCGGTCGTGCCGGTAGTCGTGGTGTTGGTGTTGGTGTTTCCGGTGACCGGTGTGCGGGTCTTCGTCCCCCCGCCGCCGTGCACCGCGCGCACAGGGGGGACGGTGCCGCCGTCCGTCCCCTGCCCGGCGCCCCCCAGCGTGGTGCGCGTGGTGTTCACGGTCTCGACCAGGGCGTCGATCTGGTCGTTGAAGTCGCGCAGTGCCTCCTGGTACCTGTCCTCCTGCGTGCTGTAGGCGCTCTGGGCACTCCGGTCGTCCGGCTGTGCGGCGTACCTCTCGGCCAGGCCCTCCAGCGGGGCCCGGGTGTCGGCGTACGCGGCCTCCGCCTTGCTGAACTCCTCCCGCGCCTGGTTGAGCCGGTCCATGGCGGGGGCCATGTCCTTCGCCTGGTCCGGCGTGAGGAAGCCCATCGCGATCGCGTCGGCCTCCGAGAACCAGCCGGCCATCCTGACCGTGACGTCGTCCACGCCCCAGCGGGTGGGCCGGGAGTAGAACGGGGTCGGCGCAAGGCTCGGGTCGTTCGGGTGGAAGGCGGCGGGCGCCTTGAGCTTGCTGCCCGCGGCGAACGCCCAGGTCGCGTCGTACTCCACCAGGTAGACGGGCCCCTGGCGGAGCTGGTCGGACTCCTGGTAGCCCTTGACGGCCTGGTTGGAGCCCCTGTCGGTCCCGTGGGACGAGCTGGTGTTCACAGCCGCCGAACCGGTGTGGATGCCCTCGTGGCTGTCGTAGGGGATGCCGCCGGTGGTCAGCCCGGACGGGCGGAACTCTCCGCCGCGGCCCTGGCTCCCGCCGTGGGAGTCGCCGGCGGTGTTCGTCCGGGGCCGGACGCGGGAGTCGCTGAGCTGGCTGCCCGGCAACGCGTCCAGGATCCTGGCCCCGCGGCTGCTCGACACGACCTTGGCGCCCCACTCCGTGCGGCTGATGTCGGTGAACTGCACCCCCTCGGAGTTGCGTGAGGCCGACGGGTACACCGCCTTGAGGGCCTTGTCGCTGAGGCTGTGGTCGATCTCGTTGTAGACCGGGTCCTGGCCGTAGGCGTCGGCGAGGTAGGCGCGCGCCGCGTCCGCCGTGGCCCGGGTGGGCTGCCCCCCTTCGGGGGTGCCGGGGGGCGGCTGCCAGCCGAGGGACTGCGCGATGACGACGTTGGCCTTGTCGCGCAGCGCCTGTCCGCCGTTCTGCACCATGGCCGGTTTGGTGACGGCGGTGTCGTTGCCGGGCCGGGGACCGGCGTCGTTCGTCCAGGCGCGCAGCGCCTCGGACACGGACGCGTGGACGGGGGCCGCGGGCCGCCGCGTCGTGCCGCCGTCCTCCGCGGGGGCGGCGACGCGGTCGTCGCCGGTCGTGTCGGTTCCCGTCCGGCCGCCGGTGGTGCCGTCGCCCTCCGGGGCCGGAGGGGTGTTCCGGTCGGCCGGAGCGGTCCCGGTGGAGCCGGTGCCTTCCGTGGACGTGGTGACGGCGGGGGGAGGCGCCGACAGGTCGGTGCCGGTGCTCCGCGTGCCGTCTCCCGTGGCGGTCGTGGTGGTGGTCGTCGCCGGGGGATCGAAGGTCATGTACGCGAACGGGTACAGCGTCTCGACCCGCCCGCTGTCAGCGGTGCCCGTGTACGTCGATCGCGGCGGGTTGCCGTTCTCCCCGCCCCTGGGTTCGCCGAGTTCGAGGGTGAGGGTCAGCCTCGTGTCCGCGCCGACCTTCGCGTACGGGGTGTTCAGGTGCAGCTCGACGGTACGGGCGTCGTCCTGGGACTGTCCGGAGGAGCGCCCGTCGTTGCTGGAGGAGGACACCGCCCCGGCGGGGGCGCCGAACAGCGGGCGGTGCTCCGGCTGCCCCTCCGCCCCCTGGTCGTCCTGGGGGTAGGGGAGGGGCTGCAGCAGCACGCCGTCCGCGCCCACCGCCGTCCCGGTCCCCCTGCTCTGGGAGTTCGCGTCGGTCGCCTTCCACGTGTGCGACTCGATGTAGTAGCCGGACTGGCCGACGTAGGAGACCTCGGTGCGGCTCGGGTCCCTGGTCAGGTTCACGTAGACCTTCGCCGGGGTGGCCGAGCGCATGGCGTGCGGATGCGAGTCCGGGGTGGGCTCCGGACCCAGCGCGCGGACCTTGACCGGCACCGGGACGGTGGAGTCCGGGTTCTGGCCCAGGTGCGTGGTCAGCTTCTGGAGCAGGAGCTCCCGGCCGCCGCTCGTCAGCTCCAGCCCGTTGCGGGCGAGGTCGTTCACCAGTTCCTGGATGGCGGCCTCGGGGTCGGCGGGCTGGATCTGCCTGCCGTTGTCCTCGAACCCGGGCCGCACCCGCGCGGTGTCGGGTTTCTTGGGGTTGGGCTGCGGGCTCAGGTTCACCCCCGTCCCGCTCGCGTCGCGGGTCGCCCGGTCCATCACCAGCCCCTCCTGCTGGGCGTCGCGGGAGTGCACGTAGCCCGCGAGCAGGTTCTGGACGGGAGCGGTCCACCCGTGGAACAGGGTCTTCCAGTTCAGGGGCGGGCCGATGCTCCAGTTCTTCAGGAACTCGATCGCCTGGGTGAGGTGGCCGGAGGCGCGGAAGGCGTACACCCTGGTGTTGTCCGGGATGAACAGCACCGACGACGTGAACGCGGTCGACTGGGTGTGCGAGGTGCCCCGGGAGAAGAACGTGCGGGAGAGGGAGGTTCCGAACACCGGGATCGGTCTGACGGCCTCGTTGGGCAGGGAGCCGTCGGAGGGGTACGGGTTCGGGTTGCGGGTCCCGCTCCCCCCGAACCTGAGGCCGAGGCTGCCGGTCAGGGAGGAGTTGGTGGACAGGCTCACCTCGCTGCCGCCGTTCCACCGCATCTGGGCGTCGACGGGGCGGAAGTCGGTGACGGTGTCGATGTCGACCCTGGTGGCGACGGTGGCGCGGACGTCGTGCGGTGACCAGAGGCCGCCGCTCATCTCCTGGCGGATGCGGGAGCCCGACGGCGTGGTCACGCTCCTGCTCGCGGCCAGTTCCTCCGCCGACAGGTGGTTCTCGAACTGCCGACCGCCCCCGGAGGACTGGGCGAGGAACGACTCCAGCTTGCGCCGGTATCCGTCGTGGAGGCCGCTGCGCGTGTCGGAGAAGGTCCGGTAGGTCTCCTCCAGCAGCCCGCGCATGCCCCGGCTCCCGGCGTCGAAGTGGGTGTTCACGCGTTCGAAGGTGCCGCCGATGCGGCGGATCGCCTGGGCGCGGGCCTGGTCCAGGGTCAGCGGACCCTGCTGGGGGCGGTCGGACGGGGCGTCGTCTCCGTTCCGGTCGCCTCCTGTCGGAGTGTTCTCCGGCGTCGTCCCGGCGGTGGTGTCCGTGGTGTTGCCGGAGGGAGGCGGTGAGATGAGGGCGGCGGGCTGGTTGGTGCCGGTGGTGCTCGGGGAAGGGGTGACGACCTCGGTGCCCCCGCCGAACAGGCGTCCCCAGGTCTGCACCACCCCGTCCCGGACGACGGTCCACCGGCCTCCCCGGTCGTCGCCCGACGTACCGCCGGTGGTGGTCCGCGGGACGAAGTTCCGGACGATCATGTCCCGTGCCTGCTCGGGCGTGAGCGGTTGCCGGACGCCCGACGTGGCGGGCATCGTGTTCCCGTCGGTGTCCGTCCGTGCGGAGTCCCCCTCCCGTGTGGCGGTGGTGACGGTGGCTTCGGGGGCGTTGCGCGTCTCCCGTCCGTCGGAGGAGGCGGCGGTCTCGCCGCCGCGGGTCGTGCCCGTCGGGTCGGACACGGTGCGCGGGGAGTCGGAGGACACCGGCGGCATCTTGGGCGTGAGGAGGACCATCTGGGCGTCCATCCCCTCACCCAGGAGCGGGATGCCGTGTTCGCGCTGGGGCCGGTCATCGCGTGCCATCCCGATGTCGTCGTGCTCGAACAGCCGTGCGGTGAAGCGGGTACGGGACGTCCACACGTCGGAGTCCCCGCTGAACAGCACCGTCTCCTCGGAGCTGTGCGAGAGGCCCTGGCTGGATCCCTTGCCCTGGTTCAGGGACGCGTTCAACGAGACCGAGGGGTTTCCCATGACCCGGGGGACGCCGCGTGCGTCGGCGCCCGCGTCGGTGCGCACGCTGCCGCCGACGTTGAGGCTGACCGCGTGGTTGACGCTCGACCCCTTCGTGGTGGTGATCCCGGCCGAGCCCGCGAACCGGGCGCCCCCGCTGGCGGTCGTGTCGAACTGGTGCTCCAGGCGGTCGAAGTCGCCGTAGACGCGCACGGTCACGGTCTCGGGACGGCCGCCCCTGTCCTTGTGGACCATCGTCGGGTCGATGACGGCGGATTCCTTGAGGCGGACCGGAATGCCGTTGCCGGGCAGGTCGGAGGCACCGCTCCTGAGCCCGGACTCGGAGAGCGCGTTGATGACCTTCAGGGTGTTCTCCCGCGCCACGTCCACGTTGCGGCGCAGGCCCCAGCGCTCGCGGAAGCTGCGCGTCGGCCCGTCCGGGTCCATGCGGCTGGGGCGGACCGCGTAGTCCTTGCCGGTCCGGGCCAGGTCCGGGATGACCATTCCGGGGCGCTTCTCGGAGATGTCGCTGAGCACGCGGTAGGCCAGGTCGTCGTAGAACGGGCGCTGCGGTGAGGGAGGCGTCGGGGCGTCGCCGTCGGTGCCGTCGTTCCCGGTGCTTGTCGTCGTCCCGCCGTTGTCCGCCGGAGCGGGCGGGGGGACGTGGCCGAACCCGCGTACGGTGGCCCCGTTCAGGTCCGTGGGGCGGTCCACGGCGAGGTTCGGGAACGGGGGCCGGGGCGGCGCGGCCGGGCTGTCGGTCGGGGACGGGGGCTTGGGAAGCTCACCGTTGAGCTGGCGGGCGTCCTCGACCGTGAGCAGTTCGACGGAGTTGCCCTCGAAGCGGTGCGCCTGCGGCTCGCCCTGGATGCGGACGTAGAAGTCGCGCTTGACGTCGTAGGCCGCGTGGCCGGACGGGGCGTGCACGACATGGCTGCTCGTCCCCGAGGTGTTGAGCGTGGTTCCCGTGCTCTTCTCGAAGGTCGCCGAGTACTCCACGAAGGGCACGTCGAGTCGGACGCTCCTGCCGCCCGGCAGTTCGAGCCAGATGCCGAAGCCGCCGCCGACCGAACCGGAGGCCACGGTGGAGTGCTTCGCGCTGGAGGAGTCGCTCTTGACGGCGGTGTTGCTGTGCACGAAGTCGGCCAGGCCGGGGGCGAAGTCCTTGCGGTCGTACTGGGTCGACACCGACCACATCCGCATGATGCGGGGATGGCTGTCGGGGATCTCGATCCGGATGTGCGCGGAACTGTTGGACATCTGCGGCAGGTACTGCTGCAACCGGTCGTTGTCGAAGGCGGCCTCGATCCGCGCGCGGTACTCGTCGTCGCGCCGTTCCCTCCGGGAGGGGGTGTGGTCGCCGCCCTGGTTGCCCTTGGGACGGGGGAGGAGGTGGTCGGCCAGCCAGGTGCCGAGGGTGCTCCTGCCCGGTCGGCCGCCGCCCGTCGTGGCGGTGGCGGTGCTGTCGTCGCGGTCGCCTTCGCCTCCGCGGTCGGTCCCGCCGTCGTCGGACGTGGTGTTTTCACCGGCCCCGCCATCGGATGCCGGTGGGACCGGGGAGAAACGGGTGATCTCCAGCGGGTGGCCGGTACCCACGAACGGGCGGTTCACCGGCGGGTGGTGCCCGTTCGCGTCCGTGGGTCCGTTGTCGGGCACGATGCGCTGGGGGGCGTCAGTGGGGACCACCTCGCCGGGCAGGTTCATGGCCAGTCCGTTGTACGCGGTCCCCTCCTGGACACGCGGCGCGGCGAGGCCGGGACCGGTGACGGACGTCCTCATGCCCAGGTCGCCGACGTAGATGTTCGGGGCACCGAGCAGTTCGATGCCGCTGGCGGCGTTGGCGCTGGCCGAGGCCGATCCGGAGGTGCCCCGGACCCTCGCGCCGCCGCGCCCGCCGACGGCCGCGATCGGTCCGGCATCGTTGCCGTTGGCGCCGGTCATGTAGAAGGGGCTCATCGTGAACTTGCCGCCGACGGTCCTGCCCGCTCCGCGCGACCCGCCGTCGCTGGAGTCCACCCCGGGGCCGGCGTCGTGGAGCCGCAGGAACCTGGAGTCCCCGCCGCCGCCCAGGGCCTCGGCGTCGGCGTGGTAGAAGTCGTCGCCGAGGGAGCGCAGGTCGATGTCGGCGCTCCACGTCTGCCCGTTGTCGGTGGTGCTGACGGTGCGTCCGCCCTCGCGGAGGAAGGGTCTGGGCCCTTCACTCCTGAGGATGTCGACCACGCCGTCCACGATCTGCTGCCGCGCGGTGTCGGGCATGCCCGGCGTGCTGGTCAGGACGTCGTCGACGAAGCCGGGCAGGTGCTCGGCGAAGAGCATGTGCGGCCCGAGGAGGGTGGACGTGGTCAGGTAGCCCAGGTCGTAGCTCTGACCGCCCCGGTTCGGCACGAAGCCGCCGTCGTAGGTGAGGGTCGGGAGCGGCCGGGGCGGCGGTGCGCCCTCCGGCGGGGCTTCCTCCTGGCGAACGGGGGGATCGGTGTCGAGGGGGCCGAGCGGGATGTCCCTGCTGGTCCCGCCCAGCGGGACGGGGCCGGTGTCGCCGCTCGGGCCCGCGGGGGACGTCATGACGGTCATGACGGTGATCGGGTTCCTGGGGCGCAGCAGGTCGGCCTGCATCCGGGCGAGGTCGTCGTAGGTCCGGTAGGCCTCGTTGGCTTCGCGCTGCGTCTCGTAGGCGCGGGCGCGCAGGTCGGCGGCGTCGGGGCGGCCCTGGCTCTCGGCCTCCCGGGTCTGGCTAACGAGTTCCTGGGCGCGCTGGTAGCCGCTGAGCGCGTCCTTGATACTGGCCGAGACCAGGTCCTGGAGCCGGGTGGCGCTGGTGATCCCGTCCGACGCGGCCTGGGGGGACGGACGGCCGCGGCCACCGGTGTTCGCGGGAGCGGAGCCGTCCTGGTCGCCCCCGCGCCGGGAGCGGTTGCCGTGGTCCGGTTCCGTGCCGCGGCCCCTGTCGCCGCCTTCGGTGTCGCGTCCGGTGTCGGAGCCGCGCCTGTCCTCGGAGCGGTCGCCCTCGTTGCCGCTCTGGTCGCCGCCGTCGGGGCGGTTGCCGCTGTCGCCCGAACCGTCCTCGTCCCGGCCGCCGTCCTTGTCGTCGTCCTTCTTCCGGCCGTTCTCGGGAGTGTCCTCGGAGTTGTCCTCGTCCCCGTCCTCGTTCTCGGACGCTTCCTCGCTATCGCTATCGCTGTCGCCCTCGTCCTCGGGCTGCTTCCGGGACGGGTCGGAGCCCTCGGACACCGCTTCGGGGCCCGCGGGCTCCTGGACCCGGTCCTCGCTGACGGTCGGGGCGGGACCGGGCTCCGTCACCTCGTGGGAGGAGACGCGTGTGGAGTCCGCGGCGGGAGGCGTCCGTACGGGTTCGCTCTGTGTCTGCCCCTGCTGAGGAGGAGCACCGAGCTCGTCCCCGCTGTCGGGGCCCTCCCCCGGAGCAGGTGCGGTTCGGCCGTGGTCGCCCGTCAGACCGGTGTCGTCCTGGGAGGTCCCGTTCACGCCCGGCCGGGTCGTCGCCGGTAGCGACCACTCGGTCCTCCAGGCCTCTCGTAGACGCTCCCTCTCCTCCGGTGTCCCCGCCCTGGGCGCCCAGTTGGCTCTCCAGTCCTGCATGGCCTGGAGCCGGTTGTTCCACTCGTCCCGGTCCGGGTTGATGGAGGGGTCGGGCAGGTTGCGGGTCCGCGGCTGGTGGGGAGCGGGCTGGTCCTCGGGGACGCGGTCGGCCTCGGTCTGACCGGAGGAGGACTGCTGGCCGTGGTCGCCGGTCAGGCCGGTGTCCTCGGGGGACGGCTGGTCGCTCTCGAAGGGGGCCGGGTCCGATGACCCCAGTCGCTCCAGCCGTAGCCGCATGTCCCTGAGCGTGTCCGAGTCCAGTGAGGAGGTCTCGGAGAGGGTGTCCTGGTCCGGCTGGGGGAGGGCGTCGTGGTCGGGTTCGGTTCGCGTGTGGAGGGGGAGGCGCTGACCGTCGAAGGTGAACAGCGCGTCCTCGGCGGCCTGGGCCAGCGCGTCGTCCTCCCCGTCCCTGGCGTCGTACAGGTTCTCCTCGTCGTTCGCCGTGTACCTGTCGGCGGGGTCGCGACGGGTTCGGGTCTGTTCGGGGGAGCGTTGATCCGTCTGGTCGCGTGAGTGGCGTTCCGGGCGGTTGTCGGCGGGAGCGGTCTCCTCGTGGGAGGACCCGTCCCCGTCCCGGTCGCCGTCCTTGTTCCGGTCGTCGTCCTTCTTCCGGCCGTCGTCGGAGGACGTCCTCTCCGGCTCCACGGCCGCGTCGAGGCCCCCCAGGAGATCACGTACGCTTTCGGCGCGTTCGCGGGCGCTGATGGCGATCTTCTCGGCGTCGTCGCGGGCCTTCTCAGCGGTCTTCGCGGCTGCCTCGGCGTCCTTGGCCGCGCTCTCCGCCTTCTGGGCGGCCTTCTGGGCGGACTCGTGTGCGTGTTGGGCGTCGGTGGCGGTTTTGTCGGCCGTCTCGACGGTCTTGTCTGCGGCCTCCCGGGCCTTCTCGGCGATCCCGCGTGCCTCGTTCGCGCGGGCGGCGGCCTCCCGGGCCTCCCGCGCGGTGGTCTCCGCCCTGGTGTGCAGAGCCTTTGCCTGCTCGGCCAGCCGCTCCGCGTCCTCGGCGGCCCGGGTCGTGGTCCGCACCGCGTCGTGTGTGGTCTGCCGGACCTGCCGGGCCCGCTCCCGTGCGTCCTGCGCGGCCCGGGGAGCGTCGTTCTGCCGGGTGTCCGTCGTCCCTCGGGTGTCGGTACCGTCCGATGTCGTCTGCCCGCCGGGGGAGGGCTGGGGAGCGTTCACCGCCGCATGGACCGCGCGGTCCGCGGCGGCGCGGGCCGCGCGGGCGTGGTCATCGGCCTGCTTGGCCTTATAGGTGGCGTCCTTCGCGCGGGTGCTCACCTCGGCGGCCCTGTCCGCGGCGGCACGGGCCTTCTCGGCCGCGCCGGCGGCCCGCTGGGCCTCCTCCGCGGCCCTCTGCGCGTCCTGGGCGGCCCGGTCCGCGCTGTCCCGGTGGTTGGACGCGCTGGTGCTGAGCCCCTCGGCCCAGGTCCGCAGGGCCTCGGCGTCCGCGGCTACCTGGTCGGCCGTCGCCTTCGCGTTGTCGGCGTTCGTCTTCGCGGCGTCGGCGTCGGTCCGCGCCGTCTCCGCCGCCTCCCGGGCGGTGTCGGCCCGCTCGGCGATGCCCTCCAGGTCGGAGACCAGGCTGCCGGCCTCCTCGCGCGCCTCCCGCACGGCCTTGTCCCACGCGTTCTGGGCGGCCGGGTCTTCGCCGGTGGGCCGGTCCTGACCGGACAGACTGTCCACGGCGGTGCTGAGCGTCTGGTGCCGGGGCAGGGCCCCGTCGAGGTCGTTCCCGAGCCCGGCGACGGTGTCCCTGTGCTGGTCGGCGGTTGCCTGCGCCGTGGCGGCCGCGCTCTCGGCCGCGGTGGTGGCCGTCTCGACCTGTTCGACGGAGGCGTCCCCACGGGGTTCGGGTCTCGTGGTGAGGGCGTCTTCGCGGGCGGTGGTGAAGGAGTCGCGGGTGGTGGTGGCGTCGGTGTGCGCCGTGTCCGCCGCCGTGCTCGCGTCCTGTGCCTGCCGTTCGGCCCCCGGTGAGGGGGTGCCGTCGGTCCCGGCGGCGGGTGCTCCGCCGTCGGAGCCCGTGAGGATGCGGGTGCCGTTCCCCAGCTCGGCCCTGCCGCTCTCCAGGGCGGTGGAGAGGTCGTTCGCGGCATCGCGTGCTTCGTGGGCCTCCCGGTCAGCGGTGTCCGCCGCGTCGGAGGCCTTCTGGACCCGCGCGTCCACGGTGTCCGTGTCCTGGACGGGGGTGTCGGGATTCGCGGCGACGAGGTTCAGTTCCGTACGGAAGCGGTCAGCCAGCGCCTGGCTCGGTCCCGAGGGCGCGGGCGACGGGTCCGGCGGCGGGGCCCCGGTGGTGGTCTGCTGGGGTGCGCTGGTGGTCGTGGTGTCGGTGGTCGTGTTTCCGGTCGTGCTGGTGGTCGAGGCGGTGTTGACGGGGGCCGGTGCGGGGGCCGTCGTCCCTCCGCTCGTGTTACCGCCCGACGTATGCCCGGGGGAAACGGTGCCGCCAGTTCCCCCCGGCCCCGTGCTTTCCAGGTCGGCGCGTATTTTGTTCAGGGTATCGACCATGGCTTCGGTCTTATTGTTGAAGCTGGTCAGCGCCTCCGTGTACTTGCCCTCCTGGGCTTTGTAGGCCTCCCAGGCGCTCTGCTCGTCCGGATTGTCGGCGTACCTCTCGGCCAGGCCCTCCAGCGGGGCCCGGGCTTCGGCGTACTCGGCCTCCGCCTTGCTGAACTCCTCCTGCGCCTTGCGGACGCTCTCCTTGACGGGGTCCAGATCCTTGGCCTGGTCCGGCGTGAGGAAGCCCATCGCGATCGCGTCGGCCTCCGAGTACCACTTGGCCATCCGGATCGTGGTCTGGTCCGCGATCCAGCGGGTGGGCCGGCGGTGGAACGGGGTCGGCGCGAGGCTCGGGTCGTTCCGGTGGAAGGCGGCGGGTGCCGCGAGCTTGCTGCCCGCGGCGACCGCCCAGGTGACGTCGTGCTCCACGAGGTAGAAGGGCCCCTGGCGGAGCTGGTCGGACTCCTGGTAGCCCTTGACGGCCTGGTCGGAGCCCGACTTGGCCCCATGGGACGAGCCGTCGTTCACAGCCGCCGAACCGGTGTGGATGCCCTCGTGGCGGTCGTAGACGGGGCTCTCGGTGGTTATCCCGGCGGGGCGGAACGCGCCCCCGAAGCCCTGGCCCCCGCCGTGGGACTCGCCGGAGGTGTTCGTCCGGGGCCGGGCACGGGAGTCGCTGAGCTGGCCGTCCGGCCGCACGTCCAGGAACTTCGCTCCGCGGCTGCTCGGCAGGGACTTGACGCCCCACTGGGTGTGGTTGCCCTCCAGGGTCCTGCCGATCGCCCCGGGGAGTTCGATGTCCTTGAAACTCACCCCGTCGGGGTTGAGCGACGACGGGTCTATCGCCTTGATGGCCTCGTCACTGAGGCTGGCGTCGATCTCGTTGTAGATCGGGTCCAGCTCGTAGAAGCGGGCGAGATGGGCCCGCGCCGCGTCCGCCGTGTCCTCGACCGACTGCCCCTCGGGCGGCTTCCAGCCGACGGACCGCGCGATGACGATGTTGGCCAGGTCGCGTAGCGCCTGTCCGTAGTCCTGCACCATGGTCGTCAGTGCGAGGGCGGAGTCGCTGCCGGGCCGGGGTCCCGCGTCACGGGTCAACGTGCGGAACGCGTCGACCAGGGAGGCGAAGTTGAGGGCCACGGTCCGCCGCGTCAGGCCGGTTCCCGTCTGGTTGCCGGTGGTGCCGGTGGTGCCGGTGGTGCCGGTGGTGTCGGTGGTGTTGCCGCCTTCCGGGGTGTCCGTCGCCGGGGGGTCGAAGGTCATGTACGCGAGCGAGTACAGCGTGTCGACCCGTCCGCTGGCAGCGCTGACCTCGTAGGTCGATTCCCCGCCCTGGGGTTTGCCGAACCGGAGTTTGAGTTCGAGTTCCGTGTTCGTGCTGACCTTCGCGTACGGGGTTTTCAGGTGCAGCTCGACGGTGCGGGAGTCGTCCTGGGACTGTCCGGAGGAGCGCCCGTCGTTGCTGGAGGCGGAGACCTCCCCGGCAGGGGTCTGGAACAGGGCGCGGTGCTCCGGCTGTCCGTCCGGCCCCTGGTCGTCCCCGGGGAAGGGCGGAGGTATCAGCAGTGCGCCGTTCGAGTCCACCGTCCTTTTGGTCTCGTCGCTCTGCGAGTGCGCGTCGGCCGCCTTCACCTTGTGCGACTCGATGTAGTAGTCGGCGTAGTCGACGTGCGAGACCTCGGTGCTCTTCGGGTCCCAGACCAGCTTCACGTAGAGCTGCCCCGTGGAGCTCGAACGCTGTGGCCGCGGCTTCGAGTCCGGGGCGGGCTCCGGCCCCAGAGCGCGGACCTTGACCGGCAGCGGGGCGTGGGGGTCCGGATTGTGGGCCAGGTGCGTGGTCAGCTGCTTCAGCAGGGTCTCCCGGCCGCCGCTGATCGTCAGTTCCAGTCCGTTCGAGGCGAGGACGTCCACCAGGGCCTGGATGGCGGCTTCGGGGTCGGCGTAGTGGGTCTGTCTGCCGTTGTTCTCGAACCCCGGGCGCACCCGCGCGTTCGCGGGTTTGTCCGGGTTCTTCTGGGTACCCAGGTCCACTCTGTCGCCGTTGGGGATCGCCCGGTCCCGGACCATCTCTCCTTCTTGGGCGTCGCGGGAGTGCACGAATCCCGGGGCCAGGTCCGTCTCCGAGCGGGTCCACCCATCGAACGTGGTCTTCCAGTCCAGGGTCGGGCCGATGCTCCAGTTCTTCTGGAACTCGGTGAGGAGGGTGAGGTCGCCGGAGGTGTGGAAGACGTACGCCTTGGTGTTGTTCGGGATGAACAGCACCGACGACGAGAACGTGATCGACTGGGTGTGCGAGGTGCCGTGCGAGAAGAACGAGCGGGAGAGGGAGGTTCCGAACACCGGGATCGGTCTGACGGCCTCGTTCGGCAGGGAGTCGTCGGAGCCGGGCGGGTTCGGGTTGCGGGTCCCGCTCCCGCCGAACTTGAGTCCGAGGTCGATGGTCCGGGATGAGGTGGCGGACAGGAACGTCTCGCTGCCGGCGCCGTACCGCAGCTGGGCGTCGACGGGGCGGAGGCCGGTGACGTCGTTGACGTCGGCCCTGACGATGGTGGTCATCCGGACTTTGTGCGGTGACCAGAGGCGACTGCTCATCTCGTGGCGGGATCGGGAGCCGGACCGGCTGAACGTGCTGCTGTCCGTGGCGAGTACCTCCGACGACAGGGACAGCTCGATCCGCTGACCGTTCCCGGGCGACCGGGAGAGGAACGACATGCCCTTGCGCGCGTATCCGTTTTCGGAGAGGGCCTGGTACGTCTGCGCCAGCACCCCGGAAGTCTGGTCCCCGGTGCGGAAATGGGTGCTCACGTGCCCGTAGACGGGACTGGCGTGGGGGAGCGCCTGGGCGCGGAGCCGTCCCAGAGTCGGCGGTGGGTCCTGCGGCGACCGGTCGTTCGGGGAGTCGTTCCCGTCCCGCTCGCCTCCGGGCGGAGCGGTATCCGGCGCCGTGCCGGTGGTGGTGTCCGTGGTGCCGCCGGGGGGAGGCGGCGGGGTGAGGGCGGCGGGCTGGTCGGTGCCCGTGACCGTGGTGGTGCCCGCTGGAGGCACGGTGTGCCTCAGGGTGACCGCCTTCTTCACCTGGTCGGTCGGGAGTTTTCGCCAGCCGCGGTCCGTGTCGGTGTCCGTCCGTGTGGAGCCCGAGGCCGTCGGGGACGTCTTGGGGGTGAGGAGGACCATCTGCGTGTCCATCCCCTTTCCCAGGAGCGGTGTCCCGTGTTCGTGCTGGGACCTGCCGTCGCGGGTCATTCCGAGGTCGTCGTTCTCGAACAGCCGTGCGGTGAAGCGGGTGCGGGACGTCCACACGTCGGAGGCCCCGGTGAACAGGACCGTGTCCTCGATGCTGCGGGAGATGCCCTGAGCGGCTTCCCTGCCGAAGCCCAAGGAGGTGAACAGCGCGACCATCGGGTTCCCCATCGTCCCGGGGACGCCGCGTGCGTCGCTGTTGGCGTCGTCGCGCACGCTGCCGCCGACGGTCAGGGTCAGCGAGTGGCTGTGGTGCGACCCCTTCGTGACGGTGGTGCCGGACGAGCCCGCGATCCGGGCACCGCCACTGCGGGGTACCTCGAACTGGTGTTCGGGTTTTCCGTATTCGCCGTAGACGCGCAGGGTCACGTGGTCGGGGCGCAGGCCCCTGTCCGCACGGATCGTCTTGAAGTCGATCACGGCGGTTTCCTGGAGACGGATCGGGATGCCGTCGTAGGGCAGGTCGAACTTGCTGCTCTTGATATTGGACTCGGAGAGCGCGTCCCAGACCTTCTGGGTGTTCGCCTCCGCCACGTCCACGTTGCGGCGCAGGCCCCAGCGCTCGCGGTAGGTGCGGACCGCCTCCGACTCCAAGTTGTTGGGGCGGAGGGCGTAGTTCTTCCTGGTCCTCGTCATGTCCGGGATGACCATTCCGGGGTGCTTGTTGGCGATGGCCTTGAGCACTTCGTGCACCAGGTCGTCGTAGAGCGAGCTCTCCGGTGAGTCGTACTTCTTGGTGTCGCCGTCGGTGCCGTCGTTCCCGGTGGTGTCCGTCGTGTTCGTGGTTCCACCGTTGTTCGCCGGAGCGGGTGGGGAGGCGTGGCCGAACGCGAGCACGGTGGTCCCGAACAGATTCGTGGGGTGGTCCATGTCGAGTTGCGGGAACGGGGGTCGGCGGTCGGTCGAGGACGGGGTCTTGGGCGGTTCACCGTTGAGCAGGCGGGCGTCCTCGACCGTGAGCAGCTCGACGGAGTCGCCCTCGAAGCGGTGCGGCTGCGCCTCGCCCCGGATGTGGACGTAGAAGTCGCGTTTCACGTCGTAGGCTGCGTGACCTGAGGCGGGGGAGGAGGCGTGCACGATATCGCTGACCGTCGCCGAGGTGTTCTGGACGATCCCCGTGCTCTTCTTGTGCGTCGCCGTGTACTCCAGGGAGGGGGCTTCGAGCCGGATGCTCTTGCCGTCCGGCAGATCGACCCAGATGCCGAAACCGGTGCCGATCGAACCGGACACCGTGGTGGAGTGCTGCACCTTGGAGGAGACGCTCTTGACCTTGGTGTTGCTGTGCACGAAGTCGACCAGGGCGGGGGCGAAGTCCTTGCGGTCGTACCGGGTCGACACCGACCACATCCGCATGCGCCGGGGAGGGCTCCCGGGGATGTCGATCCGGACGCGCGCGGAACCGTTGGACACCTGCGGCAGGTACTGCTGCACCTGGTCGTTGTCGAAGGCGGCCTCGATCGCCGCGCGGTACTCGTTGTTGCGCTTCTCCTCGCTGGAGGGGGCGCGGCCGTCGCCCGGGTTCCCCTTGGGGCGGGGGAGGAGGTAGTCGGCCAGCCAGGCGCCGAGGCTGTTCTGCCCCGGTCGGCCTCCGCTGCCCGTCGTCGCGGTGCCGGTGCTGTCACCGCGGTCGACGGAGGTGGTGTCCCCGCCGGTTCCGCCGTCGGATGCCGCTGGGACCGGGGAGAAGCGGGTGATCTCCAGCGGGTGGCTGGCACCTATGAACGGGCGGCTCACCGGCCCCTTCATGCCCCCTGTTCCGTTGTCGGGCGTGATCTCCCGGGGGCCGTCGGAGGAGACCGCCTCGCCCGGCAGGTTCATGAGCAGTCCGTCGTACGCGGTCGCCTCCCGCACGAGTGGCGCGGTGAGGCCGGGCCCGGTGACCGACGCCTTCATGTGCAGGTCGCTGACGTAGACGTTCGGGGTGCCGAGCAGTTCGATGCCGGTGGTGGAACTGGCGCTGATCGCGGCCGATCCGCCGGTGCTCCGGACCAGGAAGCCGCCGCGTGTGCCGATGGAGAAGATCGGCCCGGCGTCGCTGCCGCTGACGTTGAACAGGTAGATGGGGCTCCCCGTGAACTTGGCGCCGACGGTCCCGCCCCCGTCCTGTGAACCGGCCTCGCTGGAGGACACCCCGGGTCCGGCGCTGTGGAGCCTCAGATACCTGGAGTCCCCGCCGCTCAGGGACTCGGTCTTGAAGTGGTAGAAATCGCCGTCGAGGGAGCGCAGGTCGATGTCGACGCTCCACGTCTGCCCGTCGTGGGTGCCGCTGACGGTGTGCCCGCCCTCGCGGAGGAAGGGGCGCGGCCCCTCCTTCGTGAGGATGGCGGCCACGCCGTCCAGGATCTGCTGTCGTGCGGGGCGGGGCATGACGGAAGGGCTGGGCAGGAGGCTGTCGACGAACCCGTGCAGGTGCTCGGCGAAGAGCATGTTCGGACCGATGAGGTTGGACGTGGTCAGGTAGCCCAGGTCGTACGCCTTGTCCCGGTCCGGGGAGAAGGTGCCGGTGTAGGTGGGGGCCGACGGCTGTTGCGGCGGGGTTCCCTCCGGCGGTGCGCCCTCCGGTGCGGTTTCCTCGGGTGGTGCGCCCTCCGTTGGTGTGTCCTCCTGGTGGGCGGGGGAGTCGGTGTCGAGGGGGCCGAGCGGTATGTCCCCGTCGGTCCCGCCGAGGGGGACGGGGCCGGGGTCGGTGCTCGGGCCCGCCGGGGTTTCCAGGACGGTCATGACGGTGACCGGCTGGTCGGTGCGCAGCAGGTCGGCCTGCATCTGGGCGAGGAGGTCGTAGGTCCGGTAGGCCTCGTTGGCCTGGCGCTGCGTCTCGTACGCCTGGGCGCGCAGGTCGGCGGCGTCGGGGCGGCCCCGGCTCTCGGCCTCCCGGGTCTGGCTGACCAGGTCCTGGGCGCGCTGGTAGCCGCTGATCGCGTCCTTGATGCTGGCCGAGGCCATCTCCCCGAGCCGGGTGGCGGTGGTCATCCTGTCCGACGCGGGCTGGGGGGAGGGAGTCCTCTGCCCGCTGGCGGCCGCGGGAGCGGGGGCGGACGGATCGCCCTGCACGGGCGGTGGCGCCATGACGGGCGGCGGGACGGGCGCGGTGGGAGGAACGCCGTCCTGCTCCTCCGCGCGGGGCGGCGGAACGGCGTCCCGGTCGTCCTGGGAGTCGGCCGGAGGGGCGGGCTCGGGGGAGCGGTCGTCCAGCGCCTCGGAGAGGGGGGCGGCGTCCTCGGTCTGCGGCGGCGGTCCGCTCTCCGTCCTGACGGTGGTATCGCGGTGGTCGGTGTCCTGGTCGGTGCCCTGGTCGGTGCCCTCTTCGGCGGCGGGCGGTGGGGGCGTGGGGGCGTCCGCCGACTCCGTCCGCTGTTCGGTGGTGCTTACGGTGTCGGGATTCGCCCGCTGTGCGTCCGTCGAGCCGCCCGTGTCGTCCCGCCCGGTGGTGGTGTCGCCGGTGGTCTCGGTCTCCGGAGCGGGAGGAGCGCTCTCGGTGCCAGTGCGCACGTCACCGTCGGCCGACCGGTCGGTGGAGGAGTCCGTGGTGCGGGTGTCGTCGGTGCGCTGGGGTGAGCGTTCACCGCTGTTGCGTTCGGTGGGTGCGGAGCGCTGGCCGGTGTCGGAGGTCGGGTTCTGTGGGGCGGGTGCGGGTGGTGGGGCTGCCTGGCCGACGGGGGGCGCCACGGCGACGGGAGCGATGTTGTGCTGCTGCTCCTGTTCGGGAACGGAGCGGTCGTCGGGGTTGGTGTCGCCGGTTTTCTCCGTGTTCGGTGTGGTCTGTTCGGCGCCGGGGGGCGCGGTCTCCATGGGGTTGTCGGGGACGATGGCGTTGAGGAAGTCGACGGCCAGGGGGCCCTCGCTCGCGCCCGTCCGGAAGGGGTCGTCGCCGGACCTGGCGTCGGGGGAGTCCGCTCCCCGCGGCTCGTTCCGTGGTCCCGGGACGGAGGGCGCATCGGGGCCGGGTTCCTTGTCCGCCTTGGCGGTGGTGGTGTCCTGTTGGGGGGCGACCTCGTCGGTGTCGAACAGCGAGGCCTCGTCGTCGCTGTCGTAGGGGGAGGAGCTCTCGTCCCGGTCGAAGACGGACGATGCGTCGCTGTCGTAGTCGGAGTCGCTGTCGTACAGGGACTGCTCGTCGTCCTGCGGGGACGGGTCGGGTCCGTTGTCGCGGTCGTCTGTCCGCCGGGACCCGTCGCCGCCGCGTTCGGGGGTCCGGTCACCGGACGCGGGAGCGGGGGAGCTGTCGCCGCCGTGCTGGGGGGTCCGGTCACCGCCCTGACCGGGGTCGTCGTCCCCGCGCCACCAAGGGTCGGTGCCGTCGGGGTCGGTGCGGTCGTCGGTCCGGTTGTCGGAACCGCTGCTCTCGGTCTGGGGCGGGGGTGTGTTGAGGTCGGGTGTGTCCTTGTCTTTGAACAGGTCGGCGCCTTGGAGGATGCCGTCTGTGGCGCCCTGTTGGATGCCCGCCTGGGAGGCGCCCGCGGTGGCGGAGTAGACCGAGGCCTCCCAGCCGCGTCCGTCGGCCATGCTGCCCAGGCCCTCGCCGAGGTAGCCCTCCAGCGCTCCGCTGCCGATGCTGCCGCCGACCTGTTGGGCGTAGGCACCGGTGGTGGAGAAGTAGTCGTTGAGGGGTTTTTGCAGGTTGACGGGGACGTCGGCGAGGTGGTCGCGCATGTGTGGGGGCAGGCGGTCGCCGATGGTGTCCCGTAGGTGTTGTCCCAGTGCGGGGTTGTTCCAGTTGCGGGTGAGGGTGTCGGCGTAGTCGCGTCCGAGGTTGCGTGCGGCGGTGTCGCCGAGGTGGTCGCCGAAGTTGCGGGCGAAGAGGTCGGCGAAGTCGTTGCGTGCTGTGGCGGCTTTGGCGGCGTTGTCGAAGGCGCCCGCGCCGATGGGGCTGG
>NZ_VWVS01000038.1:0-20148 GCF_008638355.1 Nocardiopsis deserti | reverse complement strand
CAGAGCCTGCGCGAACACCGGAAACACCTCGAACAAAGCCCGACCCATACCCGGACGCTGACTGCCCTGACCCGTGAACAACAACGCCACCCGGCCCGGGGAACCAGCCACACCCGTCACCACATTGCGAGCGGGTTCTCCCCCGGCCAGAGCCGCCAACCCACGCAGCAACTCGTCACGGTCACGTCCCCACGTCACCGCACGGTGATCGAACAACGCACGCGAGGACCCCAACGAAAACGCCACATCCGACACCGACACACCCGGATCGGACTCCACCCGCTCCCGCAACCGCTCGGCCTGGGCGGCCAGCGCCGTACGGTTCTTCGCCGACAGCAGCCAGGCCGCCGGGCCCGCACCGGAGCCGGTGTCAGGTTTCCCGTCGACCGTGCTGGCCGTGTCGGGGCCCTCGGCGAGCACCACGTGACAGTTGGTCCCGCCCATGCCGAACGAGCTCACACCCGCCAGCAGCGGGCGCTCCGGCCTCGGCCAGGGACCGAATCCGGTGTTGACCCGCAGCCGCAGCTCGTCGAAGGGGATGTCCGGGTTCGGGGTCTCGAAGTTGAGGCTCGCCGGGATCGCGCGGTGGTGGATGCTCAGCGCCGCCTTCAGCAGGCCGACGATGCCCGCCGCACCCTCCAGGTGCCCGACGTTGGTCTTCACCGACCCCACCACGAGGGGGTCGTCGGCGTCGCGCTCGGAGGACACGGCCGCGCCCAGGGCGGCGGCCTCGATGGGGTCGCCCACCCTGGTGCCGGTCCCGTGCAGTTCCACGTACTGGACGTCGCCCGGGTTCACGTCGGCCCGCTCGTAGGCCGTCCGCAGTGCGTCTTCCTGGGCACTCGGACTGGGGACGGTCAGTCCGTCCGTCGACCCGTCGTTGTTCACGGCACTGCCGCGGATCACGCAGTACACCCTGTCCCCGTCGGCGAGGGCCCGGGACAGCGGTTTGAGGACGACGGCACCGCCGCCCTCACCGCGCACGTACCCGTTCGCCCGCGCGTCGAAGGTGTAACTGTTCCCGTCCGGTGACAGGCCGCCGAACCGAGCGACCCCCACCGTGCTCTCCGGGATGAGGTTGAGGTTGACGCCGCCGACGATGGCGACCGACGACTCCCCCCGGTACAGGCTCTCGCATGCCATGTGCACGGCGACCAGCGACGACGACTGGGCCGCGTCGATCGTCATGCTCGGCCCGTGCAGACCGAGGGTGTAGGAGACACGGTTGGCGATGATGCTGCGGTGCAGACCGGTGACGGTGTGCTGGTTGATGGCGTCGGCGCCGAGCCGCTGCACCAACGCGGCGTAGTCGTCCATGATGGCGCCCGTGAACACGCCGGTCCGCGTGTCGCGGAGGGATTCCGGCACGATCCCGGCGTCCTCCAGGGCCTCCCAGCTCAGCTCCAGCATCAGGCGCTGCTGCGGGTCCATGACGGCGGCCTCACGCGGGGAGATCCCGAAGAAGGCGGGATCGAACCCGTCGACGCGGTCGAGGAATCCGCCGCGGTGGGGCACATCCTGGTCACCGATGGCGTCGAGTCCGGTCCACCGCTCCTCTGGAGTCTCGGTGATCCCGCTGCGGCCCTCCCGGAGCAGCCGCCAGAAGGAGTCCGGGTCGGGCGCCTCGGGAAGGCGGCAGGCCAGTCCGACAATCGCGACCGCGTCACCGGGGACCGGCTGCTCCTGGGAGACAGCGGATCGGCGCCTACTCGTCATGACGTACCCCTGATCCTCATCGTGGACGATGAGGATCAGGATCGCGGTCCGGGCTAGCGGTGCCCTTAGCGGAACCTAAAGCCGGGACAGGATGGAGGAAACCCTCGTCAGGAAGGCGGAACGGGACTCCGCGGGGAAGAAGTGGCCGCCGGGCATGACGTGGACGCGGCACTCCTCCCGTGTGTGCCGGTCCCAGGCGGCGGCCTGGTCGGCCCGCACCAAGGGGTCGGCGGCCCCGGTGAAGACGTGGATGGGGACCGGAAGCGGTTCGGCCGCCGGGTCCGGGAACCCCGAGCACACGGCGAGGTCGTCGCGCAGCAGCGAGGTGGCCGCGCGCAGCCAGTCGGGGTAGCGCAACAGCTCGGTGGAGACTCCGCCCAGGCGGACGAGCAGTCGGGCCAGGTCGTCGTCGGAGGCGGTCCGCGCCTCGACCAGTGGTTGGGGCAGGTGCGGCGCCCGGGCTCCGCCCACGATCAGGGCCCGTGGCGCCGGGAGACCCGCCGCCACCCGGCGCCGGACCAGGGCGTGGGCGAGGTGGGCGCCCATGCTGTGCCCGTAGAAGACGTGCTCGCCCTCCAGCAGGGGCGCCAGGTTCTCGTCCAGGTCCGCCAACAGGGCCTCGGCGTCGCGGTGCCGCGGCTCGCGGACGCGCTGCTCCCTGCCGGGAAGCTGGACGGGCAGGACGGCCACGTCGGCCCCCAGGACGTCCTGCCAGCCGTGGAAGGCCGACGCCGCTCCTCCCGCGTGGTGGAAGCAGAGGAGCCGCAACCGGGCGACCGGAACGGGCCCACCGGCGGTGTAGCCGACCGCGGGGCGTGTTCTCGGGAGGGTCTGGAAGGGAGGCGGTGTCACGTCGGCTCTCCTGTCAGGTCATGACGAGGTCGTCCGGGGACTCGACGGCCTTCTTGACGCTCCGCAGGAACAGTGCGGCGTCGCGGCCGTTGATGAACCGGTGGTCGTAGGCGAGCCCGATGTGGGCGACGCTTCGGGCCCGGACCGCGCCCTCGTCGTCGAGGACCACCTCCTGCTGCGGTGCGCTGAGCGCCAGTGCACAGGTCTGTCCGGGGAAGATGACGGGGACGGCGCTGACGACGTCCGCGTCGGTGTGCAGGGTGACACCGATGTTGCCGCCGGACAGGTCGGCCGCGCGGAAGGAGCCCTTGATCGCGTTGTCGCGGAAGGCTCCGGTGGCGGACGCGATCTCCGCGACGGACAGTCCGGACGCGTTCTTGACCACCGGAACGTACAGTCCGCGTCCCACGTCGACGGTCACCCCGACGTGGGCGTCGTCGGGGAGGTGGACACTGTGGTCGTCCACGGGCGTGGCGAAGAACAGGGGGAAGCGTTCGTGCAGCCGGGCCACCGCGGCGACGAGGAACTCGGGAACGCCGACGATGCGGCCCAGTTCCTTGGTGAGGGCGTACCCGCGGGCACGCACCTCGCCGACGTCGGCCTTGACCACGGTGTAGGCGGAGGGGATGGTCCGGTGCGAGCGCAGGACCGTGTCCGCCACCGCCCGCTGGTGGGCCGGCAGCGTGTGGGCTCCCTCTCCGCCCTCGCCGTCCTCGCCGGATTCGGCGGCCAGCGCGTCCACGTCGGAGGCCCGCACGACCTTGAGGCCGAGCGCCCGCACCCGCTCCTCGCTGACGCCCAGTGCGTTCATGCGTCGGCGCGCGGGCTCGGTGATGATGCCGACGGGAGCGGCGGTCTCCGCAGGTGCGGCGGTCTCCGCGGGCGCGGCGCCGTCGGCCGACTCGGTGCCTTCGGGGGCGATCCGGCCGATGACGTCGCCGGGGGCGCACTCGGTGTCGACCTTGACGAGCTGCCGCAGGACTCCGGACCCTTCGCTGAGGAGGTCCTCGATGGCCTTGGAGGTCTCCACGGTGGCCACGGGCTCGTCCTCGGCGACCGGTCGGCCGTCCTCGACCAGCCAGTCCACGAGCATGTAGACGCGGTCGTTGTTGTTGAGTTTGGGAACCCGGATGTCAACCATGGAGGGCCTTCGTGACGGCTGCGGAAATGGTGTCGGCGCTCACCAGGACCTCGTTCTCCAGGTGCGCGGCCGTGGGGATGACGCTGTCCTGCGAGTGGACCAGCGACACCGGCCGGCGCAGGTCCGACCACATCGTGCGGTGCACGGCCTGGGCCACCTCGCTGCCCCAGGTCCCGCCCGCGGTGCCCTCCTCGGCGACGCACACGAGCTCGGCCCGCCTCAGGACGGGGAGCAGGGGGTCGGTGTCGAAGGGGTACAGCTGTGAGGGGACCAGCAGGAGACAGGCGATCTCGTGCTCCAGCAGCAGGGACCGGGCCGCCGCCAGGGCGCGGTGGGTCAGACCGCCGGGAACGATCAGCACGCAGTCGTAGGTGTCGGGGGTGTCGGCGAACACCCGTGCCACTCCGGGCAACTCCATGTCGTAGCTGAACAGGTCGTCCACCACGCCGTCCGTGAACATCCGCTCGGTGTAGAGGACCTTGTCCTCGAACAGCATGGCGGGCTCGCCCCGCCCGAGGAGCTCGGGCAGCAGCTCCCGGTTGTCATGGAACGGGGAGACCTCGTGGACCGAGAGGCCGGGGAGTCCGATGAAGTGCTTCTGCAGGCTCTGGCTGTGCGTGGGACCGTAGCCACGGCCGCCGCCGGTGGGGCAGCGCACGACCATACGCATGGGTACGCGTCGGCCGTACATGGACACCGACTTGCTGGCGAAGTTGGCGATCTGGTCGAACGCGAGGGCGACGAAGTCGCCGAACATGATCTCCAGGACCGCGGCCTCTCCGGCCAAGGCGAGCCCTCCGCCGACGCCGACGAGGCCGCCCTCGCTCAGCGGGGTCGGGATCACCCGTTCGGGGTGGCGTGTGGACAGGCCCTTGGTGACCTTGAACGCGCCTCCGTAGGGGTCGACGATGTCCTCGCCGAGCAGGTACACCCTCGGATCGCCGTCCAGCAGGTCTCCCAGGGCGAGGTTCAGGTTCTCGGCGACTCTCATCGGTCCCGCCAGGTGGAGAGCGGACGTGCGATGACGTCGTCGGTGATCCGGTTGACGCGGTCACGCGCCTGGCTGTCGAGCGGCTCGGCCTGTTCGGGGAACGCGCTCAGGTAGGCGTGGTACCAGTCGTTGTCGCGAGCGTGCTGGACCACGTCGTCGGGCCTGGTGTCGTCGCCCTTGCTGTGCGGGCCGATCCGGTGCGTGGCGAATTCCACGACCAGGGGTTCGCAGGCTTCGCGTACGTGTGACAGGAGCGGGGTGAGTTCCTGGCGGATCATGTGGACGTCGGTGGTGGTGACCCGGTGGTGCCGGACACCGAAGGCGGCGGCGCGGTCGGCGATGGTGCCGGCCATCTGGTCGGTGGTGGGGGTGGTCTGGGCGATGCCGTTGTGCTCGACCACGACCAGCAGCGGCAGCCCCCACAGCCGGGCCATGTTGAGCGCCTCGTAGACGGCCCCCTCCCCCCAGGTGCCGTCGCCGATGTAGGCGCAGGCCAGCAGTCCGGGTTCGGTCCGCTTCAGCTTGAGCGCCACCCCGGCCGCCACGGGCAGGCTCTGTCCCTGGACGCCGGTGGACAGGTAGCGGTCGCGCAGGATGTGCTGGCTGCCGCCCACCCCGTCGCACACCGCTCCCTCGCGCCCCATGATCTCGGCGAGCAGCCCCTCGGGGTCGTCGTACCGGGCCAGGTAGTGCCCGTGGCCGCGGTGGTTGCTGAACACGAAGTCGTGCGGGTCCAGCAGCGGCTCCAGGGAGACCGGAACGTACTCCTGCCCCAGACAGGTGTGCGTGGTGCCGTTGAGTGCGCCCCGGCCGAACAGCTCCAGCAGTTTCTGCTCGAAGCGCCGGATCATGAAGAGCGTCCTCAGGTCGTCGTCGGGCAGCTCGGCGAGGCGCTGTCCGGTGACGTGCTCGGTGAGCGTGCTCATCGGGTCTCGGTCCCTTCCTCGCGGGCCCTGCCGACGGCCTCGGCGACGCTGCGCGGTGTGGGCGATCCGAGGAAGGTCTCTATGGGCACCGTCACCCCGAGCCGCTCGTCGATCCGGACCACCATGTTGATGATGAGCACCGACTCGAACTCGGCCAGCTCCTCGTCGATCCCGACCCCCTCGAAACCGAGGACCTCCCGGAAGATCTCGTCCAGTGCGGCGAGGACCTTGTCGTCGGGGGTGGACTCCCGCGTCGTGTTCTTCATGCCCCTCACCTGCCGTCCTGGTCGGCGCCGACCATTTCCACCGCGTACGCGGCCTTGATCCACTTGCTGGCCTCGACACTCACTCCCACGGCCCGGTCGCCCTCCTGCATCTGCGGCAGGAGCGTCTCCAGCTGGAAGAAGGGAAGGGCGTTGCCGGTGTTGCCGATCTCGGTCACCCTGCTGATCGGTACCGCTTCGGGCGCGTTGATGTCGGCCAGTACCTTGGCCGTCATGACCGCCGACAGCTGCGGGGGAAGGACGAAGTCGAGTTCGTCCTCCTTCCACCCCAGGTCGTCCAGAATGCTCTGGAGTGCCTCGGCCGCCATGGGCGGCGCCGCCTCCTCGACCGCCTTGAAGTCCTCCACCACGGACTTCTGTCCGGGGGCGCCGCCGAGCGCGCTGAACCACTCGACGACCTGTCCGGGCTCACGCCCCTGTCCCACCAGTTCGAGGGAGACCTGCCGTAGCACGGGGGTGCCGGGCCGCGGCTCGGTGGTGAGCACGACCGCCCCGGCACCGTCGCCGAACAGCATGGCGTTGACCTGGACGCCGGGAGGCTGCTGGCTGATGTCCTGGTCGAGGTCCATGAGCTTGGCGCAGGTCTCGCCCCCGATGACCAGGGCGGTGGTGTACCGGCCGGACTCCAGCATCCGGCATGCCACGTCCATGGCCTGGATCGCGCCCGTGCACCCGGACATGAGCTGGTAGGAGGGCACGTTGTTGATGCCGAGCCGGTCGGCGACCAGGTTGACGGTGGCGGGCATGAGCATGTCGGGAGTGGCCGTGCCCATCACGATCAGATCGACGGAGTCCGCCCCCACCCCGGCCGCCTCCAGCGCCCGGCTGGCGGCGGTCACGCCCATGTCGGTGAGCGAGTAGCGCACCTCCTTGGTCCGCAGGTCGGTGGCGAAGTGACGGCTGCGTGTGCCCACGAAGGTGTCGATCCACTGCTCCCACACCTTGGGCAGGCCGAGGCTGCGGACGAGCGCGGCGTTGTCGATCAGTGGACCGGGGAGCGCGGTCCCCACCGAGAGGAGGTGGATGTCGGGGTGAGGCATGTCTGTCCTTTCCAGTGGTTCCCGCTCCGACTGCCGGGGCGCGGGTGCGCTCGGGCGAGCACGGTGGTCGGTCACCCGGAGGCGGGCCCGTCCCCGGCACGACTCACGGACCAGTGGCGGCGCAGGTGGGTCGCCAGCTCGGGGGCGCGCTCCACGGGAAAGTGCAGCTTGGCGCCCTCGATCTCGACCACCTCGGTGACGCCCGGGACGGTGTCGCGGAGCCAGTAGGCCCACTTGAGCTCGAAGTGGACGTCGTCGGTGGCCCAGACGACCAGGGTGGGCACGGTGAACTCGCGCAGCTTGGGCTCGATGCCGAGCAGGTCACCGGGGTCGAGCGAGGCGAGCAGCCGTTCGAAGTGGCGCGTGCGCTCGGGAGTGCTCGCGATCGGCTCCAGGAACGTGCGCACCGTCTCCTCGGTGAGTTCGTCGGGGCGCTCGTAGTTGGAGCCGAGGCTGTGCGGTGACCTGGCCACGTCGAGGTTGTCCAGCATCATGGCCACACGTGGTGCGAGCTCGCCCTTCCTGGCGAGCTCGACCGTGCCCCGGAACGCCTCGTTGGGCAGGTTGTCGTGGGTCTCGCAGTTGGTCAGGGTGAGTGTCGTGAGCCGTTCGGGGTGGTCCACCGCGAAGATCTGCACCACCGCGCCGCCGGTGTCGTTGGACACCATGTCGACGGCGTCCAGCTCCATCGCGGCGCAGAAGTCCTCCAACACGACCGCCAGGCTCCGCAGGGTGAGCTCCTGGCCGGGAACGACCGGGCTCTGTCCGTGCAGGGGGAGGTCCACGGCGATGCAGCGCCGTTCGTCGGCGAGCTCGGCCAGGACGTTGCGCCACAGGTAGCCGTTGGTGCCCAGACCGTGGACGAAGAGCGCTACCGGCCCCTCCCCCACGTCGACGTAGCTGATCTCGCCCGAACGGGTCCGGACGGTGGACCGGTGTGAGTTGAACTGCTGGAGGTTCACCGCTACCCCTCGTCAAGAACGGAGATGGCCTTCTCGGGGCAACCGGAGACGCCACGCAGAACGTGCGCGCGCTGTTCGGCGCCGACCTCGAACTCACCCATCTCGTTGTAACCGGACTCGTCGTTGACCTCGAAGACCTCCGAGGCCAGGGCCATGCACAGACCGTGCGCCATGCAGCGGTCGGCGTCGACGCGGACCTTCATCGCTGTGCCCCCTCGTCGGCACGGGCCAGGGGCCAGCTCAGGTCGAGCGCGGAGACCCCGCGGACGGTGGTGTAGACACGGTGCGGACTCGTCCCGGCGGTGAGGCCGTAGCGGGGCACCCGGGCGTGCCACTCCTCGACCGCCAACTTGAGGACGCGGCGGGCCAGGTGCATGCCGATGCAGCGGTGCGGGCCGACCGCGAAGACCAGCTGGCGGGTGGAGGAGCGGTCGAAGTCGACCTCGTCCGGGTTCTCGAACACACGGGGGTCCATGCCGGACATGCCCCAGGGGATGAGGACGAGGTCCCCCTTGCGCATCGTCACGCCGTGGCGCTCGACGTCCTGGGTGACCAGCCTGGCGGTCGCCGAGATCGGATCGTGCCGGACGAGTTCCTCGATCACCGCGGGGATCCGTTCGGGCGACTGGATGACCAGGTCCTGGACCTCGGGGTGCTCTGCCAGGTAGGTGAACACGACGCTGATCATGGCCGTGGTGGTGTCGAACGCGGCGAGCATGTTCGTGAAGGCCGCGTTGATCATCTGGTCCCGGGTGAGCGGCTCGCCGTCCAGCTTGGACTCCAGCAGGCGGCTGAAGACGTCGCGGCGCCCCTCGGTCCCCTCCTCGCGCCGGCGGTCGATGGCCTCACCGAAGAAGTCCCACAGCGGCCGGCTCGCGGCGGCGATCGCCTCGTCGTTGTGCGCCTTGGGCAGCTGGGAGCGCAGCCATTCCTTGTACTCCAGGATCTGGCCGAGGTACTTGCGGTCGATCCCGAACATGATGAGGAAGGCCTCGGCGGGAATCTTGCTGGCGATGTCACCGATGAACTCGGTACGGCCCTGCTCGACCCAGGGGTCCATGGTGTCGGCGATGGCCTGGCGGATCTGCGGGGTGAAGTGGTTGACCGCGCCCGGGTTGAACAGGTCGGCCAGAGCACGGCGCCACTTGCGGTGCTCCTCGCCGTCGAGCTGGATCGGGATGGCCTTGCGGTCGCCCAGCATGTTGATGTGCGAGGGGATCGACAGGGCGAGGTTGGAGAAGGTCTCCGGGGTACGGGCCGCCCACTCCATCTCCTCGAACCGGGTGAGGATCCAGTACCCGCCCAGCTCCTCGGAACGGACGATCGGGGCGTACTCCTGGATCTCCTTGAAGTAGGTCACCGGGTCCCTTTGCAGCCAGGGCTGGTACACGCTCCAGCGCCGGATGCGTTCCTCCAGGGTCGTCGGCACCTCGAAGACGTTTTCGGTCGTGTCGGTCACGCCCGTTCTCCTCTCCTGGTCTGCTCGGGTTCAGTGAAGAAGCGGTGGCATCGGGCATGGGCCGAGAACCACAGTCCGAGGTTGTCCGGTCCGGCTAACGACGTTCTTGGCGTCCCCTAAAGCCGGGACTGAGTCGTCGCCCTTTCACCGAAACCGTCTCCGGGAGGCATCGACAAACCCGCCGCGGCCCGTCAAGATAATCGGGACAGCTATCCCGCTTGTTGTGGAGGACGTGGTGGCAGTGGAATCGACTTCTTTCGGCGCGACGAGTACCGCCCGGGAGGTGGTCGCCGGACACGACCTGCGTGGGCGCGACGTCGTCGTCACCGGCGGCGCCTCCGGCCTGGGGATCGAAACCGTGCGCGCGCTCGCGGTGGCGGGCGCACGCGTGGTCATCGCGGGACGGGACCGTGTGGCCGCCGAGAAGGTCGCCGCGGAGGTGAGCGCTGAGACGGGCAACGGGAGCATCGAGTTCGGCGAACTCGAACTCTCCTCGTTGGACTCCGTGCGTGCGTTCGCCGCCTGGTACACCGGGCTCGGCCGACCGCTGCACCTGCTGTTCAACAACGCCGGCGTGATGCTCTCGGACCAGGCCTACACGGAGAACGGCTTCGAGTGGCAGTTCGGTGTCAACCACATGGGGCACTTCGTCCTGACCCTCGACCTGCTGCCCGCGCTACGGGCGGCCGGGGGCGCGCGCGTCATCGCCCTGTCCTCCGCCGCGCACCGCCACGGCGGTATCGACTTCGAGGACCCGAACTTCCGCCGCCGCCCCTACGACAGGCTGCTGGCCTACGCGCAGGCGAAGTCGGCCAACGCCCTGTTCGCCGTGGGCCTGCACCAGCGCCACGCCGACGACGGCATCACCGCGAACGCCGTCCACCCGGGCATCGTTCTCACCGGCCTGCAACGGCACATCACCCGTGAGGAGAAGCTGCAGTTCGGTCTGATCGACCAGAACGGGACGCCCAACCCGAACTTCAAGAGCGCCGAACAGGGTGCGGCCACCAGCCTGTGGGCCGCGACCGCGGCCGAGCTGGACGGGGTGGGCGGCCGGTACCTGGAGGACTGCGGGATCGGTTCTCCCGCCAGGGAGGGCGCACCCGGAGGGTACGAACCGCGCATCCTGGACCCCGAGCAGGCCGAACGGCTGTGGAAGCTGTCCACCGAACTGGCCGGGTGACCCCCTTCCCGGCCTTCGCCGGGTGGTAACCCAGAAGCCACCCGGCGGCGCGCCGTGTCCGGACCTGGTGTCCGGACACGGCGTACGCGTATGGGCCCTGCCCGACGTGCCGACGGCCGCGTTCTAACGACCGGCCTCGCCCGGCTCGCCGAACCAGGTGCCGAGCGCGGCACGCAGCCCCTCGGCGTCGGTCCCGGCCGTGTCGACGAAGGCGACGTGCCCGTCCGGACGCACCACCAGGACCGCCGCGTCCACGTCGGAGGACCGGACAGCGCGCACCACGTCGACACGGTCCGCCCAGCCCGCGACGGCGCCCAGGTCGGCCGCGCCCTCGGACAGGTCCACGACCGCGCCGCGTACCGCGCGCTGCGAGTCCAGCAGTGCTCTCGCCCCGTCCTCCACCGCGGCCAGGACGGTGGCCGGCACCCGCGCGCCGAGCAGCGGGTGCTCCGGGGCCTCCGCCCCCTCCCGCACCCCGCCCATCGGGTAGCGCACCGCCGTGGTCATCCGCAGCAGGTGCCGGGTGACCTCGTCGAACGACGCCAACCTGGAGATGAGGGCACGCAGCTGCTCCATCTTCTCCAAGGGGTGGAGCAGGGCGATGGAGGCCCGCGCGTGCATCGCCATACGCTCCCCGACCGGCTTGCGCTCGGCCTCATAGGTGTCGAGGAGCCCCTCCGGTGCCCACCCGTTGAGGACCGCGCCGAGCTTCCAGCCAAGGTTCACCGCGTCGGTCAGGCCGGTGTGCATCCCCTGGGTGCCCGAGATGAACAACGTGTGCGCCGCGTCGCCCGCGATCAGGACCCGCCCGTCCCGGTACCGGTCGGCCACCCGGGTCTGCCCGCCGAACCGGGCCGCCCAGCGGAGTTCGGGCAACTCCACCGCCTGCCCGGTCACCTCGGTGATGCTCTCAGCCAGTTCCCGGGCGGACACACCCGCGCCGTCCGCGGGCGGATCGACACCGAACCGCAGAGTCATCAGCCGCATCACGCCCGGCTCGATCGGCATCGCGGCGAACACCCCGGTCGGACGCGGCTCCGCGTCGAACTCGATACCCTCGACCGCCTCGGCCGCCACGTCGCCGAACACACCGTGGTAGGTCTCGCCGTCGCCCGGGAACTTGATCCCCGCCCGCTCGCGGACGAGGCTGCCGGGGCCGTCGCAGCCGACGAGGTAGTCGGCCCGGACCCGTTCCGTGCCGTCGCCACTGGCCACCTCGACGGTCACACCTCCCTCGTCCTGGTCGAACCCCGTCACCTCGCTGCCTCGGCGGATGTCCACGCCCAGTTCGACGGCGCGCCGTTCCAGCAGCGCTTCGGTACGCCACTGCGGAAAGGCGTGGACGTGGTCCTCGGCTCCCACTGTGCCCAGATCCAGCCACAACAGGGAGAACGGCGTGCGCGGCCAGGGGAAGATCTCGTCCGCGCCGATGCGCTCGCGCAGTCCTCGCTGCTCGAACAGCTCCAGCGTCTGGCCGTGGATCGCCATGCCGCGCGAGCGCTGCTCCGGCTCGGGGCGCCGCTCGACGACGATGGTGTCAACGCCCACCAGCGCGAGCTCGCTGGCCAGCATCAGGCCGGTCGGACCGGCACCCGCGATGACGACGGTGTGACTCATGACTGACTCCTTCGGTGTTGGGGGGACAGGGGACCTGCGCCTCGCCCCGGTCAGGCTGTGGTGACGGGCAGCAGGCCGGACAGGTACGCGACGAGCGCTTCGGGGGTGGAGTGGTCGAAGACGGCGGTGGCCGACACCTCCAGGGAGGTGGCCTCGTTGAGCCGGTTCACGAGTTCGATGGCCGTGAACGAGGAGAAGCCCAGTTCGAGGAAGTCCTTGTCCATGTCGAGTTCGTCCGGAGAGGCGTAGCCGAGCGCGGCGGCGGCGTAGGCGCGCACCGCATCGCCGAGGATCCGCTCGCGCTCCTCGGTCGAAGCCGCGGACAGGGCGTCCTGGATGAGCACGGCCCCGCCCTCGGGTTCGGGTACGGACGCCGACGACCGCGCCTCCGCCAGCCCGTCGAACAGGCGGTCACCGTGATCGAACAACACCCACGACACGTCGGCGACCACGGTGAGGGCGGCGGCCGGCGTGGCCGCCTGTTCCAGCACGGTCATCGCCATGTCGGGAACGACCGGCACCACGCCGTCCGGCCACGCGCCGTCGGCGGTGTCCGCCCACGGCCCCCAGGCCACCGACATCGCGGGCAGCCCGGCGGCCCTTCGACGCAGGACCAGCCCTTCCGACCACGCGGTGTCGCCGCCGGGTCCGTTCAGGAGGTCACCCGCCGACGTGAACACGACGAACGCCGACAGGCGCGCCCCCTCGGTGAGTTCGTGCAGGTCGGCGGCGAGGGATCGGGCTTGGGCCCGCTCACCCTCGGCGGCGGAGGAGGAGGTGGCGCCGAAGGCGGCGTGGACGACCGTGGTCAGAGGGTGCTCACCCGGGATCGCTGCCAGCGCCTCGCGCAGTGCCTCGCGGTCGCCGGGCACGCAGGTGAGCACGGTCGTCTGTGCGCCCAGGACCGCCAGTTCGGCCTTCAGGTCGGCGTGGCGCCGCGCCTGTTCGTCCTGGTCCGTCACCAGCAGCAGGTGCTCGGCGCCCTGACGGGCCAGCCAGCGGGCAGCGGCCGCGCCCAGACCACAGGTACCACCGGTGACCAGAGCGGTTCCCCTCGGGCGCCATGGCCTCACCGTGCTCCCGGGAGCCCGTTGGAGTCGGCGCACGTACATGCCGCCGGGGCGGACCGCGACCCTCCGATCACCGTGGAACCCACTGACCACGGCCCACAGCAGACGGGCGACCCGGTCGTCCACGGCCTCGGGCAGATCCACCGTTCCCCCGCCCTCCAGGGTGTCCCCGGACGACGGAGCCAGAACGCGACCGGCCGTCCACGCCTGGTCCGGGTCGGGTGCGGCATCGGCGGAGCCGACCGCCGCCGCCCCGCGTGTGGCCACCCACACCGGGCCGTAGAGTCCGGCGTCACGGACTGCGGTCAGGAGCCCGGTCGTGGCGTCGAACCCTCGGCTGCCGGGCAGGTCCGCCAGGGCGAGCAGAGACAGGACACCGGCGACCTGGTCCATGCCGACCGTGTCGCGCAGCGAGGACACGAGCGTGTCGGTATCGGTGTCGGCGCTCGCGGTCGCCACCGGAACGGTCCTGACATCGACCCCGGCCCCGGACAGGGCGGAGACGATCCGATCCGTCTCCTCGTCCTGGGCCTCGGGGACCACGACCAGGCAGATTCCACTGGGAGCCGGTTCCGGGAGGTCGTGCCGGTGCTCCCAGCCCAGCCGGTACCGCCAGTGCCGCTGGCGTCGCAGGGCGCCCAGTGAGGGGAGGATCGCGTCCAAGGCGGCGAACCGCTCTCCGGTCATGCCCAGGACGGCCGCGGCGGTGGACAGGTCCCCGTGTTCGGCGGCCTGCCAGAACTCGGCCTCCAGGGACGAACCCGTGTCGGCGCCGACCGGCACCTGCCCGTAGGGCGGAGCGTCCAGCCAGTAGCGACGACGTTGGAAGGGGTAGGTGGGCAGGTCGACGTGGCGTGCGGGTTCGGCCGGGTGAACCGGTGTCCAGTCGATGTGCGTGCCGGTGGTGTGCAGCTGTCCCAGTGCGCTGGTGAACGTCTGGTTCTCAGGCCTGCGCCGCTGGAGCGTGGGCACGAAGACGTGGTGCCCCCTGCCGTTGAGGCCCTCCTTGGCGAGGGCGGTGAGCGTGGCGTCGGGGCCGAGTTCGAGGAACGTGTCGGCCCCGGCGTCGGCAAGAGCTCTCACCCCGTCATGGAACAGCACCGGGCTGCGCACGTGCTCCACCCAGTACTCCGGCGAAGTAATGCGCGCAGCCTCAGCCAGACCACCCGTCACATTCGACACGATCGGCACCGTCGGCTCACGGAAGGTCAACGACTGCACGACCTCCCGGAACTCCGCCAACATCCCCTCCATGTGCGAGGAGTGGAACGCATGACTCACCGTCAGAGCACGCGTACGCGCACCCGCCTGACGGGCCAACTCCCCCACCTCAGCCACCGCGTCCGCGTCACCGGAGACCACCACCGACGCCGGACCGTTCACCGCCGCCACATCCACACCCGCCCGGTCACCGACCAGAGCGGAGACATCTCCCAACGGCAACCCGATCGCGAGCATCGCCCCGCCCCCCGGCTGGGCCTGCATCAACCGCGCCCGAGAGGCCACCAACACCGCAGCGTCCTCCAACGACAACACACCCGACAGATGCGCCGCCGACACCTCACCCAACGAATGCCCGATCAGGAAGTCCGGCCGAACCCCGAAACTCTCCGCCAACCGGAACAACGCCACGTGCAACGCGAACAACGCCGGCTGGGTGAACTCCGTCCGATCCAACAACCCCGCCTCGACCGAACCGGCCTCAGCGAACATCACCTCACGCAACGGCCGCGACAAAAGCGGGTCCACACACCCCCACACCCGCTCCAGAGCCTGCGCGAACACCGGAAACACCTCGAACAACCCACGACCCATACCCGGACGCTGACTGCCCTGCCCCGTGAACAACAACGCGGTCCGGCCCACCGGACCAGCCACACCCGTCACCACATTGCGAGCGGGCTCTCCTGCGACCAGAGCCGTCAACCCACGCAGCAACTCCTCCCGACCGGTCCCCGTCACCACCGCACGGTGATCGAACAACGCACGCGACGACGCCAGTGCGTGGGCGATGTCGGCGGGCGCCTCGTCCGGGTGCTCTGAGACGTGTGCCGCCAACCTTCGGGCCTGATCGGTCAGGGCCGTGTCGCTCTTCGCCGACAGCAGCCAAGCCGTCAGCTCCGGCGAAGCCGACGGCTGCGCGGGGTCCTCCGTCTCGGGTGCCTGTTCGAGGACCAGGTGTGCGTTCGTACCACTCAGGCCGAAGGAGGACACTCCGGACCGGCGCGGCCGGTCGACCTGCGGCCAGGCGACCTCGTCGGTGATGAGCTCGACTGCGCCGGACCCCCAGTCGACCTCGGGTGTGGGCTTGTCGACGTGGAGGGTTCGGGGCAACCGGCCGTGGCGCATGGCCATGACCATCTTGATCACACCCGCCACACCCGCCGCGGCCTGCGTGTGCCCGATGTTCGACTTCACGGACCCCAACCACAGCGGCCGGTCCTCCGCACGACCCTGCCCGTAGGTCGCCAGGAGCGCCTGCGCCTCGATCGGGTCACCCAGGGTCGTGCCCGTCCCGTGCGCCTCCACCGCGTCCACCTCACCCGGACCCAGCTTCGCGTTCGCCAACGCCTGCCGGATCACCCGCTGCTGCGAGGGACCGTTCGGCGCGGTCAGACCGTTACTCGCACCGTCCTGGTTCACCGCAGAACCACGGATCACACCCAGAATCCGACGCCCATGGCGCTGGGCGTCGGACAACCTCTCCAACAGCACCAGACCGGCGCCCTCGGAGAACCCCGTACCGTCAGCGGCCCCGGCGAACGAACGGCACCGACCGTCCGAGGACAGCCCACGCTGTCGGCTGAACTCCCGGAACAGTCCCGGTGTGGCCATGACCGTGACGCCTCCGGCGAGCGCCATGTCGCACTCGCCCTGGCGCAGCGACTGCGCGGCCAGGTGCATCGCCACCAGCGACGACGAACACGCCGTGTCCACCGTGACCGCCGGGCCCTCCAACCCGAACGTGTACGACACCCGGCCCGACGCGATGCTCGGAGCGCTACCACTGCCCACGTACGCCTCGAACCCGTCCGGGATCGGATTCAGCCTGGCCGCGTAGTCGTCGTACATGACTCCCGCGAACACGCCTGCGCGGCTGCCCTTCAGCGATGCGGGGTTGATCCCCGCACGTTCGAAGGCTTCCCAAGCTGTCTCCAGCAGCAGCCGCTGCTGCGGGTCGATCGCGGCCGCTTCCCGCGGGCTGATCCCGAAGAACTCGGCGTCGAACCGGTCCGCGTCGTACAGGAACCCGCCGTGCCGGGTGTAGGAACGGCCTTCCTGGTCGGGGTCGGGGTCGTAGAGCTCCTCCACGTCCCAGCCTCGGCTGACGGGGAACTCGGACACGGCGTCGGCCCCTCCGGAGACCAGTTCCCAGAGGTCCTCGGGAGACTCCACCCCGCCCGGGTACCGGCAGCTCATCGCCACGATCGCGATCGGCTCGCTCCGCGACGCCTCCACGTCCGACAGGCGCTGCCGGGCCTGGTGCAGGTCCGCGGTCACCCACTTCAGGTAATCGACCAGCTTCTCTTCACGTGTCATTCCGGAGCGCCCCTTCCGAGGTCCTTGTCGATGAAGTCGAAGATCTCGTCGGCGGTCGCCGCCTCGATCCTGTTCACGACCGAGGTGCTGTCATCCGAGGTGGTGTCGGCGCTCCATCGTGCGAGCACGGCTTCGAGCCGTCGTGTCACGACCGTGCGCAGTTCGGTGTCCCCGTCCGCCGCCTCCAGTACCGCCTCCACCGAGTCGAGTCCGGACAGGACCCGGTCGGCGTCGGACACTTCGGCGGGGGCGAGCTCCTCGGCGAGGTAGGCGGAGAGCGCGGACGGTGTGGGGTAGTCGAACACGAGGGTGGCCGGCAGCCGCAGACCCGTAGCGCGGTTCAGGCGGTTGCGCAGTTCGACCGCCGTCAGCGAGTCGAAGCCCAGTTCCTTGAACGCCTGGTCGCTATCGATCGCCCCGGCCGATCCGTAGCCGAGTACGGCCGCGATCTGCCCGCGCACGGACTCCAGGACGAAGTCCGCACGCTCCTTGGACGGCAGTTCGGCGATCCGGCCCTTCAGGTCGGCCGTCGCCCCGCCCGATACCTCGGACCGCGAGGTCGAGCGGACCACGCCGCGCAGCGGCGGAGGAAGCACTCCGGCCTCGGCCATGGACCGCAGGATCATGGGGTCCAGCCCGGTCGGCACCAGTACCGCGTCATCGAGGGACACTGCGGTGTCGAGGAGGGCCAGGCCCTGCTCGTCACTCATCGGACTCAGCCCGGTCCGGCGCATACGAGCCACATCAGCCTCAGCCAACTCACCCGTCATCCCACTGCTACGCGCCCACAGACCCCAGGCCAACGACGTCGCAGGAAGCCCCTGAGCACGACGGTGCTGCGCCAACCCGTCCAGGAACGTGTTGGCCGCCGCATAGCTGGCCTGCCCCGGATTGCCCACCACCCCCGCGATCGAGGAGAACAACACGAACGCCGACAGGTCCAGGTCCCGGGTGAGCTCGTGCAGGTTCCACGCCGCGTCCACCTTCGGACGCAACACCCCCTCCAACCGCTCAGGAGTCAGCGAGGAGACCATCCCGTCATCCAACACACCCGCACAGTGCACCACCCCCGTAAGCGGATACTCCTCGGGAACCTCACCCAACAGAGCAGCCAACGCCTCCCGGTCAGCCGCATCACACGCGACCACCCGCACCCGAGCACCCAACCCGACGAGCTCGGCCTCCAACTCCGCCGCACCCTCGGCCGCCAAACCCCGACGACTGGTCAACACCAGACTGCGCACCCCGTGCCCCACCACCAGATGACGGGACACCAAGCCACCCAACGCACCCGTACCACCGGTGACCAGCACAGTCCCCTCGGTGCCCAAGCGCGAGGTCTCGGCCACGACCGTCCCGGACACACGCTCCAGGCGGGGCACGTACGCCTTCCCTTCCCGTAGTGCCACCTGGTCCTCCCCGGAATCCACCACCGCGGGGAGCAGACCGAGCGCCTCGTCGTCATCGATGTCCACCAGCACGAACCGGCCCGGGTTCTCCGTCTGAGCCGAGCGGACCAGGCCCCACACAGCCGCGTGCGCCAGGTCGGCGACGTCCTCGTCCTTGCCCGCGGCCACACCCAGACGTGTCACCACCACCAGCCGCGCGTCGGCGAACCGTTCATCGCCCACCATGGTCTGGACGGAGGCCAGGACGTCCTTCGTGACCCGTCGGACCGCCGCGGGGTCGCCGCCTCCGCCCTCCGGACGCAGGGACAGCACCTCCGGAACGGCTTCCCGGTCCGAGAGTTCCGCGATGGGCGGGCAGACGGTCGGCCCGGCTTCGGCGGAAAGCGGGAGCGGAACCCATCCCGGCCGGAACAGGGAGTCGTGGATCCCCGCGTTCGCGGCCTTCAGCTGTTCGATGGACACCGGGCGCACGGCGAGGGACGCCACGTCGGCGACGGGAGAACCGTCCGGGGAGGTGAACACGGCCGCAACCGAGCCGTCCTCCGAACGCGACAGCCGCGCCCGCAGTGCGGTCGCCCCGGTAGCGCTCAGCCGTACCCCCGACCACGCGAACGGCAGTTCCGGCTGGTTCCCGGACAGCGCCAGCGCGTGCAAGGAGGCGTCGAACAGGGCGGGATGGAGGCCGAAACCTCCTGCTCCGGAGCCCTCAGGCAGCGCCACCTCGGCCAGGACCTCGTCTCCGTACCGCCAAGCGGCACTCAGCCCCTGGAAGGTCGGACCATAGTCGAGTCCGATCCCGGCCAGTCGGTCGTAGGCGTCCCGAACGTCGATCGGCTCGGCACCGGGCGGCGGCCAAGCTCCTTCTTCGGCCACCATGGCACCGGGGTCGGTGGAACAGGTCCCGGTGGCGTGCCGTGTCCAGGACTCCACCCCTTCCGGCCGGGAACAGATCATCAGAGAGCGGCGTCCCTCGTCGTCCGCTGACCCGAGGAGCACCTGGATCCGGACTCCGCCGTTCTCGGGCAGGACCAACGGGGCTTCCAGCGTCAGCTCCTCCAGATGCGCGCAGTCGACCTGTTCACCCGCGTGCAACGCCAGTTCCACGAACGCCGTCCCCGGCAACAGCACGGTGCCCATCACCGCGTGGTCGGCCAGCCACGGATGCGTCGCCAACGACAACCGCCCCGTCAGAACCAGACCGTCACCATCCGCCAACGGGACAGACGCCCCGAGCAGAGGGTGTTCCGTGTCGATCAGGCCCAGACCCGTGGCGTTCGCGGCGACAGCCGTCGGACGGAGCCAGTAGGACTCCTCCTGGAAGGCGTAGGTCGGCAGATCCACGGTGGCGGACACCGGAACCGCGGAACGCTCAGGAAACCAATCCGGAGACAGACCCGCGGTGAACGCGCCCGCCAACGCCGTCAACCACTGACGCACACCACCCTGATCACGACGCAACGTCCCCAAAGCCGCAACCACCGGTGCCCCCGCCACCGCCTCAGCGGTATCCCCGACCGCGGTCGTCAACACCGGATGCGGACTGCACTCCACGAACGCGTGATGCCCCGACTCCACCAACAACGCCACCGCAGAGGAGAACCCCACCGGACTCGCCAGATTCGCGTACCAGTACTCCGCATCCAACTCCGGGCCCTCAACGAAGCCACCCGTCACCGTGGACAGGAACGGAACCTCCGCCGAGCCGGGCCGGACCGAACCCAACCGGTCCAGAATCTCCTCCCGCAACACCCGCACATGCGGCGAATGCGAGGCATAATCCACCGGGATCACCCGCGCCCGCACCCCCTCGCCCTCACACCCCTCAACGAAGCGGTGCACCTGGTCACGGTCACCCGCCACCACCGTCGCACCCGGACCATTCACCGTCGCCACATGCACATCCGAGAACTCCCCGGACCTGATGCGCTCGGCCACCTCGTCCTGACCGAGAGGGATGG
>NZ_VWVS01000037.1:0-21505 GCF_008638355.1 Nocardiopsis deserti | reverse complement strand
CGCTCTCGGGCGCCGAGGTGCTGCGGCGGCGGGGCGACGGCGAGTTGCTGGTGCTGGTGCACAACAAGTGGCGTCTGAGGGTCATCGAGCGCGACCACCCCTCGCTGTTCATGGAGCCGTTGCTGGCCGGAGGCGTCGACGAGGAATACTGACCACCTCGTCGGCTCTTGTTCACAGGGGTGTTCACGCCGTGTCGCGAAGCGGCCAGGCACGGACACCGGCTCAGCCCCCGCCACCTCTGAGGAGTCGCGCTGTCCTCCGCGCCGTCCACCACCGACACGTCCGTCCCCCACCGGTCCGCCCCCAGGATCATCGCCGCGTCCGCACTGGTCCTGGCCCTGAGCGGCCCGGGACAGACCGCGGGCATCGCCGTCTTCGTCGACCACGTCATCACCGACCTCGACGTCAGCCGCTCCGCCGTCTCCCTGGCCTACATGGTCGGAACCCTGTCCGGCGCACTCGCGCTTCCCTGGATCGGCCGCGCGGTGGACCGCTTCGGGGTCCGAAGAGTCCTCGCGCTGGTGGCGCTCGGTTTCGGCGCCTTCCTCGTCCTGTTGGCCTGCGCCCAGGGACTCGTCGGGCTGACGGCCGGATTCGTCGGGGTACGCGCCCTGGGTCAGGGCGGCATGACCCTGGTCGCCACGACCGCCGTCGCCATCTCCGTGACGCGCAACCGGGGAACACTACTGGGACTGACCAGCTCTCTCGGCGCGGCCGGGATCTCCCTGTTCCCCCTGCTCGCCGAGCGCGTGATCACCGCACTGGACTGGCGGTACACCTTCGTCGCGGAGGGGGTGCTGATCTGGGTCATCGTCCTGCCCCTGGCCTGGTGGGGGCTGCGCGGAGTTCCTCGGACCTCTCCTGAGGCCCCCTCCTCCGCGGCGCGGCAACCGGACGGCCTCCGGGAACCGGAGTGGCCACTCCGGGCGATCGTTCGGACCTCGATGTTCTGGGCGATGGCCGGAGCCATCGCGTGCAGCGGCCTGGTCTCCACCGCCGTGTTCTTCCACCAGATCGCCGTACTCGGTGAGCAGGGGCTCACCCCGGCCCAGGCCGCCGTCAACTTCCTGCCCCAGACCGTCGCGGGCCTGGGCGCGGCGCTGCTGTTCGGATCGGCCGCCGACCGCCTCTCCCCCAAGGTGTTGATGTGCGCGGCCATGGCCATGCACGCCCTGGCTCTGGTCACGCTGCCGCTCGTCTCCCCCGGGCTCGGCGCGCTGCTCTACGGAGCGGCGCTGGGCGCGGCGGCCTCCGGCGCCCGCGCGGTGGAGAGCGCCGCACTGCCCTTCTACTTCGGGACGGCGAGCTTGGGCACCCTGCGCGGGCTGACCCAGTCCGTGGCGGTCGCCTCCACCGCCGTCGGGCCCATCCTGCTGTCCCTGGCCCACGGGTGGGCGGGTTCCTATCGGCCGGGAATCATGGGACTGGCAGTGCTGTGCGCCCTGGTGGCGATCGCGGTGTGCTTCGCCCGCCGACCGCTTCGCCGCACCGCCTGATCGAGGCAGAACCGCCGCGACCACAGACGTGAACAACAGATGTGAACGTCCCAGGACCCCACCCAAAAAATCACTTTGGGTTATCGATGCGGAAATGCGCCTGTCATCCATATCACGTCTTTGATCTGGATAAACCACGGCGAAACCTTTGCTGTGACAGTTGTCTCAGTCGCTCTACGTGACTCGAACTCTCACGTAAGGGTAAGTTCGTTGTAGGTCGTCTCCCCCGCAAGGGCGTGAGATGACCGCGTTCTTCCCGACCCGCCCCAAGGGCGCGGTCGGGCCCGCGGCGACGGAGCCGCGTCCGGGGCACCACGAGTGCCGCACCGGATCCCAGGCGCTGAGCGCGCCCCGACCCCCCAGGTCCGGTGCGCGTTCGCCCGCGCCGTCGCCGAACACCTGACCCGAACACCGCGGTCCTCGTCGTGGGCTGCCCAAACCAGATGGGTTCCATGAATCTGCCTGTGAAGACCCCTCGGTCTTTGATGTCCAAGATCCCCGCCGCGGCTCAGCTGCGCGCCGACGTGTTGGCCGGACTGGTCGTGGCCCTGGCCCTGATCCCCGAGGCCATCGCCTTCTCCCTCATCGCCGGGGTCGACCCCCGCGTGGGCCTGTACGCCTCCTTCGTCATGGCCGTGTCCATCGCCTTCCTGGGCGGACGCCCCGCGATGATCTCCGCCGCCACCGGAGCCATGGCCCTGGTGGTCGCACCCCTGTCCCTCGAACATGGCGTCGACTACCTCATCGCCGCCACCATCCTGGCCGGGCTCATCCAGGTCGCCCTGGGCCTGCTCGGAGTGGCCAAACTGATGCGGTTCGTACCGCCCAGCGTCATGACCGGGTTCATCAACGCCCTGGCCATCCTCATCTTCACAGCCCAACTGCCGCACCTGGCCGGGGTCGGGGTGCCGATCTACGTCATGGTCGCCATCGGACTGGGCATCATCTTCGGCCTGCCGTACCTGACCAAGGTGGTCCCCGCACCGCTGGTGGCCATCGTCGTGCTCACCGTGGGCGCCCTGTCCCTGGGCATCCCCGCCCAGACCGTCGGCGACATGGGAGAACTGCCCAGCACCTTCCCGATCCCGCTGATCCCGGACGTGCCCTACACGCTGGACACGCTGGTCCTGATCGCCCCCTACGCCCTCACGCTGGCGCTGGTGGGCCTGATGGAGTCGCTGATGACCGCCAAGGTCGTCGACGACCAGACCGAGACCCCCTCCAACCACGCCCGCGAGGCCCGCGGACAGGGCATCGCCAACGTCCTGGTCGGGTTCTTCGGCGGTATGGCCAGCTGCGCGATGATCGGCCAGACCATGATCAACGTCAAGTCCGGCGCCCGCACCCGCGTCTCGACCTTCCTGGCCGGTGTGTTCCTGCTCGTCCTGTGCGTGGCCCTGGGCGACATCGTCGGCATGATCCCGGTCGCGGCGCTGGTCGCGGTGATGTTCTTCGTGGCCATCGTGACCTTCGACTGGCACAGCGTCGCCCCGGCCACCCTGAAGCGCATGCCCTGGAGCGAGACCCTGGTCATGGTCGTCACCGTCGCCGTGGTCGTGGCCACCCACAACCTGGCCCTGGGCGTGATCGTCGGCGTACTGGTCTCCATGGTCTCCTTCGCCCGCCGGGCCGCCACGCAGGCCGACGTCACCAGCGTGCTCGACCCCGAGGGCGGCACCCGCGTGTACTCGGTCAACGGCGAGGTGTTCTTCGCCTCCACCGGCGAGCTGGTCAACCGGTTCGACTACACCGAACAGGGCCTGACCAAGGTCGTGGTCGACATGTCCAACGCCCACGTGTGGGACTCCTCGGCCGTGGCCGCCCTGGACCAGGTCACCGAGCACTTCCGCCGCCACGACGTGACGGTGGAGATCACCGGCCTCAACAAGCCCAGCGCGCACCTGCACAAGGAGCTGTCCGGAACCCTCACCGGCGGCCACTGACCCCGAACGCACCCAGGGCGGGGGCCACCGGGGATCGTCCCGGTGGCCCCCGCCGCTGTGCGCACACCGGCCAAGAACCCCACCGAAGCCGGACTTTCACTACCTGACGCCCCCGGTACTCCCACCACCGGGAGGCCCCGGGGAAGGCCAGGCCAGGCCTGCCCAGCGCCGACCCGGCACGCCCCCGGGCTTCCACAGCAGACCGCGCACCGGAACGGCTCCACGGGGACATGGTGGAACCGCCCCGGCACGCGGCCTGGCGCACCTCTCAGGAGACGGTGCGGTCGGTGGCGCGGTCCGCTTCCGCCGACGCCCTGCGCTTCCTCACGATCCTGACGGTGCGGGAGACGACGAACCACGCGAACAGCAGACCAATGACCACGACGACAGCCCTGCTGAGCAGACTGCTGTACTGGGACAGAACGGGATCGATCTGCGGTCCGAACACGAAGCCCAGTCCGATCCAGAGGGTGTTCCAGACGGCGCTGCCGACGAGGGTGTAGAGCGAGAACTTCCACATCGACATCCGCTCGATTCCGGCGGGAACCGAGATGACGCTGCGCACGAGTGGGATGCACCGGCCGACGAGGACGGCGGCACCACCCCAGCGGGCGAAGACGCGTTCGCCCCGGTCGAAGTCCTCCACCTCGAACAGGGGTGCCTTCTCGAAGAGCCACCGGGTACGCTCCCGCCCGAAGACGGCGCCCACGGCGTAGAAGATCCACGCGCTGACCATCGAGCCGACCGTCGCGCAGAACAGGGCGAAGGCGAAGTTCATCTCCCCGGAGTAGGAGAGGTAGCCGGCGACCGGCAGGATGAGTTCGCTGGTCACCGGGGGGGAAGAGCGTCTCGATGGCGAGGGCCAGACCGACCCCCACCCACTTCGGGCAGGAGAGCGAGCCTGCCTGGCGCAGGTGACAGACCGGAGTGGCTACCCAGGGTCCAGGCGATCACGTGGCCCGGCGTGCTCAACGAGGTCTCTCCCCCGTGTCGTCTGCCGTATCGTGCCAGGGCGGGGGAGGGTACGCGCTATCACGGCGACGCCAGGGGGCACCGCGGCCGGGGCGACCGTCGCGCCTGCACAGGCCAGGGACCAGACCGTCGGTGAGGGGCACCTTGACGCGCCCGTCACCGCTCCTCATCGGCCGCGAAGCCGGGGGAACGAACTGAGCGGGAGTTGGGCATGAACCCGTTGGACGCCATCACCGTCGGCACCCCGCTCAGCTACCTGGTGCTCGTCGCCTGCCTGGCGGGCTCGGCCGTGTTTCCGCCGCTGCCCAGCGAAGCGGCGATCTTCATCGCCGGGGCCCTGGCCGGGGCCGGACGCCTGAACGTCGCCGCGGTGGCCCTGTGCGGCGTGGTCGGCTCCATGCTGGGCGACGGTACCGGTTACCTGGTCGGGCGCCTGTTCGGCCAGCGCGCACTGGCCGGGCTACGGCACCGCGAGCGGGGTGGCAGAGCCGCGGAGTGGGCGCGCGGCCGCATCGAGCGCTACGGCGGCCCCGGTATCGCCGTGTCCCGGTTCGTTCCCGGAGGTCAGAGCGCCTTCAACATCACGGCGGGCACGCTGGCCTATCCCCTGCGCCGTTATGTCCTCTACTCAGCCCTGGGCGCCTGCCTGTGGGCGGTCTACGGCACCCTGGTCGGCGTGCTCGGCGAGAGCGCGCTGGCCACGGGCAACTGGATCGGCGTGGTCCTGGCGGTCCTGGCTGTGATGCTGATCGTCACCGCGCCCCGTCCGCTAAGGCGGAGGCGGCGGCGCGCTTCCACTCTCCAGGACCACGGTCAGGACGGCTGAACGCCTGCGGCCGTCCATCGCACGGCGCGGTTCCACGGGCCGGTGCCCGTCCGACGGGTTCCCGGGAGAAGGGAGCGGGGCGGGGCGCTGGGCGGGCAGGGCCGGGCCGACCACGGGGCGCTCACAGGACAAGGAACCCGACGGTGCTGGCTCCCAGGACCACCGCCCAGGCCGGAGCCCGCCACACCGCCAGGGCCACGAACGCGACGGCGGCCACGCCCATCGTCGCGGGTGAGACCACGCCCTGGACGAAGACCGGGTCGTACAGGGCGGCCCCCAGGATCCCCACCACCGCCGCTCCTGCCCCGGCCACCGCGCGCCGCGCACGGGGCGCGGCGCGCAACTGCTCCCAGAACGGCAGCGCGCCCACAACCAGCAGGGCAGAGGGCAGGAAGACCGCGGCGAGGGCGATCGCCGCACCCAGCAGCGGGCTCCCGGCCACAGGCATCAGCGCGCCCAGGTAGGCGGCGAAGGTGAACAGCGGCCCCGGCACGGCCTGGGCCGCGCCGTAGCCCGCGAGGAAGGACTCCTGGTCCACCCCGCCGCCGCCCACCACCTCGGCTTCCAGCAGCGGCAGGACCACGTGTCCACCGCCGAAGACCAGGGAACCCGCGCGGTAGAAGCCATCCGCCAGCCCCACAGCCGTGTTGCCGGTCAGCGAGACCAGGAGGGGCAGCCCCGCCAGGAGGGCAGCGAACAGGGCCAGGCACAGCAGCGCGGTCCCGCGCCGCACCAGGACCCCGGGCTCGGCCCGCTCGCTCGGGTCGGGAACCGGGTTGTTCAGCCAGAACAGGCCCAGCACGCCGCCCACCAGGATGGCCGCGACCTGGCTGACGGCCGAGGGCAGCAGCAGGACCAGCACCAGAGCGGCCACCGCGATCGCGGCCCGACGTCCGCCCGAGGCCAGGTTCCGGGCCATGCCCACCACGGCGTGGGCGACCACGGCCACCGCGGCCGCCTTCAGCCCCAGCAGCCATCCGGCTCCGGGTTCAGCGCCGATGGCTTGCACGCCCAGGGCGAAGGCGACCAGCAGCACCGCCGAGGGCAAGGTGAAGGCCGCCCAGGCCGCGGCCATGCCCGCATACCCGGCCCGGCGCAGCCCGAGCGCCATACCGACCTGGCTGGAGGCCGGACCGGGCAGGAACTGGCACAGCGCCACCAGGTCCGCGTAGGCGCTCTCGGTGAGCCAGCCGCGACGCACCACGAACGCCTCACGGAAGTAGCCCAGATGCGCCACCGGGCCGCCGAACGAGGTCAGCCCCAGCCCCAGGAAAACCCGGAACACCTCCGCAGCCGACCCCCGATCCGGGGCGAGCACCCGCGCACCGTCTCCCGCGCTCATCCGCGCACGTCCCACCAACGCCAGGCCGCCAACGGCACCGTTGGTGTGCTCATGTCCAGGCTCCTCAGCGGTGGGACGGCACCCACCCAGATGGACGAGAACCGATATCGCCAGACGATATCCAACAAGGGGACACGCCCCTGTGCCCGGCCCCTGTCGCGGAACGGGAAGATCGGCACAGGTCCAGAGGGACACGTGGCTGTCCCCCCACAGCGGCCAGGCACACCGCTGCCGGCGGACGGCCTACCGCTGGAGCAGCGCGGCCGCCAGGGCTTCGAGGGACGGCGCCTGAACCTGCGGGGCGACCATGGAGCCGGGATACGGCCCGCCTCCGCGGTTGACCCAGGCGCCGATGAGACCCGCGCGTTGGGCACCGTCCACATCCCACGGGTGCATGGCGACCAGGGCCACCTCCTCTGCTTTCACACCGGCCTCATTGACCGCGTACCGGTACGCGGCCGGGGACGGCTTCCATGCCCGGGGCCGACTCACGTCCAACCGTCGCTCCACCAGTTCCAGCAGACCCTCCCGCTCCAACAGGCCCTCGGTCAACGCCGCGGCGCCGTTGGTCAGCGTGAACAGGCGGACCCCCACCTCATACAGTCGCCGCATCCCCGCCGCGACGTCGGGATGACAGCGCAGCTGGCCGAAACCGTCCAGAACATGGTGCACCGCGGCCTCCACATCCCCCGACCGGTCGTCGCCTACGGAAAGCATGTCCCGGAGGACGTCGGCGGCCACATCCGCGAAGTCGGCGTAGGCTCCCGCGGCGGTCAGCCCGAAACCGTCACGCAACACACCCGCGAACCACGTGGGCATCAGGTGCGCGGGCGCCCCCACCTCCTCGAACCTCTTCCTCAACGGCGCCAGGTCGCTGAGTGTCTCGTTCACGTCGAAGACCACGACCTGTGGAACCTGGACCATATCCGCCTCCCGTGGAACCCTCTCCCGCGATCCCCTCGCGTCGCGGGCACCACACGGATGTACCCGCGCAACCGCCCACCCCACGTGCGTCCATCGGAAACCGCACCGCAGGCTTGCGGCACCCGGCGGCCGTACCGTGCCAGCGCGGCACCTGTTCGCAGGCCCGGGCGGGTCCCTGGGCACACCCATCCGTCGCGGCGCCTTCGGAGAACGCGCCACCACACGCAGCAGGGAAAGCAGCAGAAAGCGGCCGGGGCGCGCCCATGCCGCCAGCGTCCGCTCGGCCACACGTAGGCATTTCTCACCGGTATGAGGCAGGTAGAGGCCGCGCACCAGCAGCTGTGCACCACATTCCTGTTCTCAGGCCAGATTCGAGGCCCACGGCAGGTTCACCTACTACGGATTGCTCCCCGAGGCACTGGCCGCGCTCGCAGCGGACATCACCGCGCTGGCGACCCGGGCGGAACAGGCACGCACGCTCCGGCGCCCCTGCGACTGAACCGCCGCCCCCGGCAGCCAGGGCTATGGGGCCACTCCCCCGCAGGGTGCGCGAGACCCTCTCCCTGCCCCGCTCAGACCGCTGTCGGCATCACGTCCCCAGGAGGGCGGGTAGGAGCACCTCCCGTACCTTCTGGTCGATGTCGTCGCGGATCTTGTGCACGGCCGCCGCGGGCTGTCCGGAGGGTTCGGCGATGTCCCAGTCCAGGTAGCGCTTGCCGGGGTAGACCGGGCAGGCATCCCCGCAGCCCATCGTCACCACGATGTCGGCGGCCCTGACCACGTCGTCGGTGAGCGGCTTGGGAAACTCGGTGCGCAGGTCGATGCCGATCTGGGCCATGGACTCGAACACGTCCGGGTCGATCCCCGACCGGGGCAGTGATCCGGCCGAGCGGATGTGCACCCGCTCCCCCGCCAGGTGGCGCAGGAGCCCGGCCGCCATCTGGGAGCGGCCCGCGTTGTGCACGCACACGAACAGCACCTCCGGCACCGGTTTGGCGAGCTGTCCCTGGACCTGGGCGATGGAGGCCAGGCGCTCGGCGGCGAAGCGCTCGGTGAGCACGGGCAGGTGTGCGGTCACTGCGGCGCTGTGGGAGAGCTTCTCGTAGGAGTCGGTCAGGCAGCGGCGGACGGTCTCGGGCGAGAAGATGCCGGTAAAACGGACCGTCAGCCGTTCCTGGACCCGGGCGAGGAGGTCGTGCGGGTCCAGTACCCCCGGCAGTGGTGCGGGGGACGGCCCTCTCCGAGCGGTCTCACTGGGCTGTTGTGCCCGCAGGGGTTGGAGGGCCTCACGCAGGGTCGGCTCCCGCCTGTCCTCGTCGTCGGCGGAGACGAGCCGGGGCAGGACGCCGTGCAGGCGGGTCGCGGCCGGGGTGGCGGTGTAGAAGGTGTGATTGCCCTCCCTGTGCCGCTCGATCAGGCCCGCGTCCGCCAGGACCCTGAGGTGGTGACTGACCGTGGGGTCGGTCAGGTCGAAGGAGGCGGCGAGGCCCCTGACGGCCACACCCTCCTTCGGGCCGGTCACCGTCAGACTGAACAGGCGCAGCCGCACGGGATCGGCGAGGAGTTTGAGCTGGGCGGACAGTCGGTTGGCCGTGCCGACCGGAAGCGGAACCGGGGTTCGCTGCGGTGTCGGCCCGTCGTGGGGCTGCGGACTCATGGGGCGGTCACTTTCCTGCGCCGGTTCCTGGAGGGGGATTCGCGTGCCTCAGGTGGAGGAGTCGGACAGGCCCAACAGGTCGCGCAGAGCGGACCCGCGGTCCGTGGACAGGGAGTACCACGAACGCTTGCCCTCCCTGCGGCGTTCGAGCAGACCCGCGTCGAGCAGCTTCCTGAGGTGGTGGCTGGCGGTGGGCTGGCTGATCTCCAGCGTGGCCACCAGGTCCTGTACGTAGGCCTGTCCGCCCGGGGCGGTGGCGATGGCGTGCAGCAGGCGCAGACGGGTGGGGTCGGCGGCGGCCTTGAGCAGGGACGCGATGTCGTCCGCCCGTTCCGGTGAGTACGCGGGCTCCGCGCCCGGGGACGACGGTCGTCCTGAGACGGCCTCGTCCGAGCGTTCATCCAGGTGCGTCCGATCCACACGTGCAGTGTAGGCGGGCGAGCGCCGAGCCTCGGCATCAGGCCGCGTCGACGTCGAGCCGGTACCCGACCCCGCGGATGGTGTGGATGTACCTGGGACCGGCCTCGGTCTTTCTCAGCTTGTCGCGCAGGCGGCGTATGTGCACGCTGATGGTGTTGTTGACCAGGGGCTGATCCCTGTTCCAGACCTCACGCCATATCTGTTCCCTGGTCACCACGAGCCCGGCGTGGTCGACCAGGTACTTCATGAGCTGGAACTCGCGCAGCGCCAGGTCGATCCGGCGTCCGCACACGCGCAGCTGGTATCCGTGCGGATCGAGTTCGAGGATGCCCGCCCGCACGACACCGGGAGCGCTCGCCTCCGCACGGGGTGCGCGGTCCGGGCGGGCAGAGCGGAGGATGGCGGCGAGTTCCGAGGCCCGGTAGGGGCGGGTGACACAGGCGGTGGCACCCGCGCCCAGGGCCCGGGCCGCGCGTTCGGCGTCGTGGTCCCGCACGCCGATGACGACCGGGATGTCCAGGACCGCGCGTACCGCCCTGATGAGCGCCTCCAAGGGCAGACCTGGAGCGTCGGCTCCCACGATCAGGATGTCGGGGCGTGCCATACCGATGCGCAGCAGGGCCTGAGCACTGTCGGTGCACACCCCGATGTCCATGCCTTGGGACCCCAGGTCCAGTACCAGCCCGTGGGAGATCTCGGCTTCGACCTCCACCAACAGGACACGCGCGGGACCGGCCTCAGGAGGGTGCCTCTGATCGTGGCACCGTTCCGCGGAACGATCCGTCAGAGTGGCAGTACGGGCGGGCATACCAACCTCCAGAGTTCTGTACGTGTCGTGCCGGATCTGCGTCGTGGGGCTCGCCGGTTACCCGAAGCGCCCCCCGATCAGCGGCCCCGGGTAGACGGGAAACCGGAAACCAGTGGTTCAGCCGAGGCGACCCCCCGATCAGCGGCCCCGGGTGGACGGGAAGCCGGAAACCAGCGGGATCAGCCGAAGCGACCGCTGATATAGTCCTCGGTCCGTTTGTCGGCGGGCTTGTTGAAGAGGGTCGTGGTCAGGTCGTACTCGACCAGACGGCCGTGGCGTTCCCCCGCATCGTCGACGTCGGCGGTGAAGAAGGCCGTGCGGTCGGACACGCGCGCCGCCTGCTGCATGTTGTGCGTGACGATGACGATGGTGAACTCGTTGGCCAACTCGTTCATCAGGTCCTCGATCTTGAGGGTCGCGATGGGGTCGAGCGCCGAGCAGGGCTCGTCCATCAGGATCACGTCGGGACTGACCGCGATGGTGCGCGCGATGCACAGGCGCTGCTGCTGACCGCCGGACAGGGCCAGGGCGCTCTCGCGGAGCTTGTCCTTGACCTCGTCCCACAGGGCGGCCTTGGTCAGGGCCTCCTCGACGATGTCGTCCAACCCCCTGCGGACCCCGTTGACACGCGGGCCGTAGGCGACGTTGTCGTAGATCGACTTGGGGAACGGGTTGGGCTTCTGGAAGACCATGCCGATCCGGCGGCGCACCTCGATGGGATCGATGTCGGAGGCGTACAGGTCATGGCCGTGGTAGCGCACGGTCCCGGCGACGCGGGCTCCGGGGATGAGGTCGTTCATCCGGTTGAGGGTGCGCAGGACGGTGCTCTTGCCGCAGCCGGAGGGGCCGATCATCGCGGTGATCTGGCGCGGGCCGACCTTGAGGCCGACGTCGCGCACCGCCTGGTACTCGCCGTAGTACACCGACAGGTCGGTGATCTCGAAGACGGGGTCGCCCAGGTCGGGGACGTCCCGGTCGTAGACGACACGGGTGGCCGGGGCCTTGGTCGCGAAGCCGTGTGCGGAGGTGGTGGTCATGGGTTTGTCACCGGTTCCTCTGGTAGCGGTTGCGGATGAGGATGGCCGCGGAGTTCATCGCCAGGATCACCGCGAGCATCAGCACGATCCCGGCCGAGGCCAGGGCCTGGAACTCCTCGCGGGACTGGGCGATCCAGCCGTAGATCTGGATGGGCAGGGCCGTGTACTGGCTGAGCAGGCCGTCGGGGTTGAAGGAGACGAAGGTCAGTCCGCCCAGCAGCAGCAGGGGCGCGGCCTCTCCCGCGGCCCGGGACAGGGCGAGGATGGAGCCGGTGGCGATACCGGGGACCGCGGCGGGCAGTACCTGGCGCCAGACGGTCTGCCACCGGGTGGCGCCCAGGCCGTAGGAGGCCTCCCGCAGGGAGGAGGGCACAGCGCGGATCGCCTCACGGGAGGCGATGATGACCACCGGCAGGACGAGGAGCGACAGGGTGAGGGCGCCGGTGACCAGGGTGAAGCCCAGGCCCAGCATGCGGGCGATGATGCCCAGGCCCAGGATGCCGTAGACGATGGAGGGTACGGCCGCCAGGTTGGAGATGTTCAGCTCCAGCAGCCGGTTGTACCAGGTGTGGGGGTTGGCGTACTCCTCCAGGTAGATGGCCGCCATGACGCCGGTGGGCAGGCAGAACAGGGCGATCAGCCCGATGAGCCAGACGGTGCCCCACAGCGCGGCCTGGGCTCCGGCCTCCTCCGGGCGGCGGATGGAGGCGAACTCGGTCAGCAGGCGCGCGTCCAGGCGGGACCAGCCCTCGATGAGGACGTAGCCGATGAGGACGGCCAGGAACAGGACCGCGACCACCACGCAGGCCCGCAGCAGCAGGGCGAACACCAGGTCGGCCCAGCGGACCCCCCTGCGCCTCAGGTCGGTGTCCGGCGCGGGTGTGCCGGTGCGCGGTTCGACGGTGACGGTCATTCGTACACCTCCCGGTACTTGCGCACCAGGCGCGCGCTGAGCAGGTTCATGGCGAAGGTCATGGCGAACAGCAGTGCGCCGACGGCGAAGATGGTCTGGTAGCTCAGGGAGCCGATGGGCAGGTCGCCGGTTCCGGCCGCGGCGATGAACCCGGTCATCGTCTGCATGCCCTCCAGCGGGTTCAGCGTCAGGTTGGGCTGGCCTCCGGAGGCGATGGCCACGATCATCGTCTCCCCGACCGCGCGGGAGACCGCGAGCACGAAGGCGGCGACGATCCCCGAGAAGGCGGCGGGGACGACCACGCGGGTGGCGACCTGGCGCGGTGAGGAACCCAGGGCGTAGGAGCCCTCGCGCAGTCCGGCGGGGACGGCGCTCATCGCGTCCTCGGACAGCGAGGCGACGGTGGGCACGATCATCACGCCCATCACCAGCCCGGCGGAGAGGGCGTTGAACACCTCCGGCCCGTTCTCCCCGGGCCAGTACTCCTGGAGGAACGGGGTGATGAACCGCAGGGCGAAGAACCCGTACACCACCGTGGGGACACCGGCCAGGACCTCCAGGACCGGCTTGACGACGGCGCGCGTGCGCGGGTGGGCGTACTCGCTCAGGTACACGGCCGCGCCCAGCCCTACAGGGATGGCCACGCACAGCGCGATCAGGGTGATCTGTAGCGTGGCGCTCACCAGCGGCAGCACACCGTAGGAGGGGTCGGCGAACAGGGGCGTCCACTCGGTGGTGAAGAAGAACTCCGTCCAGCTCACCTGGCGGAAGAACTCCACGGTCGTGGGCACCAGGGATCCCACGATCCCCACGGTGGTGGCGACCGAGACCAGCGCGGCGACCGCCAGCAGGACCTGGATGACGGTCTCCGCGTAACGGGGGCGGGACCGCCGCAGCGGCTGCGCCGCTGCGGCGGTCCTCGATGACGAGTCCGTCATGAGTCGGCGTTCTCCTTCAGCGCCTCCAGGTCGGTGTTGAGCTCCTCTTCCTGCTCGGGGTTGAGCGGGATGAACTGCGCGTCCTCGGCGATCTGGGCGTGCTCCTCGACGAAGAACTCCACGAAGGCCAGCGCCTCGGGCCGCTCCAGGGCCGAGGTCGTGGGGTAGATGAACAGCGGACGGCCCAGCGGGGCGTAGGAGCCGTCCTGGACCGCCTCCACGCTCGGCGCCACGCAGCCGTCGCCGTTGTCGATCTCCACGGCGGTCAGGGTGTCGGCGTTCTCCTCGTAGTAGGAGAAACCGAAGTAGCCCATACCGCCGGGGCTGCCGGAGACGCCCTGGACGGTGACGTTGTCGTCCTCACTGGGGGCGTAGTCGGTGCGGGTGGCGCCCTCCTCACCGTTGACGGCCTCGGTGAAGTAGTCGAAGGTGCCCGAGTCGGTACCGGCCCCGAACAGCTCCAGCGGCTCGTCGGGGAAGGACTCGTCGACCTGGTTCCAGTTGGTGACCTCGGAGTTCGGCCCCCAGATCGCCTGCAACTGCTCCACCGTCAGGCAGGTGGCCCAGTCGTTCTCCTTGCTGACCACGACGGTGAGGGCGTCGTTGGCGACGTGGAACTCCTCGAAGGACACGCCGTTGGTCTCGCAGACGGCGGCCTCCTCCTCGTCCATGGGCCGGGAGGCGCCGGTGACGTCGAGTTCGCCGTTGCAGAACTTCTCCATACCGCCGCCGGTACCGGAGATGCCCACGGTCACCTGGACACCGGGGTTCTCCTCCTGAAAGAACTCGGCCGCCGCCGTCGACAGCGGTCCCACCGTGCTGGAGCCGTCCACGTTGACCGTGCCGGACAGCCCGTCACCCGCTTCGGCGCCCTGGTTTCCACCGCAGGCGGTCAGCGCGGCCACCAGTGCCGTCGCTCCCGCGACGCCAACGAACGCGCGCTTGTGCTTGGTCACAACCTTGCCCCTCATCTTGAGTTCAACCGGCCCGCCATCTCGAACTATGACGTCAAGACGTATGTAAATGTGTCTAAGTGAACCCAAGGTGAACTGAACGAGTCTCCTATTGGAAGAGGCCTGGTGCTCCCGCTACCACCCGCGCTCTGTTCAACCTGGTGTGCGCGAGAGGCGACGTAGCGTCGACGGAAACGGGAGCCCTGATCACCACCGTCGGATCCGGTGCCGCGGAAGCTCAGCGCGGCACGACCGGGATCACGGGACCGAGGGAGCCCTCAGCGCACCGTGCACAAGGCGTCCGAACCGTCCGGTGATCGAGGGATCGGGATCGTCGAAGGGCTCGCGTCCCAGGAATCCGTGCGCGAGGCCGCGACCGAAGACCAGGGAGGTGGACGCCCCGGCCGCGAGGGTGCGGCGTGCGAACTCCTCACCCTGTTGACGCAGGGGATCGTGCTCAGCGGTGACGACGACCGTGGCGGGCAGCCCCTCCAGGCCGGATGCCAGCAGTGGTGAGGCCTCGGCCAGGGTGCGGTCGGCGGGCCCCATGTAGAGGTCGAACAACCGGTTGAGCAGTCTCCGGGCGGCCTCGCTGGCGGCGGAGGGTCCCTGGGTCGTCCCCGGGGCGGCCCGCAGGTCCAGCGCAGGGTAGACGAGCAACTGCGCAGCCAGTCGTGGCCCTTCCGCCGAGGAGGCCAGGCGCAGTGCGATGGCGGCGGCGATCTGTCCACCGGCGCTGTCCCCGGCCACTCCCATGCGGGATGCGTCCAGCCCGAGGGCGGCGGCGTTGGCGGCGGTCCAGCGCACCGCGGCCTCGGCGTCGTCGATCGCCGCCGGGAAGGGGTGTTCGGGTGGTCGACGGTAGTCCACGGAGAGCACGGCGGCCCCACAGGCCCGGGACAGGGTGCGAGCGACCGGATCGTAGGATTCGACGTCGCCCATGACCCACCCGCCGCCGTGGAAGTAGACCAGGACCGGCAGGACCGCGGCGGCGTCGGGCAGGTACAGCCGTGCGGGCAGACCGGCGACGGTCAGGTCACGCACCCGCGCCAGCGCTGGCCGGGGCAGCCGGGCCATCTCTTCGGTGTGGGCTTGACGAACCTGGCGGACCCAGGCGTCTGTCGAGGGCATGTACGTCCTGTCTGGGGGCGAAAGCAGGTGGTGGATACGACGCCAGGATCAGGAAGTGGAGCAGTAGCTGCCGTCAGCGCAGGACACGGTGCCGGATGCGGTTTCCTCGGTCGGGCGCCGTCTCTCCAGGAGGACGGTGTCGCGCCAGACCCCGTGGTGGCGGGCGACGCGCTCGCGCAGGCCCACGGTGCGAAAGCCCGCCTGGTGGTGCAAAGCGAGACTGGCGCGGTTCTCGGGGAAGATCGAGGTCTGCAGGGTCCACAGTCCGGCGGCGTCGGCCTCGGTGACCTGCCGGTACAGCAGCGCCTTGCCCACGCCCCGGCCGCGCTCGCCCTCGGCGACGTAGACCGAGGTCTCGGCCACCCCGGCGTAGACCTCGCGGACGGAGACCGGCGAGGCGGCGGCCCAGCCGACGACGCGGCCGCCCGCCTCGGCCACCCAGCGGTGCCCGGCTATCCACCTGTCCTTCAGCGCGCCCGCCCCGGGGACCTCGGTCTCGAAGGTGGCGTCGCCGGTGGCGACGCCCTCGACGTAGATGCGGCGCACCTCGGCCAGGTCGGCGTCGGCCATGGCCCGGGTGGTGACGTCGGTGGGCAGGTCGGTGGGGCAGCACGGGCGGGCGTTGAGCATGCCCATCACCGCGTCGGCGGCATGTGGCAGGCCCGTGCAGCAGTTTGGGTTGACCGCCACCCGGGTGGAGGTGCCCACCTTGGTGAGGGTCACGAAGCCCACGTCGGCGAGCTTGCGCAGGTGGTGGGAGACCGTGGGCTGGCGGACCTCCACCATCTCGGCGAGCTGTCCCACGCTGACCGTCCCCGGGGCGGTGGCGATGGCGTGGAGCAGTCGGACGCGCATGGGTTCGGCCAGGCAGGCGAACCAGGCGGCGTAGGTCTCGGCGTCGGCGGCGGGAAGGAGGCGGTCAACGTGCTCAGAAGTCGTCACTGTCATGCCTTCATTATTGACGAAGATCTATAGTTGCGTCTATCGGCTGTCGTCGATAGAGTCTCATCTCATAGACACCAGTCGATGAAAGAGGTGTGTCATGGCTGACGAGCTTCCGGTCGTGGTGATCGGTGCGGGCCCCGCCGGGTTGGCGACAGCGGCGGAGCTGGTCGCGCGCGACCTGCCGGTCCTGGTCCTGGAGAAGGGGGACTCCGCCGGGGCGGCGGTGGCCGAGTGGGGCCATGTGCGCCTGTTCTCGATGTGGCGCGACCTGGTCGACCCGGCCGCGGAGAAGCTGCTGACCACCACCGGCTGGCAGCGCCCGGACGACGCGGGCTACCCGACCGGCCGCGAGTGGGTCGAGGCCTACCTCGCTCCCCTGGCCGAGACCCTGGGCGGGCGGGTCCGCTTCGGCGCGGAGGTGACCGGCGTGAGCCGCCTGGGCCGGGACCGGGTCGTGGACTCCGGGCGCGCGGAGCAGCCCTTCACCGTGCGCCTGCGCACCAGCGCCGGGGAGGAGCGGGTCCTGGCCCGCGCGGTCGTGGACGCCTCGGGCACCTGGGGCTCGCCCAACCCGGTGGGCGGCGACGGACTGCCCGCGCTGGGCGAGTTGACGGCCGCCGAGCACGTCTCGTACCGCATTCCCGACACCGCCGCCCCAGCCGGGCGGGCCCGCTACGCGGGTCGGACCACGGCTGTCGTCGGCAAGGGGCACTCGGCGCTGACCGCCCTGGTCGGTCTGGCCACGCTGGCTGGGCAGGAGCCCGGCACCGAGGCGGTGTGGGTACTGCGCCGCGAGGAGATCGGCGACGCCTTCGGCGGAGGCGCCGCCGACCAGTTGGCCGCGCGCGGCGCCCTGGGGCAGCGGGCCAAGGCCGCGGTGGAGGCCGGGCACATCCGGGTGGTCACCGGCTTCCGCACCGCCGAGGTCCGCGCGGAGCAGGACGGGCGTCTCGTGCTGACCGACGAGGGCGGCCGGGAGCTGGAGCCCGTGGACGAGGTGGTCGCCCTCACCGGGTTCCGCCCCGACCTGTCCTTCCTGTCCGAGATCCGTCTCGGCCTGGACAGCACCCTCCAGGCACCGGTGGAGCTGGCTCCGCTCATCGACCCCAACGTGCACTCCTGCGGCACCGTCTACCCCCACGGGGCGGCCGAGCTCTCCCACCCGGAGGAGGGGTTCTTCCTGGCCGGGATGAAGTCCTACGGTCGCGCCCCGACGTTCCTGGCCCTGACCGGCTACGAGCAGGTGCGCAGCATCGCCGCCCACCTGGCCGGAGACCACGAGGCCGCCGCCCGGGTGGAGCTGGTCCTGCCCGAGACGGGGGTGTGCAGCGGCGGAGGCCTGTCCGAGGAGCCGGAGGCGGCCGAGAGCGGCGGCTGCTGCGGCCCCGCGCCCGAGACCGCGCAGGAGCCCGCGGCGCAGGAGGGCAGCTGCTGTGGCGGCCTGGCCGTCTCCGAGGCGCCGGTGCTCTCCGTCGGAAACAGCGGCGCCGCGACCGCCGAAGCGGCGTCCCCCTCGGCCGGGAGCGGCTGCTGCTCCGACTCGGCGCAGCAGGTCGAACTGGGTGAGCCGGACCGGGTCTCGTGACACCTGTGTCCGGTCGGGTCTCCGGCGCGCCCGTCCCCACGGTGGACGGTGCGCGCCGGGGCCTGGCGGTCCTGTGCGTCACCGTCACTGCCAGCTACGGGGCTTTGTTCTACGCCTTTCCCGTCCTGGCGCCGAGCATCACCGCCGACACCGGGTGGTCCCTGACGACGGTGACCGCGCTGTTCTCCGCCTCCCAGGTCATGGCGGGGCTGGTCGGCATCCCGGTGGGGCGCTGGCTCCAGGCCCGGGGGCCGCGCCCGGCGATGACGGCGGCGGCCCTGGTCGCGGCTCCCGCCGTGGCGGCCATCGCCCTGGCCCCGAATCTGTGGGGCTTCGCCGCCGCCTGGCTGGTGGCCGGAGCGGCGATGGCCGGACTGTTCTACCCTCCGGCCTTCGCCGCCCTGACCCACTGGTACCGGCAGGACAAAGTGCGCGCTCTGACTGCGCTGACTCTGGTCACTGGGCTGACCAGTACCATCTTCGCTCCCTTGACCGCGTTACTGGAGGGAGTGTGGGGCTGGCGAGGCGCCTACCTGGTGCTCGCGGCCGTGCTCCTGGCCGTGGTGGTGCCCCTGCACGCCTTCGCCCTGCCCCGAAGCCGATCCCCTGAGGACGACGGCCATCCGGGCGGTCAGAAGAAGGATGTGCGCTCTGTGGTGCGGAGCCGCGCTTTCTGGGCTCTCACAGCGGCTCTGCTCCTGGGGTCCTTCACCATGTACGCGGTCGTGATCAACATCGTCCCCCTGTTGGGGGAACAGGGCTTCGGCACGACGGAAGCCGCCTGGGCCCTGGGTATGGGCGGTGTGGGACAGGTGCTCGGCCGCCTGGTCTACGCGCCCATGGAACGACGGACCGGCCCGGTGCTGCGCGCCGTGGCCGTGTTGGGTGCCTGCTCGGCGACCACTCTCCTCTTAGCTCTGACCCCTGGCCCTCTGGGATTGGTCCTGGTCGTCGCCGCCCTGGCGGGCATGGCACGCGGCATCCTCACCCTCCTCCAGGCCACCGCCGTGTCCGACCGGTGGGGAACCGGGAACTACGCCACCCTCAACGGCGTCATGCACACCCCGCTGATGTTGGCCATCGCGGTGGCGCCCTGGGCAGGCGCGGCGCTGGCCGGTCCGCTGGGCGGATATCCGGCGGTGTTCACGGCCCTGGGAGCCCTGGCGGCCCTCGGCGCGCTGACCGCCCTCGCCACCCATGTCAGGAACGGGCCGTTTCCCTCCACCACCCTTTCTCGACCATCTCTCCGGCGCACTCCCCCCGTATGACGGCCTCTCTGCACGAATGAAGGTAACCCCGTCTCATGGAAAACGTCCCCCTCGCCGTCGTCGGCGCCGACCGGGAGGGCCTGGCCACCGCCCGGCGACTCCGGGGTCCAGATCGCCGCGGAGCCGGCCGACGTGGCCGGGGTCAGCCTGGCCACCCGGGCGTCGGTGACCTGGCGAACCAGCGGTCCCCGGGCCGGGACGCCCGACACGTCGTGCGGCGGCTGCCCGTCAAAGCACGCCCATGACGAAAACGTTCGCCTCCGCCCGAGGAGCGCACGCTGAGAAGACCCGCCCGAACCGGATCACACACCGTGGAAAGAAGAGGACCATGCGGCAGGCAGAGGCAACCACCGTGTCGGAAGCGATCAGCTCAGAGGAGGAGAGGGCGATCTCCCTGCGTCACCTGAGCGCCGCCAGGCGCCGGGCCCTGCGGACCCTGTGCGATGACGGACCGGCCTCGACCCAGGACATCGCCGACATGTGGCGGCACAGCACCCCGCTCACGGCCCGCGCCCACCTCATCGCACGGCTGCTGTGGGTCCTGGAGTCCCTGGACTACGCCGAACCCACCGACGTGCCAGGGGTCTACCGCGCCACCGCGCGCGGCGCACGCGCCCTCCAGTGGCACTGAGCGCCCGCCGCCTCACCCTGTTCCGGCCCCTGCCTCGGCTTCAAGAACCCGCGTGATCTGCGCGACGGTCGTCTTGGCGGTGCGCGCCGCACCGATGAGGGTGGCCGAGGCCGGGCCCGTCCAATCGCCGTAGCCCAGCAGGTGCAGGCGGGGTTGAGCCACGGCCCGGGTTCCCTCCACGGCGATCCTGCCCTGTTCGTTGACGAGTTCCAGGGAGTCGATGTGGTTCAGCACCGGGTGGAACCCCGTGCACCACACGATCACGTCGCAGTCCATCGTGGTGCCGTCGGCCCAGGCCGCACCGGTGCGGGTGAGGCGGTCGAACATCGGCTCGGCTTTGGTGTCTCCGCGTTCGCGGGCCTCGCGCACGCTCGGCACCACCACGATGTCTCCCAACTCCGCGATGCCCTCAGGGCGGGCTTCTCCTCGTTCGGCTGCTTTCTGCGAGCCGGTGGCGAGGGCGAAGAGCGCCCTGCCGTCGACGTCGTCGGGCAGGAACCGGGGCGGACGCGAGGTGACCCAGGTGGTCTGCGCGACCTCGGACACTTCGGCCAGGATCTGGGCCGCCGAGTTACCGCCGCCTACCACCACGACGCGCTGACCTGCGAACCCTTCGGGGCGGCGGTAGTCCACCGTGTGGAGCTGCTCGCCCTCGAAGACGTCACGGCCCGGGACCTCAGGGATGTGGGGCGCCCGCCAGGTGCCGGTGGCGCTGATGACGTACCGGGCCGACCAGGTGTCCCCGTCGGTGACCAGTCTCAGTCGGCTTCCCGTCCGCTCGACCCGACGCACGTGCACCGAGCGCCGGACCGGGAGAGCATAGCGGCGCTCGTACTCGGTCAGATACCAGGCCACGTGCCGCGCGCTCGGGTACTCCTGTCCCTCCTCAGCGGGCATCCACCAGCCGGGCAGCATACTGTGCGCGGCCGGGGAGAACAGCCGCAGAGAGTCCCAGTACCCGGGCCAGGACCCTCCCGGTTCCTCACGGTCGTCCAGGATGACGAAGTCGGCCTTGGCGCGGCGCAGAAAGTACCCGGCCGCCAGTCCAGCCTGTCCACCGCCGATGACCGCGACGTCGACCAGGTGTTCCATCCATCCTCCCGATGATCACGTGAACGGGGCCCGCGTTCCCGCGGGCCCCGGGGAAGCGCCGTCCTATCGCAGTTGAGGGGCGAACCGCTTGCGCCAGGCCAGGGACACGTACACCAGAGCGATGAGCACGGGTACCTCGATCAGCGGACCCACCACCCCGGCCAGGGCCTGGCCGGAAGTGACACCGAAGGTGGCGATCGCGACCGCGATGGCCAGTTCGAAGTTGTTGCCCGCCGCGGTGAAGGCCAGCGTCGCGGTGCGGTCGTAGTCCATCCCGATCGCCTTGCCGAAGGCGAAGGTGCCGAACCACATGATGGCGAAGTAGGCCAGCAGCGGCACCGCGATGCGCACCACGTCCAGCGGTTGGCTGGTGATCCGGTCCCCCTGGAGGGCGAAGAGCAGCACGATGGTGAAGAGCAGGCCGTAGAGCGCCCACGGGCCGATCCGGGGCAGGAAGTTCGCCTCGTAGCGCTCGCGGCCCATCTTCCGCTCGCCGATCCGGCGGGTGAGGAACCCCGCCGCGAGCGGGATGCCGAGGAAGACCACCACGTTGAGCGCGATGAGCCAGGGGGAGGCGTCCAGGCCGCCGGTGTCCAGGCCCAGCCACCCGGGCAGCAGGTCCAG
>NZ_VWVS01000036.1:0-23702 GCF_008638355.1 Nocardiopsis deserti | reverse complement strand
GCGCCCACGTAGGGGTTGTCCACCCGCTCGCCCGTGCCGGGGTCCGGGTCCGGATCGGGGTCGGGGTCGGGGTCGGGGTCGGGTCCGGGGTCGACCAGGCCCTCACAGGCCACACCGTTCAGGACGAACTCGGCCGGGACGGCGTTGGAGCCCGAATACGTGGCCTGGAAGCCGAAGGTGACCGTGCCATCCGTCGCGATCGCGCCGTTGTACCCGGCACCGGTCGCCGAGACGCTCTGGCCGCTCTGGGAGACGGTGCCGTTCCAGGAGTTGGTGATCTGCTGGTTTCCGGCGAAGTCCCATTCCAGGGTCCAGCCGTTGACCGCGTCGCCGAGGTTGGTGATCTCCACGCTCGCGGTGAAGCCGGAGCCCCAGTCGTTGAGTTGGTAGTCGACCTCGCAACCGGCCGCGGCGCTGGCGGGGGCTGGCACGGCCGTGGCCAGTGCGGCACCCACGATCAGGGCCGATGTCGCGGCCAGGCCGCGTCGTGCGCCCGGACGTCTGTCCGGAGCGCGCAGGATTCTGCTCACCTCTTGCTTCTCCTCATGGTGGGGGGTGGTGCCAGAGGGACGAGAGTGTCGGGACGCGGGATCGCCGACTGATGCGTGGAATCCGGGTGGTCCGGGTGGTGCGGGTGGTGCGCGGGGCACGTCGTCCTCCGTGGAGGGTGTCGCGACGCGGGGGGATGTCCGCATGGATGGGAGCGCTCCCAGAACAGGAGCGCGGGGGTGGGATGGGCTGGGGGGACATGAACGCTCGCGCCCCCGCATGCAATCCGGGCCGCGTGTGACCCAGAACACTCGGGAGCGCTCCCATGAGAATAACCACCGCAGCTTCACATGTAAACACCCCGTAAAGAACAGCGTTCGGCATGTCGCGCGGCCTCGGCGAACCCCGGCTCCGCAGGGGAAGCGCACACCTCCCGCCCTGCCACGGCGCCCCTCGGGAATAGCCGGGGCGGACGCGCCGTTCCTCTGGTAGTTTCGCCAATAAACTACTTCTCAAGAAGCTTTTTGCTAGGGGGACAGATGGCGACCCGCACACTGGTGACCGTCTCGGCGGGGATGAGCACGCCCTCCTCGACCCGCCTGCTCGCTGATCGGCTGACCGCCGCCGCCGAGGCCTCGCTGCGCGAGCGCGGCGACGAGGTCCGCACCCGCACCGTGGAGCTGCGCGAGGTGGCGCACGACATCGTCAACGCGATGACCACCCGGGTGCCCACCGGTGAGCTGCGCGGTGTGCTGGAGGACGTCGCCGGAGCCGACGGGATCATCGCGGTGACCCCGGTGTTCAACGCCTCCTACAGCGGACTGTTCAAGTCCTTCTTCGACGTGGTCGACCCCGAGGACCTGGACGGCACGCCGGTGCTGATCGGCGCGACCGGGGGCAGCCCGCGCCACTCGCTGGTGCTGGAGCACGCGCTGCGGCCGATGTTCGCCCACACCCGCTCGGTGGTCGCGCCCACCGGCGTGTACGCGGCCTCGGAGGACTGGGGCTCGGGCGAGGGCGGCGGCCGCGAGCTGTCCCAGCGCGTCGAGCGCGCCGGACGCCAGCTCGCGGCGCTGGCCGCGGACCACTCCCCCGCGGCCGGGGACCCCTACGAGGAGCCGGTCCCCTTCGCCGACCTGATGTCGGGCCTGGGCGCCTAGGGTCTGTTTTTTGAACCGGCCTCAGCTTGTGGGGGGTGGTTCGGGCGCCCGAACACGGGCCGAAGCGAAGCGGAGGTCCCAAAAAACACTGTCTAGCCCCCCGCCCTCCGCCTGCCCGGGATCACCAGGGGACGGCGCCCTCGTCGTCGAAGAAGCCGCCGCGCGGCCCGTCGTCCGGCAGGGTGGCGAGCCGGAGCGCGATCGCCGCGCCCTGCTCGGGCGTCCGCGGCGCGTTGAACCCGGTGAAGTCGGTCGCCACGTAGCCCGGGCAGGCGGCGTTCACGATGACGTCCGTGTCGGCGAACCGGCGGGCGTACTGTGCCGTGACGCTGTTGAGCAGGGTCTTCGACGGCGCGTAGGCGGCCATGACCGGGCCGGTCCGTAGCGTCAACGAGCCCATGTTGCTCGACATGTTGACGATGCGCGGCGATTTCGCGCGGCTGAGCAGCGGGAGCATCGCGTTCGTCACCCGCACGGCCCCGAACACGTTCGTGTCGAGGACGGTGCGGACGACGTCGAGGTCGAGCGTGGTCGGATCCTGCGCGCCGCCGTCGATCCGGCCGGAGATGCCCGCGTTGTTGACGAGAACGTCGAGCCGCCCCGCCGTCTCCTCGACCGTCGCCGCCGCGGCGGCGACGCTGTCGTCGGAGGTGACGTCGAGCGCGACCCCGAACGCGTCGACGCCCGCGGCGCGCAGGCGCTCGACGGCCTCCCCCCGCCTGGTGTCGTCGCGGGCCCCCACCGCGACCGTGAAGCCCATCTCCCCCAGCCCCTGGGCGATGGCGAAACCGATTCCCTTGTTCGCGCCGGTGACCAGCGCGGTCTTCGTGTCGTTCACGAGGTCCATGCTCGTCGGAGCGCGCACGCACCGTCCAATACCGGCTCGGTCCGCCGTGATACCCCCCGGGTATCGGCCAGTAGGCTGCTCGCGTGGACGATCTCGAAACCCGCGAGCTCCGGTACTTCGTCGCCGTCGCCGAGGAACTGCACTTCGGGCGCGCCGCCGACCGGCTCGGAATCGCGCAGCCCCCGCTCTCGCGCGCGATCCGCCAGCTGGAGCGGCGGATCGGTGTCCGGCTCCTCGACCGGAACCGTCGCGGCGTGGCGCTCACCGACGCCGGCGGGGTGCTGCTCCGGGAGGCCGGAGCCGCCCTCGACGCGGTCGCGGCCGCCGCACGCCGGACACGGCGTGCCGGGGACCCGAAGCGGCCGCTGGTGCTCGTGACGAAGGCCGGGGCGTCCCATGAGCTGTTGCGAAGGCTCCTCGACGCGGCGGGGAGCGTACCCGGGGCGCCCCCGGTCGAGGTCCTCCTGTGCGAGGTCGGCGAACAGGCGGGGCTGCTCCGCGACGGGAGCGCCGACGTGGCTCTCATGCACCGCCCCTTCGACGACCTCGCCGGGTTCGACACCGAGGAACTCTGTGTCGAGGGCCAGGTCGCGATCCTTCCCGCCGAGCATCCGCTCGCCGCACGCGACCGGCTCACGCTGGCGGAGGTCGGCGACGTGCCGGACCTGCCGATCGCCCGGTGGCCCCGGCTCGACGGGACCTACCCGGACGGCCCCGGGCCGAAGGTGCGCACCCAGTCACAGCTCGCCCAGCTCGTGGCGCTCGGCAGGACGCTGCTCGTCATCCCCGCCTCCAGCCGCGCCTGGCAGTGGCCCGAACACGTCGCGGTGCCCGTCGTCGACGCTCCGGAGGCCACCACGGTGATCGCGTGGCCGTCGAGCAGCCGCTCCCGGGCGGTCGCCGCACTCGTCCGCGCGGCGGCCGGACTCCGCGAGGCCGCGCCGTGCGGCGGCTCCGGGCGGTCCGGCCAGGCCCTGTCGCCTTCCCCCGCCACGGTCGGGGGCGGCTGAGGCCGGGTCCGGGGCGCCTGGCCGGCCCGTCGGCCGTCCGCGCCCCACACACGGACGGACGACGGGCGCCCCGCCCGCGGTCAGCTCCCGTACTCGGCGCGGATGCGGTCGGCGAAGCGGGCGAAGTCGGCCCCGTGCAGGAAGGCCGAGCGCATGGTGCCGTGGTCGGCCACCCCCTGGCCCGCGATGTCGAAGGCGGTGCCGTGGTCCACCGACGTGCGCAGGATCGGCAGGCCCACCGTCACCGAGATCGTCCCGTCGAAGTCGAAGGTCTTGGCCGCGATGTGGCCCTGGTCGTGGTACTGCGAGAGCACCCCGTCGTAGTGGCCGGTCAGCAGGCGGTGGAAGACCGAGTCCGCCGGGACCGGTCCGACCACGTCGGCGCCCGAGGCGCGCGCCCGCTCCACGGCCGGGGCCAGGTGGCGGATCTCCTCGTCGCCGAAGGCGCCGTTCTCGCCGCCGTGCGGGTTGATCGCCGCCACCGCCAGGGTGGGCTCGTCGTGGCCGAACACGCGCAGCGCGGTGAGCGCCTCGGTGATCGCCCCCACCTGCTGCTCCTCGTTGATCCTGTCCAGCGCGCCGCGCAGCGAGACGTGCCGGGTGGCGAAGAAGATCTTCTTGCCGCGCACCACGAACATGGTGTTCTGGCGGGTGACGCCGGTCAGTTCGCCGAGCATCTCGGTGTGGCCGAGGTGGCGGCTGCCCGAGGCCCAGATGGCCTCCTTGTTGACGGGCCCGGTGACGATCCCGTCCACGCGCCGCTCCATCGCCGCACGCGTGGCGACCTCGATCGCGCGGACCGCAGCGGCCCCCGCGCGCGCGTCGACCCTGCCCCACTCCAGTTCGGTGTCGCCGAGTTCGCCGGTGTCGAAGCAGTCGACCACCCCCTCCTGCTCCGGCGGCAGGTCCCAGGAGGACACGGCGCGCACCCGCACGTCCAGGCCCAGGACGGTGGCCGCGCGGCGCAGCACGGCGGGGTCGGCGACGACCACCCCGCGCGCGGGGGCGGCGGCGCCCACCTCGGCCAGGGTGCGCACGGTGATCTCGGGGCCGATGCCGACGGGGTCTCCGACGGTGACGGCCAGGGTCGGGCGTTCAGTCATCTTCTCTTCTTCCGCTCGGGATCCGCGCGGACACCCCGCGCAGCCTGTCGTTGACCGTGTCGCGCAGCCGCGCCAGGCAGCGCGCGATGGTGTCCTGCTCCCCGACCAGGCCTCCCTTGGTGATGATCGGGGTGCCCTCCAGCGGCCCGCCGTCCAGGCGGCCGTGCACGGCCAGCGGGACGAGTTCGCCGCCCACGTCCAGGGCCCGCACGTCCAGGGCGGCGAGCAGGGCGGAGGTGACGTCGCCGCCGCTGGAGAACAGCGCGCTGGGGCGGGCCCGGGCGACGGCCCCGGCGACCAGGGCGGCGAGCATGCCGGGCATGGCGCGGCGCGCCTCGGCCGGGAGGCGCACGACGTCCTCGGCCGAGGCGCGGGTGCGCACGACCACGGCCGCGGGGAAGGGGTTCCGGGCCAGGGCCCGGTCCAGGAGCCGTGCGACCTCGTCTCGGTGGCCGGGGTCGGACGTGAAGCGCCGGGCGTCGACGTCGACGAACTCCGCCGAGGGGTCCTCGGCGACGGTGTCGAGCTGGCGCCGGGTCAGCTCGGTCGCGCTGCCCACCACCGCCAGGACCGGCCCGGGGTCGGGTGTGGTGCCGCGCAGACCCAGCTCGCGGGCCAGCAGCGCCCCGAACGGGCCGGGGTCGGCGGCCACCCAGACGGTGCCGTCCCGGCGGGAGGCCGCGGCCGCCGCCCGGGCGATGTCGGCCAGGTGGTCCTCGGTCACGGCGTCGCACAGCACGACGGGTTCGTCGCCCGCGAGCAGCTCTCCGACGAGGTCGGCGCGGGTGACCCGCCCCAGGGACAGGTGCCGCACGGCCAGGGCGCTCTGCTCGGCGACGAGGTCGGCGACCACGCTGGTACGGACCGGGTTCAGCGGGTCCAGGGCCAGCTGGGTGCGTTCCAGGGGGACCCCGTCGAGCAGCTGGACGCCGTCGACGGTGATCCGCCCGGAGGCGGGGTGGGCGGGGGCGAAGAGCACGCGGACGCGGACTCCGGACGGCGTGTGCTCGCGCACCGCCCTCCAGGCGGCCTCCAGTTCGGCGCCGACGTTGCCGCGCAGGGTGGTGTCGGTGCGCTTGACCACCAGGTCCACCGGCCAGAGCCGCGCCACGGTGTCGGCGACGAGCCCTGCGGCCTCGGAGGCGGGCAGGTGGCGGCTGTCCAGGTTGGCCACGACCGCGTCGTAGGCCGGGGCCGCCTCGGGGGCGTGTCCGGTGTCCACCGAGGCCACGCGCATGCCGGTCTGGGCGAAGCGCGCGCCGGTGGCGTTGGCTCCGGTGAGGTCGTCGGCCAGGACGAGGATCCGCGCCACGGGGTCCCCCTAACCCAGCACCAGGGCGGCGACGCACAGCAGCGGCAGGCTGGCCAGCCACAGCACGGTGGTCATCCCGCTCCACATCTTCATGGCGGCACCGCCGGACAGGCCGGTGAACCGGGTCACGACCCAGAAGTAGGAGTCGCTGACGTAGGAGAAGACGAAGGAACCGGCGCAGGCGGAGGCCACGGCGAGCGCGGGGTTGATCCCCGCCGCCGCCACGATCGGGGCGCTGAGGGTGGCGGAGGTGATGATGGCGACGGTTCCCGAGCCCTGGGCCAGCCGGACGAACGTGGCGATCACGAACGGCAGCAGGAACATCGGCACGGGCCAGCCGGAGACGGCCTCGGCGAGCGCGTCGCCCACGCCGGAGGCGCGCAGGACCTCGCCGAAGGCCCCTCCGGCGCCGGTGATGAACACGATCATTCCGGCCGAGGCGGCGGCCGCGGTCAGCCAGGAGACGACCTCCCTGCGCCCGGTTCCCCGGGGCGGCAGCGTGTAGACGGCGATGACCAGCCCGATGATCAGGGCGATGGCGGGGTTGCCGAGGAAGGCGAAGACACCGGCGACCGCGCTGCCCTCGGCGAGTGCGCCGGTGAAGGTGTTGCCGACGATGAGCAGCAGGGGCAGCAGCAGCGGGACGGAGGCGGTCAGCGCGCTCACGCCCGGGTCCGGCGGCTCCTGGCTGATGTCGCGTCCGGCGCCCGGGAGTGCGGCGCCGGACGCGGCGCCCCTGCCGGTGGCCGTGCCCGGTCCGCCCGCGGCGGCGTTCTCGGGGACCAGGCCCGGCTCCACGCTCGCCTCCAGGCGGGGTCCCACGTAGCGCGCGTAGAGCACCACGACCGGGACGAGCAGGATCGACATGGCCCCGCCGAGCAGGACGGTGGTGCCCAGGTCGGCTTCGAGGAGGCCGACGGCGGCGAGCGGGCCGGGCGTGGGCGGGACCAGGTGGTGGGTGATGGACAGCCCGCCCGCCAGGGCCAGGCTCATCACGACCAGCGGCCTGCCGTAGCGCCTGGCCAGGGAGCGGGCGAGCGGGTGCAGGATGACGAAGCCGGAGTCGCAGAAGACGGGGACGGACACGACCGCGCCGGTGGCGGTCATCGCCACGTCCTCGCGGCCCTTCCCGGCCATGCGGACGAAGGCCTTGGCCAGGGCGTCGGCGCCGCCGCTGCGCTCCAGGACGGTGCCGATCATCACGCCCAGGGCGATGACGATGCCGATTCCGGCGAGGGTGTTGCCGAAGCCGGTGGTCAGGTGCTCCACCAGTTCGGGGGCTGGGACGCCCGCGACCACGCCGGTGACCAGGGCTCCGGCGAGCAGTCCGACGAACGCGTCCAGCCGGGACCACACGATGAGGACGATGACGGTGCCGACGCCCAGGAGCAGTGCGGCGAGGAGCTGTACTTCCATACCAGGTGCCTTTCAGGGGGTCATTCCGGTCGCGTGCCCGCACCGACCGGAACGATGTGGGGGGTGCAGGCGGGATCGGCGTCGAGGGCCCCGCGCTCGCGGGCTCCGATCCCGTCGTCGGTGATCAGGCCGTAGGGCCCGGGGACGACCGCCCAGTACGGGTGGGGGCCGGAGCCGACCTTGCTGGAGTCGGCGACCACGAAGATCCGCCGGGCGCTGCGCATCTGGAGTTCCTTGGCGGCGGCGATCTCGGGGCTGGGGCAGTTGAGCCCCCGGCCGGGCAGGAGTCCGTCGGCGCCGATGAAGGCGATGTGCGGGGTGATGCGGTCCAGGACGCCGTGCGCGTAGTCGCCGACGATGGAGCCGCGTCTTCGCCGCACGCGCCCGCCGACCACGACGAGTTCGATGCCCTCGGCGTCGTGCAGCGCCGCCATGGGCCCGAGGCCGGAGGTGACCACGGTGGGCCCCGAGCGCCGGGCCAGGCGCTCGGCCACGAAGGTGGTGGTGCTCCCGGCGTCCAGCAGGACGACGTGGTCGTCCTCGACCAGCGCGGCGGCGTGGTCGGCGATGCGCCGCTTGGCGGGGGCGTTGCGCAGGCTCTTCTGGGTCCAGGACAGTTCGGCGCCCGCGGGCGCGGGGACCGCGCCGCCGTGGGTGCGGACCACCTTTCCTGCCCTCTCCAGCTCGCCCAGCCCGCGCCGCACGGTGGAGGGGCTGATGCCGAGTTCCCGCGCGAGGTCCTCGACCCTCTGCACGCCGTCGGTGACGGCGTCCAGCAGCCCTTGGTGCCGCATGATCACTCCTGCTTGTTTCGCGCATGTGAACAGGGTCATACTGCGCGCTTCACGCAGGGAAAAGCAAGAGGTCACGGCCCATTGTGCTCATAACGCGCATATAACGCCCGAGGAGTGCGGGCGCGGCCACCGCGCGGAGAACAGCGCGGCCGGGGACGTTTGGGCGGGGCGGCACACGGCTATGTCGCATAAGGCGTCGGAGAGGGCCGCCGCCAGGACTACGGAGCGTGCCGATGCGAAGACAGTTCATCAACGAGCCGGGCGACGTGGTGCCCGAGGCGCTGGAGGGGTTCGCGGCGGCCTGGCCGCAGCACGTGCGCCTCAACGCCGAACCCGCCTACGTCGTGCGCGCCCGCCCGGCCGCGGACAAGGTCGCGGTGGTCTCCGGCGGCGGCTCGGGCCACGAGCCCCTGCACGTGGGCTTCGTGGGCACCGGCATGCTCGACGCCGCCGTGCCGGGGGCCGTCTTCGCCTCCCCCACGGCCGTGCAGATCCGGGCGGCCTCGCAGGCGGCCGACACCGGCCGGGGCGTCCTGCACGTGGTCAAGAACTACACCGGCGACGTGCTCAACTTCCGCATCGCCGGTGAGCTGCTGGCCGACGCGGGCGTGCGGAGCGAGATCGTCCTGGTCGACGACGACCTGGCCACCGACACCGGTGACGGCGAAGGCCCGGGCCGCCGGGGCACGGCGGCGGTCGTGGCGGTGGAGAAGGTCTGCGGCGCCGCGGCCGAGCGCGGCGCCGACCTGGCGGAGCTGGCCGCGCTCGGGCGCCGGGTGGCCGAGCGCAGCCGCACCCTGTCCGTGGCGCTGGCCGCGGGCGCCCATCCGGGCGAGTCGCGGCCCTCGTTCGAGCTGCCCGGGGACGAGGTCGAGTTCGGCGTGGGCATCCACGGCGAGCGGGCCCGGCAGCGGCGGGCCTTCGGCCCCTCCCGCGAGCTGGTGCCCCCGATGGTCTCCCCGCTGGTGGAGGCGTTGGGGCTGGGGCGCGGGGACCGGGTGATCGCCATCGTCAACGGTCTGGGCGCCACACACGACCTGGAGCTGTACGGGGTGTTCCGCGAGGTGCGGCGCGTCCTGGACGCCGCCGGGATCGGGGTGGCCCGTTCACTCGTGGGGTCCTACGTGACCTCCCTGGACATGGCGGGCTGCTCGGTCACCCTGGTGGGGGCCGACGACGAGGTGCTGGAGCTGTGGGACGCTCCGGCCGCCACGCCCGCGCTCACCTGGTAGAACATCCGTCCCACCACAATCCGCACGGGAGCACCGGCATGGCAGAGCAGCTCAGTCCCTCCGACGTCGAGCGGTGGGTGCAGGCCTTCATCGGCGCGGTCGAGGAGGAGGGCGGGTACCTCACCGACCTGGACCGCCGCAGCGGCGACGGCGACTTCGGCACCAACATGACCACCGCGCTGCGCCGCACGCGCGAGGCCCTGGCCGACACCGCCGCCACGGGCGCGGCCGGGCAGCCCTTCGAGGTGATGGCGGAGACCTTCCTGGGCCACAGCGGCGGCACCAGCGGCCCGCTGTTCGGCATGTGGTTCCGCGAGTTCGCCAAGGCGGGCGCCGGAGCGGAGGCGTTCACCCTGGCGATGGTGGCCGAGGCCACCGCGAACGGGTGGGCGACCCTGCACCGGCTGGGGTCGGCCGAGGTCGGGGACCGCACCATGGTCGACGCCATCGCCCCGGCGTCGGAGGCCCTGTCCGGGGCGGTCGGCGGCGGCGCGGAGCTGCACGCCGGGCTGCGGGCGGCGGCGGAGGCCGCGCGGGAGGGCGCGGAGGGCACCAGCGGCCTGCTCGGCCGCCGGGGGCGCACCAGCTACGTGGGCGAGGCCGCCCTGGGCAGCCCGGACCCCGGCGCGGTGACCGTCGCCCTGTTCTACCGGGCGGCGCAGGGGGTCGTCGGGGACTGAACCCCGGCGCGGACGGCCGGGTGCTGCGGGCACAGCTACCTCTCGAACGGATGCGCGGCGAAGGCCCGCGGCGGGGGTCAGGCGCCGCCGAGGTACTCGACGAAACGCACCCCGGTCCCGCCCGGACCGCAGCTCACCCCGACCATGCGGCCGGTGAAACCGCCCGCGACCTCGGTCGACAGGTAGCGCCCGTCGATCCGGGCCAGTTCGGTGGTGCCCTCCGGGGTGCGGACCGCGGCGACGACCACGTCCGGTCCCCGTTCGCGGCTGTACTCGGGCGCCGTCGACGGCTCCACACGCAGTTCGAGCACCGTGTCCGCGGACGCGGGCGCCTCTCCGAGCACGGTGGTGAGCGGTCCGACCCGGGCGACGGCGCGCACCCGCGTACCCTCGACCTCCAGGGCGAACCGGTGGGCGGGGTCGACGCGGATCTCCAGGGCACCCGCGCCCCCGTCCGCGTCGATCCCGGCCCGGACGGTCATGGTCGTGTGCTCCTGGCGGCGGCCGACGAACACCCGCTCGTCCCCGGGAGGCGACATCCGCCACCGGTCCCGTGACCACCGCAGCACCCGGTCGGGGAGGACCCCGGCGCCGACCCAGTCGGGGCCGATCGTGCCCTCGCCCAGCGAGGCGCGCACCCGCGGCGGCTCCTCCGGCTCGACCGGCCCGGTGACCACGGGCCAGCCGTCGCGCCAGGCGACGTCGGCGGCGAAGGTCTCCCGGCCCAGCACGTGCCAGCCGGGGAAGGAGCCCGAGGGGCGCACTCCCAGGAACACCGCCGCCCACGACCCGTCGGGCCGTTCGACCAGGTCGGCGTGGCCGGTGTTCTGCACCGGACCCGGCGTCCCCCTGGCGGTCAGCAGGGGGTTGTGCGGGCAGGCCTCGAACGGGCCCTCCGGAGAGGGTCCCCGGGCGATCGTCACCGCGTGTCCGGGGCCGGTGCCGCCCTCGGCGACCATCAGGTACCACCACCGCCCCACCCGGTACAGGTGCGGCGCCTCCGGGTCCCTGCCCCCGGTACCGCTCCACAGCGGGCGCGGTTCGGACAGCAGGTCACCGGTGGCCGGGTCGAGGACGGCCTGGCGGATCCCGCCGTCCGACCACGTGAGCAGGCACCTGCCGTCTCCGTCCCACGCCAGGTCCGGGTCGATGCCGCCCGCGCCGCGGATCCGTACCGGCTCGGACCACGGACCGGCGGGGTCGGTCGCCGTCATCAGCAGGTGTCCCGGGCCGTCGGAGACGTTGGTGGTCACCAGGAAGAAGGTGCCGTCGTGGTGGCGCAGGGTCGGGGCGTAGACGCCCGAGGAGGGCGCGGCACCGGACAGCGCCAGCTGGGAGGGCCGGTCCATCACCGCGCCGATCCGCTCCCAGGCCACGAGGTCCGACGATCGGAACAGCGGGACCCCCGGCGCGTACTCGAAGCTCGAACACGCCAGGTAGAACACGTCGCCGACGCGGCACACCGTGGGGTCGGGGTGGAAGCCGCCGAGGATCGGGCGGGTCGGCAGGACACCGCCTCCGGGGGGAACTTCGGGCTCGCTCACCCCACGAGTGTGGCATGTCCCACCGGGTCGGGCCGGAGCGGGTCTGGCCGGGTCTGGTCGGGTCGGGTCGGGTCGGGTCTGGCCGGGTCGGGTCGGGTATGGCCGGGTCGGGTCCGCGGTGCCAGCCCCGCGACGCCGGTTCCTTGCGATGCCGACCCTGGGTGGTGGGTGGTGGGTGGTGGGTGATGGGTGATGGGTGGTGGGTGGTGGGTGTTTGCTGCGGTGGCGGAGCCTGCTGCGGTGGCACCAAAGGCAAGAGCGGCTACGGGAAGGCGACCAACGCCTGAGGTTCATGCGTGGTTGGCCGTTCCTGCGTCGGCAGCTGCCGCGAGGTGGTTTGGGAGAGCGACCAACGCCCGGGGTTCGGGGGTGGTTGCTCGCTCATGCGTTGGCAGCGAAGGCAGCGGGTGTTCGGGGTTCCCGTTCAACGCTCTGGCTGTGGATGGTGGCGGTGGCGGCGTCGGCACCAAAGGCAGTGGGTGTCCAGGGTCCCCGCTCAACACTCTGGCTGTGGGTGGTGACCGAGGTGGCGGCACCGGCTGCCGCGAGGTGGCTTGGGAGGGCGACCAACGCTTGGCGTTCGGGGATGGTGGGGCTTTGCTGCGTTGGCACCAAAGGCGAGCGGTCCCTCCGGCCTCGGGCAGCGGTACCGACCCCCGGTGGTGGGGGTGGGCGACGGTGGCAGCGACGACGGTGGGCGTTGGGCCCGGGCTGCATGTCGGGCGCGGGCATGCCAGGGCTCGGCACGGCCGGGGGTCATTCCCGGGGCGGTGGGTCCGGGTCCCCGCCGGGCGGATGGCCCCGTCCTTGTCCTCGGTGTTGGTGTGTGCGCAGTTCGCGTTGGTACTTGGCCCGGTTGTGCGGCCCGCACAACGGTTGCAGGTTCGCTACCACCGTGCGCCCGCCCCGGGAGAACGAGGTGACGTGGTCGGCCTGGCAGAACGAGATCGGCACCTCGCATCCGCCCGGGTGCGCACACGTGGCATGTCCGTGGAAAGCCGCCGTGCGCTGTCGGGCTGAGGCCAACCTGCGGCTGTGACCCACATCCAGCACCTGTCCGGTGGGCGGTGCGGTGAGCATCCGCACCACCTCGGAGTCCCCCGCGAGTTCGTGCACCACCCCGGCCGGAATGACGCGGCCGCGCTCGTCCAGAGCGGGCCTCTCCTGGCCTTCGGCGTTCAGGTAGGTCTGTACCGGCACCAGGATGCGGATCTGTACCAACGGAGCGGGAGCGTTGTCGCATCCGGTGTGGGTGGTGGCAAAGCGCAGTGCCGCGATGAGCGCGTCGTGCTCACGCTGGGACCGGGTGCGGGTGTCGTCCTCACTCGGTGGGGTGGTGAAGGTGTCGATGGCCGCGCGCACGACCAACGCGTCCCCGACCCCGCCCCAGGCCTGCAACTGGTAGCTGCCCTGAAACGTGTCGTGCACGCTCAGGCCACGCCCAGCGTGAGCGGCCTCGTGGTCGCGGTCCAGACGGTGCGGATCCATACGGTAGGCGACCTGGCGGGCCACCGCCTGGATCTGGTTGACCGACAACGCGGGCCGCTCCTGCTTGGCGGCCACCAACGCTGACTCAAACCCCTGCCGGTACTCCTGCTCATCGGGGAAATGCTGGGCGTCGCGGGTCTGGGCGGCTGTGTCGGTGGCCTTGGCGATCGCCACCGCCTCACCCAAGGCCACCGTGTTTTCCTCCAAGGCCTGGGCGGTGGCAGGCAAGGTCTCCTCATGCACGTGCTGGGCCAAACGGGCCAGATCCTTGGCCTGGGCGGTGGGCATCTTGCCGTGGTGAACCAGCCACTTGTCCAACGTGGAGTAACCGCTGTAGCGGGCCACCTCACCCCGCGCGTACAAACCCGCCATCCGCACCAACGCGCGCAAGCGGATCTTCTCCAGCTGCGCCCACAGGGCGGCGACTTCCTCAGCCGCACTCTCGTCCGCCCCCGGCGGTACCTCGGCGTCCCATGCCTGGTCGATGATCTCGCGCGCACCGGCCAGCGCGACCACGACCGGGGAGCACTCCCCGGGGGCCACGTCGGGCGCTGCAAGCATCATCTCCATACCTCTTATTATAAGCCAGCGCCCACCATTATTCCACTATTCACAGCCCTGGACTTCCTGCCTTTCTGGCTTTCTTCTCGGAGACCTGCCCCTGATTGGAAAGCCACAATTACGGCGATCCGAAAGGCGTCCGTAAATGCGCAACCAGAATGGTCGCTCGCTGTTGGTGCCACCGTCGCCCGCCCCGGCCACAGGGACCAAAGGCGTTGCCCGAAGCGGGAGGGTCCGCCTGCCGTTGGTGCCGACGCAGCAGAGCCCCACCACCCCCACGCCCTGGGCGTTGGTCGCCCTCCGCCAGTGGCTCCCGCCGTTGGTGCCGCTGTTCGTCGGACACCCCCGCCCCCACCGGACGCTGACCGCTTTTCGAAATCTGTTCCACTTCGCGGCAGCAGGTGCGCTTTCGTTGCCGCCAACAACCCCTGGCAGGAACAGCGCAGGGGAGAGACCTGAAGAAGGCCCCTCCCTACCCCTAGATTAGTTATTCCCGTTGGGGTGTCGGCTGCTTGGCGGCTGCTTGTCAACTGCTTCAGGTTGTCAGCTGCTTCTTGTCAGCTGCTTCAGGGCATGCCGCAGTGGACCGGGGTGGGATCCCCCCTATTTCCAGAAAACCATCCCCACCCCACCGCGGAACACCCCCAACCACCACCTGTGGAAAACGTGACCGCTCGTGGAAAACATGGCCGCCTCGACGTTCCCGCTGCCGAGTGGGCAGGAGACAAAACCCCTCTTCCCACGAAACCGTCTAGGCGTCGATGGTGAGCTCGCCCATCCGGTCCCAGCCCTCGCCCTCCACGGTCCGGCTGACGATGAGCGGGGTCTCGGTGAGCAGCGGCTTCATGGCGGCCAGTCCGTCGCGGAAGTGGTCGCTGCCGACGTGCGCCTCGGCGGCGCCGTCCTTGAACGCCTCGATGAGCACGAACTCGTTCTCGCGCTCGACGCTGCGGGACCACTCGAACCACAGGTTGCCCGGTTCGGCGCGGGTGGCCGCGGTGAAGTCGGCGACCGCGTCCAGGAACCCGTCCCCGACCTCGGGCCTGACCCGGAACTTGACGACGATGAGGATCATCGCCCCTCCTCACTGTTGGTGCTGCGGGACGCGGTGTGCCGTGCCCCGCCCCCACTTTCCCAGAACCGGCGGCCGCGGCGGCCGCCGGACGGACCGGGGTGAAACGTTTCACAGGACCGGGGTGCTCTCACCGGCGGCGGGACGGCTCGCCGCCCTCCTGCGCCGCGATGCCCACGGCGCCGCGGTACCCGTCCCCCTCCATGGCCGACATCGCGTCGAGCGCGGAGTCGGACACGGGCAGCAGGTGGGCGTCGACCCAGGTGTCCCCCGCGGCGTCGTTGGTCCACGGGTCCTCGATCACGACCGCGCCCGGCACGGCGCCGTGGCAGAGCACCCAGTGCGGCACGTCGAAACCCTGCATCGCGGCCAGGGAGACCAGCAGCAGGACGCACTCCCCCCGGGAGATCGCGCCGCGGACGCCCTCCAGCGAGAGGCGGCGCGGGTCGAGCGGGACCCCGGCCCGCACCGCGTCCGCCCGCGACGCGCGCTGGAGGACGGCGCGCCACTCCCTCTCGTCCTCGGCGTAAGAGTCGAGCATGACCGGCCGGTCCACGTCGAGGAACACCGTGACGGGCGAGGACGGCCAGGCCCGGCGCACGGCCACGCCCAGCCCGACGGGCTCGCAGGCGGGGAAGTTCGTCGCGTCGCGCCACAGCGTCAGCTCCGCCGGGCGGTCCAGGGACTCGCGGGGCGCCGCCCCGGCCCGCACCTGCGCGACCAGGGCGGTGACGGCTCCGCACGTGAAGTTCGTCGACTGCCGGTAGTACGGCGGTTCCTCCTCCAGCCCCCCGTCCAGCCAGCGGACGTAGCCCGTGCGCGGGCGGCTGGCGTCCTCGGGCGCCCCGCGCGGGGCCTCCAGCGGCACGAAGCCGACGGCCGCGGCGTCCTCGGCTCCGACCGTCCACCCCTCCCACTTGACCTGTACGAGCCCCCTGCCCCGCGCGTGCGCCAGGACCGCCTCCGCCGCGGCGGGCACGTCGCCGACGGCGTCGACGATCTTGGCGTAGGCCGTCCGGGGGCGCGCCGTCACCAGCGCGGCGGCGGCCCAGCCCTCCCCCGTGCCGTCGGGGACGGCCACGATCTCGGGTGCGTAGGACGAGCGGTCGACCGCTCCCCAGCGTTCGAGCACCCGGTCGGAGGCGATCCGCTCCAGCGGCGCGGGCGGGGCGGCCGGGTCGAACGGTACGACGGCCGGGGCGGGCGCGTCGGGGCTGTGAGGTGGCATTCGCTACTCCTGGTGGGGATCAGAGGGGGCCGACACGGCGGTTCACGCGCGGGAGCGGCGCAGCAGCCAGACGAGGTAGGGGGCGCCGACCAGGGCGATCATGAGCCCGGCCGGTAGCTGGGCCGGGGCCAGGAGCGTGCGCCCGAGGGTGTCCGCCACGCAGACCAGCAGTGCGCCCAGCAGCATCGCGACCGGGACGCTGCGCCCGTGCCGGGCGCCGACCAGCGCGCGGGCCAGGTGCGGCGCCACGAGCCCGACGAAGCCGACGACCCCGACCGCGACCACGCTGACGGCGGCGAGGACCGCGGCGACGGTGAGCAGTACCAGCCGCATCCGCTCCACCCGCATGCCGAGGATGCGGGGCGTGTCCTCGTCGACGGCGAGCAGGTCGAGGTGACGGGCCAGGCCGAGCACCAGCGGCGCCGCGAGGACGAGTGCCACGGCGACCGGCACGACCTCCGGCAGGGTGCGCCCGTAGGTCGTGCCGGACAACCACGTGAAGATGCGCGGTGTCTGCCAGGGATCGGCGCGCAGGAGCAGGAACGTCGTGACCGCGCTCAGGCTGTACCCGCACCCGATGCCGATCAGGACGAACCGGTCCGGACGCAGTCCGCCCCTCCAGGCCAGCACGGCGATCAGCGCGAACGTGGCCAGGCCCGTGAGGACCGACGTGGTGACCAGCGAGGGCAGACCGGCCCTCGCGCTGGAGGTCACCACGATCACCGCCCCCAGCCCGGCTCCGGCGGTGATGCCCAGCAGTCCCGGCTCCGCGAGCGGGTTGCGCACGGTGCTCTGGACGGCGCTCCCGGCCAGGGCGAGCGCCGCTCCGGCGAGCACGGCGGCGGCCACGCGGGGGACCCGTTCGTCCAGGGACCGGCCGATCAGGTCCGGTGCGGTCCCCTGGAGCCACAGGGCGACGTCCCCGGTGCGCAGCCACAGGCTGCCCGCGAGCAGGCCCACGAGCACCGCCGCGACGAGCAGGGCCACCGCGACGAGCAGGACGCCGAGGAAGCGTCGCCGCGTGCGCGGTCCGGTCCGCGCGCCCGGGGGCCGACGCACCGGGCCCGCGTCGCGCAGGCGCAGGGCCAGGACCACGATGAGCAGGCCGCCGAGCACGGCCGTCGGCACTCCCGTGGGGATCGAGGCGGCGCCCTCGGCGCCGAGCAGCGCCCGCAGCCCGGCGTCCGCGAGCAGGATCAGGAGTGCGCCGAGGAGCCCGGAGACGGTCACGAGCAGCAGGTGCCTTCGCAGCGGCCGGACGCGGCCGGCGAGCAGGCGTGCCAGCACGGGCGCGCCCAGGCCGACGAAGGCGATCGGACCGGCCAGCGTCACCGCCGCTCCGGTGAGGAGCACCGCGCAGAGCACCGCGGCGGTCCGGGTCGAGCGCAGGGGCACGCCGAGCGAGGCCGCGGTGTCGTCGCCCAGGCCCAGCACGTCCAGCCGTCGGCTCAGCAGCAGCGCCGCGCCCAGCACGGCGGCGATGAGCGGCATCGCGCGCAGGGACGCGTCGATGTTGAGCTGGGCGAGGGAACCGCTCCCCCAGGCGAAGAGGCCGGTGGTGTTCTCCTTGAACAGGATCAGCAGCATCGCGGTGGCCGCGTCCAGGGCCATCGCGGTCGCCGACCCGGCCAGGATCAACCGGGTCGTGGCCGTTCCGGCGGCGTTGCCCGCCAGTCCCAGCACGAGGACCGCGGCCAGCAGCCCTCCGGTGAAGGACACCAGACCGGAGGCCCACAGCGGGACGGCGAACCCGAACGCGGCCGCCAGGGTGAGGGCGAGGTAGGACCCCGCCGTGACCGCGAGGGTGTCGGGAGAGGCGAGCGTGTTGCGTGTGACCGACTGCAACAGCGCCCCGGCGACACCGAGGGCGAAGCCCACGGCCACACCGGCGAACAGGCGCGGAAGCCGCGATCCGGTCAGCACGTCGCCGACCGGCACCCCGCCGACGGCCTCCCGCTCCCCGGCCGCGTAGCGCGCCAGGTCCCACCACCCCACACCGGAGGTTCCCTGCGTGAGGTGCCACACGGCCACCGCGAGAACCACGGTGACCAGGCCTGCGAGGACCGCCGCCCCGGCGGCGCCGCCGCGCACGCCGACGCGCGGCAGCGGGGACCGCCGGGGCGGGGCCTGAACCGGTCCGCTCATTACTGGGTGATCGCGTCGGCGAAGGCGTCGACCGCCTGCGCGGTCGAGCGAGGGCCGCCCGCGCCCCAGATCCGCGGGGGGAAGGCGTGCGCCCGGTCCTCCTCGACGGCCGGGAGGGAGTTCCAGATCGGGTTCTCCTCCAGCGCCTCCACGTAGCCGCCGACGCCCTCGTCGTTGGCGTAGAAGAGGTTGGCCCCGCCCACGGCGGTGAGTCCCTCGACGTCGGTCTGTGCCAGGCCGTAGGAGGGGTTGACACCGCCGTCCCCGTAGGCCTCGTTGATCTCGTCGGTCCAGACCGGGGTCATTCCGAGCTCCTCGCCGAGAGCGGTGAACAGCGCGCCCTCGCCGTAGGGCCGGATGGTGAGGTTGCCGCCCTGGAGCCACCCGTCGAAGTACAGGAAGTCCGTCGTCGACAGGTCGGCGGCGGCCACCCGCTCCTTGGCCTCGGCGAGGTGGGTGTCGAACTCCCCGATCACCTGGTCGGCCCGCTCGGTGCGCCCCGTGGCCTCGCCGATCATCCGGAAAACGCGCCGCATGTTCCCGACGGGGTCGGCCGGGTCGGCGCCCAGCGTGACGAGGACGGGCACCCCGCGCTCCTCCAGCTGCGCGATGATCCCGTCGTCGGCGCTGAAGGCCTCCACGATGACCAGGTCGGGGTTTTGCGCGTAGAGGGTGTCCAGGTCGGGCTCCTCGCGGCTGCCAACGTCGGTCACGCCCTCGGGCAGTTCCTCGGCGGTCACCCACGTGCTGTAGCCCTCCGTGTCGGAGACCGCCACGGGGGTGACGCACAGGGTGAGCGCGTCCTCGACCTGCTGCCACTCCAGGACGGCGATGCGCTCGGCGGGCTGGTCGAGCTCCACCTGTCGGCCGACTCCGTCGGTCAGCGACACCGGGCCCGTGGACGTGGTCGTGGTGTCCTCGGCGCAGCTCTCGGAGGCGGGCGCGGCGACGCCGCCGGTCTCGGCCTCCTCGACGTTGGTGGTGCCGCATCCTGTCGCGGCGAGGACGAGGGCGGCGCAGGCCGCGGTCGCGAGATGGGGGAGACGGCTCATGGGTGGTTCTCTCTGTTCTGTTCTTCGGCGTTCGGGTGGTCCGCGGCCGCGGACCGGGAACGGGCCGTGTGGCGGCCCACGGGGTCGATGCGCGGGCGCCCGGTCCGGGGGTCGTGGGCGACCTCGACCCGGATTCCGTAGACCTCGCTGAGGTTGTGGCTGGTGAGGACCTCGGCCGGGGCGCCCGCGGCGTGGACGCGTCCGGCGCTCAGCAGCAACAGCGTGTCCGCGACGCGCGACGCGTGGTCGAGGTCGTGCAGCACGACGCCGACGGCGGCCCCGTGGTCCTCGGCGAGGTCGCGGATCAGGTCGAGGGTCTCGACCTGGTAGCGCAGGTCCAGGTGGTTGGTGGGCTCGTCCAGCAGCACCACCCCGGTGTCCTGGGCCAGGCAGGTGGCGAGCCAGACGCGCTGCATCTCTCCGCCGGAGAGCTGTCCGGCCGCCCGGTCGGCCATGTCCCGTACCCCGGTGGCGTCCATCGCGCGTTCGATCGCGCTCCGGTCCCGCGCGGAGAGCCCCGCGAGGCCGTGCCGGTAGGGGTGGCGTCCGAACGCGACGACGTCCCGGACCGCCAGCCCCTCCGGCGTGGGCCGGGCCTGGGCGAACAGGGTGACCTCCCTGGCGAACCGGCGTGCGCTGAGCAGGGACACCGGGCGCTCCGGCCGCCCGTCCCGGCCGCCGAGCGTGACGTGTCCCTCGTCGACGCGGTGCAACCGGGCGAGCGAACGCAGGAGCGTGGACTTGCCGCTGCCGTTGGGCCCCACCAGGGCGGTCACGCGCCCGGTCTCCAGGGACAGCGAGGCCCCGTGGACGACCGTGGACCCGCCGTAGCTCAGGACCAGCCGGTCCCCGCTCAGGGCGTGCGCCCGCGTCACGGCGCTGCGCACGCCGGGCGTGCCGGGGCTGCGGCGGCCGGGGCGGAGGACGGACGCGGCACGGGGCGGACGGCACCGCGGGCGGGGTGCGCGAGCCGCCCGACCAGTGGGTTCGACCGAACACGCACACGATCGCCCGGCCGGGAAATTAGGTTAGCCTTCACTCACTCAGGATAGATTCGGCCGCTCCGTGGCTGCAATCAGGACTTCCGGACACCGGATACGGAATTCCGGTCAACGGCAGCCCGGGAGGCGCCGAAGTACGTCCCCGGGGTGGTGCCCATCACGCGCCGGAAGGCGTCGATGAAGGTGCTGGTCTGGGCGTACCCGAGGAGTTCGGCGGCGTCCTGCACCTCGCACCCCTCCCCGAGCAGCATGAGCGCCCGGTGGATGCGCAGTGACTGCCGCCACTGCGCGAACGAGAGCCCGGTGGCGGCGCGGAAGGCGCGGCTGACCGTGCGGGGGCTGACTCCCAGGTCGCGCGCCCACTCCTCCAGGGAGCGGTCGTCGGCGGGGTCGCGCAACAGGGCGTCGGCGATCACGTCGGCCCTGGCGTCGCCGGGCAGGCGCAGCGCGAGCTGGGGACGCGAGGGCTCCAGCACGTCGAACACGACCGCCTCCGCGCGCGAGCGCGCCCCGGCGTCGAGGTCGGTGCGGGCCAGGCGCATCAGCAGTGACTCCAGCACCGGAGTCATCGCGATGGCGGTCGGGCCCTCGAAGGCGACCGGCGTGCGGTCCGGGGCGAAGAAGGCGGTGTGGAGTTCGGCCTTCGCCGTCAGCCGGCCGGCGTGCACCTCCCCCGCGGGCACCCACAGCCCGCACCCCTCGGAGACGGTGAAGACACGGTCGCCGACGCGGGCGGTCAGCGCCCCGCAGCGCACCCACACCAGCTCGTGCGCGGGGTGCGCGTGCGGCTCCCACTCCGCGGGGGCGCCCGGCACGTGCGACTCCGCGATGATCACGAAGGCCTCCGCGGCGCCCTGCGGAAGCGGGGCGGCCCGCCGCACCAGAGTGCTCGGCTCGCGCCGCCAGGCCCCCAGGCCCGCGCCCCCGCCGGAGGGTGCGGCCGTCCCGGGCGTTGCGCTGCCGGTGCGCTCCGGGATCGGAGAAATGGGCGACATGTCCTTATTGTCGCAGTCGGCGCGGGATGCGGCGCCCGGGCGGGACGGCCGTACGCCGACCCTCAGCGGACGGCCCGGCGAACCGTTACCAGTGTTGACCCTCACACGGACGCACACTGTGGCCTGCGATAGTGTGGAAAGTCGTCGTCGCGCCGCCCTCGGTGGGACCCAGGGGGTCCGCTCTCCCCCTCGTCCCCCGCCGTCAGTGCCCGTCGGCGACCGGGCAGGGCTGCGTCTGACGCTCCGCCCCACTCCATGCCGCGCCTGCCGCGCTGGCCGTGAGACCGGGCGGTCGTTCCCGGCGGCCGCCACGCGCGCACAGCGCATGGAACTTCAGATACCGGCTGCGGCGCGTCCCGGCCGGTGCTTCCATTCGAGGGGCTTCCTCTACTCCATGTTCTCCACTCTGCGCTCACGCGCGTCCGCGCGAGGCAGACGTACCGACTTCTGGGTCATGGGCGTGTCCGGCGCCTTCATGACCGTCTTCGTCGCGGCCGCCCTGGTCTCGCCCGGTGTGGTCGGGACCGCCGTGGACACGGCCTTCACCTGGTCCGCGCGCTGGTTCGGCGCCTACTGGCAGCTGCTGATGCTGGCCACCTTCGTCGTCATCACCATCCTGGCCTTCTCCCGCTACGGCCGGGTGCGCATGGGCGGCTCCGGCAGGCCCGAGTTCAACCGGTTCACCTGGGTCGCGATGATCACCACCACCCTGCTCGCCGCCGGAGGGGTGTTCTGGGCCGCGGCCGAACCCATCGCCCACTACTCCTCCCCGCCCCCGCAGTACGCCGACCAGGCGGACGAGGGATCGGCCGCCGCCATCGCGATGGCGCAGAGCTTCGTGCACTGGGGCTTCATCGGCTGGGCGATCGGCGGTGCGCTGGCCACCCTGGTCATGATGCGCGGGGTCGAGAAGGGCATGCCGCTGCGTCCGCGCACCCTGCTGTGGCCGCTCATGGGCGAGCGCATCCGCACGCACTGGATCGGCACGGTCGTCGACATCAGCTGCGTGCTCGCCGTGGTGGCCGGGACCGTGGGGCCCATCGGCTTCCTCGGCCTCCAGATCTCCTACATCTGCAGCCAGCTGTTCGGGCTGCCCGACACCTACGCCGTCCAGGCGCTGATCATCCTGGGCCTGACCGTGGTGTCCGCGGTGTCGGTGCTCAGCGGGATCCACAAGGGCATCCAGCTGCTGAGCCGGGCCAACGTCTGGGTGGCGCTGGTCCTCATCCTGGCCGTCCTCGGCATGGGGTCGCTGCCCTTCGTCGCGGACCTCTACATCCAGGCGAGCGTGGTGCACGCGCAGGAGTTCCTGCCCATGGCCCTGTACACCGGCGACGAGCAGTGGCTGGGGTACTGGACCCTGTTCTTCTTCGGCTGGTTCCTGGGCTTCGGTCCGATGATGGCGATCTTCTTCGCCCGCATCTCCCGGGGCCGCACCGTACGCGACATCTACGTCGGGGCGACGGTGCTGCCCACGGTGGTGACCTCGGTCTGGTTCACCGCGCTGGGCGGCACCGGCATCTGGCTGGAGAAGCAGGACCCGGGGGTGATCACGGGCCCCTACGCCCAGGACGGCCTGCCCGCCGCGGCGCTGGCCATCCTGGAGGCGCTGCCGCTGACGGCGGTACTGGGCGTGCTGACGGTGATCGTCGCGCTGATCTTCCTGGCGTCCACGCTCGACTCGATGTCCTACGCCATCTCGGTCTCCAGCATGCACGAGGGCGAGCCCTCGGGCGTGGTCCGCGCGTTCTGGTGCGTGGGGATGGGCCTGGCCGCCGTCGCGCTGCTCCTGGTGGGGGACGGCGGGATCCAGGCGTTGCAGTCCTTCATCGTGGTGACCGCGGTGCCCGTCGGCCTGATCATGCTGCCGACGCTGTGGACCACGCACCCGCTGCTGCGCGACATGGCGATCGAGCAGGGCATCGTCGTTCCGCGCCCGTCCCCGGCCGAGGACGGCGACGAGGACGGGGCCCGCGCGCCGCGGACCGAGGAGCCGGTCGGCTAGGGGCACTGCGGTGGGCCCCGTCGTGCACGGACCCCCGTCCGGGTTCCCGACACGGCGGGGCCCGGGTCGCGGACGTACTCGCGTCCGCGGCCCGGGCCGGAGTGGTCGTCCTACCGCTGGCCGTCCTGGCCGGGCGCGGTCCGCTCACCCTGTCGGGCCGCCAGCAGAGAGGCGTGGGTGGGCGCGTCGGGCACGTGCGCGGGCCGCCCGGCGGCGAACTCCTTGCGCAGCACCGGCACGACCTCCTCGCCGAGCAGGTCCAGCTGCTCCAGGACCGTCTTGAGCGGCAGGCCCGCGTGGTCCATGAGGAAGAGCTGGCGCTGGTAGTGGCCGAAGGAGTCGCGGAAGCCCAACGTGCGGTCGATGACCTGCTGGGGGCTGCCGACGGTCAGCGGGGTCTCGCGGGTGAACTCCTCCAGGGAGGGGCCGCCGCCGTAGACCGGCGCGTTGTCGAAGTAGGGCCGGAACTCCTTCACCGCGTCCTGGGAGTTCTTGCGCATGAACACCTGCCCGCCCAGGCCGACGATGGCCTGGTCGGCCTTGCCGTGTCCGTAGTGCTCGAAGCGGC
>NZ_VWVS01000035.1:0-40269 GCF_008638355.1 Nocardiopsis deserti | reverse complement strand
TGTGGTGCTCTCCGGTGGCGAAGACGTCCAGGCCGACCTCCTCGGCCTTGAGCGCGATGGTCACCATCGCCTTGACGCGCTCGGCCTCGGTCGGCGTACGGCCGGTGGTGGGGTCGGTGGTCACGTCGCTCACCGAGAAGATTCCGAACTGCATGGCCCGCTCCCCTAGGTATCTTCCAAAGAAGTAGTTTCCGATTAAACTATCACGCGGAACGCCCCGATGCCGCCCCCCATTCCCCCGCGCGCCACCCGGTGGGCCCGCGTTCATCCACAGGCACGCTCCGTATCCACCGAATGTCACTCTCCCCTGGTATCCCTGGAAAAGCCGACAACGGCACGGTCACCGGGCGTCACGGCGACCGGAACGGCTGAACACGCGAAGGAGGAGGGCGCACACCCCCGGCCCGCGCGCCCGCAGCCCCATGGCCATCACCCTCGATCCCCGACGCCGCCTTCCCCACCAGGACCGAGACCGGACCGACCGCGACCCCGTGGTGCTCGCCGACGCCCTCGGCGACGTCATGACCGCCCTCACCGACGTGGACCCCGACCTGCTCGTCGTCACCGACCCCAGAGCCTGAGCTCCGGGGCGGACCCCCGGGGTGGCCGTCAGGAGCGCGGCCACCCCGTGGTCGGCCGTGCCCGGACGGCCTTCCCTGGGCCGGGGGCGCCGCCCGGGTGTCCCCGGCGACTCAGGTGACACGGGTGCCCGGGCTGACTGAGGTGGCGGCGTAGGCGCGCGTCGCCGCGCTGGAGGGCCCCCTCAGGCAGCGACCGCCCCGGCGATCACCCGCGCACACCGCTCCTGCCCGGGGGCGCCGCTCCTGTTCGGAGGCAACACCCCCGCCCGGGAACGCTCCCCTCAGGCGGGGACCACGCCCTCGGGATGCTCGGGCAGGAAGGAGCGCACCAGCTCGATCGGACCGACGACGTGGGCGTTGAACTCCGTCAGCTCCTCGGCGGGCACCCACAGCTCCAGGATCGTGCGCCCGCCGGCCTGCCGCACCGGATAGCGGGAGGCGAAGTCCGCTTCCACGCGGAACCGTGTGACGTGCCCCTCCCCGTCGCGTGGCAGGTTCCACTCGTGGGCGATGCGCACCGCGTAGTCCTCGTTGAGCACGGGGTAGAAGATCGGCTGCTCAGGCAGGCGCGGCGGCCACTCCCGCCAGCCCGAATCCCTGAGCAGAGCGAGTTCCGCGGGCCCGGTGGGCCGCCACAGGGTGAGGGTCGCGGACATGGGAACCGCCTCCTTGGGTAGGGCGTGGTCAGGAGCTTAGGAAGAGCAGGCACAGTCCGCACCTGCTTTTTACCGGACGGGCCGAAAATCGTTCCGTCCAGCGGGAACACCTCTTACAGACGAAGCGTTCTTACAGATGAAGCGCCCCAGACCGCACCCCGATCCCCATCACCCGCACCCAACCCGCAGGTCCTGTGAGGCGCACACCACAATCCATGCGCGGATGTCAGCGCTCGTGTCGGCAATGGGGGTTTCCGGCACGTACTCAGTCGCTACATCCGCCTTCCCAGCGGCCAGACCGCACTCAGTGCATCCTGGCCGCGCCCGCTGTGGCCCGCGTTGGGGGACGCGGGCCACAGCCATGTCCGGGGTCCTTCGCCCCTCTCCCCCGCCCGCCGACGACGCCGAAGGCGTGCCCGGCGCCTCCCCGTCCCCGGACTCCTGCCAGCGCATCGCCGCCACCGGCGGGTCGGTGTCGGTCTCCACCGAGAGCGAGCAGAGCGCCGGCCGGGGCTACCTACCGCGACTCCGGCACCCGCGGCCGGTGAGCACCCCGACCGCGCGGCGACCGGCCGGTGCCAGAATGTGGGTCCCGGCCGGGCCAGAGGCGTCGGCGGCCGGGCCATGAGGCGCGGCGTCCCTGCGGAGGGGCGCCGGGCGGCGGCGTGAACCGGAGGAGGCAGATGTCGGGGAACGGGACGGGCGCCCATCGGCACCCGACGATGGCCGACGTGGCGGCGCACCTGGGGGTCTCGCGACAGCTGGTCTCGCTGGTGCTGGGCGACCGCCCCGGCCCGAGCGCGCGGACCCGGGAGCGGGTCCTGCGCGCCGCCGAGGAACTGGGGTACCGGGCCGACACCGCCGCACGGCTGCTGCGCCGGGCGCGCAGCCGACAGGTGGGCGTGCTCTTCGGCCTGGAGTACCCGATGGACGCCCACCTGGTCGAGGAGCTCTACCCGGCCACCGCCGAACTCGGGTACGGCGTGGTGCTGAGCGCGATGGCCAGTACCCGCAGCGAACGCGAGGCGATCGACGAGCTGGTGGGGCTGCGCTGCGAGGCGCTGATCCTGATCGGTCTGTCCGCGGAGGCCCCCGCGGACCTGGCGCGGGTCGCCGAACGGATTCCCGTGGTGGAGATCGGCCAGCGCACCGGCGCGGAGGGGACCGACAGCGTGGGTACGGCCGACGCCGTGGGCGTGGGCCAGGCCGTCGGACACCTGGTGGAGCTGGGCCACCGGGACATCGTGCACGTCGACGGCGGCGGGCTGCCGGGGTCCGGTGAACGCGCGCGGGGCTACGCCGAGGCGATGCGCGGATACGGCCTGGACGACCGCGTCGAGGTCCTGCCCGGCGACTACTCCGAGGAGGCGGGGGCGCGGGCGGCGCGGGTGCTCCTGGCACGGGAGTCCCTGCCCACGGCCGTGGTCGCGGCCAACGACCTGTGCGCGTTCGGGCTGCTGGCGACCCTGGTCCGCGCCGGGGTGAGCGTGCCCGGGGACGTCTCGGTGGTGGGCTACGACGACAGCCGGACCGCGCGGCTGTCCTTCCTCCAGCTCACGTCGGTGCGCCAGGACGCGGCGCGCATGGCGCGGCTCGCGGTCCGTTCCGCGGCCGAACGCCTGGACGGCGGGCGCACCGAGAGCAGGCACCTGCTGCTGGAGCCCGCCCTGACGGTCCGCGGCAGCACCGCTCCCCCGCGCTGAAGGTCCGCGGCAGCACCGCTCCCCCGCCCTGGAGGCCTCCCGGCCCGGGGGCGCCTGCGACCGGTGGCCCACGGCGTTCCCGATGGCGGGTGCGCCGCTAAGAGGCACATCACACGCGCGGACGGTTGGCACAGGTCAGGAAAAGTCCGACACTGGAATTGGCACGTGCTAAATCCTCCGCTGCCATCCGGCCCCGGCCGGACCCGGGAAGCCCACCCCCACATCCGCGGCGCCCGGCACCCGTGAACCCCGACCGACCCTTCGAAGGGGACCCACCCATGCCTCTGGCCCTGCTCGCCCTCGCCGTCGGCGCGTTCGCCATCGGCACCACCGAGTTCGTGATCATGGGACTGCTGCCCGAGGTCGCCGCCGACCTCGGCGTCCCGGTTCCGACCGCCGGATACCTCATCTCCGCCTACGCCCTGGGCGTGGTGGTCGGCGCCCCGCTGCTCACCGCGCTGAGCACGCGGCTGCCCCGCAAGACGGCCCTGCTGGTCTTCATGGGGCTCTTCCTCGCGGGCAACCTCGCCACCGTCCTGGCCCCGTCCTTCGGCGCGGTGTTCGCCTCACGGGTCCTGGCAGGGCTGCCCCACGGCGCCTACCTGGGGGTGGGCTCGCTGGTCGCGGCGCACCTCGCCGGTCCGGGACGGCAGGCCACGGGTGTCTCACGGATGTTCCTCGGCCTGACCGTGGCCAACATCGTCGGCGTACCCGCGGGCACCTTCCTGGGCCAGGCGATGGGCTGGCACGCGGCGTTCCTGGTCGTGGCCGGGCTCGCCCTGCTCGCCGTGCTCGGCATCGCGGTGTTCGTGCCGCAGCAGCCCGCGGCCTCCGGTACGGGCCTGCGCCACGAGGTGCGCGAGCTGGGCCGCTCCCAGGTCGTCCTGGGCCTGGTCACGGCGGTCTTCGGGTTCGCCGGGGTGTTCGCCGTCTACAGCTACGTCTCGCCGATGATGACGGAGCTGGCGGGCATGTCCGCGTCCGGCGTGCCGATCGTCCTGGCCCTGTTCGGCACCGGCATGACCCTGGGCTCGCTGATCGTGGGGCCCCTGGCCGACCGGGCGCTGCGCCCGACGATCTACGGGTCGCTCGCCGCCCTGGCGGTGGTGCTGGTGGTGTTCACGGTGACCGTGCACAACCCCTGGACGGCCGCGGCGACGGTGGTGGTCCTGGGCGCGGTGGGGTTCGGCGTGGCCACCCCGCTCCAGGTGCTGGTGATGAACAAGGCCGCCGAGGCGCCGACCATGGCGGCGGCCTCCAACCACTCGGCGTTCAACCTGGCCAACGCCGCCGGGGCCTGGCTGGGCGGTATCGGGATCAGCGCGGGCCTGGGGTACACCTCCCCGGCCGCGATCGGCGCGGTGCTGGCCGTGGTGGGCCTGGGCATCGCGGTGTTCGCGGGCGTGCTGGACCGCCCGGGGCGGCGGCGCGACCGCGGCGACCGGACGGTGGAGGCCCCGGAGCCCAGCGTCCTGCGCTGACGCCCGGACACCGGGCCGGAGCCCCGTTCCGGGACCTTCGGCGGGACGTGCCTTCGGGGCGGGGGCGGGGCGGCGGAAGCCCGCTCGGGGTCTCCGGCGGCGCGGGCCCCTGACGGGGGCCGCGCCGTCCGGGCCGTCCGTCCGCCTACTCCACCCGGACGAACCGGATGAGGACGGAGTCCCCGAACTCCAGTTCCTCCCAGCCGGGCTCACTCCCCCCGAGGGAGGTGGCGGACGTGCAGGAGAGCAGCGACCAGGGGGACTCCGCTCCCGACAGCCCCGGGATCAACTCCCTCACCCCTATACAGGCCAGCTCGCGGTCCACGAAGTAGGTGCGCACCCCGGTGCCGCTGTACCCCAGGGCGAACTCCGCACGTCCGCCCTCGCTGCCCAGCAGGCCCGCCACCTCCATGGCGCGGTCGCACGACATCTCCCAGGCGTCCGCGCGCACCCGCCAGTCGCGTTCGTAGAACTCGAACTCCCCGCAGACGGGCGCGTGGAGCACCTCCAGGCGTTCGCCGCCGGACTCCTCCCCCCGGTGGGGGTCGACCACCTCCACGGACCCGCCCACCTCGGTGAAGTCGGCCCGCACCCGCCACAGGGCCCCGGTGTACTCCATGCGCACAGGGTCGCCCTGCTCATCGACCTCCAGCAGGCCCTGCGCCTCCTCCTCGACCACCTCGCCGTCCACCACGAGCCGGGACGCGAGCGAACCGGTGTACACGCCGCCCGCCCCCTCCCCGGGGCCGCCCGCCTCCAGGTCCTCCGACTCCGCCATCGCGCGCAGGGGGCCGGTGACCAGCTCGGGCCCCAGGTCCTCGGCGGTGGCCTCCCACGCGGGGTCCACCGGTTCGGATGCCTCGTTCTCCCCCAGGGCGGGACCGTACACGTACAGCCGCCCGCCGCTGTCGGCGGCCGCGACGGACCCCTGCCCCATCATCTCCCCGCGCGCCAGGAAGACGTCCTGGTCGGCCGCGTAGCGGTACTCGACGGTGGCCGTGCTCTCCTCCAGCACCGCCTCGACCGCCTGACCGGTCCGCGCGGCGACCTCCTCGGCGTGCGCGTCGCTGAAGCGGCGCTCGACCTCGACCACGAACCCGCCGCCCTCCTCCAGGGTGGTCGCGGCGGCGGTGACGGCCTCCGCCGAAGCACCGCTGACCTGGTCGTAGACCACGTAGCCGCCGGTCGCGATCCCGGCGGTGACCAGCACGCCCGCACCGGCCAGAGCCACCTTGGACCCGGCCAGGGCGCTCAGGGTCGTGCCGGTGGCTCCCGCCGCCGTGGTTCCGGTGGCGCCTGCGGCCCCGCCCGCGCCCGTCCCGGCCCCCGCACCTCCGAGCACGCCTCCGGTGATCCCGACCGCGGAGAGCATGCCCACGGCGGCCGCCCACCCGGCGGGGTCGTGCCCCGCGGAGTCGATCCCCCGCCAGTAGCCGCGCAGCAGGGCGCGCAGGGTCTCGGCGGCCGGGACCGCGCCGACGCGTCCGCTCAGGCCGACCTCCTCGGGCTCGGGCAGCAGGGCCCGCATGAGCTCGACCGCGCGGGGGCGCAGCGCGGGGTCGGTGGCCAGCGCGGCCTCCACCAGGGGGAGGACGTCGTCGGGGACGCCCGCCAGGTCGTGCTGCCCGGCGGTGACCCGCTGGCGCAGTTCCTCGGGGGCGCCGCGGCCGAAGGGGTCGCGCCCGGTGGCCGCGAGCGCCACCAGGGCGCCCCAGGCGAACACGTCGGCGGCCGGGTCGGCGGTGGCCCCGGTGTAGCGTTCGGGCGCCACCCAGCCGGGGGTGCCGTAGGAGGCGCCCCGGTCGTTCGCGCGCCGGGTGCCGACGGCGGTGGCGATGCCGAAGTCGACGATCTTGGGCCCGTCCGGGGACAGGATGACGTTGCCGGGTTTGATGTCGCGGTGCGCGATCCCGGCGGAGTGCAGCGCGGCCAGGCCCTCGGCGGTGCCCGTCGCGAACGCGCGCAGCATCTCCCCCTCCAGGGGGCCGAAGGCGCGCACGTGGGCGCGCAGGTTCCGGCCGGGGACGTAGTCGAAGGCGAGCCAGGGCACACGGGCGGTGGTGTCGGCGTCGTGCAGGCGCGCGGTGCTCACGCCCCGGGCGCGGGCCAGCATGTCCACCTCGCGGGCGAAGGCCTCGCGGTGGCCGCGCCCGCGCGCGAACCGGGCGTGCACGGTCTTGACGGCCACGCACCTCCCGTCACCGTCGAGTCCGCCGTAGACGGCGCCCATGCCGCCCGCGCCGATCCGGCCCACGATCCGGTAGGGGCCGAGCCTTCGCGGGTCGCCCTTCTCCAGGGGCCCGAGGCCGGGTGGGAGGCCGGTGTCACGGGGCGGCGGGGGGACGGGGGCGGGGGGCGTGACGTTCATGAGGTCCTTCTGGTGCGGCGCGGCGGAGGACGGCGTCCTCCGTACACCCGTGGGACGCGCGATCGCCCCGGGGTGTTCGCGCCCCCTGCCCGGCGGTGAAGGCTCGGCCCGGACGAGGACCTCCTGCCCCGGATGGAGCCGGTCCCGGGCCCCCGCGGTCCCGGCTGCCAGCGGACTAGCCGGAACCGTTACTGGTGTGACACAAGGGACCTGACCTGCGGTGATCTTGTACTTATAGCGAGGTTCGACGGTCGAGCCTCGCTATAAGTACCAGATCACGGCGGAGGAGCCGGGACCCCCGCGGTCCCGGCCCTCGTGCCCTCGTCCCGGCTGCTAGACAGTGTTTTTTGGGACCTCCGCTTCGCTTCGGCCCGTGTTCGGGCGCCCGAAGCACGGGAACCTTCGGTGTCTCCGGCGGGTTCGCTCGTGCCCACCCGTCGCCCGCCACCACCCTCAACGGACGCCTACGGCGCGGTTCTCCCACGGAAACCCGCCTCCACCACCTCCAGAACCCCGTGGGCGCCCGAACCAACCCCCCACAAGCTGAGGCCGGTTCAAAAAACAGAACCTAGCCGCGCCGGGGCAGCGTGCGGCTGCGCCCCCGGAACTCGGCGACGACCTCCTCGCCCCGGCGGACCGTGACGTCGTACAGGCCGCTGCGGCCGAACAGCGCCCGCTCCCGGGCGGTGGCCACCAGCACGTCGCCCTCCTTCGCCGGGGCCACGAAGGTCACGTCCGCCCCGGAGGCCACGGTCACCTCTCCCCCCTCCACGTTGCACGCGCACGCGAACGCGGTGTCGGCCAGGGTGAACACGAACCCGCCGTGGGCGATCCCGTGCCCGTTGAGCATCAGCGGCCCCACGGTCATCTCCACGACCGCCAGTCCGTCGCTGGCCTCGACCAGGCGCATCCCCAGGTTCTTGGACGCCATGTCCGCCTCGAACATCCGCCAGGCGGTCTCGTTGCGCGCGCTCACGCGTCGTAGTCCACGGTCACGGCGTCGGTCTCGGGCAGCGCCTGACACGAGAGCGCGTACCCCGCCTCCACCTCGGCCTCGGTGAGCGCGTAGTTGCGCAGCATCCGCACCCCGCCCTCGCACACCTTCACCCGGCAGGTGCCGCACACCCCGCCCTTGCAGGCGAAGGGCAGGTCGGGACGGTAGCGCTGCGCCGCGTCCAGCACGGGCACCCCGCGCGGCAGCGTCAGGGTGGTGGTGCGCCCGTCCAGCACGAGGGTCACCTCGCTGGCGGGCCCCTCCACCCCGGGCTCCTCGTGGCGCGCCTGGGGCGGCGGCTCGGCGCCCTCCACGAAGAACAGCTCCTGGTGGACCCGCTCCCCCGGCACGCCCCTGCCCGCCAGCACCTCCTGGGCGTCGGTGACCATGCCGTACGGTCCGCACAGCCACCAGTGGTCGACGGCGTCGGCGGCCACGACCGTGTCCAACAGCGCCTCCAGCTTGGCGCCGTCCAGGCGACCGGTGAACAGCTCGGCCTCGCGCGGCTCGCGGGAGAGCACGTGCACCAGCTCGAAGCGCGCTCCGAACGCGTCCTTGAGGTCGGCGATCTCGTCGGCGAACATCACCGTGTCGCTGCGGCGGTTGCCGTAGAGCAGGGTGACGCGGGAGTCGGTGCGGCGCAGCAGCGAGGAGGCCATGGACAGCACCGGGGTGATGCCCGATCCGGCGGCGACCATCACGTGGCGGGCCGCGGTGTCCAGGTCGGGGACGAAGCGGCCGGTGGGCGCGCCCACCTCCACCTCGTCGCCGGGGCGGACCTCGTTGACCAGCCAGCTGGAGAACAGGCCGCCCGAGACCAGGCGCACGCCCACACGGGGCGCCTGGCCGACGGGGGCGCACACGGAGTAGCTGCGGCGCTCCTCCACGCCGTCCACCTCGCGGCGCAGGGTCAGCGACTGCCCGGGGGCGAACGCGTACTCCTCGGCCAGGTGGTCGGGGACGTCGAAGGTGACGGCGACGGCGTCGTCGCACAGGCGCTCGACGGCGGCCACGCGCAGCCGGTGGAACGCGCCCCGGCGGCGCGCGGCCGCGGGGGCGGTCTCGGTGACGGGTGTGGTCACGGTCAGATCTCCTTGACGTGCTCGAACGGTTCGAGGCAGGACCGGCAGCGGTGCAGGGACTTGCAGGAGGTCGCGCCGAAGCGGGACAGCTCCTCGGTCCGGCCGGACCCGCACAGCGGGCAGCGCGGGGCGGTGCGGGTGGGCAGCAGGGCCAGCGGCACCGGTCCGACGGCCCGCGCGGGCGCGCTGCCCGGCGGGGAGATGCCGTGCTCGGCGAGCTTGCGCCTGCCCTCGGCGGTGATCCAGTCGGTGGTCCAGGGCGGGGAGAGCTCGGTGCGCACCTCCACCCGGTCGAACCCGGCGGCGCGCACGGCGCGGTCCACGTCCGCGCGCATCTCGGCCAGGGCCGGGCAGCCCGAGTAGGTGGGGGTGATCCACACCGCGGCCGTCCCGTCGCCCCCGACTTCCACCCTGCGCAGGATGCCCAGGTCGGCGAGGGTGAGCATGGGCAGTTCGGGGTCGGTGACCGCGGCGGCGGCGCGCTCGGCGCGTTCGCGGTCGCGCTCCCGTGTGGTGGTCACCATGTCGCCTCCGGGTGCTCGCGGGCCACCCTCTGGAGTTCGTCCAGCAGGGGGGCCAGTTCGGCGGTGTGCTGTCCCCGGCGTCCGGCCAGGACCGGCGCGGGGAAGGGCCCGGGGGCGTCCAGGGTGGCGGTGGTGAGCACCCGGGCCAGGACGGCGTGCACCTCCTCGCGCACGGTGGCCGGGTCCACGCCCACGCCCTGCCGGGCCATGCGGGCCTCGACGGGGTGGGTGGCGAACAGCTCGCCGGTGAGCGGCCACACCCCGGCGACGGCGGCGGTCATGCGCTCGCGGGAGTAGGGGGTGCCGTCGCCCAGGCGCAGGGCCCAGGAGACCGCGTACTCGCGGTGGTAGGCCAGCTCGTTGACGGCCTTGGCGGCGACGGCGGCCAGCACGGGGTCGCGGCTGTCGGCCAGGCGGGTGAACACGGCCAGGCGCGCGCTGGAGAGCGTCAGCAGGGTGAGGACGGCGCGGGCGAAGTCGCCGCGGGGCGCCTCGGCCAGGTGGACGTTGCGGAACTCGGCGGGGCCGCGCCGGTAGGCGAAGGCGTCCTCGTCGCGTCCGGTGCCGTCGGCCTGCCCGGCGCGGGCCAGCAGCAGGCGGGCCTGGCCGAGCAGGTCCAGGGCGATGTTGGCCAGCGCGACCTCCTCCTCCAGCTCGGGGGCGTCGGTCACCCAGTGGACGAGCCGCTGGGCCTGGACGAGCGCGTCGTCGCCGAGCATCTGGCAGTACAGCGCCAGGTCGGCTCCGTCGACCCCCTCGGGCAGGGTGGTGTCCACCCCGGCGAGGGCGTCGGTGAAGCCGGTGCCGAAGGCCCAGCGGGTGTCACCGCCGTGCTCCTCGCTCAGGGCCGAGTAGATGTGGTCGCCGCTCAATGTCGTTTCCTTTGGCCTCGTGTGCGCCGGTCGTGCCGCCGCTCTAGATGTGCGGGACGTCCTCGGGGATGGGGTAGAACGTCGGGTGGCGGTAGACCTTGTCCCCGCTGGGCGCGAAGTAGGGGTCCTTCTCGTCGGGGCTGGAGGCGGCGATGTGCTCGGCGCGCACCACCCAGATGCTCACGCCCTCGTTGCGGCGGGTGTAGAGGTTGCGGGCGTTGTGCAGGGCCATGTGGTCGTCGGGGGCGTGCAGCGAGCCCACGTGGACGTGGTTGAGGCCGCGCTTGCCGCGCACGAAGACCTCGTAGAGCGGCCACTCGGGGCGGGCCGCCCCGGAACCGGCCGTGCTGTCGTTGCTCATACCGCGGCCTCCTCGGGGCTGCTGTGCTTGCGGGCGTAGGCGGTGGCGGCCTCGCGGACCCACGCGCCCTTCTCGTGCGCGGCCCGGCGGCGCTGGACGCGCTCGGCGTTCTTGGGTCCGGCGCCGGAGACGACCTGCTTGAACTCCACCCAGTCGGGCTCGCCGAAGTCGTGGTGGCCGCGCTCCTCGTTCCAGACCAGCTCGGGGTCGGGCAGGGTGACGCCGAGTTTCTCGGCCTGGGGGACGGTCATGTCCACGAACTTCTGGCGCAGGTCGTCGTTGGTGTCGCGCTTGATGCCCCAGGCCATGGACTGCCGGGTGTTGGGCGAGTCGGCGTCGGGCGGGCCGAACATCATCAGCGACGGCCACCACCAGCGGTCGACGGCGTCTTGGACCATCGCCCGCTGCTGGGGGGTGCCCTCCATCATGCGCATGAGCAGTTCGTAGCCCTGGCGCTGGTGGAAGGACTCCTCCTTGCAGATGCGCACCATGGCGCGGGCGTAGGGGCCGAAGGAGCTGCGGCACAGCGGGACCTGGTTGCAGATCGCGGCGCCGTCCACGAGCCAGCCGATGACGCCCACGTCGGCGAAGGTCAGCGACGGGTAGTTGAAGATCGAGGAGTACTTCTGGCGGCCCTCGATGAGGCGCTCGGTCAGGTCGGCGCGGTCCACGCCCAGGGTCTCGGCGGCGGCGTACAGGTACAGCCCGTGCCCGGCCTCGTCCTGGACCTTGGCCAGCAGGATGGCCTTGCGCCGAAGGCTCGGCGCGGAGGCGATCCAGTCGCCCTCAGGCTGCATGCCGATGATCTCCGAGTGCGCGTGCTGGGAGACCTGGCGCACGAGCGTCCTGCGGTAGCCCTCGGGCATCCAGTCGCGCGGTTCGATGCGCTGGTCGGCGGCGATCCTGGCGTCGAACTCGGCCTGGAAGTCCGGGTCGGTGCCCGAAGGCGCCTCCCGGGCCGTCTGGGTACTCACTGGCTTCTACCCCCATTCATAACCGAACGTTCGGTCAGTAATTAGTATCCCCGGATTTCCCCGCCCGGGCAAGTCCGCCGGGCGGGGAAAGTACCAGCTCAGCTTCCGGTGAAGGTCGGCCTCTCCTTGGCCAGGAAGGCGCGGACCGCTCCGACGTGGTCGGCGGTCCGCCCCAGCTGGTTCTGGAGGTCGGCCTCCTCCTCCAGCAGCTCGGGCAGCTCGCGCCCGCCGGTGGCGGCCGCGCGCACCTCGTGCTTGGCCGCGACGAAGGCGCTGGTGGGCCCGGCTGCCAGACCCGTGGCCACCTCGCGGGCGCGCGCCTCCCAGGCGTCGTCGTCCACGACCTCGGTGACCAGGCCCAGCTCCAGGGCGCGCTCGGCGCCCACGACCGTGCCCAGCAGCATCAGCTCCATCGCCCGCGCCTGGCCCAGCGAGGTCACCAGGCGCGAGGCCAGCCCGGAGTCCGAGGCCAGGCCGATGCCGGTGAAGGCGGTGCCGAACTTGGCACGGCGGGCCGCGATCCGCACGTCTCCGGCCAGGGCGAAGCCCAGCCCCGCGCCCACGCAGGCACCGCCGACGCCGACCACGACCGGCACCTGGACGTCCTCCAGGGCCAGCACGATGCGGTTGTAGTGCTCGCGCACGGTGTCCAGCGCGTCCTGGGGTCGCTCCTCCAGGATCCGCGCGTGCTCGGCCAGGTCCTGGCCCACGCAGAAGGCCCGGTCCGAACCCAGCAGCAGCACCGCGCGGGCGGTGGTGGACTCCGCCGCCTGGCGCAGCGCCGCCAGCAGCTCCTCCTTGACCCGCCGGGTCAGGGCGGGCGTGTTCAGCCGCACCGTGGCCAGCCCGTCGGCCTCGGTGAACTCCGCCGCCCCGGATGCCTGTCCGGCCGCCGTGTCCTCGCTCAACGCTCTACTCTCCCTCGTCCCAGGTGTGGAAGCCCTGGCCGCTCTTGCGGCCCAGCTTTCCCTCGGCGACCATACGGCGCAGCAGCTCCGGAGGCGCGAACCGGTCCCCCAGTTCGGCGGCCAGGTACTCGGCGATGGCCAGGCGCACGTCCAGCCCCACCAGGTCGGTCAGGCGCAGCGGCCCCATGGGGTGGCGGTAGCCCAGCTCCATGGCGGTGTCGATGTCGGCGGGCGAGGCCACGCCCTCCTCGACCATGCGGATGGCCTCCAGGCCCAGCATGACGCCCAGGCGGCTGGTGGCGAACCCGGGCGCGTCGCGGACCACGACCTCCGTCTTGCCCAGGGCGGCGACCCAGGCGCGGGCCGAGGCCAGGACGGCCCCGTCGGTCTCGGGGGCCACGACCAGCTCCACGAGCCTGGAGGCGGGGACGGGGTTGAAGAAGTGGGTGCCCAGGAAGCGCGCGGGGCGCTTGAGGGCGGCGGCCAGCTCGGTGACCGACAGCGAGCTGGTGTTGGAGGCCAGGACGGTGTCCTCGCCCACGGCGGCCTCGGCGGCGGTGAGCACGGCGATCTTCAGCTCGGGCCGCTCCGGCACGGCCTCCACGACCAGCCCGGCGTCGGCCGGGATGTCGGCGGGGGTGGTGACCGTGCGCAGCTGGTCCAGGTAGGCGGCGGGTTCGGCGTCGACCCTGCCGCGCTGACGGGCCCTGTCCAGCCCGGCCGCCACGCGGGCGCGACCGGCCTCGGCCGCCTCGGCGGTGGCCTCGACCAGCACCACGCTGGCGCCGACGGTGAGGAACTGCTGGACGATCCCGGCGCCCATGGTGCCGCCGCCGACGACGGCGACGGTGGCGGGAACGTCCTGCGCGGCGCTCCCCGGCTCGGTGGTGCTCAACGCTTCTTCCTCTCCAGGAAACGGGTCATGCGCTCGTGCTTGTCCGCGCTCTCGAACAGCACGGCCTGCGTCAGGTCGTCGGCGAGCGGGTGGGGCCCGTCGGCGTCCAGGACCATCTTGGTCATGCGCAGGGCCAGCGCGGAGGAGGCGGCCATGCGGTCGATCAGGGCGTGGGCGCGCCCGCGCAGTTCCTCGGAGGGCACGACCTCGGCGACCAGGCCGTGGCGCAGCGCGGCCTCGGCGTCCAGGCGGTAGCCGCCCAGCAGCACCTGCTTGGCCACCGAGGCGCCGACCAGCTCCCTCAGCCGCCAGCACGCGCCCGCCCCCGCGATGATGCCCAGGCCCGGCTCGGGCTGGGCGAACACGGCGGTGGGGGTGGCGATGCGGATGTCGCAGGCGTAGGACAGCTCGGCGCCGCCGCCCAGGGCGTAGCCGTCCACCGCCGCCACGGTGGGCGCCCGGAGGCGGTGCAGGCGCTCGAACAGGCGGCTGTTGATCCCGGCCAGCGCCTCCTCGCGGCCGCGTTCGCGCAGCTCGGAGATGTCGGCGCCGCCCGCGAACACGGTGCCGCGCCCGGTCAGGAGCAGGGGCCTGGGCTCGGCCTCGATCCGCTCGCACACCCGGTGCAGTTCGGCGATCATCGTCGCGTTGATGGCGTTGCGGGCCTCGGGGCGGTGGAGCTGGACCACCACGCGGTCCTCGCGCCACTCCACGTCCAGGGTGGTGAAGTCCCCGGCGGCCCGGCGTCCGGTGCCGCTGTCGTCGGTGTTCCGGTGCCGGGCGGTGTGCTGCCCGGTGCCGCCGTTCTCGCTCACGGGCGCTCCACCAGCAGTGCGACTCCCTGGCCCACGCCCACGCACAGGGTGGCCAGGCCACGGGCGGCGTCCTCGCGCTCCATGCGGTTGAGCAGGGTGACCAGGATGCGGGCGCCGGAGCTGCCCAGCGGGTGGCCCAGCGCGATGGCGCCGCCGTCGGCGTTGACGCGCTCCTCGTCCAGCTTGAGCTGGCGCATCACGGCCAGGGACTGGGCGGCGAAGGCCTCGTTGAGCTCCACGGCGCCGACCCCGTCCAGGTCCCAGCCGGCGCGGCCGAGCACCTTGCGGGTGGCCGGGACCGGCCCCAGGCCCATGACCTGCGGGTCCACCCCGGCCGAGGCGGAGGCGACCACACGGGCGCGGGGGGTCAGGCCGTAGCGGCGCACGGCCTCGGCACCGGCCAGCACCAGTGCGGAGGCGCCGTCGGAGAGGGAGGAGGAGTTGCCCGCGGTGACGATGCCGCCCTCGCGGAAGACCGGGCGCAGCTTCGCCAGGCTCTCCATGCCGGAGCCGGGGCGCGGGCCCTCGTCGGCGGTGACCTCGCTGGTCTGGCCCTTGCGCCCGCGCACGGTGACCGGGACGGTCTCGGCGTCGAAGCGGCCCGCCTCGGCGGCGGCGACCGCGCGCTCGTGGCTGCGCAGCGCGAAGGCGTCGCACTCCTCGCGGGTGAGCCCCTCCAGGAGCGCGACCTCCTCTGCGGTCTCGCCCATGGACAGGGTGTAGCGCAGGTCGTCGGGGCCCGCGTCGGCGGGCGCCTCGGCGTCGGCCGCCGCGAAGCGCGGGTTGGTGAAGCGCCAGCCCAGGGAGGTGTCGGCGACCTCGCCCGGCTTGGCCCAGGGGGTTCCGGGTTTGGCCATCACCCAGGGGGCGCGGGTCATGGACTCCACGCCTCCCGCGACCACCACGTCGGCCTCGCCCGCGCGGATGGCCTGCGCGGCGGAGGCGACGGCGGTCAGGCCGCTGGCGCACAGCCGGTTGACGGTGTAGCCGGGCACGCTGGGGTCGAGTCCGGCCAGCAGCGCCGCCATGCGCGCGACGTTGCGGTTGTCCTCGCCCGCCTGGTTGGCGGCGCCCAGGATGACCTCGTCCACGGCCTCGCCGGGCACGCCCGCGCGGCGGACCGCCTCGGCGACGGCCGTGGCCGCCAGGTCGTCGGGGCGCACCGCCGCCAGGGCGCCGCCGTAGCGGCCCTGCGGGGTTCGCACCCCGTCGACCAAGTAGACCTCGCTCACGTGCGGCCTCCCGTGGTAAAGACGGTGGTCGGGGCCACCGTCGCCTGTGAAATCATCGACACCTCTCCTTGACACGGCTGCCCGGAGACTGCGTTAATGCATTAGTAACCGAACGTTCGGTCAGTAAGCAAGTCGGTCCGATCCGCGACGGACCGCGCCGCCACGAGATCCGCGCGCCCACCCGCCCGCCCCACCCGGGCGCACGCGTCCCGGCGGGTCCCGCGCACAGTACACGGAGAGGCCCATGGCAAGCCACGACACCACCACGCTGTCGGCCGGAGCCACCGCCCGTCTGGGACGGGCACCCGCGCCCGAGATCCTGGATCCGGCCGAGCGCATGAGTGTCGACGAGCTGCGCGCCCTGCAACTCGAGCGCCTTCGGTGGACCCTGGAGCACGCCTACGCCAACGTGCCCCTGTACCGCCGCAAGTTCGACGAGGCCGGGGTGCGTCCCGAGGACCTGCGGGAACTGGCGGACCTGCGCCACTTCCCGCACACCACCAAGGCCGACCTGCGCGACAACTACCCCTTCGGGATGTTCGCCGTCCCCCAGGAGAGGGTCAGCCGCATCCACGCCTCCAGCGGGACCACCGGCCGCCCCACCGTCGTGGGCTACACCCGCGAGGACATCGACACCTGGGCCGAGGTGGTGGCCCGCTCCATCCGCGCCGCGGGCGGGCGCCCCGGGCACAAGGTGCACGTCTCCTACGGCTACGGGCTCTTCACCGGCGGACTGGGCGCCCACTACGGCGCCGAGAGGCTCGGCTGCACGGTCATCCCGGCCTCGGGCGGGCAGACGGCCAAGCAGGTCCAGCTCATCCAGGACTTCGAGCCCGACATCATCATGGTCACCCCCAGCTACATGCTGACACTGATGGACGAGTTCGAGCATCAGGGAATCGACCCGCGTACGACCTCGCTCAAGCTCGGGATCTTCGGCGCCGAGCCCTGGACCGAGAAGATGCGCACCGAGATCGAGGAGCGCTTCGACATCCACGCCGTGGACATCTACGGCCTGTCGGAGGTCATGGGGCCGGGCGTGGCCAACGAGTGCGTGGAGACCAAGGACGGCCTGCACGTGTGGGAGGACCACTTCTACCCCGAGGTGCTCGACCCCGTCACCCAGGACGTGCTGCCCGACGGCTCGAACGGCGAACTGGTCTTCACCTCGCTGACCAAGCAGGCCATGCCGGTGATCCGCTACCGCACCCGCGACCTGACCACGCTGCGCCCGGGCACGGCCCGGCCCATGCGGCGCATGGACAAGGTGACCGGCCGCAGCGACGACATGATCATCCTGCGCGGCGTGAACGTCTTCCCGACCCAGATCGAGGAGATCGTGCTGGGCCTGGACGGGCTGGCCCCGCACTTCCAGCTGGTGCTGACCAAGGAGGGGCGCCTGGACCGCATGGCGGTGCGCATCGAGGCGGCCCCGGACTGCACCGCCGAACGGCGCGTGACCCTGAGCAGGCAGATCGTGGCGACGGTCAAGGACAGGGTCGGTGTGAGCGTGACCGTGGACGTGGTCGACCCCGAGCAGATCGAACGCTCGGTGGGCAAGTTCCGCCGCATCATCGACCAGCGCCCCAAGGAGTAGTAGCGGGGCGCGGATGACGCACGGCCGCCGCGGGGCGGATGGGAGGACTCCGCGGCGGCCGTGTCATGTGCGCGGGTCGTCCCCGGGCCGACCGGCCGTGTCAGGCCGGTCACCAACGCATGAGCGCCAACCCGCTGGCCATTCCGCCGCCGAACCCGGTCAACAGGAGCGTGTCGCCGGAGCGCACCTCGCCCGAACGGACGGCCGCGTCCAGGGTGATGGGGATGGAGGCGGCCCCCGTGTTCCCGTACTCGTGCACGGTCGTGTGCACCCGAGCCGCGGCCAGACCCAGCTCCCGTGCGAGGCCCTCGATCATGTGCCCGTTGGCCTGGTGCGGGACCAGGTGGGCGATGTCGGCCTCAGGCACGTCGACGTCCTTGAGGAACGCGCGTACGGCGGGAGGGACGTGCTCGCTGACGAAGTCGCGCACACCGCGGCCGTCCATTTTGAAGTAGTGCTCTCCGTTGGCGAGGGTCGCCTCACTGGCCGGAAGGCGGCTTCCGCCCGCCGGGACACGGATGAGGTCCCGGTGGGCCCCCGAACTGCTGAGCCTCGTGGCGATCACTCCCCGCCCGCGGGGCACCGGCCCGAGTACCGCCGCGCCCGCTCCGTCACCGAACAGCACCACCGTCCTGCGGTCGGCCGGATCGAGTATCCGGGAGTACACGTCAGCTCCGATCACCAGAGCGTAGCCGTCCCCCGACGCGCTGAGCGCGCGCTGCACCACCGACAGCGCGAAGACGAATCCGCTGCACACCGCGTTGATGTCGAACGCCGCCGTGTCCGGTGTGGCGCCGATCCCCTCGGCGACGGCGGTCGCCGTGGGCGGCTGGGGGGAGTCCGGGGTGGAGGTGGCGACGACGACGAAGGACAGGTCCACCGGACTGACCCCCGCCCGCTCCAGCGCCGCGCGTCCCGCCTTCACGGCCAGATCGGAGGTGGCCTCCCCGGGGTCGGCCCATCTTCGGCTCCGGATACCGGTCTTGCGGATGATCCAGGCGTCGTCGACCCCCGCCGGGGCGCCCACCTCGGTGTTGCCGACCTCCCGCGAGGGGAGGTGTGAGCCTGTGCCGATCACGCCGATCGGCCCAGGCTGCCGGGTTCTGGTGTGTTCCATGTGCTCTCCGTAAGTCGTCAGGTGTTGCGGGAGGGGCGGATCCGCCCGGTACGGGCGGTGGTCCCGGGCGCGGCCGGGCCGGACGGTGGCCCGGCCGCGCCCTCCCTGTCAGGCCCCGTTCCCGGAAGGGGGAACAGCGCGGGGCAGATTGACCAGGACCATCGCGCCGATGGCGATGATGAGCAGGGTGAAGTGCACCTGCTGAACCGCGGGCATCGCAATCCAGTACCCGAACCACAGCCCGCCCACGAGGAACATCAGGGCCAGTCCCGCCAGGGCGCAGAGCGCGATGTTGCCCAGGAGGGTCGCGCGGGTGCCGTCCCCGCGTCCGAACCACAGACGCACGTGCGCCACGGTCGCCGCCCACAACAGCACCACGCTGAGCACCTGGTAGGCGATGACCGCGTAGAGCGCCGGGGCGGCCAGGCTCGCGGGGAGCGCCCGGCCGACGAGCCCGTTGCCGCGAACCGGGTCGGCGATCAGCCCCTCCATCGTCAGGACCTGCCCGATGAGTGCGGTGTTGGTTCCGCTGTCGGTGACGTTGTTGAGCATGATCAGGCTCAACCAGGCGGCCATACCGCCCAGGACCAGGGTCTGGGGATAGAGCAACCCCGTACCCGCGCGCGCCGAACGGGCACCGGTGTCGGACCCGCGTCTTGTCTGTACCATCATCGAACTCCCGTAGGTGTGGGCCGCCCGGCGGAATCCGGGTCGGTGTGGGTGTCGGTCCCCGTCGACCAGCGCGCGAGCGCGCAGCCGCAGCGGCACTCGTCTCCGTGGCGGAGGGGAACGTGCGCGGACGAGGCGCCGCCGTGGGAGCGCGGCGTCGAACGGGTCTCCAGCACGGGCCATCCACGCGCGACCGCGTGCGCGCGAAGGTCCGGGTCGCCGGCGACGACGTGCGGGTGCCCGACGGCCTCCAACAGCGCGAGGTCGCTGATGTGGTCCCCGTAGCCGTGGCTGTCCGGGAGGGAGAGGCCGCGGGAGGCGGCGTACTCCGCGGCCGCCTCGCCTTTGGCCCGGCCGATCATGGTGCGTGTGACCTCTCCGGTGAACAGGCCGCCGCGCACCACCGGTTCGCTCCCCAGGGCCGCGGTCGCCCCGAGCGCCTCGGCCACCGGGTCCAGACAGGCGAAGAAGGAACCCGAGAGGAGGACGGTGTCCGCACCGGCGGCGCGGTGGCGGTCGAGTTCGTCCACGGCGCGGGTGTGCAGGAAGCCGGGGTCCCGGAGCCGTTCGGCGAACCAGCGCCTGCCGCTCGCGGCGACCGTGGCCCGGGCCTCCCCCCGGTAGAGGCGGTAGTAGGCACGGTTGACGTCCTCGCGGGGTGTGCCCTGCCGTGCCCGCCCGCGCAGTTCGCCCGCCAGACGGTCGTAGACCGACGGCGGTTCACCGCGCTCACGCAGGTAGAAGGCCAGGAAGCTGAACATGCTCTTGTCCGAGATCAGGGTCTCGTCGACGTCGAAGAAGGCCCCGTAGCGGGGTCTGTACCGCGATCGGCTCTCCAACACGGCGTTTCCTTCCTGTGTCAGGTGTTCACGGGTGACTGTGGACCGGACGGTCCGGTGGTGGTCCTGCGCGGGAGGCCTCAGGCCAGGGACGCGGCGGCGTGCCCGGTCTGCCGCTCGGGCGTGCTCGCGAGCATGTGGTCGAGGGCCCGTTCGGCGCGGCGGTGCTCGACCCCCTTCAGTACGGCGGTGTCGAAGGCGGTGAAGGCGACCTCGGAGCGCGCCGCGCGGCGACCGCCCTGCTCGATGTCCACACGTGCGGTGAACTCCAGTCGCGCGGGGTCGGACAGCTCGGCGGACTGGATGAGGTAGCGGATGCGCGCGTCGACCGGGAAGAGGAAGTTCTCGAACGTGGTCGCCAGGGAGTTGACCACGAAGTAGTAGTGGCGCTCGGGCCAGCGGTGCGTGTAGTACCGCTCGGTGACGGCGAGGAACATCTGGCGCGTCGCCTCGACCACGACCATGCCCTGGGTGTGCTGGCCGGTCTGGTGGTCGAGCAGCAGCTCATTGTTCTGGTGCAGGCGCAGGGCCGCGTGGAAGATCTGGTCGTCATGGCGACCGAGGTCGGCGATCAGCACGTTCTCCTCGCGGTGCTTGTGCGCCTCGGACCGCTCGGCGAGGCGGGGAGGGTGTTCCTGGAGGAGGACGCGCTCCTCCAGGCCGCGGCGTCTGAGCACGACGCGGATGTGCTCCCACTCGTACTCGCCGATGCCCTGGCCTCCTCTGAGGGTCACCGGACCGGGGACGTCGTCGTAGGCCCCCGCCCTCAGCGCGCCCAGGAACGCGCTGAGGGTCCGGACCCGCTCATGCACCGCGAATCCGGCGAACCTGTCTCCCACAACACAGAGGGTAGAAACGATCTGACTGGACATCGCACACACCTTTCTGATCTTTGAATTCATTCGGATGTCCCCCCTTTTCTCACGCAGACGAAAGGCCAACTGAGAAAAGGAAGGGCGCACGTCCGGAAAACGGCAGGGAAAAAGTCGGGGCGATCCTGGGTCCGGGCTGGCCCGGAAGGGGACGCGGGTGGGGCGGCCGGGACCGGTCGCGTGCGGGCGCGCGGACCGCGACCGGTCCCTTTCTCAGAGCTGGCGCGCGCCCCCGGAGCGGACCGTCGACCCCAGGGCCAGCAACGCCCCGGCGCCCAGGATCGCGGCGGCGGCCAGCGACACCGCGGGGAAGCCGAACCCGGTGAGAGCGGTGGCCAACTGCGGGCCGAGCCCGGCGCCGACGAAGAGGAAGAAGGTGTAGAGCGCGACGGCGCTGCCGCGCGCGGCACCCGCCCTCGCTCCGATGGCCTGGACGAGACCGGGGGCCGCCACGGCGATACCGGCGACGAAGACGAAGAGGCACACGCCGATGGCCACACCCCCGCCGAGGAAGGCACAGACGACCGCCAGCAGGGCGGCGGCCCCGAGGGAGAGGGCGATCCGCCGCTCCGGTGCGATCCTCGCCAACCAGGGGGTCAGCAGCGGGATGGCCAGCATCGCCGGGAGGGCGCTGGCTCGCAGGGCCAGCAGGGCGCCCTCGTCACCGGCGAGCGCCGAAGGCCCCGCGACCTGCAAACCGCTGTAGACGCCCACGAAGCCCGTGAGGACCGTCAGCGTGGCTCCGTAGAGCAGCAGGAGCCTCCCGTTGCCCACAAGCCCGGCCATGGCGGTGAAGGCGTCCGCCACGGTCGCCCCTCCGGCGGCCTCGTCCGCGCGCAGGACCAGCCGCAGCCCGACCGCTCCCAGGGCGAGCGCGGCGCCGCCGACGAGGAAGACCGGCTCCCAGCCGAGCGCCTGCCCGATGCCCTGTGCCGCGAGCTGCCCCAGGACCGCCGCGGCGAGGAAGGAACTGGTCAGCCAGGTGATGGCGGTGACACGGCGGTGCGGGTCGACACGGGTGGCGATATAGGCGAAGGCGGAGGGGGCGAAGGTCGCGGCCACGAGCCCCTGGACCGCGCGCAGGACGAGTGCCGCCCCCAGCGACGAGGCGAGGGGGACCGCGGCGGTGACCACGGCGGTGGCCGCGAGGCCGACGACGATCATGCGGCGGGGGCCGAAGCGGTCGGCGGCCGGCCCGGCGAACAGGAAGCCGGTGGCGTAGGCGATCGCGAAGGCGGTGGCCGTCCACGCGACCGAGGTGGAACCGCTCCCCCAGTCGGCGGCCATGAGGGCGAAGAGAGGAATGACGGTGTAGAGCTGACCGACCACCAGCATTCCCGCCAGAGAAAGCGCGGTGACGGTTATCGCAAAAGACATGCGCGCAGAAGTCGGAGGGCCGCCCACGGCGCCCTCCGTTTTTATCGATGCCATACTCCCACTATGTAAACCAACCAGTTGGTTGTCAAGATGGAAAAGGAATCACCCCAGTCCGGTTCCGGCCATGTACCTTGCCTCACACACTGCGCCAGGAAAGCGTTTCGCCACCCAATGCAACCAACTGGTTGGTATTGCGTTACCATGTCGCCATGACCAAGAGAACGGAAACAACTCGCGCACTCCTGCTCAAGGCCGCGCGAACGGAGTTCGCCGCGTACGGGATCGCGGGTGCGCGCGTGGACCGCATCGCCGAACGGGCCGGGGTCAACAAACAGCGGATCTACGCGAACTTCGGCGACAAGGAGCAGCTCTTCCAGCACGTGGTGGGCGACGCACTGGACGAGTTGTCCCAGGTCGTGGCGCTCGACGAGGACACGGACCCGGCTTCCTACGTGGCGCGCGTGTTCGACTACCACAGGACCAGGCCCGAGCTGCTCAGGCTCCTGCTGTGGGAGTCCCTGCACTACGGTGAGCAACCGCTTCCGGACGAGGAGAGCCGGGCGCTCCTGTACGAGGCCAAGCTCTCCTCCCTCGCGCGACAGCTCGGCACGCCGCTCTCGCTCGACACACGGCACCTGCTGCTGAGCCTCATCGGTCTGGCCGCGTGGCCGCAGATCACACCCCAGCTCGCCCGGCTGATCGTGGGCCCGGACGCCCACGGGGACGAGGCCCAGGAGCGCCTGCGGGACCACATCGTCGAGTTCGTGCGAAGCGCCACGCGAACGGTTCCGTCCGCACCGGACACCAGTGCGGACGGAACCGTCTGATTGTTGTCGGCGGCCCTGGTCGGGGAAGGGACTCAGGTCCGCCGCCCACCCGGCCCGTTCACACGGCGCCGTCGGCCAGCGCGGCGGGCGGAGGCGGCTGTTCACCGCTTCCCTCCAGCGCGGCGATCCAGGCGTCGTGCAGCCACATCTGCGTGGCTCGCCGCTGAGCCGCCGTGTCCCAGGTGACGTCGCGCTCGAAGGTCACCACCCGCGAGTCGGCTCCGACGATGACCCACGCGTAACGCCCGTCCTCGTGGCGGGTCTTGACCTTGACGCCGGGGATGACGTGCTCGCGCCCGTCCTCGTCCACGACCGTCTCGTCATGGCGGTCCACCCACTGCTCGCTCAGGCCCTGGAGGTAGTCGTCGTCGAGCCGCCCCAACCAGCTGTAGGCGGCCTGGCGCGCCTGCTCCGCGTCCGGCAGGTCCCGCGGGTCGTTGTCCACGTCCGGGTCCAGTGCGGTGTAGCCGACGACGCGGCCGTCCTCGCCCCTGACGACGGAGACGTGCGGCCCTCCGAGGCGGACCTCCTCCGTGGGCTGGTGGCGGGTGACCGTCACCCGTTCGCCGTCATGGTTCCCGACGCGGACGTCGACCTCGTACCAGCCGGAGGGAGGCGTGAGGCCGAGCTCCTCCCCTAGGGAGGACAGCACGTCCCCGCCGCTGTTCGCGTCCACCGTCATGTCCATACCGTTCTCCTCGGCGGTTCGCGGTGCGTGGTCAGCCGGGTCCGGCGCCGCACCGCTCCTGTCATCGGCGTAAGCCCAGATCGACGAGCCGAGCACAGCCGCGAGTGCCATGGTGGAAGCACCGAGCAGCAGGGGCCGCGTCCGGGTGGACCCGGCCGTACGTCGTCGTGTCGCCATGGTCGTCACTCCTCTCGCACCGCGCCGAGGCGAACCGGAGCGCACCCCACCGACCCGGAGGTCCCGGTCTCGACGCGAGGGCACCACCATAGAACCAACCAACCAGTTGGTTGTCAATATTGCGCGTCGGCCCGCGGGGAGGAGCCCGCCGCGCGGTGCGCGGCGCGGGTCAGGCTCCGGAAAGCACCTTCCTTCCGGGAACGGACGTCAGCGCGGCGACATGCCCCCGCTCCCGGGGGCTCGGTCAGGAAGACGCGCCCTGTCCGTGCAGCAGGCAGAACTCGTTGCCCTCGGGGTCGGCCAGCACCGTCCACCTGGCGTCCTCGGGCTGTCCCACGTCCACCTTCACCGCGCCCAGCCCCAGGAGCCTCTCCAACTCCTGGGCCACCGTCAGTCCGTCCGTGACGCGCAGGTCCAGGTGCAGGCGGTTCTTGACGCTCTTGCGCTCGGGCACGGCGAACACGTCGACCCCCAGGTCCGCCCCCTCGTGCGGGGCGAGGCTGAACCCGTCCTCGGCCTCCTCCACGATCGGCCAGTCCAGCACACGGCTCCAGAACACGGCCACGGTCCCAGCGTCGACCGCGTCGATGGCGATCACACAGATACGGCTTCCCATGCCCGCAGCCTACGGGCGGGCACCGACATCCCGCCCGGACAGAGGCGACGCGCCGGGGCGCTGGCCCTACCCCGCGCGGCCGTCCTCCAGGCGCGCGTCGCGCACCGTGTTGGCGACGAGCACCCGGTTCGGCGCGTCCAGCTTGGCCATCACCCGGCCCACGACCGCCTTGACGTTGCTCACACTCATGAACAGGTCCTCGGCGATCTCGGTGTTGGACAGGCCCCGGCTGACGGCCGAGGCCACCTCGCGCTCGCGGTCGGAGAGCGCGGCCACGCGTTCCCGTGCCCGGTCGCGCACCTCGTCGTCCCCGCCGCCGACGGCCAGTTCGATGAGCCGGCGCGTGGCCGAGTCGGCCAGGTGCGGGCGCCGCCTGTGGACCGCGAGGACGCCCTCGACGAGTTCGTCCGGGGGCGCGTCCTTGAGCAGGAAGCCGCTCGCGCCCGCGCGCAGGGCGCGCACCAGCGCCCGGTCGGAGTCCAGTGTGGTGAGCACGAGCACGGGCGGCGCGCCGGGAGCGCTCCGGATGCGCTCGGTCGCAGCGACCCCGTCGGTCCCGGGCATGCGCAGGTCCATGAGGACCACGTCGGGGGCGTGCTCGGCGACGACCCGCACCGCCTCCTCACCGTCACCGGCCTCCGCGACCACCTCGACCGCTCCGCCTCCCAGGAGCAGGCGCAGGCCGCGCCGGACCATCGGGTCGTCGTCGACGACCACCACTCGTACGGGTTCGCTCACGGCGACCATGGTAGGCGCACCCTCAGTTCGAAGTGGTCCCCCGTCCGGCCCCAGAGCAGGGAGCCGCCGCAGATGGCGGCGCGTTCGGCCAGCCCCACGAGCCCGACACCGGCGCCCGGAACCGGCTCCCCCTCCCCCGCGTTCGCGGCGGGCGGGCGTCCACGCACGGGGTTGCGGACCTCGATGAGGACCGCGTCGGCCCCGTCGGCGGCGATGCGCACGCGCACCGGTCCGGGAGCTCCGTGCTTGCGGGCGTTGGTGAGGGCCTCCTGGACGATGCGGTAGGCGTGGCGGCCGGTGTTCGCGGGCGCCGGGAGGCGTCCGCTCACCTCGTCGCGCACCTCCAGCCGCATTCCGGCCCTGCGGTTCTCCTCCAGGAGCCGACCGAGCCCGTCGAAGGTGGGCTGGGGCCGGTCCGCGTCCTCGTCCTGCCCCGAACGCAGGTCGGACAGGATGCCGCGGACCTCCGCGAGCGACTGGCGGGTGGTGGTGAGGATCTCCTCGGCGAGGGCGTCGCGGTCGGCGGCTTCGAGGTCGGGGCGGCGGGCGAGCGCGGAGGCGTTCAGCGAGATGAGCGTGAGCCGGTGCGCGAGGACGTCGTGCATCTCCCGGGCGATGCGGTCGCGCTCCTCCATCCTGGCGTTCTCCACGCGGAAGCGCTGCTCCCGCTCGGCGGCCAGCGCCCGTTCCCGCAGCACGCGGACCAGGTCGGCGCGGGCGCCCCGGTAGGCCGACGCCGCGGCCAGGGCGGCGACGGCCACGGCCACGAGCAGCAGTTCGACCCACAGGGGCCGGATCGGCTCCACGGGGGTCCAGGGGTTGTGCAGGCCCGCGACCAGGGCAGCGGCGAGGACCCCGCACAGGGGCGCGGCCGTCCGCCACCGCCTCCCCGACGCCTCGCGGGCGACCACGAGCGCGGCCGGGCCGACGGAGGCGGTGGACACGGCCGGTGCCGCGGCGACCAGCCACCGGCCCCAGCCGCTGGCGCTCCACCAGCGGCTCCCCGTGACGAGCACGCTCCCCAGCACGGCGTCGGCCGCCAGCAGGGGCCAGGGGACGGTGATCATGTTGCCGAGGTAGGAGTCGACGGCCGCGAGGACGACGAACGCCACGGTCGACCAGGGGAGGAGGCTGCCGAGAATCCGCACGGATCCACGGTATAGCCGCTGTTCACCGGGGTCTCCCGGGACGGTGACCCCAGCGCGGAACGGGTACCGGGGTCCGCCCGGAACGGTACCTCCGGCCACCCCGCCAGTACCCGCGTCCACCCCGCCCGGCGCCTCCGGCCACCCCGCTGGCACCCGGGTCCACGTCCTCCCCGCCCCCGGTCGAGCCCGTCCTGGCCCGGAGCCGGCGGGCCCGGCACCGGGGACACTGCCGCCCGCCGCACACCCCTGCCTAGCGTGGTCCGTGCTGCCCGGGGACACGTCCCGGGCACGTCCACGACGACAAGGAGTCGCATGTCAGCGGTGCTCTTGGTCGCGTCGATGATCGCGTTCGCGGGCGCGGTCACCATCGCGGCGGCCCGTTTCCTCTCACCCGGCGAGGCGAGGAAGGGGTCGTACGTCCTCCCCGGCGTCCTGTTCCTCGTCTACGCCGTCCTCTTCGGCCTGTGGATCGTGGTCCCGTGAGCCTGATCGACATCCGCGGCGTCTCCATGGCCCACGGCCGCCACCGGGTCCTGCACGAGGTCGACCTGCGGGTCGAACCCGGGCGGGTCTACGGGCTGCTCGGCCCCAACGGCTCGGGCAAGACCACCCTGCTCAAGTCGGTCCTCGGCGCCAACGACCACACCGGGACCATCGAGCGCGCACCGGGCCTGCGCGTGGGCCGCCTGATCGAGTACCCGGCGTTCTACGGCGGCCTGACCCTGCGGGAGAACCTGGAACTGCACGCCCGCTACCTGCGCACCTCCCTGGAGGAGGTCCCCGTCCTGCTGGCGGAGGTCGGGCTGGGCGAGCGGGCGGACCTGCGCTTCTCACGCACCTCCCTGGGCATGAGGCAGCGGCTCGGCATCGCCCGGGCGCTCCTGGGCGAACCCGGGCTGGTGCTGCTGGACGAGCCCACCAACGGCCTCGACCCCATCGGCATCCGCGACATCAGGGAGCTGGTCCGGGCCGTCCAGCGCGAACGGGGCACGAGCATGATCGTCTCCAGCCACAACCTGACCGAGATCGCCTCCCTGGCCGACCACCTGCTGTTCATGAGGTCGGGCCGGATCGTCCGGCGCATGGACGCCCGCGAGGTCGGGGGCGACCTGGAGGAGCTGTACGCGACGGTCCTGGGGGAGGACGCATGAGGACGCTGCTGGCCAACGAAATCCGCAAGATCCGCCGGGAGCGCTTCGTCTGGGCCGTCCTCGTGCTCGACGTCGTCCCGTTCGCGATGGTGGTCGTCAACTACGCCGTGAACGGCGGGGACCCCACCCTGCAGCGGTTCTACTTCACCTTCCACAACCAGTACACGATGGTCCTGCCCCTGGTGGTGTGCTCGACCGTCGCGGCCTGCTTCCACACCGAGTTCCGCAACGGCACCTACTTCGAGTGGCTCACCTGCGGCCGCTCCAAGACCGCGCTGTGGGCCGCGAAGCTGGCCGTCGCGTGCGCGCTGGTGGCGGTGATGGCGGCGGTGAACCACGTGGGACTGGTGGTGTTCTTCCTGGTCGAGAACCCCGGTGCCGGAATCCTGCGGATGAGCGCCGCCTACTGGCTGCTGGTCGGCGTGTCACTCGCCTCCGTGGCGCTGCTGTGCGCCCTGCTGACGCTGGTGACCCGCAACGTCGTCATCGTGAACGTGTTCGGGATCGGCCTGACCGTGGCCACGCTGGTGTTCATGGCCGCCGACTTCTCGTACGTGGTCCCCACCTGCTTCGCCTACCGGCTCAGCCTGGGCGTGATCGTGCCCGACGCGGCCTACCCCGACCCCGGGCAGGCGCTCGCGGTCGGCTGGACGGTGACGGCGCTGTCCCTGCTGCTGCCGCTCGCGGCCAACCTGCTGGTCATCACCCGGCGCCGCTACCTGCACTGAGCGGGGCCTCCCGCGCGTCCGCGGCGGCGGTGCCCGCCCCGGCAGGGCACCGCCGCCGGACGGGGCCTCCCCAGGTCAGCGCGCCGCGGCGGCGTGCACGAGGACGTCGTAGCCGTCGGTGGTGCGCTCCAGGTCCGCGCCGAGCGAGCGCACCCACGCGTCGAGCCGCTCCTGGACGGCCGGGCCGTCGCGGTCGTCGTCCACGGTCAGCTCGACCTCCAGGAACACGCCCACGCCGCGCAGCTCGTCCACGCACACGGTGATCTCGCCCGCCCTGCCGACGCGGCGGGTCTTGACGATGCGCAGGGCCGGAACGTAGCCGAACTGGAGGAGGACCCGGTGCATCTGCTCCCGGTCGGCGACGGCGGTCTCGTGCTCCACGTACTCCAGGGGGTTGGCGGCCGGGGTCTTGGCGGTGAGGACGTGCTCGCCGTCCTGGGTGCGCAGTCGGGCGAAGGCGCGTCCCGCCCTGGGCATGCCGAACTCCCAGCCGGGCGGGGCGTAGGCCTGGTCGTCCTGCTCCGCGGGCTCGGAGAGGGCGACCCCGGCGGAGCCGAGGGCGGCCAGGAGCGCGGCGGGGTCCGCGACGCGGTACTTGGCCTCGATCTCGCGCATGCGTGTGCTCCCGGGGAGGTTGGTACAGGGGTTGCCCACGATCTTACCGAGAGTGAGCGTTCCCCCGCGCTGCTCGCCCGGTCCTTCTCCGGGACGGGCCGGGGGAGAAGAACCGCCGGGAACGGCCAGGTCACCGGGGTGCGGGAAATCCCCGGTCGCGTCCGGCATGCGCGTCCCCCTTCCGGGCAGAGGGTAAAGACAGTCCCCTTGAACGGTGTGCTCCACCCCATGTACGGGCTGGTGGCGCCGCCTGCGGACCGGGGGACGACGCCGTGTGGTGCGCGGTGCGGCGCTCCACGCCCCCTGAAGGAGTACACCGAGTGGACGAGACAGCCAGCAGGGCGGGCTCGGGAGGACTGATCGAGGACTACCTGGCCCTGCGCCGCCACAAGTGGTGGCAGCGCGAGGCGCAAAGGCCCCAGGACGCCGTGATGGGCCGGGAGTGGACGATCGCCCCGGCGGACGAGGAGACCGAGGTCCCCGTGTCGTCGCTGGTGGTGGAGATGTCCGACCAGGAGGCGTGGTACTGGGGGTTCCGCGCTCCGGACAGCCTGCCGACGGACATGCGCTGGAGGGTGACCGTGCCCTACTCCCTGCCCGGGGGGCACCGGGGGCGGACCGCCGTGCGTGTGCTGCTCACCCTGGGCAACAGGGCCGAACTGGTGACGCCGCTGCACCCGGCGACCGCACCGCTGGACGTTCCGGTGGAGCGGATCGTGACGGACACGGACGTGCCCGCCGAGGAGCTGCCGGGGATGTGGCTGAGCGTGGCACTGCTGGGCGGAGCGGACGCACAGGGGTTCCGCGCGCTCTCCTGACCCCCGTGCGCCCTGCCGCCCCGCTCCGGCCGCCCGGGCGGCCGTTCGGCCCCGCTCCCGCACGGCCCCCGGAGTGCTCGGCCCCGGGGGTTCCCGAGGGGCCCGCCGGGGTCGGTCGTCGCGCGCCGCCGGGTCACCGGGCCCGGCGGCGCGGCCCGGCCGCCCCTCAGGGGGGGGGGGCCCGCGGCGGCCCCCCCGGGAACTGCCCGTCCCCTGACCGGTGAGGGCGCGGCCGGTCCGGGGCCCGGCCGGTCAGCCCTTCAGGTCCGTGTGGCCGTCGGCGTCCACCCGGCTCTTCTGGGCGGTCCAGGCGCGGGCCTGCTCACTGATCGTGCAGCCCAGGCCGGGCCGGTCCGGAACGATCATGCGCCCGCCCGCGGTCTCCAGCCGTTCCTCGAACAGGGGCTGGAGCCAGTCGAAGTGCTCCACCCAGGGATCGAGCTCGTAGGCCGCGGCCAGGTGCAGGTGGATCTCCATCGCGAAGTGCGGCGCCATCCGCACCCCGGCCCTGCGCCCCTGGGCCATGACGTCCAGGAACGGGGTGATGCCCCCGACCCGGGGCGCGTCCGGCTGCATGAAGCCCACGGCACCGGCCCGGATCAGCGCCTCGTGCTCGGCGGGGCTGGTCAGCATCTCGCCGGTGGCAATGGGTGTGGCCAGCTCACGGGCCAGGTCCGCGTGGCCCCGGACGTCGTAGGCGTCCAGCGGCTCCTCGATCCAGACCAGGTCGAACCGGTCCAGGAGGCGCCCCATGCGCGCGGCCGAGCCCCGGTTCCACTGCTGGTTGGCGTCGACCATGAGCGGGAAGTCGCCCAGTTCCTCGCGCACGGCCTCCACGCGGGCCAGATCGACCCGGTGGTCGGGGTGGCCGACCTTGATCTTGATGCCGCCGATGCCCGCGGCGCGGGCGGCACGGGTGTTGTCCAACACCTCCTCCAGCGGCGCGGACAGGAACCCGCCGGAGGTGTTGTAGCAGTCGACCGCGTCGCGGTGCGCTCCCAGGAGCTTGGCCAGCGGCAGCCCGGCCCGCTTGGCCTTGAGGTCCCACAGGGCGATGTCCATCGCGGCGATGGCCTGGGTGGCCAGCCCGCTGCGCCCCACCGAGGCCCCCGCCCACACCAGGCGGGTCCACAGGCGCTGGATGTCGCTGGGGTCCTCACCGATCAGCTCCGGGGCCACCTCGCGCGCGTGGGCGTACTGGCCGGGTCCCCCGGCGCGCTTGGAGTAGGTGAAACCGACGCCTTCGAGCCCCTGCTCGGTGGTGATCTCGGCGAAGAGCATCGACACCGAGGTCAGCGGCTTCTGGCGCCCGGTGAGCACCTTGGCGTCGCTGATGGGGGTGGACAGGGGCAGGTCGACGCGGGACAGCGTCACCGAGGCGATGGCGTCGGCGGCGGTGCCCCGTGCGGCGCCGGGGCTGGCGCCGCTCCGCGGCTCAGCGGGTGTGTTCATGGGGTCTCCAGGGTGGGTGTGAGGGGCGCCTGGTGGGTCGGGAGACGGCTTGACCTGCGATGATCTTGTACTTATAGCGAGCTTCGGTGCTCCGGACCCGCTATAAGTACAAGGTCACGGTGAGGGTGCGGTCCGTCAGCGCACCATCGCGGGGCGCTTGGGGTCGAAGGTCCAGTCGGGGACCAGGTGGCGCATGGCCGCCGCGTCGTCGCGCGCGCCCAGGCCGTGCTCCAGGTACAGCTCGTGCGCGGCGGCCAGGGCGTCGCGGTCCAGCTCCACGCCCAGGCCGGGGGCGGTCGGCACGGTGACGGCGCCGTCCTCGATCCGGAAGGGCCTGCGGGTCAGGGCCTGGCCGTCCTGCCAGATCCAGTGGGTGTCCAGGGCGGTGATGTCGCCGGGGGCGGCGGCTCCCACGTGGGTGAACATCGCCAAGGAGATGTCGAAGTGGTTGTTGGAGTGCGAACCCCAGGTCAGACCGAAGTCGTCGCACAGCTGGGCCACGCGCACCGAGCCGCGCATGGTCCAAAAGTGCGGGTCGGCCAGCGGGATGTCCACCGCGTTGACGCGGACGCTGTGCGCCATCTGGCGCCAGTCGGTGGCGATCATGTTGGTGGCGGTGCGCAGACCGGTGGCCCGCCGGAACTCCGCCATGACCTCGCGTGCGGAGTAGCCGCCCTCGGCGCCGCAGGGGTCCTCGGCGTAGGCCAGGACGCCGTGCAGGTCGGAGCAGAGCGCGGTCGCCTCGGCCAGCGACCAGGCGCCGTTGGGGTCGATGGTGACGCGGGCGTCGGGGAAGCGCGCGGCCAGGGCCCGGACGGCGGCGGCCTCCTCCTCGCCCGCCAGCACCCCGCCCTTGAGCTTGAAGTCGCGGAAGCCGTAACGGCTCTGGGCCGCCTCGGCCAGGGCGACGACGGCCTCGGGGGTGAGCGCGGGCTCGCTGCGCAGGCGCTCCCAGTCGTCGGCGGGGTCCTTGGCCACCGGGTAGGGCAGCGGTGTGCGGTCGCGGTCGCCGACGTAGAACAGGTAGCCCAGCATGGGCACCCGCTCGCGTCGGCGGCCCTCGCCGAGCAGGTCGCAGACGGGCACACCCAGGTGCTGGCCCAGCAGGTCGAGCAGGGCCGACTCCAGGGCGGTGACCGCGTGCACGGTGGTGCGCAGGTCGAAGGTCTGTTCGCCCCGCCCGCCCCGGTCGCGGTCGGCGAAGGCGTCCTGGACGCGGCGCAGGAGGGGGTTGAGCTGGGCGACGGGGCGCCCGACGAGCAGTTCGGCGGCATCGGCGATGGTGGCGCGGATGGGCTCGCCGCCGGGGACCTCACCGACGCCGGTGCGTCCCTCGCTGTCGGTGAGGATGGCGATGTTGCGGGTGAAGAAGGGGCCGTGGGCGCCGCTGAGGTTGAGCAGCATGCTGTCGCGTCCGGCCACCGGCACCACGTCGACGGAGGCGATGGTGGGCGTGCTCATGCGTGGTCTCCTCCGGGCACGACGGTGCCCTCGACTCGTCGGTTCAACCGCCAGGGGTTGTCCTGACGCAGCGGGGGCGGCAGAAGGGCGTCGGGCATGTCCTGGTAGCTGACCGGCCGCAGGAACCGGTGCAGGGCCAGGCTGCCCACCGAGGTGCCCCGGGCGTCGGAGGTGGCCGGGAAGGGACCGCCGTGGACCATCGCGTGGGTCACCTCCACGCCCGTGGGCCAGCCCCCGAACAGGACGCGGCCCGCGCGGCGCTCCAGCACCGGCAGCAGGGCGCGCGCCGCCGCCAGGTCGTCGGCGTCGCCGGTGTCGGCGTGCAGGGTGGCGGTGAGCTGCCCCTCCAACTCCTCCAGCGCGGCGGGCAGGGCGGCGGCGTCGGGATAGCGCACCACCGTGCCCGCGGCGCCGAAGACCTCCTCGCTCAGACGCGGGTCGGCCGTGAGGTCGGCCAGGGACACCTCGGCCAGGGCGGGAGCGGGTGCGTTGGGGCCCTCCCCCTCACCGCCCCTGGCCCGCAACGCGACCTCCGGACGCCCGCCCAGGGCGTCCACCCCGTCGCGGAAGGCCCGGGCGATGGGGGCGGTGAGCATCGTCTGCCCCGTGGCGTCGGCCACCAGCCGCGCGGCGGCCTCCACGAACCGGTCCCCGTCCGGGGTGGAGGGGACGAACACCAGCCCGGGGTTGGTGCAGAACTGCCCCGCCCCCAGGGTGAGCGAGGCGACGTAGGCCCCGGCCAGGTCCTGCGCGCCCTGTCCGGCGAGCGCGCCGGGCAGCACGAACACGGGGTTGACCGAGGACATCTCGGCGAAGACCGGGATCGGTTCGGGGCGCTCGGCCGCGATCCGCATCAGGGCCAGTCCGCCGGTCCGCGACCCGGTGAAGGCCACGGCCTTCACGCGCGGGTCGGCGACCAGCTCCTGTCCGATGCCGTTGCCCTCCCCGAACAGCAGGGAGAACACGCCCCCGGGCAGACCGCTCTCGCGCACCGCGTCGGCCACGGCGCGCCCGACCAGCGCGGCGGTGCCGGGGTGGGCGTTGTGGCCCTTGACGATCACCGGGCACCCGGCGGCCAGGGCCGAGGCCGTGTCGCCTCCGGCGGTGGAGAAGGCCAGGGGGAAGTTGCTCGCGCCGAAGACCACCACGGGCCCGACGGGGATGTGCGCCAGGCGCAGGTCGGAGCGGGGCTGGGGGGCGCGGTCGGGCAGCGCCGGGTCGATACGGGCGCCGAGGGCGTCGCCCTGGGCCACGACGTCGGCGAACATGCGCAGCTGGCCGGTGGTGCGGGCCCGCTCCCCCGTCAGGCGCTGGCGCGGCAGGCCGCTCTCGCGCACCGCCCGGTCCACGAGCGCGTCGCCCAGGGCGTCGATGTTGTCGGCGACGCGGCGCAGGAAGGCCGCGCGCTCGGCGGGCGACTGGGCGCGGAAGGCGTCCAGGGCCTGCTCGGCGGCGCGGGTGGCCTCCTGGATCTGGCGGGAGTCCACCAGGCCCACGGGCTCGCCGAACTCCTCCCCCGTGGCGGGGTCGGTCGCGCGCAGGCTCCCGGCCGCGCCCTCGACGGGAGCGCAGGCCACCAGCGGTCCGAGGACGTCCGTGCCTGTGCCCGTGTCTGTGCCCGTGTCCGTCGGGTCCGGAGTGTGCTCGGCCATTCAGGCGACCTTTCCGACCAGCGCGGCCAGCTCGTCGCGCTCGGTCTGGGTGAGTGCGGTCAGGGGCGGCCGGACGGGACCGCCGTGGCGCCCCACGGCGTCGAGCCCGGCCTTGACGATGGAGACCGCGTAGCCGCGCATGCGGTCGCGGATGTCCAGGTAGGGGAGGACGAAGTCGTTGAGCTTGCGGTACACCGACTCCCTGTCGCGGGCCTGCACGTCCGCGTAGAAGCCCAGGGCGAACTCGGGCGCGAAGTTGTACATCGCCGAGGAGTAGGTGCTCACCCCCAGTTCCAGCAGGGGCAGGGCGAAGGTCTCGGCGGTGGGCAGGCCGCCGATGTAGATCAGCCGCTCACCGACCCTGGCGTAGACGCGGGTCATCGCCTCGATGTCGCCGACGCCGTCCTTGAAGCCGATGAGGTTGGGGTTGCGCTCGGCCAACTCGGCCACGGAGCGGTCGTCGAGCACGGCGTTGGCCCGGCTGTAGACCACCACTCCCAGGTCGGTGGCCCGGCAGACCGCGCTGACGTGCTCGACCAGGCCGGGCTGCCCGGCCTCGGTGAGGTAGGGCGGCATGAGCAGGACTCCGTCCGCGCCCGCCTCCTGGGCGGCGCGGGCCTGGAGGGCGGCCGCCGCGGTGCCACCGGTGGCCGGGGCGAGCACCGGGACCCTGCCCCCGACCTCGTCGACCGCCGTGCGCACCACGCGGTCGATCTCGGCCGGGGTGAGGGAGAAGCCCTCACCGGTGCCCCCGGCGGCGAACAGCCCGGCCACGTCGTGGCTGGCCTGCCAGGCCAGGTGCTCCCGGTAGCGCCCCTCGTCGAAGGCCAGATCGCCGTCGAAGTGGGTCACGGGGAAGGACAGGAGCCCGGACCTGAGCCTCCCGGCCAGGTCGTCTGGGTGCATCGCGTTCACGTGTCGTCCTCGGTTCTGCGGCTCGGGCCCCGGGGTTGGTGGGCCCGCACGGTGTTGCCGCTACCGTACGGAGCCTCGTTCGATGCTGTCCAAGATTCCTTGGGCATCAACTGATACCCATCGGGCATCAGGAGCTCCCGCCGTCGGCGGCGGGCCACGCCTGGAGCACCCGCGGCACGACGGGGTTGGGCGAGTCGTGGAGCCAGATGAGGTGGAGTTCGACGGGATCCTCGGGCAGCCCCTCCAGATCGCGGTAGACCACCCCCGCCACACCCAGGCCGGTCACCGAGGCGGGCACGAAGGCGATCCCGCGCCCGGCGGCGACGAGCCAGACCATGGTCATGACCTGGCTGACCGTGTGCACCACGTTCTGGTGGGCAATGGGCAGCAGCCCGACCACGAGGTCGTAGAAGTAGCGGGCCTTGATCGGGGAGTGCATGATCAGCGGCACGTCGACCAGGTCGTCGGCGGACAGGGGGCCCTCACGGCGCGCCAGCGGGTGCTGTTCGGGCACCGCGACCAGCAGCCGCTCCCGGAGCTGGACCCGCGACCCGAACAGGTCGGTGTCCAGGGGCGGCCGGGCCAGGCCCATGTCGATCTCGCCCGACAGCAGGGCCGCGGCCTGCTCCTTGGTGACCATCTCGAACAGGTCGACGGCGATCTCGGGCAACTGCCTCTCCAGGGAGTTGACCATCTCCCCCAGCAGGCCGTAGGAGGAGACCGCGGTGAAGCCGATCCGCAGCGTGCCCCGCGACCCCTCGGAGATGCGCCGCGCCAGGTCGGGGGCGCTCTCGGCCAGGGAGAGCAGGCGCCGGGCCTCGATCAGGAAGGCCTCCCCCGCCGCGGTCAGGACCACGTGGCGCCGGTCGCGCTCCAGCAGGCGGACGCCGACGGCGCGTTCGAGCTTCTGGATCTGGCGGCTGAGCGGGGGCTGGGTCATGGACAGCCGCTCCGCGGCCCGTCCGAAGTGGAGTTCCTCGGCGACGGCGACGAAACCGCGCAGCTGGTCGAAGGAGAACATGATGCCCGGAAGGTATCAGCTTATGCCGCATTCGACTTGGACATGCATGATCGCGTGTTCCTATGCTGCCACTCACCGAAGTACGTGACCGCGTTCACACAGACCCTCCGACGTGTGCGGACGACGGCCGCAAGAAAGGCGAGGAACCATGACCCACATGCCGCACAGGAGTCGCGCCCGCCGGTGCGCGGCCCCGGTCCTCGCAGCGGGGCTCACCGTGTCGTTGGCGGCCTGCGGCGGGAACCTGTCCGGCGGGGGCTCCGCCGAGGGCGAGTTCCCCCGGGGGCCGATCACCGTGATGGTCGGACAGGACCCGGGCGGCAGCACCGACCTCATCGCCCGCGCGCTGGCCGACGGCGCCCAGGAAGGGCTCGGCGTCGCGCTCCCCGTGGTCAACACCCCCGGCGCCAACGGCGCCCTGGCCGCCAACGAGCTCGCCTCCCAGGAGCCCGACGGCCAGAACCTGCTCGTCATCAACGCCTCCCTGACCGCGATCACCCCCCTGGCCGTCTCCGAGGAGGAGGCGGTCGACATCGCCGACTACGAGGTCGTGACCGGCGTCTCGCGCGACGACTACGTGCTCGTCACCGCGGCCTCCTCCGACTACGACACCCTCCAGGACCTCGTCGACTCCGGTGACGAGGTCGACTACGGCACCACCGGAGTGGGGACCGGCAGCCAGCTGTCCCAGGCGCTGCTGTTCGAGCAGGCCGGGATCTCGGGCACCCCCGTCCCCTTCGACGGCGGCTCCCCCACCCTGACCGCCGTCCTGGGCGAGCAGGTGGACGTGGCCTCGGTCCAGCTCGGCGAGGCCATCGCGCAGATCGAGGCCGGTGAGATCACCCCCCTGGCCACGTTCGCCGAGGAGCGCAACCAGTACCTGTCCGACGTTCCCAGCGCGGTCGAGGCCGGGTACGACGTGCGCGTCTCGCAGTACCGGGCCGTGGTCGCCCCCCAGGGCACGTCCGAGGAGGTCGTGGAACGGCTGCGCACGGCGTTCACCGAGGTCTTCGCCAGTGACGCCTACCAGGAGTTCAACGAGAACAACCTGCTCACCCCGCACGAACTGGAGCCCGCCGAGCTGACCGGGGAGTGGTCCTCCTTCGCGCAGGAGTACGCCGACATGGTGGAGGAGTACGGCATCGACATGGGCGAGGGCCAGTGAGCGAGCCGCGCACCCGGGGCGCGGGAGCGCCTGTGTCCGCCGCCGGGGAGCCCGCGGCGAGGGAGCCCACCGCGCGGGAGGCCGGGTCGGAGGGGGCCGACGCTCAGGAGAGCGCGGCGAAGGGAAGCGACGCGCAGGAGACCGCGGCCCAGAAGGCCACCACGCCCGCGGGCACCGATCCCGGAGCACGGCAGGGCGAGCCGAAGCAGGCCGTTCTGGAGCAGGGCGTTTCGGAAGAGGGCGTCCTGGAGGGGGGCGTGCCGGAGGAGGCCTCACCGGAGGAGGACGTTCCGAAGCAGGCCGTTCCGGAGGAGGGCGAACCGCAGGACGGCGTACCGGAGGACGACGAGCCCCCGAAGCCCCTGGGCCCCTGGGCCAACAGCGCGGTGGCCCTGACCGTCATCGCCCTGGGCGTGGCCGGGGCCGCCGGGTCCTGGGCGCTCGGTCCGGGAACCCCCGCCGACCCCGGCTCGGGCACCTGGCCCCTGCTCGTCAGCGTGGCGATCGCCGCGCTGGGGGTGGTCCTGCTGGGGCTGGCCCGCCGGACCGCCGACACCGAGGTCTTCTCCGCCTCCTCCTGGAAGGTCCTGGCCGGGATCGCCACCATGGTCGGCTTCGTCGCCGTGGTCGGCGTGATCGGCTTCGAGATCCCCTCCGCGCTCCTGGCCTTCGTGTGGCTGCGCTTCCTCGGGGGCGAGTCGTGGCGCCTGTCCGCCATCGCCTCGGTCCTCATCGTGGTCGCCTTCTACACGGTCTTCGTCGGCCTGCTGGCCGTGCCGATCCCCCACCTCTTCTAGGACATCATGTTGGATTCCCTGACACCCATGATCAACGGGTTCGGTGTCGTCCTCGAACCGGTCAACCTGCTCTACTGCCTGATCGGCGTCGTGGTCGGCATGCTGGTCGGGGTCCTGCCCGGGCTGGGGCCCGCGGCCACGATCGCGATCCTGCTCCCCCTGACCTTCGGCCTCGAACCGGTGACCGCGATCATCATGCTCGCGGGCATCTTCTACGGCGCCCAGTACGGGGGGACGATCACCTCGGTCCTGCTGCGCCTGCCCGGCGAGGCGTCCTCGGTGGTGACGGTCTTCGACGGCCACATGCTGGCCCGCCAGGGCCGGGCCGGGACCGCGCTGGGCATCGCGGCCGTGGGCTCGTTCGTGGGCGGGACCGTGTCGATCGTGGCCCTGTCCCTGGTCGCGCCCCTGGTGGCCAGCTTCGCCCTGGACTTCGGGCCGCCCGAGTACACCGCGCTGGCACTGCTGGGCATCCTGCTGGTGTCCACGGTCGGCAACGGCAGCCGGATCAAGGCGATCATCGCCGCCTGTGTGGGCCTGCTGCTGGCCACGGTCGGGCTGGACACCTTCACCGGCGCCGAACGCTTCACCTTCGACTCCCTGGCGCTGACCGACGGGATCGACTTCGTGCCGATCGCGATGGGCCTGTTCGGCATCGGGGAGATCCTGCACAGCCTGGAGGAGCGGCACAAGGCACCGGCCAAGCCCCTCAAGGTCGCCAACACCTGGCCCTCGCGCAAGGATCTGCGCCAGTCGTCGGGGGCGATCGGGCGGGGCTCGCTCATCGGCTTCGTGCTGGGCATCCTGCCCGGTGGAGGCGCCACCCTGTCCTCCCTGGCGGCCTACGCGATGGAGAAGCGGCGCTCCCGCAACCCCGAGCGCTTCGGCAAGGGGGCCGTGGAGGGCGTGGCCGCGCCGGAGACGGCCAACAACGCCGCCGCCACCTCCTCGTTCATCCCGCTGCTGACGCTGGGGATCCCTGCCAACGCGACGATGGCGATCATCTTCGGCGCGCTGCTCATCCAGGGGGTGCCGCCGGGGCCGGAGCTGGTGTCCCAGGAACCGGAGCTGTTCTGGGGCGTCATCAACTCGATGTACGTCGGCAACATCCTGCTGCTGATCATGAGCATTCCACTGGTGGGGCTGTTCGTGCGGATCCTGCGGGTGCGCCCGACGATCCTGGCGCCCATCACGGTGCTGATCACGCTGGTGGGCGTGTACACCGTGCGCAACAGCGTCTTCGACATCGTGCTGGTGGTCGTCTTCGGGCTGCTGGGCTACCTGATGAAGAAGTTCGGCTTCGACCCGGGGCCGCTGGTGCTGGCCTTCGTCCTGGGTTCGCTGCTGGAGAGTTCGCTGCGCCGGTCGCTGCTGCTCTTCGACGGAGATCCCACGGGGTTCCTGACCCGGCCGATCTCGGGGACGCTGCTGCTGTTGTTGGCGGTGGTGATCATGGTGCCGCTGGCGCGCGCTCTGTGGCGGAGGCTCAGGGGCAGCGGCAGGGACGGTGGCAGTGGCAGTGGCAGGGACGGTGGAAGCGCCAGCGATAGTGGCAGGGATAGTGGCGGGGCCGGGGAGTCCGCCGGAAAGGTGGACGTCTGACCCGTCATCGGCTCGTCCACGCAGTGCTCCGGCCCCGGGTGATCGCCCGGGGCCCTTCCCGTTCCCGTGTTTTCCACAGGTGGTGGTTGGGGGTGGCAGCGAGTAGCTCCGTGATGGTTTCCTGGAAATAGGGGGGATCCCACCCACGTGCGTTTCGGCATGCCCTCAACCGGCCGACAGCAGGAAAAGAACAAGGAATTGAGGGGTAGGGAGGGGCCGCCAACAGGGTCCCTCCCTACGCCATTTCTGCCAGGGGTTGTTGGCGGCAACGAAAGCGCACCTGCTGCCGCGCAAGGGCGAGGGAAGGCGGAGAAACGGTCAGCGTCCGGCGGGGGCAGGGGTGTCCGACGAACAGCGGCACCAAAGGCGGGAGCCACTGGCGGAGGGCGACCAACGCCCAGGGCGTGGGGGTGGTGGGGCTCTGCTGCGTCGGCACCAACGACAGGCGAACCCTCCGGCCTTGGGCAACGCCTCCGACCCCTGCGGCCAGGGGTGGGCGACGGTGGCACCAACAGCGAGCGACCATTCTGGTTGCGCCTTTTTGGGCGGCTTTCGGATCGCCGTAATTGTGGCCTGCCAATCATGGGCAGATCTCCGAGAAGAAAGCCAGAAGGGCAGGAAATCCAGGGCTGTGAATAGTGGAATAATGGCGGACGCTGGCTTATAATAAGAGGTATGGAGATGATGCTTGCAGCGCCCGACGTGGCCCCCGGGGAGTGCTCCCCGGTCGTGGTCGCGCTGGCCGGTGCGCGCGAGATCATCGACCAGGCATGGGACGCCG
>NZ_VWVS01000034.1:0-41387 GCF_008638355.1 Nocardiopsis deserti | reverse complement strand
GGGGGGGGGGGGCCCCCCCGGGCCGGGGGGGGGGGGGGGGGGGGGGGGGGGCGGGGGGGCCCCCCCCCCCCGCGCCGCGGCTACCCCGCCGTCAGGGCCACGCCGATCAGTACGCCCGCCACGACGGCCAGGGCCACGATGAGCCCGAACACGATTCCGAGCAGGTAGGCGTGCTGTTCGAACCACGTCACGAGTCCCGGCCGGTAGCTCTGGAGCTGTTTGGGGGTGACGGGGCCCTCCGGGCCGCTGCACGGGAGCCCGAGCGCGCTCACCAACCGGTCCATGTCCTCGGTCGTGTAGTTGGCGCCGTACACCCTGACGAGCACGCCGCCGTGCGCGTCGAGGACGAACAGGGTGTCGCAGGGGCCCCCGCGCGGTTGGACGACGGTCGCGCGGATCGTCCACACGGCATTCGCCCGTGACCGGCGCCGCTGCGAGAACGCGCCCTTGAGGACGATCTCGTGCGCGGTCAGCACGATCCTGGCGCGGTGGAGGTGCACGGCCACCACCACGACCAGCACGATCCACGCGGCGCCCGCGGCCAGGGCCGCCCCCGGGCCGACGCGGAACGCGATGCCGGCGGTCACGACCACACCGGTCACCACCCCGACGCCCAACCTGGCCCACCCCGCCCGGAGGCCGGGCCGTAGTACGAGGTCGTCCTGAACGTGGTGCATGTGAGTACCGTCCTTTCCCGGTTCTTCGGACGGTCCTGCGCCCAGGTTGGTTCCCGCCTTCTCCTGTCGGTTGCGCACCGGCGGCGGCACGGCCGGGGCCGGGGCTGCGGGCCGGTTTGGTGCGGGCCCCGGAGCGGGTTAGGCTGGTGGCTCTTTTCGGCCGCGCCCCCTGAACGGGTGCTGTGCGCTCTCATGGATCGGAACGAACCGGGCCCTCGCGGCGACCGGGGCGGGACCCGCGCACGCGCGCTGCCGCGCTCCTGTCCCGCCGATCCCTCCGAGGCCGCCGCATGTCCACGACCGATTCCTCCGCCGTGCCCGTGAGCCCCGAGCTCCGGGCCGAACGCGACCGCCTCGCCGCCGCCCGCGCCGCCCTGGACCGGATGCGGGAGGAGACCGAGGGCAGCGCGCTCGTCCTGGGCGACGTCGTCAACGACAAGGTCACCAACGCCGCTCTGCGCCGCGGCCGCGAGCGCCGCCTCGCGGCCCTGGCCGACGTTCCCGGGGCCCCGCTGTTCTTCGGTCGCCTCGACTTCGAACCGGGCACCGTCTTCCTGGACGACGCCGTGTCCGACGGAGCCGGACACGCGGCTCCGGCCCCCGACGCCGAGCCCGACCGGATCCACATCGGCCGCCGCCACGTCCACGACGCCGAGGGGCGTCCGATGGTCCTGGACTGGCGCGCCCCCATCTGCGTCGCCTACTACCGGGCCTCGCCCGGCGACCGGATGGACGTGCGCCTGCGCCGTCGCTACGGCTTCACCACGATCGACCACGGCCGCGACGCGGACCCGGAGGTGGTGCTCACCGCCTTCGAGGACGAGCCGCTCACCGTCGCCCAGGCCGAGGCCGACCAGCGCGGCAGCGCCCTGCTGGACACGGAGATCGAACGCCCCCGCACCGGGCCCATGCGCGACATCGTCGCCACGATCCAGCCCGAGCAGGACGGCCTCGTCCGGGCCCCGCTCGGCACCACCCTGTGCGTGCAGGGCGCACCCGGCACCGGCAAGACCGCCGTCGGCCTGCACCGCATCGCCTTCCTCCTCTACACCGAACGCGAACGCCTCTCCCGCTCCGGCGTGGCGATCGTCGGCCCCAACCGCTCCTTCCTCTCCTACATCCGCGACGTCCTGCCCGCCCTGGGCGAGGTGGACGTCCAGCAGACCACCGTCACCGAGATGCTCACCGCCGGGCTGCCCGAGCGGTCCCGCCCCGCCGCCGGGTGGGTGCGCCGTACCGAGGAGCCCCGCGCCGCCCGGATCAAGGGCCAGGCCCGCATGGCCGAGGTGGTCCGCCGCGACCTGTGGTCGCACCTGCGCACTCCCGATGAGGCGGTCATGGTCCGTCGCGGGTCGCGCCGCTGGCGCCTGTACCCCGAGGACCTGCGCCCCCTCCTCGACGAGCTGGCCGCACGCGGCGTCGCCTACGGCTCCGGGCGCGAACTCCTCTCCCACCGCATCGCCCACGCCGTGCTCTCCCTCATGGAGGCCCAGGGCGAGGTCTGCGACGACCGCACCCACGCGCAGGTGCGCCGCGACCCGGCCGTGAGGTCGGCCGTCACCGCCATGTGGCCCAAGGCCGACCCGCTCAAGCTGGTGCTCGGCCTGCTCACCGACCCCGAGCGCCTGGCCCGCGCGGCCGAGGGGCTGCTCACCGCCGAGGAGCAGGCCGCCGTCCTACTGCCGGGAAAACCCCGCGGCCCCAAGGCGGCGCTCTGGTCGGAGGAGGACCTGGCCCTGGTGGACGAGGCCGCCGCGCTCATCGAGCGCCCCGCCGGGCTCGGCCACATCGTGGTGGACGAGGCCCAGGACCTGAGCCCCATGCAGTGCCGGGCGATCGGCCGCCGCTGCGTGTCCGGCTCGCTCACCGTGCTCGGCGACATCGCCCAGGGCACCAGCCCCTCGGCGGCCGTGAACTGGTCCACGCTCCTGGAGCACCTGGGCAAGCCCACCGGCCACCTGAGCGTCCTGGACCGCGGCTACCGCGTGCCCGCCCAGATCATCGACTTCGCCGCCCGCCTGCTGCCCGCGATCGCACCCGGGCTGGGCGCCCCCGTCGCCGTGCGCCGCGCGCCCGGGGCGCTGCGGATCACCCCCGCCGAGGGGAACCTGGCCGCGTCGGTCGCCGACGCCTGCCGCACCGCGCTCCGGGGGGAGGGCTCGGTCGGCCTCATCGCCGCCGACGCCGACCTGCCCGCCCTGCGTGAGGCGATCGGGGCCGAGGGGCTGACCGCGCCGCTGCTGGGGGAGGAGGCGGGCTCGGGACCGGATACGGGACGCCTGGTGGCGGTCCCGGCGAGTCTGGCCAAGGGCCTGGAGTTCGACGCCGTGGTGGTCGCCGAGCCCGCCGCCGTCGTCGAGGCCGAGGAACGCGGCGTCAACCGGCTCTACGTGGTGCTCACCCGCGCGGTGAGCACCCTGCACGTGGTGCACGCGCGCCCCCTGCCGGAGGCACTCCGCGACACCGAGGTGTGACGGCGGGCGGATCCGGCGGCCCGGGGCGCGTGCTCGCCCCGGGCCGCCGGATCCGCGGTGCCCGGCGCGTGCGCGGCTCCCGCTTCGTCCCTCATGCGCCCCTCAGCGATCGGCGCGGGCCCTCCGGGGCGTCCAGGACCGCTTCCACAGGCTGGGCAGCAGGCCCGCGGTGAGCAGCCACAGGGCCACCGTCACCAGGTGGACCCTTTGCAGGGTGCTGAACACGACCCCCGGGTCGCCGTCGCCCCCACCCGCGTAGACCCGCACCGCCGCGACCAGGACGGCGACGGCACTGACCAGCTGGAGCGCGGCCACGACGGCCACCAGCGGCCACTTGCCGTCGCCCGTCCGGCGCCGGTCCACCGCCAGCACGACCGCGCTCGCCAGCGCGGACAGGAGCGCGACCGTCGCGACGACGGCCTGGACCACCGTGGCCCCCTCCAGCCCCTCCGCCAGCGACTCCGTCGCGCACGGGACGTCCGTGGACACCACGCACGGCCCGGGGAAGAACGTGGCGGCCAGCGACGCCGCGCCGAACACGACCATGCACCACCACGACACCGCCAGCAGGTGGCCCGTCCTCTCCCTCGCGCCCAGCCCGAGTCCGATCCCGGCGGCGATCACCACCAGGATCGCGCCGATGCGGTGCGCGCTCTCCAGGAACCTGGCGAAGTCGGCGTCCTGGTCGGCCAGGGCCCCCTGGACCGCGCTGCCGCCGGGCAGCATGACCTCCACGGCCCACAGGCTGTACACGAGCGCGGCCACCACGGCCGCGACCTTCCCGTCCCGGTAGTCCCAGTGCAACTGCGTGGAGTGCGACATCGTGCCCCCTGTTTCCACGAACGTTCCCACGCCCCCCGTGGAGACATCCCCCCGGAAGGCACGTGGTCGAACCGCCGCTGTGCCGCAATCCCCTACCCGCGGTGCCCTGTCTCACCCAACTCGCGTCGGCACTGTTATCCACAGGTGCGTGTTCACACGGCATCATCGGGGGACACCGGCGGAATACGCGGGGCAGGGACGGCCGACGAGAAGGGCGCACGCATGGACGGCGCATCCACGACGCGATGGGTGATCGTGGGGGTCGACGGCACGGAATCCAGCCGCCACGCGCTGGAGTGGTCGGCGCACCAGGCGATGCTGCGCGGGCTCGGGGTCCGGATCGTCGCGGCCGCGGGGCCACTGGCCGCCGTCGGCGTGTTCGCGGGGCACGCGCACACCGACCCCGACGTCGCCCCGGACGTGCTCCCCGACGAGGTCGACGCCCAGGGGGCCGAGTCCCTGCTGGAGTACGCCGGGGACTGGGTGGCGCGGCTCTTCCCCGAGCTGCGGGTGCAGAAACGGCTCTCGTACGCCCGCCCGGTGGAGGCCCTGCTCGCCGAGGCCTCCGCGGAGGGCGCCGTCGCCGTGGTGGTCGGCTCGCGCGGGCTGAGCGGGATCGTGGCCGCGTTCGTCGGCTCCGTCGGCATCGAGCTGGCCGCCCGCGCCCCCGTCCCGGTGATCGTGCTGCCCCGGGAGCACGCGTCCGCGCACGGCGTGCGCGGACGGGTGATCGTGGGCATCGACGGGTCCGAGCCCAGCAGGCGCGCGGTGGACTTCGCCTTCGCGCAGGCCGACTTCGCCGACACCGAACTGGTCGCGGTGAGCGCCTGGCAGCCGCTGGTGGCCTTCGCCGCCGCGACCGGGCCCATCCCGCCCGAGCTGTTCGACGACGCGACCGCCGCCGAGGCCGCCCGACAGGCGCTGGAGGAGGAGCTGGCCGGGCCCCGCACGCGCCACGCCGGTGTGCCGGTGCGCACCCGCGTCGTGCGCGCCCACCCGGTGATCGCCCTGCTGGAGGAGGCCACCCCCGCCGACCTCATCGTGGTCGGCTCGCGCGGGCGCGGGGGCTTTCGCGGGCTGCTGCTCGGATCGGTGAGCCATTCCGTCCTGCACGGCGCCAGGGGGCCCGTCGCCATCCTGCGCTGATCCGGTCCGGATCCGCCTCTGACGCTCGCACCTGCGTCAACGCTCCTCCGCTCCCGGGGCCTGGCGACACAGGTCTAGTGCGCGTCCAGAGCCCGGGACCGGGGTCCGGACACGGTGTGTGACGAACAGCACGGTGTGTCGTCCGCGGCGCCCGGTTCCCCCTCTGACCGGGGAACCGGCTCTCAGCAGCGCCGGAACAGTCGCCGTTCGTGCGCTTGCGTACCCGGCGGTAGACCACGCAGAACCCTTACTGCGCAAGGAAAACCGTTCTTCCGTCGCAAGTTCTGTAGACCATTGGCCTAAACCAATTGGTCACTGCGGGGGGTCGTCGTTCATGATGCGAGAGATCTCGACCTTGAGAAGGAGCCGCTGTGACTGCCGTGGATATCGACGTGGACGCGCCGACCAAGCACGAGGAGCTCGTCTCCTGGGTGCGGGAGGTCGCCGAACTCACGCAGCCGGACGAGATCGTGTGGTGCGACGGTTCCGAGGAGGAGTGGAGCCGCCTGACCGACCAGCTGGTCGAGCAGGGCACCTTCGTCCGCCTCAACCCGGACAAGCGCCCCAACAGCTTCTACTGCAAGTCCGACCCGAGCGACGTCGCCCGGGTCGAGGACCGCACCTTCATCTGCTCCGAGCGCGAGAGCGACGCGGGTCCCACCAACAACTGGATCGCCCCCGACGAGATGCGCGCCACCTTCGGCGAGGTCTTCCGGGGCGCCATGCGCGGCCGCACCATGTACGTCGTGCCCTTCTGCATGGGGCCGCTGGGCGGTGCCATCTCCCAGCTCGGGGTCGAGATCACCGACTCCCCGTACGTCGTGGTGTCCATGCGCATCATGGCCCGCATGGGCAGCGCCGCCCTGCGCCTGATCGAGGAGCGCGGCGAGTTCGTCAGGGCCGTCCACTCCGTGGGCGCCCCGCTGGAGCCCGGCCAGCGGGACGTCGCCTGGCCCTGCAACTCCACCAAGTACATCTCGCACTTCCCCGAGACCCGTGAGATCTGGTCCTACGGCTCGGGCTACGGCGGCAACGCCCTGCTCGGCAAGAAGTGCTACGCGCTGCGCATCGCCTCGGTGATGGCCCGCGACGAGGGCTGGCTCGCCGAGCACATGCTCATCCTCAAGGTCACCCCGCCCAAGGGCCGGTCGCACTACGTCGCCGCCGCCTTCCCGAGCGCCTGCGGCAAGACCAACCTGGCCATGCTCCAGCCGACCATCCCCGGCTGGAAGGTCGAGACGGTGGGCGACGACATCGCCTGGATGCGCTTCGACGAGCAGGGCCAGCTGCGCGCCATCAACCCCGAGGCCGGGTTCTTCGGTGTCGCGCCCGGCACCGGCGAGAAGACCAACGCCAACGCCGTGGAGACCCTCTGGGGCAACAGCATCTTCACCAACGTCGCCCTGACCGAGGACGGCGACGTGTGGTGGGAGGGCCTCACCGAGGAGCCGCCCGCGGGCCTCACCGACTGGAAGGGCCGTCCCTGGACGCCCGGCTCGGGTGAGCCCGCCGCCCACCCGAACTCGCGCTTCACCACCCCGGCCGGGCAGGCGCCGACCATCGCCGACGAGTGGGAGGACCCGGCGGGCGTGCCCATCTCGGCCATCCTGTTCGGCGGCCGACGCGCCACCGCCGTGCCGCTGGTCACCGAGTCCTTCAGCTGGCAGCACGGCGTCTACCTGGGCGCCAACGTCTCCTCGGAGAAGACCGCCGCAGCGGAGGGCTCGGTGGGCGAGCTGCGCCGCGACCCCTTCGCCATGCTGCCGTTCTGCGGCTACAACATGGGCGACTACTTCGCCCACTGGGTGAAGCTGGGCCAGGGGGCCGACCAGGCCAAGCTGCCCCGGATCTTCTACGTCAACTGGTTCAAGAAGGACGCCGAGGGCCGCATCGTCTGGCCCGGGTTCGGTGAGAACAGCCGCGTCATCAAGTGGATCGTCGAGCGGCTGGAGGGCGAGGCCGAGGCCGTCGAGACCCCGATCGGCCGCCTGCCCGTGGCCGGTGGCATCGACACCGAGGGGCTGGACGTCTCCGACGAGGACATGGCCTTCGTGCTCGACGTCGACACCGAGGTGTGGAAGCAGGAGGCCGCGCTGGTACCGGAGTTCTTCAAGACCTTCGGCGACCACCTGCCGGGCGAGCTGTGGGACGAGTACCACGCCCTGCTGGACCGCCTGGAGAGCCGGTAACGACCGCGACGGGGGCGTGACAGCCCCCTGACCAGGGACCCCTTCCGCGCACGGGGCCCGCAGTGAGGGGCGCGGGCACGTCGGTGCCCGCGCCCCCTCGTCGTGCGGTCACCAGGCCCCGCGCAGGCTCCGGGGCGGTTCGGCGTCGAAGGTGGCCCAGACGTGGGTGCCGAGGCCGTAGCGGCGCGGAAAGGCGAAGCTGGCCCACGTGCGGGAGAGCTGGCGCACCAGCAGCAGGCCGCGCTGGCCCTCCGTCGCCTCCCACTCCTCGTCGGTGCGCTCGTTGGGAATGCGGGGCAGCGTGGGGCCGCCCGCGTCGCTGACGGTCAGGCGCAGCGTGCGTTCGTCGGGCATGGACAGGGTGCGGGTGACCCCCTCCTCCGAACGGGCGTACTTGCAGGAGTTGGCGACGAGTTCGCTGGCCACGAGCTGAACGGTCGCGACCAGGTCGGGGTCGAACCCGGCCAGGTCGCGGGCGAGTTCGGAGCGGACCCGCGTGAGTTCGGACAGGTCGCAGGCGTAGTCGAGGTGTCCCCAGAAGGCGAACGGGCCAGGGGCCGGTGCCGGGTCGTGCGCGGGCGTGCCGCTCATACCGTCACCCCGTCCGCGTACCGGGCGGGTGCGGCGGCGAGGAGGTCGCCAACGGGGACGGGCGCGGGGGCCGGGATCGGTGCCCGGGCCGGGGCCGGAATCGGAGGCGCGGCCTGGGCCGGAACGTGGACGGAGCCGTGCGACCACGCGCGCAGTCGGATGACGGCCTCGGCCTGGACGCGGGAGAGGTCGCGCTCGCGCTCGTGTTCGCGGGCGGTGTAGTAGGGCCTGACCAGGGCGATGTCGTCGGCCGGGAAGATCTCCGGGGCGGGAGCCAGGCGGGGAGCGGGCACCGGGCGCGGAGCGGGACGCGGCGTCCTGCGCTGAGGGGTCGGAGGCCTGCTGGACCGCGCGGAAGCGGGAGCGGGAGCCGGGGCGTAGCGGCGGACCCGGGTGGAACGGCGGCGGCGGACGGCTGCCGAGTGGCGTCCGCGCGCGGGGATGAGGAGGGATGTCACCAGAGCCAGGGCACGGGTGAGAAGGGCAGCGCTAAACTGGCGCATGCTGGCAGTTCCTTCGGTTAAAGGGTGAATGTTGCTGGCCGTGACCCCGGGCGGTAGGTAACCGTCGCGGGGTCTTTCGTGTTCAGTTGTGTGTTCGGAGAAAGGTTAGGGGGTTGGTGGAGGGGTGGAGGGCGCTACGGGGGAGTAGGGGCCGAAAAAGGCGCGCGAGGGATGCGTATGTGCTGGTCGGGAGCTTGGGTGGGGTGTGGAAAATCTGGCTGGCCAGGTTTTTCCATTGTCCGGAATGATTGGTTTTGAGGGTCTTTTCCTAGGGCTTTTTGGGCAGGGAAAAGCCCCCGGCCGAAGCGGGCGCGGGGGCTGGAGGCGGTTAGAGGCGGTTACAGACCGGAGCGCAGGCCGCTGAGCAGCGCCACCCACTGGTCCCCGGGGACGGTGAGGTGTCCGGCTTCGCGGTTGACGGTGTCGCGGACGTCGGCGCCGGAGGCGTGTTCGCGGACCTCGACGCACTGGCTCCCGGTGTTGCTGTAGCTGCTCTTGTGCCACTCGTTGCTCATGCTGCTTCCAATTCCCTCAACAGCTGCCGGGACTCTCTAGCGGGCAGCGCGGACGCCAGACACTTTCTTACCAGCGCCTCCATGCGCGGATGGCTGTCGGATTCTAGGATGACGTTCCCCGCGATGAAGTCGCTGGAGACGGCTAGGCCGCCATCAACGAGTCGGTACAGGTTGACTGGCGCGGTCACTCCGATGAGAGACGTTCCCGGCGACAACAAGTGAACCTCGACGCGCACGTCTTCCACCAGCCGCAACAGATGCCCTGCCTGCTCCCTTCGGATGTGATCCGGCATGCAGGTCAGAGCGCTGTGTGGAAAGACGGAGGTCACCACCGGGTCGTGGTGGTGCTCGCGAAGCGTTTTGAGGCGTCCGCAGCGAGCGTTGACCCAGCGGTCCACCTCAGCGTCGGCAACGAGCGGCTGTCCGTCCTTGAAGACGGCCTCGGCGTAGGAAGCGCACTGGAGTTCGCCCGGAACCAATACTGGTGACAGGCAGTCGATGGCCACGGCCTGCTCCTGCAACCGGGCCACGTTCAGCTGCCACACCGGCAGTTCCGTCCCCGAGGTCTGCTTGCGCCACGCCTTGAGGAGCCTGCCGTCCGCCTTGAGCATCCGGTCCAGGGCCTCGGCGGTCTCCACCCTGGGTGTGAACTTCCCCGACTCCCACCGGGACACGGACGCGGGCGACGTGCCCATGTCCACGGCCAGCTGTTTCTGCGTTCTCCCGGAGAAATCGCGAAACGTTGTGAGCAGGGAGGAGAAGTGATCTTGCGTCACCCTGCACAACTTACAGAGCCGTTGCGCACCCTGTCATCCGTTCTCCCAAAAACGACAGACGCTGGAGATATCCCAGGTCCTGTGGCCAGGGTGGACGCAGGTCACGAACCCGCAGGTAATTGCGGCCTGTTCGTGGCTATGTTCCGGAGGATGGTGATTTCAGTTGGGATCAGTGACAAGCATGCAATCGCGTCGTGGCGGTTCGGGTTCCGGTTTCCAGGACGGCGGCGGCACCGGGCGTTTCCCCCTGCCCCGCAGGGGAGTGGAACCCCGCGACAGGGCGCCCCTGGTGCTGGACCAGCGCTGGAGCAGCCTCGGTACCGCGCTCATCATCGCGGGGCGTCCCGACCAGGCCGCCCTGGTGCGCCACAGGGTCTCGGCCCTCTCCGCCCTGCCGCCGCTGGCCAGGGAAGCGGCCCAGGAGTTGGCCAGCGAGGTGTTCAACAACGCGATCGCGCACACCCGCAGCGGCCTGGCCGGGGGCGAGGTGATCGTGAGCGTGCACCGGCTTCCCGGTCGCGTGCAGGTCAAGATCACCGACCAGGGGCCGATCGGCGAGGACGCCGTCACCACACCGTGCGTGCGGCCCCCCGACCCGCTGCGCGTGGGCGGGCTGGGGATGCGCCTGGTCGCCGCGCAGGCCAGCCGGTGGGGCACGCTCCACGAGGACGGCCGGACCACCGTCTGGTTCGAGATCGACCGGGTTCGGAACGACTCCGACCGCCGCACCGGCCGGGACTCCTTGCGTCCTGACGGGTGACGGACCGGCCCCGTAAGGTGGACGTTGGCGGGTGCTCAAGCGACTGAGTCCGAGCGGAGCGTCGATGCGTCCCAGCGGAGTCGCCGAAGGGTCAGGAGTGGTGAGTTGATGTCTTCGAACGTTGCGCGAGAGTTCACGGCGGACGAAGAGCCGCTGTTCCCCATGCCTCCGCTGACGGAACAGGCACTGCGTGTCGCGGTCTCGCGGCTGGATCTGGCCGCCTCCGTACGGTTCGACTCCGAGTTCCACCAGGTCTGGCAGGAGGCGGTCCAGACCGACAGCACGGTACCGATGCACACCTTCCTCTTCAGATGGGGTGTCTTCGTCGAGCTCCGGCGCTACCCTCGGCGTGCCGAACGCCTCCTGGAGCTGGAGCGAGCGGTCAGTGAAGCCGACAGCGCCGATGAGGCCCGGATCGCAGCAGGGGAGATCTCGCAGATGCTCGGTGAAGCCACTCGGCGGGTCAGTCAGTGACCGAGTGGACCTGGGAGTACCTTCCAGACGCGGAACAGGTGGCCGGAGGGCTGGAACGCGTTGACCAAGCCGCCGTCGAACATCTCGCTCAGCGGTTGGCGGACGCCGCCTCGGTGAAGTATCTGGGCGATCCTCCGGTTGAGGACTCCGGGGTGTCGAGGGTGCTCGACCATGCCGAGGGGCGATTGATGATCTGGTACCAGGAACACCGGCGGCTCCGTCTCGTCTTCGTTCTCCGTGTGCAGTTCTGGCCTGTCGGAGACTCCTGACCGCCTGTGTCGGGTGAAGCCGTCGGTGGTTCGCTTCCGGAGGACGGGCGGAGCGCGGGCCGGTGGGGGTTCCCGGGGAACAGCCGCCGCCCGCCTCCCGGGGTTTCAAAATCCGGGCCCGAACCTTGTACCGATTCCCCGGTGACGGCCCGTCCGCCCACCGGTACGTTCCTCCTGCCAGCACCCACACGCGGAAGGAACCCAGGTGAACCTCCTCATCACCGGCATCACCACCCAGTCCTCCATCGCCTACGCGATCACCGAGGAGGCGATGGAGCAGGGCCACCAGGTGATCCTGACCAACCCGCCCGGCAGGCAGCTGTCCATCCTGGAGCGGGTGGCCAAACGCCTCCCCGCCGAGCCCGTGGACATCCTGCCCATGGACGTCACCGACCCCGAGCAGGTCACCGAGACGGCGGGCAAGGTCGCCGCCCACTGGGACCACGTGGACGGGCTGCTGCACTCCATCGCCTACGCCCCGGGCGACGCGCTGGGCGGCAACTTCCTCAACACCTCCTGGGAGGACGTGGCCACCGCGATCCACGTCTCCGGGTACTCCCTGAAGGCGCTCGCCGTGGGGTTCCGGCAGCTCATGGCCGCCGCCCCGCACGGCGCCGGGGTCGTCTCCCTGACCTTCGACGCCTCCCGGGCCTGGCCGGTCTACGACTGGATGGGGTCGGCCAAGGCCGTGCTGGAGAACTCCACGAAGTACCTGGCCCGCGACCTCGGCGGCGACGGCATCCGGGTGAACGCCATCAGCGCGGGGCCGGTCAAGTCCCTCGCGGGCGGCTCGATCCCCGGGTTCGACCAGATCGCGGACGGCTGGGCCGAGTCCGCGCCGCTGGGCTGGGACACCAAGGACGCCTCCGTGGTCGCCGGTCCCGCGCTGTTCCTGATGTCCCCGGCCGCGCGCGCCGTCACCGGCACGACGCTGCACGTGGACGGCGGGTACCACGCGATGGGAGCGCCGCTGTAACCCCGGGAGCCGGCCGGGAGGGGGAGGGCGTCCGGGCAGGTCACGACACCGGGGCGACATTTGCGGACGTTCTCGCTTTCCGCTGAGAAGGCCGACCCGCGCGTGCTAGGGATGGACCCGTTCGCTGCCGGTCCCTCCTCCTTCCCTGGGAATCCCCATGATGACGCTGTTGCTCGTCCTCGCCGTCCTGGCCGCCATGGTCGGCGGCGCGGTCCTCGCCGTAGGCAGGTTCCGCGTCGACGACGAATCCTCGGGCGGCGCCGTCAGCGTCGTCGTCGCCCCCTGTGTGCTCGCGCTCTACCTCGCTTCGGCGGCGATGGGGGTGGTGATCGGCTGGGAGAACTTCACGGGGGCCGGGGACGGGCTGACCGAGGAGACGGGCGCGGCCGACGCCCTGTACTGGAGCACCACCGCCTTCCCCGACGAGGAGGCGGAGGAGGTGCGCCAGCAGCTGCGCGCCTACATGAGCGCGGTCGCGGAGAAGGACTGGCCGCTGATGCGCGCCGAGGGCGAGCTGAGCACCGAGGGCGAGGAGGCCCTGGCCGACCTGGCCGCGTCGGTGCGGGCGCTGTCGGTGTCCGACACCGGCGACGACCTGGACCGCCTGACCGCGCGCCAGGAGCTCGCGGAGCTCAGCGACGCGCGCATCGAGCGCGCCGACGCGGCCGGGGACGGCATCCCGTCCGTCCTCAACGGCATCGCGGCCCTGTCCGCCATCGCGGTGGCGGTGCTGCCCTTCGCCATGATCCGGCGGGGCTCGGCCGTGGCCTACTTCTGGGCGTCGGCCAACCTGATCTTCGTGTTCGCCACGATCCTGCTGCTGTTCTACCTGGGCAACCCGTACAACGGGGCCCTGGCGCACGACGCGGGAGCGATCCAGGACGCGCTGGCCGGGTTCGAACGGATCGACGCCTCACTCGACGCCTCTTCCAACCCCCAGTAGGGGGAGGAGGCGGGCCCACGGGCTGTCGGACGCGTCATCGGGGCACGCGTCCGGCAGCCCGTTCCTGTTTCCGGTCAGCCCGAGGAGCGTGTGGCGGCGCGGCCCGCGCCCGCGGCGACCACGGCGATGACGACCATGAGCACCACCATGGTGCGCATGGGGGTGAAGGCACCGGCGGCCTGCGGCGCGGAGTGTGGGGAGAGGTCGGCGAGCACCTGCTCCCGGACGGCCTGCTCCGCCGGGGCCGGAACCGGGGCCGACGGCGACGCGGACGGCTCCGCGGGGTCGGCCGCGCGCTCCTGGGCGGGCTCCGCCGGGGCGGGGGAGGGGTCCGCGTCCGGGCTCCCCGGTTCGGGCGGTACCGCTCCGGGCTCCTCCGGGGCTTCGGGGCCGGGCTCCTCCGGGGCTTCGGGTCCGGGCTCCTCGGGGGCGGGAGGCGCGGGTTCGCCGGGCGCCGGGGGAACGGGCGGTTCGGGCTCGGGGTAGCCGGGCTCCTCGGGTGGCTGCGGCTGCTCGGGGCGCGGCGCGCACGGCGGTGCCTCGCCCGCGGGCACCACCACCCGCACGCCGTTCGCACACACCAGGACGTAGGAACCCCGGTCGACCTCCACCAGCGCGCCCGAGGTCTCCACGCGGACCCCGTCGGGGCCCACCTCCACGCGGGAGGTCCCGTCGCCCACGCTGACGCCCGTGCCGTCGGCGCTCACCTCCGGGACCGCGTCCACCGCGCCGACCAGGGAGACCGTGCCCGGTCGTTCGGGGGTGGACCCGTCCGGGGCGGGCGAGGGCGAGGCGCCGCAGGCGAGCAGGAGCGCGCCCGACGCCAGCAGCGCGGGCAGAGCACGGCGTGAGGGGGGCATGGGACTCCTCGTGTCGCTGTCGGCACTACGGGTGATCGTACGCGGTCAGTCCGGACCCTACACCCGCGACTACGCACCCAGGAGCGCGCCCGACAGGGATGATCTTGCTCCTGGTGTCACTCTCGGCGCCGAGAGTGACACCAGGAGCAAGATCACGGCGGAGCAGGGGCCAGACCTAGCCGGGCCCTCAGGGGGAGTGCAGGCGCAGCACGGCGTGCTCGGCCCAGTCCGGCGGCCTGGTCAGCCGCGAGACCAGCACCATCGTCCCGAAGGCCAGCGGGATGGTCCACGCCGCCGGCTGCCCCAGCAGCACCGACAGCCACCCGACCGGGGGCGGCAGCAGGATCGACCACCCCACCGCGCCGGTCGCCGTCACGGCCCCCACGATCAGCCCGGACGCGGCCCCGGGCAGCGTCAGCCGCCGCCACCAGATGCCCAGCACCAGCAGCGGGCAGAACGTCGACGCCGCCACCGTGAACGCCCACACCACCAGCACGTTGATGTCGATCATCTGCGCGGGCAGCGCCAACAGCACAGCCACGCACGCGCCCACGACCACCGCCAGGCGCAGCCGAGGCACGCTGCCCTGGAACAGGTCGTGCGACAGCCCGCCCGCCAGGGCCAGCAGCAGCCCGGAGGAGGTGGACAGGAACGCGCCGAACGCCCCCGCCGCCACCAGCGCCGTCAGCACGGTCCCCACCGAGCCCGGCACCGCCTGGGCGGGCAGCACCACCGCGACCGTGTCGGTGCCCTGGAGCAGCACCAGGTGCGGGGTGAGCACCCGCCCGAGCAGCCCGTACACCGTCGGGAACAGGTAGAACAGTCCCAGCAGGGCGATCACGCCCACCGCCACCCGGCGCGCCGTCCGCGCCGTCGGGCTGGTGTGGAAGCGCATGATGACGTGCGGCAGCCCCATACAGCCCAGCGTGATCGCCAGCAGCGTGGACCACGTCTCGAACAGCGGGTACCCGCCCACGTCCAGCAGCGGTGAGCTCCACCGCTCGCTGCCCAGCTCCGGCAGCCCCGCCGGACGCGGGATGGTCGCTCCCTCGGGGAACACGTACTCGGTGCCCGCCTGCACGGTGTGCTCCCCGGCCGCGAACTCCACCTGTTCGCCCCCGGAGGTGGTCACCGTCACCGGCTCGTCCAGGCTGAACCGGGTCCCCACGGTGAACTCCACCGGGGTCGTCTCGGGGAAGTGCGTGCCCCACTCGGGGTTGAGCGCCTCCGCCCGGGTCTGCGGACCGGCGTGCACCACCAGGTAGACCGCGGGGATGGCGATGAAGGCCAGCTTGACCACGTAGTGGAAGGCCTGCACGTAGGTCGCCGACCGCATCCCCCCGGCCGCGATCGACCCGCTCACCACCAGCCCGGCGAGCAGCACCCCCACCCAGTACGGCGTGCCGCTGACCAGGGACAGCACCACACCGGCACCCTTGAACTGGGGCACCAGGTACAGCAGCATGATCACCAGCACCACGCAGCCGCACAGCTTGCGCAGGCGCGGCGCGCCCAGGCGGTACTCGGCGAAGTCGGGCACGGTGAACGCCCCCGACCGGCGCATCGGACCGGCCACCAGCGCCACCACCGCCACGTAGCCCGCGGCGAACCCCACCGCGTACCACATGGTGCCCAGGCCGTTCTTGAGCAGCAGCCCCGCCAGCCCCAGCACCGAGGCGGCCGACAGGTACTCCCCGGCGATCGCCATCGCGTTCCAGTTGGGGGAGACCCGTCGCGAGGCCACCAGGAAGTCGGAGGTGGAGCGGGCCGCCCGCACCCCGTAGACGCCGATGACCAGACTGGTGAGCAGGACCAGCCCGATCGCCAGGACCGCGATCACCACGTGCGCCCCGCGTCCCCATCGCTCGCGCGCCCCGGTCCCCTCGTGCGTCCGGGTTCCCGGCCGTGCCGCCCCCGGTCGCGTTGCCCGCGACTGTGTTCCCCGCCATCGGGTCCGCCGCGCCCCCCGCCACCGGATCCGCCGCGCTCCGGCGCCCCCGCGGCCCCCGCCCGGTCCGCGGCGCTCTCGGCCCGGTCCTCGATCCGCTCGGCCGAGCGCACGTGCCACAGCGCCAGTCCGAACAGCATCGGGTAGATCGCCACCGTCAGCAGCAGCCACGACAGCGGGACGCCGCCCGGCCGGATCTCCCCCAGCCCGGGGAAGAGCGCGAACGCGCCGCTCATCCCGAACAGCAGTGCCGACAGCACCGCCACGGTGCGCACGGCGGTCCGCCGCTGGGCGCGGAACAGCGCGCGCGCCGCCTCGGTGTCCACCGGCTCAGGGATCGGCAGCAGGTGCTGCGCGGGCCGGTTGCCCCGGGCCAGCGCGATGCGGGTCTGCGGGCTGGTCAGCTTCTCGCGGCGCGGACTCATGGCGCCTGCTCGCCCTCACCGTCCCGCGACCGGGAGGCGGGACCGCCCTGGGCGTTCGCGGACCGGCCGAGCTGGTCGCGGCGGGCCGCCTCCAGCAGCTGGGCGCGCAGGTGGCGGCCGTGGCGGCGGCTCACCGGCACGTCACCGGCCGGGGTGCCCGCCACCAGGCCGGACGAGGAGGTCACCCGCAGGTCGCGCACCCACGGGATGGCGATGAGGAACCCCCGGTGGACCCTGACGAACCCGGCCGAGGCCCACACCTCCTCCAGATAGGACAGCGACAGGCGGATCAGGTGGCCGCCGTCGGCGGTGTGCAGGCGCACGTAGTCGCCCTGGGCCTCCACGAACTGCACGTCGTCGCGCTTGACGAACACCGTGCGCCTGCCGGTGTCGATCTGCACCACGTGCAGGTCCTCGGCGGGCGGGGCCCCGCCGCCGGGCCTGCGCAGCTGCGCGATGCGGCCCACCGCCTCGGCCAGGCGCTCGGGCCGGATCGGTTTGAGCAGGTAGTCCACGGCGCCGATGCCGAAGGCCTCCACGGCGTGGGCCTCGGAGGCGGTCACGAACACGATGGACGGGGGCTCGGACAGCACGCTCAGCACCCGGGCCACGTCCATGCCGTCCAGTCCGGGCATGAGGATGTCCAGGAACGCGGCGTCGATGGTGGTGGTCCCCAGCAGCCGCACCGCGGTGGCGCCGTTGTCGGCCACCAGGACCTCCGCCACCTCGGGCATGTCGCCGAGCAGGGAGGCCATCTCCTGGCGGGTGGAGGCCTCGTCCTCGACCACCAGCACCCGCAGTTCGGGCTTCAACGCGCCACCACCCCCCTGGTGAACCTGGGCACGCGCACGGTCACCTTCGTCCCCTCCCCCAGCGCGGTCTCGATCACCAGACCGTACTCGGGCCCGTAGACGGCGCGCAGTCGCTGGTCCACGTTGGCCAGGCCGACGCTGCGCGACTCCGGGCCGGTGCCCGCCAGCAGGGCCCGGGCGAGGTCGGGGTGCATGCCCACCCCGTCGTCCTCGATCTCGATGACGCACAGCGGGCCCTCGCCGAAACCGGAGACGCTGATGTGGCCCCTGCCCTCCTTGCGCTCCAGCCCGTGCCGGATGGCGTTCTCCACGATCGGCTGCACGACCAGGAACGGTATGGCCACGGGCAGCACCTCGGGGGCCATCCGCACGGTGATGTCCAGGCGGTCGTGGAAGCGGGCCCGCTGGAGTTCGAGGTAGGTCTGGGTGGCCTCCAGCTCCTCCGAGAGGGTCGCGTAGTCGCCCTTCTCCGAGAAGCCGTAGCGCAGGTAGTCGGCGAAGTCCGACAGCAGGTGGCGGGCACGGTCGGGGTCGGTGCGCACCAGGGCGGCGATCACCGCCAGGGCGTTGTGCACGAAGTGGGGGGAGATCTGCGCCCGCAGGGTGCGCAGGTCGGCGGCGGCGATCCGCGCGCGGGCCCGGCGCAGCGCCGCGTGGTCCAGGCAGTCGGAGACCAGTGCGGCGGCGGCCTCCACGTCGGCCTCCACGGGGTGGCCCGAGGCCACCAGGGCGCCGGACAGCTCGTCGGCCACGGTCAGGGGGACCGCGCACGCCGACGTGCCGTCGGGCAGGCGCACGCGGGCGTTGCTGCCGTACTCGAAGACCTGGGAGAGGAGCCCCTCGACCTCGGACGGGGCGGGGCGGGTTCCGTGCGCGGCGACCGGGCCGTCCAGGTCGGCCAGCACGACGCCGTCGACGGCCAGGAGCTGGCGCAGCCGCCTGGCGGCCGAGGAGACCCTCCTGCCGTGCAGCCCGTCCCGGAGGTCGACGCCGAGGGCGTGGACCTGGCGCATCAACTCGACGCTCGCCCGCTGCTCCGAGGACGCTGGGCGACGTCGGGAGGGGGAGGACACCCGCGACAGCCACCGGTATGACACGTAACGACCCTATCCCAGCGAACTGTGTCGGTGCTCACGTGGTCGGGGTCACCTTTCGAATCGTGACGCAAATGCGCGCTCGCGCCGCGGGCAGGAGCCGGGCCCGCCACCGGGAGCGGTGGCGGGCCCGGGGGAGTGCTCGGGGCGGCGGCCGTGCCGGGAGAAGGGTGGGCTCCCGGTTGGAGTGGGCCACCGACGGTCCCGAGCTGGTGGTTCGGGAGTCCTCCGGGCCTACGCGTGGAGCGCAGGCCCGGGGGAGCAGTGCTGGTTCGGGCGTCCACGGGGTCCTGGAGGTGCCGGAGGCGGGTTCGCGAGGAGCGAGCGAACCCGCCGTAGGTGCCGCTGTGCCTGCTTCAACCCGATTCCTGTTCTCCGGAGGCCCGGAGAAAACACTGCCTAGTGGTTGGCGGCCTTCTCCGCGCCCGCGCCGGTCAGGGCGCGGACCTGGAGCTGGGCGAACTTGTCGAAGTCGCGCTCCTTGGACGACAGGGTTCCCACGATCGCGCACAGGAGGCTGATCGGCACCGACACCAGGGCCGGGTTGGGCAGCGGGAACCAGGCGAAGTCCGCGGTCGGGATGAGCGCGGTCTCGCTGCCGGAGACCACCGGCGAGAAGAACACCAGGACCACGGCGCTGGTCAGGCCGCCGTAGATGCCCGCGAGGGCGCCGCGGGTGTTGAACCTCTTCCAGAACAGGCTGAGCAGCAGGGTCGGCAGGTTCGCCGAGGCCGCCATCGCGAACGCCAGCGAGACCAGGAAGGCCACGTTGAGGTTCTGCGCGAACACGGCCAGCAGGATCGCGACCACGCCGACGCCGAGGGCGGACAGGCGGGCGACCCGGACCTCCTCGGCGCCCGTGGCCTTGCCCTTGCGCAGGACCGAGTTGTAGAAGTCGTGCGCGATGGAGGACGAGGAGGCGATGACCAGGCCCGCCACCGTGGACAGGATGGCCGCGAAGGCCGCCGAGGCGATGACCGCCAGCAGGACCGCGCCCGCCATCTCGCCGCCGATGCGCTCGCCGACCACCTGGGCCAGCTGCGGGGCCGCGGTGTTGCCCGCGCCGTCCTGGGCCGTGATGGCCTCGTGGCCGACGATGGCCGCCGCGCCGAAGCCCAGCACCAGGGTCATCAGGTAGAAGGTGCCGATGAGGCCGATGCCCCAGTTGACCGACTTACGGGCGCTCTGGGAGTCGGGGACGGTGTAGAAGCGGATGAGGATGTGCGGCAGGCCCGCGGTGCCCAGCACCAGGGCCAGGCCCAGGCTGATCAGGTCCAGCTTGTTCCACAGGGTCTGGAGCGGGTCGCCCGCGACCTCCACGCCGTAGCGCAGGCCGGGCTCCAGGAAGCCCTCCTGGCCGCTGGCCGCGGCGGCGTCGCTCATCAGGGCGCCGAGGTTGAACCCGTACAGGGACAGGGTCAGCACGGTGAGCAGGGCGGCGCCCACCATGAGGATGAGGGCCTTGATGATCTGCACCCAGGTGGTGCCCTTCATGCCGCCGAAGGTCACGTAGATCGTCATCAGCAGGCCGATGACCACGATGCCGACGATCTTGGCGGTGTCGGCGTCCATGCCCATGAAGGTCTGGCCGGGCTGGATGCCCAGCAGCAGGGCGATGAGCGCGCCCGCGCCGACCATCTGCGCCAGCAGGTAGAAGATCGACACCACGATCGTGGAGACCGACGCGGCGGTGCGCACCGGGCGCTGCCGCATCCGGTAGGACAGCACGTCACCCATGGTGTAGCGGCCGGAGTTGCGCAGCAGCTCCGCGACCAGCAGGAGGGCGACGAGCCAGGCGACGAGGAACCCGATGGAGTAGAGGAAGCCGTCGTAGCCGAACAGGGAGATCATGCCCGCGATGCCCAGGAAGGACGCGGCGGACATGTAGTCGCTGCCGATCGCCAGGCCGTTCTGGAGCGGGGAGAAGCCGCGCCCGCCCGAGTGGAAGTCGGTGGCGGAGCGCGTGCTGCGGCTGGCCCAGACGGTGATGCCGAGCGTGGCCGCGATCATGAGGACGAAGAGGACGATGGTGATGGTGCGGCTGCTGTCGCTGACCGTCTCGACAGCTTCCTGGGCGAGGTTCATCGGCCGCCCTCCTTGTTCGCCGCGCTGTAGTGGAGCTCGTCGCGCAGCTCGACCGCCTGGGAGTCGAGCCTGCGGCGCGCGTAGTTCGTGTACAGGATGGCGATCCCGAAGGTCGACAGGAACTGGAGGACGCCGAAGACCAGTGCGACGTTGATGTTGCCGAAGAGCACGACGCCCATGAAGTCGCGGCCGAAGGCGGACATGAGCACGTAGAGCAGGTACCACGCCATGAAGGCGAGGCTCACCGGGAAGACGAACCTGTACAGCCGCCGCTTGAGCTCGGTGAAGCGCGGGTCGCCGTGCATGGTGACGTAGGCCTCGGTCGAGATCGCGTCACCGCTCCCGTTGCCCTCGGGCGGCGGGGCCGGGTCCTTCGCTGGCCGGTCTGTTGACATGGTGGGTGTACCTCCGGGGGGATTGGCGTGCGTCCGGCGGCGGTGCCGCTCTGGTGTGACCTGCGTTACGAGGAACTGTAAGGAGCGGCACTACCGCGCAGCAGGGGGCCCGTGCGCACGCGCGCCGAACGCGGGGGAGGAGCGTCGAACGGTCGCCCAGCGCGCGGTGAGCGGTCGTCTGGCGCGTCGAACGGTCGCCGAGCGGTTCCGGTCCAGACCGCGGGCCCCGTGGCGCACGCGCCGCACAGGGGCCGGGCCGCTCGGGAACCGCCGTGTCGCGGGGGTTCCGGCGTTCGGGAGAGCGCCGGAAGGAAGGCCCGGCCCCCGCTCCGCCGGGGCCCGCTCCCGTGGGGCCCGCTGGCCCGGGGAGGCCCGGCGATGGACGGGGGCTCCGGACGGTGCCCGGCGGGTGGGATCACGCCTCCACCGGGCCCGGAACCCCCGCCCGGTTCCGGGCGTTGTAGCTTGTGCACCATCGCCGCCGTCGCGGGCACCCGCGTCGGCGCGTTCCGCGACACCCCCGGACGAGGTGCGCCGTACCCGGTGACGACAAGACGGCGCGTTGGAGAACGCACGTCACACGTCACGGAGGTTAGGCGTCATGGCCTGGATCGTTCTGGCTGTCTCGGGGCTCCTGGAGACCGCGTGGGCCACCGCGCTCAGCGCGTCGCAGGGCTTCACCCGCCTGTGGCCGTCGGTGACCTTCGGGGTCACCCTGTTCCTGAGCATGGCCGGGCTGGCCTACGCGCTGCGCACCATCCCGGTGGGGACCGGCTACGCGGTGTGGGTGGCCATCGGTGCCGTCGGCACCGCGCTGGTGGGCATGTTCTTCCTGGGCGAGGGCTTCAGCTGGCCCAAGGCGCTGTGCCTCGTGCTCATCGTCTCGGGCGTCGTGGGGCTCAAGCTCCTGCACTAGTACCGCTGTCGCCCGTGCGTCCGCGACGGCGGATCGCACGGGCGCTCTGTGCGGACGGGAGGCTCAGATCCAGCCGTGCGAGCGGGCGATGTGGACCGCGCTGTGCCGGTTGTTCGCCTCCAGCTTGGTGACGGCCGACGAAAGGTAGTTGCGGACCGTCCCTGGGGCCAGGGAGGCGCGTTGGGCGATCTCGTTCACCGTGGCGCCGTCGGCGGCCAGCGCGAGGATGTCGGCCTCACGTGCGGAAAGAGGCGAGTTGCCCGCCGAGATGGCGTCGGCGGCCAACGACGGGTCGATGTAACGGTCCCCTCCGTGTACGGCGCGGATGGCGTCGGCGAGCTTCGCCGCGGAGATCATCTTGGGGACGAACCCCTTCACCCCCGCTTCCAGGGAGCGCTTGAGGTGGCCGGGCAGCCCGTGGCTGGTGAGGATGAGGGTACGGCAGCCGTTGTTGTGGCGGATGATCGTCTTCGCCGCGGCGATGCCGTCCAGCCCGGGCATCTGCAGGTCCAGAACGGCCACGTCGGGGCCGTGCTCCCGTGCCATCGCGACCGCCTCGTGCCCGGACGCCGCCTGGGCGATGACCTCCAGGTCCGGTTCGAGCACGAGGAGGGCCACCATCGCCTCCCGGATGAGATGTTCGTCCTCGGCCACGAGAACCCTGATCACGATGTCTCCCGACGCTGAGGTACACGAGCGATGAGGTGGTAGGTCCGGTCCGACGCGCGGTAGGCCTTCAGAGTCCCCCCGCGCACGGCGAGCCGCTGGGCGAGTCCGTCGAGCCCCGCCCCCGTGCCCTCACCAGTGGGCCGTTCCGCGTGCGCGCCGTTGTTGACGATGTGCATGGTGGCCTCGCCATCCTCCACTCCCAGAGTGATTGTGCAGTAGGAGGCCCGGGAGTGCCGGATCACGTTGGTGACCCCCTCACGGACCACCCACCCGAACAACGACTGTTCCGCGGTCTCCAGCTCGATCGGCTTCTCATCCCTGATCCGGCAGACGACGCCGGCGGCGGACAGGACGGAACGGGCCCCGTTGAGCTCCGCCACCAGGCTGGTGTCGCGGTAGTCGCGCACCACCGCGCGGATCTCCTTCTGTGATTCCCGTGCCAGGTGTTGCACCTCCTCCAGTTCGGCGCGCACCCGGGGGTCGTCGCTCAGGCGCGTGCCGAGTTCGCTCTTGAGCGCGATCACCGTCATCGTGCGTCCCAGTGTGTCGTGCAGGTCGCGGGCGAACCGGAGCCGTTCCTCGGCGATGGCGAGCCGTGACTCGAGCTGGCGGGCGGCCTCCACCCGCCGTGCCACGTCCACGCTCCAGCCGAACAGACGCACGGTGAGGACGCCGAAGGCCCAGGAGCCCGCCGCCGCGGCCAGGGCCGGCAGCGGATCGGGGTACGCGGCCGAGGCGAGCGCACTCGCCACGGCCAGCGCGACCACGACGGTCCACGGGGCGGACGCCCACACCACGGCCGTGGGCAGCACGGCCAGCGCCACCATGGCATAGGGGGTGAATCCGGTCGACGACGTCTCGGCGGTCAGCACCGCGAGAGCGCCGAGCTCCGCGAACGTGAGCGCCGCTATCCCCACCGAGATCCAGACGTGGCGGGGCAGGGACGGGGTACGGCCGCCCAGCGAACGGGCGGCCACCACCGTGGCCGCGAGAGCCTGTGCCACGTACACGGTCACGGCGGTCCACGCCACGGGAGCGGGCGGGGCCGAGACGCTGGAGACGGCCCAGACGAACACGGCGATCACCGCCCACAGGGGTACGGCCAACGCGTACCGGGTTCCCGCCTCCGTGCGCTGGAGACCGTTCTCGTCGATCGGGCCCATCAGACACGCGACTCCCAGCGGAACCAGCGCTGTGCCGCCACGATGGCGAGGAGGGTCCATCCGAGCAGCAGTCCTGTCCGTTGGAGTGCCTCAGCTAGGGAGAGGGTGTCCAGCCACCCCGCGCGGACCAGGTCGACCATCGGGGTGAACGGCATCCAGTAGCACACCTCCTGTACGGCCTGCGGCATGGCCTCCAGGGGGAAGAAGGCCCCGGAGGTCGTGGGCAGCAGCACCAGCCCCGGGAGGATGACGACCTGGACGCTTTCCGAGTTGCGGGCACCGGCACTGGAGAAGGCGGCCAGCGCCGCGGCGAAGAGCGCTCCCAGCAGGACCGCGACCAAGGGGTAGTGCGGAGCGCTCGGCAGCCCCGCCCCGGTGAGCGGCACGACGATCACGGCGACCAGCAGGAACTGGACGACGGCGATCACGATGGCGGGCAGGGCCGTGCCGATCAGGATGACCAGGTCCGACAGCTCGCCCGTTCGAAGCCGCTTGAGCAGTCGCTCCTCCCGCCGAACGACGTAGGTCGTGGTCAGCGGTACGTACAGGGAGAAGACCAGGATCACGCCCGCCGCGCTGGCGAGCATGACCGGTCCCAGCGACAGGTTCAAAGCGTCCAGGTCGAAACGGGTCATGGAAACGACCAGCACGGCGAGCACCATCGCCGGGATGAAGAGGACGTTGAGAAAGTTGCTTTTGATCCGAAAGAAGAGCGAGGCTTCCGCGCGCCCCAGGGCAGTGAGCTGACTGGTGGTACTCATGAGTTGGGGCTCGCTTCCTCGTCCAGGTCATTGTTCGCGATGTGCAGGAACGCCTCCTCCAATGAGGCGGAGCGCGCGTCGAGTCCGGTCAGGGGTATCCCCCTGTCCCGAGCCCAGGCGAGCACCTCCGTGGCCGTGTGCTGCAACTGGTCCGTGACCAGACGCACCCTGTTGTCCCGAACATGATCGAGTTTCGCGGCCAATTCTTCCAGAGGCGGAAGGTCATCCGCGGTGGAACCGGCGGGCAGGGTGAAAGTGAGTGACGACGGGAAACCGCCGACAATGTCGGGAACGGAGCCCTCGACCGCTATCCGGCCCCGGTGCATGATCGCGATGCGATCGGCGAGGGCTTCGGCCTCCTCCAGGTAGTGCGTGGTCATGACGATGGTGGTGCCCATGTCCTTGAGGCCCCGGATGATGCGCCAGGTCTCGCTACGCCCCTCCGGGTCCATACCCGTCGTGGGCTCGTCCAGGAAAAGCAGAGCCGGTTCGGTGAGCGTGGCCAGAGCGAGGTCCAGTCGCCGTTGTTCGCCTCCGGACAGGTTCTTCACGGCGACCTTCGCCCGGTGCTCCAATCCCACGAGGGCGACGGCGTCCTCCACGGAACGCGCTCGGGAACTGCAGCCGGCCCACAGCCTGACGGTCTCCGCGACGGTGAGTTCCTCGGCGAATCCGCCCTGCTGGAGCATGACCCCGGTATGGGGGCGGACCGAGGACCGGTCCCGCACGGGGTCGTACCGGCCGAACAGGCGGATCTCCCCCCGCGAGGGCTGAGCCAGTCCTTCGAGCAGCTCGATCGTGGAGGTCTTCCCGGCCCCGTTGGTCCCGAGCAGGCCGAAGAGCTCGCCCTTTCCCACGCTGAGCGACACCCCTCGGACGGCGTCGTAGGCCCTGTTTCCCGTCCCGTAGCGACGCCACAGGTTTGTGACTTCTATCACACTGGTTTCGATGGTTGAGTCCATATGGCCATTGTTTGACTCTGGGTGACCTTTCTCCAGTGCTGCTTGCAATGGATTCTTATTGCATGTGTCATAGCGAGTTCGTGACACTTGTCATGTCGGAGTCGTGACAAATTGACCGATATTGATGTGATCTGTGTCACAGCATAAGGAGTACCTCTGTGCTTGAATCACTTCCGCAGTCGCTGCGAAGAAGTCTCCAAAAATCCTGCTGGTGCGATATGGGCCCTGTCAGAACGATCGCACTCGGCGGTAGGGGAAATTGGTTAGAAGGTCTATCTACCCAAAGGAGAACGTGATGAAGGAAATCATCGAGCACTTCGACGCCCTGGAGTTCGACGCCGAGGAGGGCATGGTCGCCTTCGACCAGGCCCCGGTCATGGCCACGGTCGTCACCACCGCGACCACGGCGACCACCTCCATTACCGGTATCTTCGGCTAGTGATTACATGGGGGCCTTCCGGTGGCAAACTCCACCGGAAGGCCCTTCCGGATGCTGTGCTATCCATTCAGCAAAAATTCGGAAGCCGCAGGGCGGGAGCGAACGTGAAAAGACTGGCCAAGATCGTCGGGAGCATCTTCAAACCCATCCCCCTGACCCGGAACCAGGCGATCGGTTTATCCGAGAGAATATCCTCGGCCACCGCACTGGTCGGGTCTCTTGAATACCTCTACCTGCACCGGGAGACGGCGAAGGACGGGTTCTTCGACTGGAACACCGTCCGCGGGCTCTACACCGCGGCGTCCCCGTTGACCCGTCGGTTCCTGGACGGTGTCGGTGAGCCGCGCACCACCTACGCCGTGCACGCCGCACGCGCGCTCGTGAGCGCCGGCATGCTCCTGCCCGGTGACTCCCGGTGGCGAGGGCTGGGCAACGCCTTCCTCGCCGCGAGCGGCACGGCCGTCTTCCTCCGGCACCGCTACGGCACCGACGGAGCCGACGAGGTCTCGGTTCTGGTCCAGACCGGCAACGCGGTCGCGAGGCTCTCCCGTTCCCCCCGCGTGCAGGACGCCGCGATCTGGCATGTGGCCATCCAGTCCAACCTGTCCTACGTCATCGCCGGTTGGTTCAAGCTCCTGGGGCGCCCCTGGGTGGAGGGGACCGCTCTCCAGGAGGTCCTGCGGACGCGAACATACGGGCACGAGGGCGCTCACCGCCTCGCCACAGCCCATCCCCGCCTGGCGAGACCGCTGGTTTACGGCGTCCTGCTGATGGAATGCCTGTTCCCGCTCGTCTACGCCGGGAAGGGCCGCCTCAGCCGGGTCCTCATCATCTCCGCCATCGCCTTCCACGGCGCCAACGGCTACCTCATGGGGCTGGGCAGGTTCCTGACCGCCTTCACCTCCATGCACCCGCACGTCGCCTACACGGCAGCGCCCAGAGAGCTTCCCGAGGTCGCCGACCGCGACGACAGTTCAGTCGTCGCCATGGGCGCGGTGCTCGGCGGCGTGGCCGTAGGGATGCTCCTGTCCACCGCGCAGCGTCGCATGGCGGTGCTGGAGGGGCGCCCCGGGACGCGGTGGACCAGGACCCGGTTCGGCAACACCCTGGCCTACGAGGCCGACGAGGGCGACGGGGTGTCACCCGTCCTGGTCTTCGTCAACGGCCTGGCCTCGATTCCGGAGCAGTTCGGGTGGATCACCCAGACCCTGCGGCAGGAGAGCGGCCTGGGGACCGTGACCTATGCGCGGCCCGGGTACGGAGCCAGCACGCGGGCTCCCCACGCCCGAGTGGACCTGGGCACCGCGTCGGCGGAACTGGCCGAGTTGGTCCGGGCGGTCGTCCCCGCCGACCGCCCTGTCGTCCTCGTCGGCCACTCCCTCGGCGGGGACCTGGCCAGACGGGCCGCTCCCTCGCTGGGAGACCGGCTGATCGGTCTGGTGTACGTCGACGCCTCGCATCCCGCCGAACTCCAGCGGTCGAGACAGCAGAGGGCCTCCGGCGAGCGGATGCACGAGCTGTTCGCCACCCTTGCCTGGTCGAACAGGCTCGGAGCGGGTTCCCTGATGAGCCGTCCGCCGTGGTTGGAGGGTCTGCCGACACCGTTGCGCCGACACGCCTTCGCCCAGTACGCCGACGCTCGTCTGTGGACGGCCGGAGGCGAGGAGTGGGAGGAGGTCAAGGCCGACTACGCGGCCTTCGGGGACGACCTTCCACCCGTGTCGGCACCGGCGTTGGTGCTCTCCGCCCAGAAGACCGTCGACTACGACCCCGAGCAACTCCTCCTGCACCGGGAACTCGGTCTCGCCCACCAGACCACCGGGGCGACCGTTGAGTTCGAGGTCGTGAAGAACGCCGACCACGACACGATCATGACAAATGGCACTCACGGGACCCGGGTGGCCCGCCTCATCATGGACTTCGTGCGGGACGCCATGGCCACGAAGGCTTCAGGGACCCGTCAGGTCCAGAACCAGGGGGAGGCGAAAGCATGACAGCGCGTGCACGTGTCCACAGCACTGTCAAGAACGCCTTCACCGGTCATGGGGCTCTCGCCCGGGTGGGTTTTGCGGTGTTCGTTGCCGCTACCATCACCACCCAGCATCACCACGTGGCGACATACAACCGCGTCAAAGTCTTCGACCGATTCCAAACCCTGCCGACCTGGCGTTTCTTCGCTCCAGAGCCGGGGGTCCACGATTATCTATTCCTCTACCGGACCATCGGTCAGGAGGGGGAGATTTCGTCATGGAACGGGATCGACCTGGCAAGAAAGCGCTCACTGGGGCAGATGTTCTGGTTCCCGTCAAGGCGCGGGGAGAAGGCGTTCTTCGATGTTTCCGTAGAACTCGTCGGTGTGATCGACCGGGGGTTCGACGTGATCTCGTCGACGCCCGCCTACCGGCTTCTCGACAACTATGTGAGGGCTAGGATCCGAGCTGGTGATCCCGAGGTCGACGGCTACCAGATCGCCATGGTCAAAAGCTCCGGATTCGACTCCTCGGAGGCCCCGGAGATGGTGATGCTCACACCCCGAAGGAAATTCACCTAGATTCCGTGGAGGAAACCATGAAGAGCCAGGCCAGAAGCGTCATCGCTGTTGTCGCCGCCGTCGCGGTCGCCGTCGTCCTCGTCGCCCTGGCGCTCACGGAGGTGCTGTCCGTCGCGGCGACCCTGGGACTCGGCGCGGTGCTCTGGGTGGGACTCCTGGTCATCTTCGTGCCGAGGAAGAAGGAAGGATCACGGTGACCAGCAGCATCGACACGGACTACGGCCGGCAGTTCGCCCGTTGGTATGACCGCCTCTTCGATCCGAGTGCCGCGGAGGAGACCGCGAAGGTTCTGGCCGGGTGCCATCCGGCCCCGGACACGGGAGCACTCGAACTCGGGGTCGGCACCGGGCGGGTCGCGCTTCCCCTGGCGCGCATGATCGGTGCGGTCACCGGCGTGGACAGTTCGAGGGACATGCTCGCCGTGCTCGCGGAGGCCAACGCGCGGACCGGCGGCCGGGTCACCGGCGTCCACGCGGACATGCGCACCTACCAGGACACCCGCTCCTATGCTCTGGTCTACGCGGTGTGCGCCACCCTGAACCAGCTGCTCCGTCCGGAGGACCAGCGCGAGGCGGTCCACAGAGCGGCCGGTCTGCTCGCTCCCGGGGGGAAGCTGTTCATCGAGGCGCACCACCGCCCCGCCGTGACGGAGGCGTTGCACATGGGCAGACCTCACGTCACGTTCTTCACTCCCTATCCCGAGCCCGGCACCGGTCTGCAGACGCACTCCGCGATCGCCGGGGACGGCAGGACATGGCAGTGCTCCCAGATCTGGTATGAGAAGGACGGCACCACCAGGGTGGGAACCGAGTACTCCAGGCTGCTCGTCCCCGAGGAGGTGCACACCTGGGCGGAGGAGGCCGGCCTGAGCCTCGACTGCCCGAGGGAGGGGTACGGGGACTGGGCCCTGAACACGGCCACCGAACAGTCCGCGACCTTCATCTGCGTCTACACCAGACCGGCGCCCTGAGCGCCGTAGGAGACATTCGATGGGAAGCGTCGACGCCGTGGTCGTCGGAACCGGCCCGAACGGACTCGCCGCAGCGGTGACACTCGCTCGTGCGGGTCTCAGCGTCGAACTCTACGAACAGCACGACACGATCGGCGGAGGGCTGCGTACCGTCTCCCTCTTCGACACCGGGATCGTCCACGACGTGTGCGCCGCGGTCCACCCCATGGCCGCGGCGTCGCGCTTCTTCAGGGAGTTCGATCTCGGAGCCCGGGGCGTGGAGCTGCTGCGGTCCCCCGTGCCCTACGCCCACCCTCTTCCCGGTGGGCGAGCCGCCCTCGCCGCGACCGACCTGGACGAGACCTGTGCGGGCCTGGGCGAGGACGGGAAGCGCTGGCGCCGCCTCATGGCTCCGCTCGTCGAGCGCAGCGGCGGTGTGGTGGACCTCGTCATCTCCGGGCAGAGGTCCCTGCCCCCGGACGCGCCCGCGGCCCTCCTCCTGGCCCGACGCGCTCTGACGCACGGCCTGGGGGCCGGCCCGTTCGTCACCGAACACGCCAAGGCACTGTTCGCGGGAGTCGCGGGACACGTGATCGGCGCGCTGCCCTCACTCCCGGGCGCGGCCGTGGCGCTGCTGCTCGGTCACCTCGCCCACACCGAGACCAGCTGGCCCCTGCCCAGGGGCGGCAGCGGTGTCATCGCCGACGTGCTCGCCGCCGACGTCGCCTCGCACGGCGGCGTGTTCCACACGGGCCGGAGGATCAAGGACCTCACCGACCTCCCCCCGGCCTCCACGGTGCTGCTCGACGTCTCTCCCAAGGGCTTCCTCGACATCGCCGGTGGTCGACTTCCCGACCGCTACGGCAGGGCGCTGCGGCGTTTCCGCTACGGCCCGGGTGTGGCCAAGGCGGACTTCCTCGTCTCCGAGCCCATTCCCTGGACGGCCCGCGAGGTGGGCGCGGCGGGTACCGTGCACCTGGGGGGCACCCAGGAGGAGATGTTCCGCGCCGAGACCGAGACCGCGCGTGGACGAAGGGTGGAGGAGCCCTTCGTCCTCCTCGTTGACCCCGCCGCCACCGATCCGGGCCGAGCCCTGCCCCGCAAGCGGCCGGTGTGGGCCTACGCCCACGTACCCAACGGGGACACGCGGGATCCCGTGGACATGATCCGTCGCCGCATCGAGACCTATGCTCCTGGTTTCACGGACACCGTCATCGACGCGCGAGGAGTCTCCGCGGCGCGGATGGAGGAGTACAACCCCAACTACGTCGGTGGGGACATCGCGTCCGGGACCATGTCCGTCCGCCAGGCCGTCCTGCGGCCCGTCGCCAGTGTCGACCCCTACCGCACGCCGCTGCCGGGGGTGTACCTGTGCTCGGCCTCCACCCCGCCCGGTCCCGGGGTGCACGGCATGTCGGGCTACCTGGCCGCACTGTCCGCGCTCCGCCACGAACACGGCGTGCGCACTCCTCCGGACCTGTCCCCACGGTGATGGTCTCCCGGACGGGCGGTCTCCCGTCCCTCCGGGAGCGCGTACACGACGGCGAGGGCCGGGCACCGCGCGGTGCCCGGCCCTCGCCGTCGTTACGGGAGCGGCACCGCGCCGCTCAGGGCGACGGGGGCCGAGGGGCGCCGCGGCGGGGGCCGCCCCGACGCCGGTCGAGGTGGACGGCGTGCTCCAGATAGCGTTCGACCAGGGACGCCGCCACGGGGTTGTGGCCTCGGACGCGGAGCAGCCAGTGCGGCGCGATCCTCTCATGGAGCCACAGGAAGCCGATCGTGAACCCCAGGCTCAGCATCGCCTGGAGGGCCAGGAAGGACAGGAGCGGCTCCCCCAGCACGGTGTCGTCGCCGAGCGCCCACGCCACGGCGTAGGAGTCGATCAGCCGGGCGAGGGGGAACCCCACCAGCCAGTACAGCGCCATGGGCGCTACCGCGCCGACCTGGAAGACACCGCGTGCCAGCAGCACGCAGTACCCGGCGCCGAACAGGGCCAGGGGCACCCCCAGTCCGGCCGCGAGGGCGAGGGTGACCCCCGGGGACAGCCCGGCCATCACCGCGACGGCCGTGGCGAACAGGGCGGCCACCAGGCCGATCAGCGCGCCCGGCAGCGTGATCTCCACGTGGTCGAGCAGGGGCCTCCCCTGGGGGAGGGTGTCCTGGGCGCTCATCAGTCGATCACGACCCCGAAGGCGAACAGCGAGTAGAACAGGGCGCCGAGGTAGAACACCGCCGCGAAGGCGATGACGGCGTTGGAGAGGAGGCCCGGCCGGATCGGCTTGGGCAGGGTGATGTTGTTGACCAGCAGCAGCACCACGCAGTAGGCGCCCATCGCGAACGCCGACAGGAAGGCCAGCACGTCCAGGATCGCCGTCGGGCCGTCGGCGGGGCCGAAGAGCAGGATGACGATGCCGAAGACGATCAGGCCCCACAGGAAGAGGGCGTACAGCTTCGACATGCCGATCTTCTTGGCGCCCGGCACGAAGTTGAAGGTCATGTCGGCTTGGCCGCGCGAGAAGGAGTCGAACAGCCCCAGCGTGGCGTTGAGGCCGATGAGCGCGATGAAGCAGAAGAACACCGTGCCCAGGATCGGGCTTCCGGCCGCCGAGAAGGAGGCCGCCATGGCGTCCAGGGCGGCGTCGCGGTCGCCGTCGCGCAGCAGGTCGGTCACGTTCGGGTCGAAGCGGGCCGAGGCCTGGGCCAGCACGGTGAAGGAGATCGTCACCAGCATCGTGATGCCCCAGAACAGGACCATCGCGTCGAAGGTGACCCAGCGCCGCCAGCCCTTCCACTTCTCCATCTCCGCGGCGTCGGAGGTGTCGAACATGAAGCCGCGCGTGGGCATGGTCTCCTGCTCGCCCGCGTGCCGCAGGCCCCGGATCTTGGGGATGTGCGAGCCCATCCCGGCGCCCTTGTCGCGCAGGTGCAGGGTGTACCACATCTGCTGCATGCCGGAGGGTCCGGCGAAGGCGATGGAGCCGACGATCACGGGGAACCAGAGGGCCGTGGTGGCCTCATCCGGGAGGTAGCCGAACGCGAACATCCCGCTGAGGGTGGACGTCAGGTCGGACAGGTCGCCCACGATCGCCGCGATCACGGCGCTGCCGACCACCAGCACGCCGATGCAGATCGACAGCACGTTCTCCAGCAGGTTGTAGATGACCTTCGCCAGTGTGAACACCACACCGACCAGGAGCATCCCGGCGACCGCTGTCACCTGCCATGGGATGCCGGTCACCCGTTCGAAGGCCGAGGCGCCCGCGGAGAGGTGTCCCGGCCAGATGTAGACCATCATCGCCGTGATGAAGAAGAACCACATGAGTGGTTTGAACACGCGCGCGGCGCCGTAGAAGATGCTCTCCCCGGTGGCCATCGCGTAGCGCGACATCTCCAGCATGACCACGGCCTGGAGGGTGACGCCGACCAGGAACAGCCAGCGGATCTCGGGGCCGAAGACGAGGACCAGCCGCGGCCACATGTAGGACTCGCCCATGCCCACGCCGAGGGCGACGAGGAACACGGTGGGGCCCAGGATGTGGATCGAGGGCGGCGCCTTGGGCAGGGGCCGGATGGGCATCGGCTCCAGCCGGCCCGCCTTCCACACGCGCTCCTCGGGCGGAGCGCCGCCGGGGGCGGTCGCGGTGGAGGCGGCCTCGGCCTCGGGGGGAGGGGCCTGCCTCTGGGTGGGGACGAAGGGTGGCTGTGCGTCGGTGGGGGACTGGCGGACCGGTTCGGGCGTGCCGCCGGTCTCGGGGCGTGAGGAATCCATGGCTGGGAACTCCCTGTGGGCTGTGCGGATGCGAGCTGGTTGCTGGCATGGCGCCCCCGGGTGGTGCGGACTCCTCTCTGCCGGACGCACGGGCGAGGTCACCGCGGCGCAGTGGCTGTGTTGCGCGGTGGGGGACCCGGCGGCCGTGTGGCGGCGGCTCCATGGCCGCCGGGTTCAGGGGTGGTGCGCGTTGGTACGGGGCCCGGTCGGGGCCGGAGCACCGACCGGGCACTGGGTCAGAGTAGTCCCGCGGCGCGGGCCCAGCGATACTTCGCGCCGAGAATCTGCACCGGCTTCTCCGTGGTGTAGGGGAAGGCCACGACGCCGTGGTCGAACAGGTACCGCGAGGCCTCCTCGACCTCGGTGTCACCCGAGAGCGAGGCGACCACGGGCTTGTCGATCCCCTTGGCCCTGGCCTCGGCCACCACGTCGGCGACCACCTTCGCGAAGACCATCGGCGGGGTGATGATGGTGTGCCAGTAGCCCAGGATGAGCGAGTGCACCCGCTCGTCCTCCAGGCCCAGGCGGATCGTGGCCTCGTAGGTGGAGGGCGGCTCGCCGCCGGTGATGTCCACCGGGTTCCCGGCGGCGCCGAAGGGCGGGATGAAGGTCCGGAACGAGGCGTCCAGGTCCGGCGGGATCTCGTAGAGGCTCATCCCGTTGTCCACGACCGCGTCGGAGAGCAGCACGCCCGACCCGCCCGCGCCGGTGATGATGACGACGTTCTCGCCCTTGGGGGTGGGCAGGACCGGCAGCGCGCGGCCGAACTCCAGCAGTTCGTTGAGCCCGGGGGCCCGGACCACGCCCGCCTGGCGCAGGATGTCGTCGTAGACCTTGTCGTCGCCCGCCAGCGCGCCGGTGTGCGACCCGGCCGCGCGCGCCCCGGCGGCGGTGCGCCCGGCCTTGAGCACGATGACGGGCTTGTGCGGCACGACCTCGCGGGCGGCCTCGACGAAGGCGCGGCCGTCCTTGAGGTCCTCCAGGTGCATGGCGATGGCGTTGGTGTTCTCGTCCTGGCCGAAGAAGGTGAGCAGGTCGTCCTCGTCGATGTCGGCCTTGTTGCCGACGCCGACGATGGCCGAGACGCCGGTGCTCGTGCTGCGGCTGTAGCCGAGGATGGCCATGCCGATCCCGCCCGACTGCGAGGTCAGGGCGGTGCCGCCGCTGACGTCGTAGGGGGTGCAGAACGTCGCCGACAGCTTCTCGGGCGTGTAGTAGTAGCCGTAGATGTTGGGTCCGAGCAGGCGTACGCCGTGCCTGCGGGCGACGGCGAGCACCTCGTCCTGGAGCTCCTGCTCGCCGGTCTCGGCGAACCCGGAGGGGATGAGGACCGCCGCGGCGGCCCCCTTGGCGCCGACCTCCTCCAGCGCGCCCGCCACGAACTTCGCGGGGATCGCGAAGACCGCCACGTCGACCTCGCCGGGGATGTCGAGGATGCTCGCGTAGGCCGTGCGGCCGTACACCTCGGGGGACTTGGGGTTGACCGGGTACACCTCGCCCGCGTACCCGCCGTCGACGATGTTCTTGATGACGGAGTGGCCGATCTTGCCGGGCTCGTTCGAGGCACCGACGATCGCGATCGACCGCGGCTTGAAGACCCGGTTCATCGCGGCGAGGATCTCGTCGCGCTCGAACCGCACGGGCGGCTCGGCGGGTGCGAAGTCCAGGACGAAGCGCAGGTCGGCGGCCACGGCGGAGGCCGGTCCGGCGAAGACCGGGTTGAGGTCGGCCTCGGCGATCTCGGGGAAGTCGGTGACCAGGTCCGACAGCCTGCTGACCACGTCGGCCAGCCGCTCCCGGTCCACGGCGGGGCGGCCGCGCACGCCGCGCAGGATCTCGGCCGCGCGGATGTCGTCGATCTGGGTCAGCGCCTCCCCGCGGGAGACCGGGGCCATCCGGAAGGTGACGTCGCGCAGGACCTCGACCAGGACGCCGCCCAGGCCGAAGACCACGATCTTGCCGAAGGTGGGGTCGGTGGTCGCGCCGACGAGGACCTCGACCTCCGGCCCGCCGCCGACCTGCTGCTGGATCTGGACGCCGTCGACGCGCGCGCCGGGGGTGTGGGCCAGGGCGTTGGCGGTGATGCGGCGGTAGGCCTCGGCGACCTTCTCGGCGCTGTCCAGGCCGACCTCGACGCCGCCCGCGTCGGTCTTGTGCAGGATGTCGGGGGAGACGATCTTGGCGACGACCGGCAGGCCGAGCTCGCCGGCCAGCTCGGCGGCCTCCTCGGCGGAGTGCGCCAGCGCCTCGCCCGGGACGGGGATGCCGTAGGCGTCGGCGAGGACGCGGCCCTCGGGGGCGGTGAGGGCGGTCCGGCCCTCGGCCCTGGCGCGGTCGAGTACCTCGCGGACCGCTGCGCGGTCGTGGTCGGGGCGGTCGGGGGTGTAGGCGGCCATGTGTTCAGATCACTCCGTTCGATGCGAGTTCGGCCAGGTCCTCGTCGGACAGCCCCAGTTCGCCGCCGTAGACGTCGGCGTTGTGCTCCCCGAGCAGCGGGGAGCGGACGACGTCCACCGGTGAGTCCGAGAGCCGGATCGGCGAGGACACCGTGTCGTAGGAGCCCCGCTCGGGGTGCTCGACGGTGGTGACGACCCCGTTGGCCCGCAGGGTGGGGTCGTCGATGATCTCGCGGGTGGACATGATCGGCCCGCAGGGGATGTTGTGCGCGTTCAGCGCGGCCAGCACGTCCCACTTGGGGATCTGGACAGCCCACTCCTCGATGAGGGCGAACACCTTGTCGAGCTTGTCCAACCGGGACTCGGGGGTGGCCCACTCGGGGTCCTCGGCCAGTTCGGGGCGGCCGATGAGCCGGGTGATCGGCTCCCAGCCGGCGGGCTGGACGATGACGTACACGTAGTCGTTGGGGCCGCCGGGGGAGGTGCGCACGGCCCAGCCGGGCTGGCCGCCGCCGGAGGCGTTGCCGGAACGCGGGACCTCGTCGCCGAAGTCCTCGTTGGGGTACTCCGCCAGCGGTCCGTGCGCCAGGCGCTGCTGGTCGCGCAGCTTGACCCGGCACAGGTTGAGCACCGCGTCCTGCATGGCGACCTGGACGCGCTGGCCCCGGCCGGTGCTGGTGCGCTGGTACAGCGCGGCGAGAATACCGGCTACTGTATGCATCCCCGTACCCGAGTCACCGATCTGGGCGCCCGTCGCCAGCGGCGGTCCCTCCTCGAACCCGGTGGTGCTCATGGAGCCGCCCATCGCCTGGGCGATCACCTCGTAGGCCTTGAAGTCGGCGTAGGCACCGGGGCCGAACCCCTTGATGGAGGCGTAGACCAGCCGCGGGTTGACCTCGGCGAGCACCTCCCAGGTGAAGCCCATGCGGTCCAGCGCGCCGGGGGCGAAGTTCTCCACCAACACGTCGCTGCGGCGCACCAGGTCCAGGAAGATCTCCTTGCCCCGGGGGTTCTTGGTGTTGAGGGTGACGCTCCGCTTGTTGGAGTTGAGCATCGTGAAGTAGAGGCTGTCCACACCGGGCTTGTCCCGGAGCTGGCGCCGGGTGATGTCACCCGTGACCGCCTCCACCTTGACCACGTCGGCGCCCATCCAGGCGAGTATCTGCGTCGCCGACGGGCCCGACTGGACGTGGGTCATGTCCAGGACGCGGACCCCGTCGAGTGCCTTGCCCATGACTCTCCCCTTCCTGATCCGGGCTACTTGTACATGGTCTGGTTCATCGTCCCCGGGGCGTAGACCTCGGGGTCGATCCAGACGTTGACGAGCGAGGGCTTGCCGGACTCGCGGGCGCGGCGCAGCGCCGGGGCGATGTCCGCCGGGTCCCGAACCTCCTCGCCGTGGCCGCCCAGCATCCGGGCGAACTCGGCGTAGTTGACGTCGCCCAGGGTGTTGCCGATCTCGCCCCGCTCCGCGCCGTACTTGGCGATCTGGCCGTAGCGGATCTGGTTCATCGAGGAGTTGTTGCCCACGATGCCGACGAAGGGCAGGTCGAACCGGACCAGGGTCTCGAAGTCCCAGCCGGTCAGGCTGAACGCGCCGTCGCCGAAGAGGGCCACCACCTCCTTGTCCGGCCGGGCGTACTTGGCCGCCATCACGAACGGGATGCCCACGCCCAGGGTGCCGAGCGGGCCCGGGTCCATCCAGTGCCCGGGAGAGCGGGGCTGGACCACCTGGCCGGAGAAGGTGACGACGTCGCCGCCGTCGCCGACGTAGATGGAGTCCTCGGTGAGGAACTGGTTGATCTCGCTGACCAGCCGGTAGGGGTGGATGGGCGTGGAGTCGGAGGTGAGCAGGTGCGCGCGCTTGTCCAGCGCGGCCTGCTCCTGGTTGCGCAGATCCTCCATCCAGGTCTTGCGGCTCTGGGCGCCGTTGTCCCCGTAGCCCGAGGTCGCCTGGAGCACCGAGGACAGGATCACGTCGGCGTCCCCGACCATCCCCAGGTCCACGTCGCGGTTCTTGCCGACGGTGGCGTAGTTGAGGTCGATCTGCACCACCGTGGCGTTGGGCGAGAGGCGCTTGCCGTAGCCCATCCGGAAGTCGAAGGGGGTGCCGACGATGATGATCAGGTCGGAGTTGGTGAAGGCGTAGCGCCGGGAGAGCTGGAAGTGGTGCGGGTCGCCGGGCGGCAGGGTGCCCCGGCCCGCGCCGTTCATGTAGGCGGGGATGTTGAGCGCGCGCACCAGGTCGGTGGCGGACTGCGTGGCCCGGGTGGTCCACACCTGGTTGCCGAGCAGGATGCTGGGCCGCTCGGAGCGCACGATCAGGTCGGCGAGCCGCTCGATCGCGGCGGGGTCGCCCGCCTGCCGGGTGGAGGCGCGGTAGCGGCCCTTGGCGGGGATGCGCGCCCGCTCCACGGGAACCTCGGCGTCCAGGACGTCCCGGGGGATCTCCAGGAAGGCCGGGCCGGGGGCGCCGCTGTTGGCCTCGCGGAAGGCCATCGAGACCAGGTCGGCCACCCGCTCGGTGTGCGGCACGGTGGCGGCGAACTTGGAGATCGGGTTGATCATGTCCACGTGCGGGAGGTCCTGGAGCGAGCCCATCTTGTGCTGGCTCAGGGCGCCCTGGCCGCCGATGACCAGCATCGGGCTCTCCGCGCGGTAGGCGTTGGCGATGCCGGTGACCGCGTCGGTGGTCCCCGGTCCGGCGGTCACGACGGCGCATCCGGGCTTGCCGGTGATGCGGGCGTAGCCGTCGGCGGCGTGCGCGGCGACCTGCTCGTGTCGCACGTCGACCACGTCGATGCCCTCGTCGGCGCATCCGTCGTAGATGTCGATGATGTGTCCGCCGCAGAGCGTGAAGATGACGTCGATCCCCTCGGCCTTGAGGGCCTTGGCGACCAGGTGGCCGCCGGAGATCGTGGTCTTCTCGCTGCTGGTGGACTCGCTGGTTGCCTTGTCGGCCATCGGTACGCCGACCCCTTTCGTGCGGGTGTGCAGTGTGCGGGTGTGCGGGTGTGCGGGTGTGCGGGTGTGCGGGATGGGTCCTTCGGTGGCTTCTGTGGTGCGGTCGTGTTCTGTAGGCGGGATACTGTATACCGTGTGCATCACATTGGAGCACGGTGCCGCGTCGCTGTCCAGACCCCGTGTGGGGCGGGTGTGGTCCGGACCGGAAGCGGACGCCTGAGCAGGGCCGCCAGGACGGCCGCCGCGGCGCAGAGCGCGCCGGACGCGGCCAGGCCCGCGGGCCACGCGGAGGCCGGTGCCAGGGCCAGGAACAGCGCGGCCCCGCCCACCCCGAGCAGGCCGCCGACCGCCTTGGAGCTGTAGACCAGGCCGTGGATGTCGGCGGTCCACCGCGGCCCGAAGTGACCCTCGGTGATCGCCCGGGTCAACGGGTAGCAGGAGCCGGTGCACGCACCCGCCGCCAGCGCGAGGAGCACCAGCGCGGCGGTCTGCCCGGTCGGGACGGCGACGGCCAGGCCCGCCTGGGCGAGCGCCCCGGCGCCCAGCAGGGCGGTGAGGGTGCGCCTGCGGCCGGTCCGCTCGGCGGTGGTACCCGCGGCCAGCCGTCCCAGGCCGCTGCCCGCGGCGAAGGCCGTCACGGTCAGGGCGACCGCGGCGCCCGGGTGGCCGCCGCTCGCCAGGAGGACGGGCAGCGCCGCAAGGGTGAACAGCCCGCTCGCCCCGGACAGCGCGACCACCGCGTGCAGGAGCGGCAGGGAGCGGCCGGAGGACCACGCCTGGGCCGGGGTGAGGTCGCGCGCCCACGGGGGGTCGGCGCCCGCCAGCAGCGCGCTCGCGCGCGGGTCGGAGCCGGGCGGCCACCACCGGGGCGGGGCCGGCCGCTGCCCCGCGCCGCCCACCAGTCCCAGGGCCGCGACCAGCAGGGCGAGCGCCCCGCAGGCCACGGGCAGGGCGGAGGGGGGCGCGCCGACCGCGACGGCGGGCAGGAGGGGCACCCAGCCCAGGGCGAAGGCACCGCCCACGGCCCCCGAGCGCACGGTGCGCCGGTCCGGGAACCAGCCGTCCACCAGGTGCGTGCAGGAGTGGTAGACCAGCCCCGCGCCCAGGCCGCCCAGAAGGCCGTAGCCCAGGACGGCGGCGGGGAGCGCGGGGAAGGTGCCGAGCGTGACCAGGGCGGCGGCGCACAGCAGCGCGCCCGCCTGGACGGCCGGTCCGGCCCGCACCGCTCCCCGGCTCCGGAGCCGGTGCAGCGCCGGTGCGCAGGCGCCCTGCACCAGGGTCCACACCAGGAACGGGACCAGCGCCTGGGCGGGGGACCAGCCGTGCGCGGCCACCAGCGAGGGGACCGCGGCGCCGTAGCCGAACTGGAGCCCGCCGACCGCCGCCGCGGCGGTCAGCGCGCGGAGCAGGATCACGCGGCGGGACCGGCCGGTGAGCGCGCGGGCCGAGGGGCCCACGATGTAGCTCCTGCCGCGCCAGTCGCGCACCTCCTCGGGGAGGGGGTGGGCGGAGGAACGGGTGGAGGGATGAGTGGAGGGGAGCGGATCGGGGGCCTGGCGGCGGCTGCGCATGACGACACCTCCTTGTATGCAGTATGCAAAGGGCACGCCGATCTGAAAAGGGGTGACCGGGAACACATTTCTGCCCCAGGGGCTATTGCATACTGCATACAGTATGGCGTAACACTGGAGGTGACCGAGAACCACGCAGTGAGGAGGCCCGGTGGATCTGCACGAGTACGAGGCCAAACAGCTCTTCGGCGAGTACGGCGTCCCCCTCGTCGAGGGCGAGATCGCGGACACCCCCGAACAGGCCCAGCTGGCGGCCGGACGGATCGGCCACCGGGTGGTCGTCAAGGCGCAGGTCAAGACCGGTGGTCGCGGCAAGGCCGGCGGCGTCAAGGTCGCCGAGGGCCCCGAGGACGCCCGGGCCAGGGCCGAGCAGATCCTCGGCATGGACATCAAGGGCCACACGGTCCGCCGCGTCCTGATCGAGGAGGCCTCCGACATCGCGGAGGAGTACTACTTCTCCTTCCTGCTGGACCGCGCGAACCGCACCTTCCTGTCCATCTGCTCCGCCGAGGGCGGCATGGACATCGAGGAGGTCGCCCGGACACGGCCCGAGGCGGTCGTGCGCACCCCGGTCGGCCCCGAGGGGGTGGACCACGGGGCCGCCCTCGCGATCTGCCGCGAGGCGGGGCTGCCCGAGGAGGTGCGCGACTGCGCGGCCCAGGTGATCACCCGGCTCTGGGAGGTCGCCGTCGGGGAGGACGCCACCCTCGTGGAGGTCAACCCCCTGGTCCGCACGGCCGACGGGCGGATCATCGCCCTGGACGGCAAGGTCACCCTGGACGGGAACGCCGCCTTCCGCCACCCCGAGCGGACCCCGTTCACCGACGGCGCCGACACCGACGAGCGCGAGCGCCTGGCCAGGGAGCGGGGCCTGAACTACGTCAGGCTCGACGGCGAGGTCGGCATCATCGGCAACGGCGCGGGCCTGGTCATGTCCACCCTGGACGTGGTCGCCCACGCGGGCGGGGCGCACGGCGGGGTGCGCCCCGCCAACTTCCTGGACATCGGAGGCGGCGCCTCGGCCGAGGTCATGGCCAACGGCCTGGAGATCATCCTGGGCGACCCCTCGGTCAGGAGCGTCCTGGTCAACGTCTTCGGCGGCATCACCGCCTGCGACGCGGTGGCCGACGGCATCGTCCAGGCCCTGGACATGCTGGAGGGTCGCAGCGGCGACGAGGGCTTCGACCAGCTCGGCAAGCCGCTGGTCGTCCGTCTGGACGGCAACAACGCCGAGCTGGGCCGCGCGATCCTCACCAGGCGCGCCCACCCGGCCGTGCAGCAGGTGGACACCATGGACGGCGCCGCCGCCAGGGCCGCCGAGCTCGCGGCAGCGAACTGACAGCGGCGGGACACCCTCGACGGGAGTGACGAACACACATGGCCATCTTCGTGAACAGCGACAGCAGAATCCTGGTGCAGGGCATGACGGGCTCTGAGGGCACCAAGCACACCCGGCGCATGCTCGCCTCGGGCACCAACATCGTGGGCGGGGTCAACCCCCGCAAGGCCGGTCAGAAAGCCGACTTCGACGGCACCGAGGTCC
>NZ_VWVS01000033.1:0-41670 GCF_008638355.1 Nocardiopsis deserti | reverse complement strand
GGCGGCGGCGATCAGGGCCGCCGCGACGAGGATTCCGGGCACCAGCGGGCGGGCGATCCGGGCGGCCAGGCGCTGGGCGGCGCCCTTGCGCGCCTGCTCGCGCTCGACGATGTGCACGACGCGGGACAGGGAGTTGTCGGCCACCCGGGCGGTGACCCCCACCTCCAGGGCGCCGCCGCCGTTGACGGTCCCGGCGAACACCTCGGTCCCCACGACGGCCTCGACGGGGACGGACTCACCGGTGACGGTGGAGGTGTCCACGGTGGAGCGGCCCGAGCGGACGACGCCGTCGGTGGCGATCCGCTCGCCGGGCCGGACCAGGAGCAGGTCCCCGACGCTGAGCTCGGCGGGGTCGACGGTGGCCTCGCGGCCCTCGCGCAGCACGGTGGCGCGGGGCGGGACCAGGTCGAGCAGAGCGCGCAGACCGTGGCGGGTACGGGCCACGGCATGGTCCTCCAGGGCCTCGGCCAGGGAGAACAGGAAGGCGAGCATGGCGGCCTCGCCCACCTCGCCGAGCAGGACCGCGCCGGCCATGGCCACGGTCATCAGCGTGCCCACGCCCAGCTTCCCGCGGACCAGGGCGCGCAGGGTGCCGGGGACGAAGGTCCGCCCGCCCGCCGCGACCGCCCCCGCGAACAGCACGGTCGGCAGGACCGGGGTCTGCGTGAGCCACTCGCTGACCAGTCCGGACAGCCACAGGGCACCGGCCAGGCCCGCCCACCGGACGGTGGCCGAGTTCCACCACGCACCCGGCGCACCCTCCGGTTCGGGAGCGTCCGCGCCGCAGGTGGGGTCGCCGCAGCCGTCGGTGTCGGCCGCCGCCCCGGCACCGGCGTGACCGCCGCCGGGGGTGACCGGGCGGGGGCGCCCGCGGGCGTCACCGCCCGAGCAGCAGGAACACGTGACCGAGGCGGGCGCCTGGGACGTCGGTGCGGGTGTCAGGTTCAGCGGTGGGCGGTCCCGGCGGGGCTCAGGTTCCTCGCCGCCGCAGCACAGGTCGGACACGGTTCAGCCCTCTCTGACAGCTGGTTCGGAGTCGGGCAGCAGCAGTGCCAGCAGGGTGTGTCCCGCGTCGGTGAGGCGGTACATGACGAGCTTGCCCTCGCGTCGGGAGGACGCCAGCCCGGCGGTCCGCAGCTGGCGCACGTGGTGGGAGACGAGGTTCTGCGAGGCCGAGCAGACCCAGGCCAGGTCGCACACGCACAGTTCGTCGCCGACCGCCAGAGCGCTGGCGATGCGCAGCCGGGTCGGGTCGGCCAGGGCCCGGGCGCGGTCGGCGGCGAGCCGGACGCCCTCGTCGGCGGGCACGCGGGCGCGGACCGCCTCGGCCTGGGGGAGGTCGAGGCAGAGGAGTTCGCAGGAGTCGGAAGACATACCAACAAACTAACGCTCGTTGATATGTTGGGTCAACGGGAGTCCCCGGCCCGATCAGGAGAAGTCCTCCCTCCCGACGTGCTTCCCGCACCGAGGCGGGCCCGACGCCCCGGCGCCGGTCGCCCGCCCGGGCCGGGGCGGCCGTCCCACCCGGCCGCCCCCGAACACCGCGGCGGTCCGCCGGTGGGGAGCGGAACGGTTCAGGGGGTGAGCAGCGCCTCGGTGGCGCGGCGTTCGTCCACCGCCCTGCTGCTCGACGCCGCGGCAGGGCCACAGGTCGGAGCCACGGACACAGGCCGCGGTGACGCGGTCTCCGGGGCCGTGCACGACGACGGCGCGCGTGCCTGCCCCCACGGTTCTCTGCCTCCTCGGCCCCCACCGCACCATCTCTCCCCCGTGGGTGGAGGTCCCGCCTGAGGGAGGCACTGCGAGGGGCTCCCCCGTGCCCGGGTCCCGGCTTACCGTGGACGGTATGGACGACCGAGCCGACGTGCGGGAACCCCTCGTCTCACGGCGAGCCAGGGTCAGCCCGGAGCAGGTCGGGCTGCCGACGGGCGGGAACCGTCGGGTGGAGGGTCTGCGCCGCAGCGAGGTCGCCGTCCTGGCCGGGGTGAGCGTGGAGTACTACACCCGGCTGGAGCGCGGAGCGGTCAGCGGGGCCTCCGGGCGGCGGGTCACCACGGGCGCGTCTCCCGTCAGTCCCGCGTGGCGGGCTCGGTGACGGGGGCGAGCCAGAGGCCGGTGAGGGCGTCGGTCAGTCCGACGGCGGCCCGGTGCCAGGAGTCCCTGGGGGTGTCGGCCCCCTCGGCCAGGGCCCGCTCGCGCTCGGCGATCGTGTGGACCATGAGCTGACGCGCCATGTCCTGGCGCTCCCGGCGGACCTCGGTCGGCATCTCGGGAAGGCACCTGAGCAGTTCCTCCCCCACCCGGACCAGGGAGGGGGAGTTGAGGGCCTCACCGGCCACGGTCTCACGGTAGGCGGGGTCGCTCATGGCCTGGGCGCTGAACCTTCCGTACCAGCTGGGCGTGCCCAGGTCGGCGAGGTGCTGGGCGAGGGGTTCCACCATGCAGGCGATCCAGTCCCTCACCCGGTCGGACCCGTCGAACCTCAGCACCATGCGCAGGCGCAGCTTCTCGATCTGTTCGTTGTGCCTGCGCACGATCGCGCACACCAGGCCGTCCCTGGAGCCGAAGTGGTAGCTGACCGCCGTGTTGTTCCCCTGCCCCGCCTCCTGGCTGATCTGGCGGTTGGAGACACCGGCCAGTCCGTGCTCGGCGAAGAGCCGCTCCGCCGCCGCCAGGATCGTCTCCCGCGTCGCGGCGACCCGGTCCGACCTCGTCACCCTGCCACTCACAGGGACCACCGTACCGATCCCGGACTCCGGCCGCCCACCGGCTCGGGCCGCGCCGGGGCCTGACCCCGTCCCCGTCCCCGGCCCCGGTCAGCACGGACGCTCCCCGCCGGATCGCGGGAGCCGTCGCCGAACGATCCGCCCACTGTGGCCCTCCTCACCTCTCCACCCGACAGCGGGCGCTGTCCGGGTACGTACTGTTAGTGTAAGTCATGCGCCTGACTTAAAAGTGGGCGCTTTCGTACGTCCGGAAACGGGGACCCACTCCTATGACCCATGCCCCTGGCGGAGCAGCAGCGCCCGGCGACGCCGCTCCTCCCGTGCGGCCGAACGTGATCGTCGCCGTCCTGGCCTTCGGCGGGATCGTCGTCTCGCTCATGCAGACCCTGGTCATCCCGCTCGTGCCCGTCCTGCCCGACCTGCTGGGCGCCACGGCCGGGGACACCGCGTGGGCGATCACCGCCACGCTGCTCGCGGCCGCGGTCGCCACCCCGACGGTCGGCCGTCTGGGCGACATGTACGGCAAGCGCCGCATGCTGCTGCTGAGCCTCGCCGTCCTCGTGGTCGGCTCGGTGCTGTGCGCCCTGGCCCACAGCCTGGTGCCGATGGTCGTCGGCCGCGCCCTCCAGGGGCTGGCGGCCGGGGTCATCCCCCTGGGCATCAGCATCATGCGCGACGTGCTGCCCCCCGAACGGCTCGGCGGAGCGACCGCGCTGATGAGCGCCTCGCTCGGGGTGGGCGGCGCGCTCGGGCTGCCCGCCGCCGCCCTCGTCGTGCAGGAGGCGGACTGGCACGTGCTGTTCTGGGTCGCCGCGGCACTGGCGGCCGTGGCCGCCGTGCTGGTGCGCACCCTGATCCCGGACTCCGGTGTCCGTACCGGCGGCAGGTTCGACCTGCCCGGGTCGGTGGGCCTGTCCGTGGCGCTGCTCCTGCTGCTGCTCGCGGTCTCCAAGGGCTCGGACTGGGGCTGGGGCAGCGGTGTGCCCGCCGCCATGCTCGCCGTCGCGGTCGTGGTGCTCCTGGTGTGGGGCTGGTGGGAGCTGCGTACGCCGCACCCGCTGGTCGACCTGCGCGTCAGCGTGCGACGCCAGGTGCTGCTGACCAACACCGCGTCCCTGGTGTTCGGCTTCTCCATGTTCGCCATGTCCCTGGTCATCCCGCAGCTGCTCCAGATGCCCGAGGTCACCGGCTACGGCTTCGGGCAGACGATCCTGGTCGCGGGCCTGGTGATGGCGCCCAACGGGCTGGTGATGATGGCGATGTCGCCGGTCTCGGCGCGTATCTCCCGGGCCCTGGGACCGAAGACGACCCTGATGGTGGGCGCCCTGCTGGTCGCGCTCGGCTACGGCCTGAGCCTGGTGTTCATGTCCGCCCTCTGGCAGCTCGTGATCGCCTCCACCGTCATCGGCGCGGGTGTGGGCCTGGCCTACGGGGCCATGCCCGCCCTGGTCATGGCGGCCGTGCCCCGAACCGAGACCGCGGCGGCCAACAGCCTCAACACCCTGATGCGCTCCATCGGCACCTCGGTGGCCAGCGCCGTCGCGGGCGTGGTCATCGCCAACGTGACCATGACCGCGGGCGGAGAGGTCTTCCCCGCCCGGGAGGCCTTCACCCTGGTCCTGGGCCTGGGCGCCCTCGCCGCGCTCACCGCCTTCGTCATCGCCGCCTTCCTGCCCGGGCGCAAGGCGACCGCCGAGCGACCGGACCGGCCCGAGCCCCTGCCCACGGCCCCCGACCTGCGCGAGGAGCCCTCTGAGGATGGCGGGGCCGGGCGCGACCAGGCGCGGGAACAGCCCGGCAAGCTCAGGTCAGTTCCTCGGCCCTGAAGGGACCGAGCGTGCAGCTGCACCACCCCGCTGGGCGCGGGGGAGCCCGCCGCGTCTGACCCGGCCACTCCGCTGGGGGTGGTCGGGTGGGACGTGTGACCTGCGCCCCGCGTCCCACGCCTCCCGGCCCCTGCGGGCCAGGACACGGGAAGCACCGCGGTCCGCGTGCTGGGCGACGCCGCAGCCCCGGCAGCCGAAGACGGCCTGTGAGGCCCGGTTCCTCCGGTCCACGTGGCCACGCCCCTGGCGTGCCGCGCTTCTCTACGGCGGCGCTTGTTGAGCAGGCGCTTGGCGGAGCGGGTGCCCTCGGCCTGTCAGGACCGGTCGGGCAGGTCGACCCCGGTGCCGCCGTGTCCGTGGTCAGTCTCCTCATGGGTGGCGGCGAGGGTTCCCAGCAGGGCGAGGGCGTCAGCCGAGGGGGTACCGGGTTCGACGGTGTAGGTGACGATCCACAACCGCTCCTCACCGGCCGGTTCGAACACGTCGAAGGTGACCTCGACGAGGCCGACGTCGGGATGGCGGAACGCCTTGGTGCCGGTGCGGTGGCTGTGGACGTTGTGGCGGTCCCAGTCCTTCCTGAAGGTGGTGCTGAGCGCCGACAGCTCCCCGATCAGCGCGGTGAGCTCCCCGTCCAGCGGGTTGCGCCCGGCCTCCAGGCGCATCATCGCGGAGGTGGTGCGCCTGGCCAGGGGCCAGTCGACGTAGTAGTCCCGGGCACGGGGGTCCAGAAAGACGAACCGCGCCATGTTGGGCGGGCGCCGTTCGGTGTCGAAGTGCGGCGCGTACAGGGCCCGGCCCAGGCGGTTGGCGGCCACCAGGTCCTGGCGGGCGTTGTGGACGATGGCGGGTGTGTCCATCGCGTCCAGCATCCGCTGCACCGAGGGCCGCACGGCCGGGACCGGCGGCTCGGCGGGGCGGGCACGGGCGCCGGAGGCGGCGCGGGCGAGGTCGAACAGGTGGGCGCGCTCGACATCGTCCAGCATCAGGGCCCGGGAGATCGCGTCCAGCACGCTGTCGGAGGCGCCGGCGATGTTGCCGCGCTCCAGCCGGGTGTAGTAGTCGATGCTTACCCCCGCGAGCATCGCGACCTCCTCGCGGCGCAGCCCGGGCACCCGGCGGTCGTCCCCGTAGGCGGGGATCCCCACCTGCTCCGGTGTCACCCGCGCTCGTCTGGTGACCAGGAACTCGCGCACGGTCTTCTTGTCCATAACCCCAGGTTAGGCAGGGCCGCCACGGAGTGGCAGGCCCTGCCGGACCCCCTCAGGTGAGGCTCCGGCGGAGCCCGCCGGTCGGCGCGTCCCCGGGCTCACTCCGTGAGGGCGCCGACCGGTTGCCTGAGGATGGTGCGCAGCTTCTCCGGCGCGACCCTGCGAAAGTCGCTGAGGTAGATCTCGTGGTGCCTGCCGAGCATGCGCAGCCCGTGGTCCGGGATGAACTCGTGGTGCATCCGCCGGAGCACGTCCGCCTCGCCGTCGAAGGAGCCGACGTGCAGCGTCTGCACGCAGCGCCCCTCCGCCAGCGACTCCAGGCGGACGTCGCCGAGGCGCGCGGGCCTGTTCTTCGCCGCGACCCGCTCCACGGCGGCGGCGAACATGTCCTGGCCGATCCAGTCCGGGACCATGATCATCATCGTCCAGTCCCACTGCGACTTGTCACGCGCCGCCGTGAAGGCGTCCATGTCCTCGGCCCACCACAGGCCCTCCAGGGGCATGACGACGTAGTCGCGCCCGAGGTCCCGCCTGCTGGCGAACTTGAGCTTGTAGGCCACCGGGTAGAGCGCCTCGACCGCCTCGGTGAAGGCCGGGGAGGTGTTGGGGTCCCCGTGGCCGTCGATCATGAGGTAGCGCAGGTCCGGCACCTCCGTGATCCGGAACCGGCCCCGTTTCGCCTGGTAGGCGTCGAGGGTCCTCTTGAAGTCAGTCTTGTCCGTCATCGGGCACCTGGACTCGGCTGGCGAGCCACGACCTCTCCGCCTCAAGGAGGCTCAGTGAGTACGAGAACACCTCGCGCGCCGCGTGCGCGAAGGGGGCCTGCGCCCGCTCGGCCTCCCGGACCGCGGCGATGCGCTCCTCCACCCGGGCCAGCCGGGCGCGCAGCGCCCCGGCGTACTCGCGCTCGGAGAGCAGGGGCAGGTTGGCCACACCCGCCAGCAGCGGATGCGCCACCGGGCGCGGCTCCCGGATGAGGTCGAGCGCGCCGCGCCGCGCCGTCCGCCTTCCGGCTTCGGTGGCGTGGAACACGCGGCGGGACTTCGCGGCGGCGGGGGTCTCCGGGACGTGGACCAGTCCCCGCTTCTCCAGCTTGGTGAGCAGGTAGTAGATCGAGGAGAAGCCGATGTCCGTCCACTGGCGGACGCCGCGGCGCTCGATGACCTGTTCCAGGTCGTAGCCGTGTTGGGGGCGCTCGATGACCAGGCCCAGGACGGTGAGTTCGGCGGGTGTCAGTTCCACGCAGATATTCTAGTACTAGAATAGAACGGTGGAGAACCCCTCCGCGAAGAGTTCTCGACCCCGCGGGACGCGTGGCGGCCCTCTGGCCGCAGGGACCCGCCGGACGGGGACGGACCCCGCGTCCTCCGCGCAACGGACGCACCCGCGCGGAGGGACGCGGAAGAGCCCCCTCAGCGGCTGTTCGCCTCGCGCACCCAGCGGTGCGTCAGGAGGCGGTCACCGTGGCGGCGCCTGCGGTTGTCGGCTTTGACGTACTGCTGCCACTCCGCGGTGCATCCGCGCCTGTGGCACCCGGAACAGCATCTGTGGCTCATCACCACCGAGTCAGGGTGGCTCCACTGGCACCGCGTGTCGGGCCTCGCACGCGTCGGTTCCGGCGGCAGGTCGCAGGGGCCGTGGCTGTGGTCGTGCAGCGCCACCGCCCCGTGTTCGCGCTGGCGCACCCACAGCGGTTTGGTCTTGTCCGTACGGGACATCTCGTTCCTTCCGGAACCCGCCGCCCTCTCCCGGACCCTCCGGGCGGGCGGCTAGGCCAACATCCCCATCACGACCACCTCCTCCTACGGCGTTCACGGAACGGACCAGCACACCCTAGGACATCCGGGCCCACGGCGACAGTCCGCTTCCGGAGGCCAGTCCCAGGACGTGCTCTGACCGGTGGACACGTCCGTGGGCACACTGCCGAAGCGGGCCTCGGGGAGTTCCGCGGGAGGTCCAGGCGCCCTCGGCCGCGACGCTCCGCGCGGTGGCGTGCGACCCGGCGCCGCCGCGATCCGGGACCCGGTCCACGGGGACGCGTCCGGCGCGGAGTCCGGCTTTCGCCGGGACCGCCGCGCCCCTCCCCGCCAAAGGCGCGCACGGAACGTAGCCTTGTGGTCACTTCACCTACGGGAGGACCTCGTGCCCCAGCCCGCACAGCAGCAGACCCCGCCCGGCCGCACCGACGCCATGGACCCCAGGCCCGACCACGGTGAGGAGACCTACCGGGGATCGGGGAGGCTCACCGGCAAGGCGACCGTCATCACCGGCGCCGACAGCGGCATCGGGCGGGCGGTGGCCATCGCCTTCGCCCGCGAGGGCGCCGACGTGCTCATCGGCTACCTGGACGAGCACGACGACGCGCGGGAGACCGGGCGCTGGGTGCGCGAGGCGGGCCGCAGGGCCGTCCTGGTCCCCGGCGACCTGGCGGACCCGGCCCACTGCCGCGCCCTCGTCGCGAAGGCGGTGGAGGAGTTCGGCCGGGTGGACGTCCTGGTCAGCAACGCCGCCTTCCAGATGACCCACGAGACGCTGGAGGAGATCCCCGACGAGGAGTGGGACCACACCCTGGCCACCAACCTCAGCGCGTTCTTCCACCTCGCCAAGGCCGCCGTGCCGCACATGCGGCCCGGCTCCTCGATCATCGGAAGCACGTCGGTCAACTCCGACGCCCCGCCGCCCACCCTGCTGCCCTACAACGTCACCAAGGCGGGCATCGCCAACATGACCGCCACGCTGGCCCAGATGCTGGCCCCCAAGGGCATCCGGGCCAACTCCGTGGCGCCGGGACCGATCTGGACCCCGCTGATCCCCTCGACCATGCCGCCCGAGCAGGTGGAGGGCTTCGGCTCCCAGGTGCCGCTGGGCCGCGCCGGACAGCCGTCCGAACTGGCTCCGGTGTACGTGATGCTGGCGTCGGACGAGGCCAGTTACGTCTCCGGTGCCCGCGTCGCGGTCACCGGCGGCAAACCGGTCCTGTGACGGGGACGGCCGTGGACTGGTACCCGCTGAGGGTGAGCGCTCCGGCCCGGCAGCTGGTGTTCGGCGGCCACGCCATCGCCCGCCACCTGGGCAGGGAGGGGCTGCCTGACTGGGCGATCGCGGAGACCTGGGAGGTCAGCGACGTCGACGGAAACGGCAGCACGGTACTCGACGGGCCCCTCGCCGGCCGGTCGCTGCGCGAGCTCGTCGCGCGGTGTCCGGAGGAGCTGGTGGGCGAGGGCTGGTCCGGGGAGGTCTTCCCGGTGCTGACCAAGTTCATCGACGCCTCCGGGACGCTGCCGGTGCACCTGCACGCCGACGACGCCACCGCCCGGCGGCTGGAGGGGCAGCCCAACGGCAAGACCGAGGCCTGGCACATCCTCGACGCGCCCCCCGGTGCCACCGCGCTGTGCGGGGTCAGGAGCGGGGTGTCCGGGGAGGAGCTCCACCGGGCGCTGCTCGCCCAGGACTTCGACGCCGTGCTGCGCCGTCTGCCGGTGCGGCCCGGCGAGACGGTCTACGTCCCGGGCGGCACGGTGCACAGCTTCGGCCCGCGGACCCTGGTCTACGAGATCGAGCAGACCTCCGACATCCAGCAGCACGCGATGCGCTGGGACATGGAGGACGGCTCACCGGTCCCGGACGAGCGGTGGCGCGCGAACCTGGAGGCGCTGATGGCCCAGGTCCGGCCGGAGCACAGGCCCGACTTCCACCCGGGGCTGAGGATCGGGGTCGGCGACAGGGTGGAACGGGTGTTCTGCTGCGCCGGACCGCACTTCGCGCTCGAACGCTGGCACGCTGGCACCGCAGAGCCCCTGCGCCACGCGTTCGCCACCGCGCAGGTCCTCACCAACGTCGGGGCGCCCGTCCGGGTGCGCGCCGGGGACTGGCAGGGGGAGCTGGGCCGGGCCCGGACGCTGCTGCTCCCGGCCGCGGTGGGCGAGGTGGAGATCGCGGGCCCGGCCGACGTGCTGTTCGGCTATCTGCCCGACCTGGTCCGCGACGTGGTCACCCCGCTGGCCGCCGCCGGTTATCCTCCCGAGGTCGTCGCCGCCCTCGGCGAGGGCCTGTGAGCCGACGGGCGGACCCCTCCCCCGCCCTCGCGGCGGCAGGGGTGGGAGCCGCCCGCGCGGTGGCGCGTCGGCGCCGCCGGGTTCAGCGGTCGAGGGCGTCGACGAAGCGGGCGGCCTCGGCCTCGGTCATCCCGGTCTCACGGGAGACCGTCGTGACGGCGTCGGCCGCACGGTCCTGGGCGAGCATCTCCCGGGCCCGGGGCCGAGGAGACGTTCGAAGAAACCGGCCATGGTCGGTGGTGCCTTCCCAGTCGGCCTCGGCGATGTGAGCGCCGCGAGGGTGCTCCGGAGCGTCCCCCGGTCCACCGGCGCGATCCCTGCGGCCACACCTCCGGTTCCCGAGCCGCGGCCCTGCTCCCGGAGACCTTCGGAGCGTTCTTCGCCGGACGCGGCACGGCCGTCGGCCTCGACCCGGCGTCGGCCTGGAAGGGCGGCAGCCGCCCCACGCGTGGTGGGTCGTACCGGCGCGCCCCTTACGGCCTCGCGGAGCCCGGCGCGGACATGGGAGAAACCCGGGCGGGCCCCAGCCGAAACCACACCAACAAACCCCTCGCATTGCCACCCCAAAGGGGAATAGCAATCAATAACCCCGCTGCGGGAAAACCCACAAGGCACCCCGGGGTTGGAACCTCGCGGCCTCCGGGAACACTCGACGCCGCGCGCCCTCATCACATCGCGGGCGTTCAGTGATCCTTCGAGGAAAAACCATGCCCGCTCGTCCGCTTTCCACAGCCGACGGGAACGGGCCCAAAGGGTGACCCCCGGCCACCGCACCGGAGTCGCGCAAACCTGACAGACACGACAGAGGGGGGAAATTGCCAAAGGAAGAGATCCAGGACATCGAGGAGTTCGTCGACCTGATCGAGAGCTGGTACAGGGAGGATTTCGAGGGCTTCGCCACCATGTACGACGCCGCGATCAGGCACGTGAAACCGATCCCCGAGGACGCACCGGAGGAGGTCCGCTACGACTGGCGCGGAAAGACGATCAACGACCTGTGCGAGTTCTTCCGGGAGTGGGACAAGTGGCGGCCGGGGGTCTCCAGCGGGCTGGACTACATCGAGAAGTTCAGCTGGATCAACTACGAGAACGACTACGGCATGGTCTTCGTCACCTCCGGCCCCGGGTACAGGATGACCGCCCTCTTCACGGATCTACAGGGTCGCTACATGGACTCCGAGGCATCCCTCGGCCTGGTGGACGAGTGGACGAGGGAACTCGGGCCGAAGATGGACGACTACGTCGTCCCGCCCGGCGGCTACAAGAACTTCAACGAGTTCTTCGTCCGAGGGGTCAAAGAGGGCAGGCGCCCGGTCAACGCGCCCGAGGACGAATCCGTGGTGGTCGCCCCGGCCGACTGCGTCATCAACATGATCGTCGACGAACTGACCGAGGAGACGCGGATCCCGGTCAAGACGGCCGCCATGAACGTCAGGCAGCTGCTCGACGGGTCCGACTACGCCAGCAGGTTCGTCGGGGGCACCGCGGTGTCATGCGTCCTGCTGCCCAAGTCGTACCACCGGTACCACTCCCCCGTCGCGGGGCGCGTGGTGGAATCACGCGACGACATCGGCGGAGTCTACTACGGAATGCGCAACTTCCCCGACTTACTCAACAAGGGAAACGTCGGATACGGGTACGACTACAGCATGTTCGAGTGCTTCCGCCGGGGTTATCTCGTCATCGCCACGCGAGGAGACGACAACGGTCTCGTCGGCATGGTCCCCGTCGGCCTGAACTCGATCGCCTCCGTGGAGTTCAGGCCGGAATTCGCCAAGGTGACTCCCGAGAACCCCGTCGACGTGGACAAGGGGGAGGAGATCGGTTGTTTCAAGTACGGCGGTTCGCTGAGCATCCTCCTGTTCGAGAAGGGCAGGTTCCCAGCGCTTCAGCTCCTCCAGGGCCAGCGCATCGGGAACTTCGAAGACCCGGAAGTGTCGCCAGCGGTCTTCACCGGTTCCTGGCGCACGCCCTCCCGGCGCTTCAGGGCCTGACCGCGGCCAGGCCCCGTCGGGCGGGGCCTGGCCGCCCTGCGTCAGTGGCGCGGGGCGGCCACGGCAGAGCCGGGAGGGGCGGTCAGCCACGCCGGTGCGGGCGCTGCCGACGCAGGCCGGGAGGTGGTCGGCCTCGCACCCACACCAGCGGAGCCGACGACGGCGCCCGGACCACCATGCCGCAGCGCGTTGGGCCACCGTCGCGCATCAGCCCGCGTGGTCTCCGAGGGCGGGCGACCGTAGCGTTCAATTCCCATCCATTGCAACGCCCGGGGTGGAGTTTGTTGCATTAGAACCAAAACCATTGCAACAATCTCCCCGCTACCACCTGCTGATACAGGGTTTTCACGCAAAGTCCCTGTTGCCACAACAATGAACGCAACGTAGCTTTTCCAACATCAGAAACAGCGGGCCGCACCAGCGCCGCTGAAGAAGAAGGAAAAACACGATGCACACCCTCCCCACCCCCGCCCCCATCACCACCGTCCTGAACCTCCCCGCCGCACACATCCACATCATCGCCGCCGACCGCACCGACACCACCGTCCAGATCCAGCCCGCCAACCCCTCCAAGAACCGCGACGTCCAAGCCGCCGAACAGACCACCATCACCCACGACGACGGCGTCCTGCACATCCAGGCCCCCACCCCCAAGCACCAGGCCTTCGGCCCCTCCGGCCGCGTCCACAACGCCCTCAAGGACGACGGCGCCACCGCCCTCGACATCCACGCCACCACCTCCCACGGCGACATCACCGCCCGCAGCCTCTGACCGGCGGCACGGCGATCCCCTCCCCTCAGTCCAACCGCGTCACCATCTCGAAGGAGCACCACCATGTCCGTCACCCCCAACGAGCAGAACCGCCCGGAACTGCACAAGACCATGCAGGAGATCGTCGACTCCGGTTTCGTTGGAATGCAGCTGCGCGTGCACGACGAGCGGGGCGAGTGGGTCGGCAGCGCCGGGGCGCGCGGACTGGGCGAGTCGGAGAGGCCGCCGACCGACGGGCACTTCCGGATCGGTAGCGCCACCAAGAACTTCGTCGCGACCACGGTGCTCATGCTGGCGGCCGAGGGCAGGATCGGGCTGGACGACCCGGCAGCCGACCACCTGCCCGAGTTCGGGCTGGACCGGCGGATCACGGTACGGATGCTGCTCCAGCACACCAGCGGAATCTTCAACCACACCGGCGAACTCTACGAGGACGGGACGTTCGCGCCGGGGGTCACCTGGGCGGGCCGGGAGTGGGTGGAGGACCGGTTCCGGACCTATCCGCCCGAGGAGCTGGTAGGGCTGGCGCTGTCCAAGCCGTCCCGGTTCGAGCCGGGGACGGACTGGAGCTACGCCAACACCAACTACGTGGTGGCCAGGCTGCTGGTCGAGCGGGTCACCGGCCGCTCGTTCTCGGAGGAGCTCCAGCGGCTGATCCTGGGACCGCTGGGAATGACCGGCACCGTGGCGCCGGGCACCTCGCCGGAGGTCCCCGAGCCGCACGCCCACGCCTACTACCGGTACGAGGAGGACGGCCGGGAGAGGACGGTCGACGTCACCCGCCAGAACCCCTCCTGGATCTCGGCCGGTGGTGACATGATCTCGACCACCCGGGACCTGCACACGTACTTCTCCGCGCTGATGGGCGGCAAGCTCCTGCCGACCGAACTGCTGGACCAGATGCGCACGCCGGAGGCGAAGGTCGGCTACGGCCTGGGGGTGTTCGTCCAGGAGACCGACGGCGGCACCGTCTTCCACCACAACGGCGGCATCGCGGGCTCGGCGGCGCTGATGTACGCCACGGCCGACGGCAGCAGGACCCTGACCGCCTCGCTGACCTATGTCGACGACGCCGGGATGTCCCTGGCGCAGACGTTCCAGGAGACGACGCGGAGGCTCGTCGGGGAGGTGTTCGGCGGCGGGCGGCCCGAGGCTGGTGACGAGGCCGTCGAGCAGGGCGCCGAGGCGGCCCAGCCGAGGGGTTGAGCGCCTCGGATCCGCGACCGCTGAGGACGGACTCCTCGCGGCGACGCACCGGGCACGACGTGAACCGGGCCGCGCCGGACCCGACGGGTTCGGCGCGGCCCGTCCCCTCTGCCCCGGGCGCCCGGTCGGGCGCACCGGCGGCTACGGGGACGAGCCCTCATGGCCGTACCCCCACCCCTGCGGAGAGGGCGTCGGGGAGCCGGTCGAAGCACCCGCCCAACGGCACTGCCCGGGCCGTGCTTGACACCGACGCTCCCGCTCGGGCATTCTCCCCGAGCGACACGAAACGGCCCGTCTCGCGCCGCCCCCTTGGAAGGAAGTGCATGGACGCTGACGTGATCGTCGTGGGCGCCGGTCCGACCGGCCTGATGCTGGCCGCCGAACTGCGCCTGGCCGGGCTGCGGCCGCTGGTGCTGGAGCGGTACCCGCAGCGTCGAAGCACCCCCAAGGCCGGTGGCCTCGGCGGTCAGATCCTGGAACTGCTGCGCCACCGGGGTCTGCTGGAGCGGTTCGAGGCAGCCTGCACCGGTCCCGTCCCGGCTCCCCGGTTCCCGTTCGGCGGTGTGCACCTGGACCTCACCCAGCTGGCCGATCCCCCGATGCACGCCCTGCCCCTCCCCCAGCAGCGGCTGGAGCAGCTGCTCGACGAACGCGCCGCCGAACTCGGCGTCGACGTCCGTCGCGGACACGAGGTGGTCGGGCTGAGCCAGGACGACGCCGCGGTGACCGTGGACGTGCGCGGTCCGGACGGGTCGTACCGGGTGACCACCCGCTACCTCGCGGGTTGCGACGGTGCGCGCAGCCGGGTCCGCGAGCGGGCCGGTATCCCCTTCCCCGGCACCACCTACCCGGAGGTCAACCGGCTGGCCCAGGTCGCCCTGCCCGACACGGTGACCGTGCTCGACAACGGCGACCTCGACGTTCCCGGATTCGGCACGGTCCGCGCGGGCTTCACCCGGACCGAACACGGCCTCCTCGGGGTCAGCGCGTCGTCGGACTCCGGGGTCGCCTCCCTCTACACCGTCGAGGACGAGGCCACCGAGTACGACGACGACACACCGATGACCGTGGCCGAACTCCAGGGCAGCCTCCGCCGCGTGCTCGGCGTGGACATGCCCCTGGGAGAACCGGTGCGGCTGTCGCGGTTCACCTTCAGGGCCCACCAGGCCGAGCGCTACCGTGACGGACGGGTCCTGCTGGCCGGTGACGCGGCGCACCTGTTCCCCGCCACCGGTGTGGCGATCAGCGCGGGCATGCTCGACGCGGTCAACCTGGCCTGGAAGCTGGCCGCCGACGTCCACGGCTGGGCGCCGGAGGGCCTGCTGGACACCTACCACGACGAACGCCACCTCGCCGGTGCCCGCACCATGCTGCACACCCGGGCCCAGGTGGCGCTGCGGCGCGGGCACGACCCGGCCGCCGAGGCGCTCCGGGAGGTCTTCCAGGAACTGCTCGCCGACGAGCAGCCGCTGCGCCGCATGGGAGCGCTCGTCGCCGGGTCCGACATCCGCTACCCGGTGCCCGGCGCCGACCACCACGCGCTGGTCGGCGCCTTCGCACCCGACCTCACCCTGCACACCGACCAGGGCATGACCAGCGTCGCGGAACTCATGCACACCGCGCGTCCCGTGCTCCTCGACCTCACCGGCCGCGGGGACCTCCACGAGACCGCCCGGGCCTGGCACCCGCGCGTCGACGTCCACACCGCCAAAACCGACGACCGGCCGGTCGACGTCCTCCTGATCCGCCCGGACGGCCACGTCGCCTGGGCCGCCGCCGTCGACGAACCGGCTGACGGCGCCGCGTCCAAGCTGCGCGAGGCGCTCTCCACGTGGTTCGGCGCTCCCTGAGAACCGGCCGTGCCCACCACCGGTGGCGGACGCCGGAACCCGCGTCCGCCGTCTCCCGGACCTGGCCCGGTGGGACTGGCCACTCCAGCACATCACCGAGCACGCCCGCACCATCATGTCCGGCGGCGTCGACGAACTGGAGGGCGCGGCGCCCGGGCGGGTGTGAAAGACGTGCCGGGGTCCGCCGCCCCGCCGGGTGGCGGACCCCGAGCAGTTCCGGCCGGCTCAGTCCAGGGTCGGGGGAACACCAGAACGCGGACTCGCGCCGGACTCCGGATTCCGCTCCGCTGTTCCGCGGCTTCCCAGACCCCCCGAACTCCCCCCTACTCCTCCAGTCCGCGGCGGATCTGCCCGGTGATGCTCGCGTCCTCGATGGCGCTGTCCCTGGCCAGCATCAGTGCCTTGGACAGGATCAGCGCCAGGCGGCCGCCGTCCTGTTCGAAGGGCAGGAACACCCCCGGCCCCCTCCCCCTGCCCGAGGGCACCACGCAGAGGTAGGAGTCGTCCGGTTCCATCAGGATGTTGGCGCTGCCCAGGTGGATCCGGTAGGAGCGCAGATCCCCGCGCACACGCAGGAAGCGTCCGTCGACCTCCAACCGGTCGGCCACGCTCAGCCGCGGCAGCAGACGCGTCAGGGCCTCGCGTCGTACGAGGGCGCTCTCGGTGAGTTCGCCGAAGGCCGCCCGACGCCAGTAGGGCAGGTGTGCACTCTCTCCCCGGTCGACCCACTGGGGGTCGGCGGCGATCGAGGACACGCCCACGGCCAGGTCCACGTCGCGCATCGCCTCGGACAGCACCAGCGCCGACACCTCCGTCAGCGGTGCGGGCTCCCCCTCCCCCGCGCGGTGGAAGCGGACCTGGTCGGTGCCGCAGTTGCGGACGGGATCGTTGTCGTCGTCGACCAGGGCGATGTCGAGGGTGACGCGCCATGAGGCCCCGCTCTCCCGGTCGGTGTAGACGCGCTCGGCGGGGCCGTCCTCGCCGCCGTGCCAACCGCCCAGCTGGTGAACGCTCCACCCGCGCTCGTTGAGCAGGGCTTTGGCCTGCCCGTACTTGAGGATGTGGGCGGCGTAGCGGTTGGAGTAGACCCGGGTGGCCTCCTCCGCGGGGGTGAGCAGGTAGATCTCCCGGTACGCCTGCTTGAGGGGCTGGGCGATCTCACGATCGGTCAGGTGCTCCCGCCACCGCCGCACCGTCTCCGGCTGGCTCCGCACGGGGTGCCACAGCCGCACCTGGGCGCCGTCGTCCACGGTCGCGGTGTGCGCGACCTCTGTCCCGTCGGGGTCGGTCAGACGCCAGTGGCCCCCGTCGGCCCCGGGCAGCCCGCACACCCAGGTCCGGCCGTCGTCGGCGCTCACCTCCCACAGCAGTCGCCGGGCGAGCGCGCCGGTGACCGGGTGGTCGAGGTAATAGCGGATCCAGGACGCGGCGTCCCACGCCCGCCCCTGGATCAGGAACTCCTCCAGCCGGACCCGTTCGGCCGCCACCACCTGGCGCAGCTCCTTGAGTTCGGCCCTCAGCGCCTTGATCCGGTCGGGGTGCGACGTGCGCAGGGCCGCGGGCGGGCTCGCGACCGGACGCCCCCTGGCGGAGGCGAAGCCGAGTGCGGCGCTGCCGTCCGCGGCCAGGGCCAGCGTGACCGGGTGCTCGCCCAGCTGGTCGGTCCGGGTCCCGGCCCGGCCCAGGCCGAAGTCGGGGACGGTGCGTTCCAGCAGTTGCTCCCCGGTGATGCCCAGCCGGTCGGCGATCTCCCCCAAGGCCCTGTCGATCACCTTGGACAGGGTCTTCTTCTTGACCCGCGCGCGGACGCGGGCGAGGACGGCGACCGCCTCGTCGGTACCGCGTTCGGCCAGGATCCGGACGCAGGCGGAGGCCGTGCGTTCGGAGCGCAGCAGCTTGGAGCCGCCCGGCCCGGTCCCGGTGAACACCGCGACCCTCTCCAGCAGGGGCGGCGACCAGGTGTCCTCCTCCGAGGCCAGCTCCCGCACCGCCCACACCAGGCCGTTGACGATGTTGTGCACGTGGATCAGGAAGTAGGCCGTGCTCGAACCGAAGTGGCCCTCCTCGGCCCGCGGCGTGCGCAGCACCACCTCGGCCAGGCGCCGCAGCACGTCCTCCGCGTCGGGGATCGCGGCCAACCTGCGTCGGAGCCCTTCACGCCACTCGCGGCCGGGTCGGGGACCGGGTGCAACCAGGAAGTGGACGAGCAGCTCCGCCAGGCCGGGACGGGTGACCAGCGAGGGTTCGCGTTCGCGCAGCAGGTCGCCGAACAGGTCCCCCTCGGGGAGGAGGTGGTCGACGGCCAGGGGGGCGCCCAGGCGAAGGAGCAGGAGGAGTACGCGCGCATGGGGCTCGGGTTCGTCGGGTTCGTAGGTGAACAGACGTCGCCTGCGTTCCTGGCAGCGGGCCCGGTACTCGTGCAGTTGTTGCGCGCACGGCGCCAGGACGTGGTCCTCCACCCGCTCGCAGACGTCGATGTGGGCGTACCCGTCGGTGAGCCCCTGCGCCTGCGCGTACAGAAGCAGGGAGAGCAGGGCGCTGTCCCAGGGCAGTGCCCTATGGCACAGGGTGAACGCGGCACGGTGGTGAACGCGGGAGAAGTAGTCGCTGTGGCGCCCCTGTCCGTCGACCTCGACGGGCCGGGGGTGCCGTGCGTTGACCAGGAACCAGACCGCCAGGCGCACCCTCAGTCCGTCGTCGCACCGGTCGATCAGGTCGCGCAGCGGGGTGCCCCGGTCGAGCGAGGAGACCCCCGTGTACCCCCGCCAACCCCGGTCGGGGGCGTGGGCGCGTATGACCCGGTCGCACTCCTCGATCAGCTCCGGCAGTCCGGGGGCGTGCAGGCGGCCCAGGACCTCCTCGACCCGGGCGGGCATCGTGCTCCGGTAGGCCCAGGAACTCCTCCCCCTGGCGTCGATGCCCGAAGCGAACTCCTCGGCGGTCCGTCCTGCCCACTGCCGTCCGGCGGGCGAGGGGACCATCGAGGTGAGGGGCGGGGCCGCGGTGGTCTCGGCGGTGGTCTCGGTCATGTCAGCCACCCACCAGCGGAACGAGCTGGACGAACACGATCTCGGGTTCGCCGGTCAGGTCGACGTACTCCTCCAGGGACTCCACCTGGCGGTCCCCGACGATGAGCACGAACCGCTGCTTCTCGAAGGCCCGCTCGGCCAGGTCGGCCTGTTCCTCCCAGTCCACGGTCGGCCGTTCGGTCCGCCGGGCCGCGGTGTTGAGCTGACGCTCGGCGGCGGTGGGGGTGACCAGGCCCTGGTAGGGGGCGGAACGGTCGAGGGCGTACCGGGCGACCTCCTCCCGCACGCGCATCCGGATCAGTTCGCGTACGCGGACCCGGTCGGGGAGGTCGGGCAGTTCGACAGCGGGGAGGCCGACGCCCAGGGGGCTTTCGACTCTGAGGAGGACTCTGGGCACAGGGGGTGGTTCCTTTCGCTGGCGTGGGGCCTCATGTGCTGGGCCACGCTAGCGGAGCGAACCGACAGGTTCGCCGGGCCCGGGCCAGACGGGCACCGACGGTTCCCGCGCGCACAACGATGGGCGGCGTCCGTGACGGACGCCGCCCACAGCGGTCGAGGGCTCAGGGGGCACAGGGCCAGGGGCGGCGGATGGCCGAGCCCGGTCAGCCCGTCAGGACGTACTCCCACCGCCCCGAGGGGTGTTGGCCGGGGAGCGCGGGGAAGACCGCCCAGCCTCCCGGGGCCTGGCTCGGCGCTGGCGGCGCCCGGCCGGGCCCCGGCAGGGCCTGCGGTGCCCACCGGTAGGGTGTTTCACGGTCTCCTCCTGATTGGTGCAGGTGGTGACCGCGCCCCGGCCCGGTGTTCACCCGCCGGCCGGGGCACCCTGTTCTCCGTCGCGCGCACGGGTGTCGAGGGCGGCCCCCGTGTCGCCCTCCGGGACGGACGGGGCCCTCAGCCGCTGGCGGGCGTGCTCTCGCCCACGTCCTCGCGCAGCTGCTCCAGGGTGTTCTTCAGCAGCCGGGAGACGTGCATCTGGGAGTAGCCCATGCGGTCGGCGATCTCGGTCTGGGTGTGGTCGCCGAAGAAGCGCAGCTTGAGGATCTCGCGTTCGCGTTCGGGCAGGCGGGCCAGGGCGGGCTTGAGCGACTCGCGCTGCACGATCCGCTCCAGGCCCTCGTCCTCGCTGCCCAGGTGGTCCTCCAGGCGGGCGCCCTCCTGACCGTCGGAGTCGGAGGAGTCGGGGGCGTCCAACGAGAGGGAGCGGTAGGACTCCGAGGCCTGGACGAGCTCGACGACCTCCTCCTCGTCCAGCCCCATCTCCTTGGCGATCTCGGCGTTGGTGGGGACGCGCGCGTGGGTCTGCTGGAAGGTGTTGAGCACCTGGCGCAGCTTGATCCGGTTCTCCTGGTGGCGCCTGGGGACGCGGATGGCCCAGGTGTGGTCACGGAAGTGCCGCTTGATCTCGCCGGTGACCGTGGGCATCAGGTAGGAGATGAAGGGCTTGCCGCGGTCGGGCTGGTAGCCGCGGATGGCCTTGACCAGGCCGACCATGGCGGTCTGCTTGAGGTCCTCCAGCGGTTCGCCGCGGCCGTTGTAGCGGCGGGCGAGCTTGTTGACCAGCGGCTGGTAGCGGACCACGACCTGCTCGCGCAGCCTGACCGCGCGCGGGTCGTCCTCCGCCAGGCCGTGGAGTTCGGCGAGCAGTTCCTCAGCCGAGGTCTCCTCTCCCGAGGCGAACGTGTGCGCTCTGGGGATGAGGGTCGTGTGGTCGGCGGCGGTCTGGGACACGGTGTCCTGGTTCAGCGTGGTGGACAAGAGGAAACCCCCGGTGCTCTGGTCCTGTGTGCTCCTGTCTGTCTGCCTGGGCAGACACCGGTGCTCTGACCCGCTCCCGACCGCAGTTCGGGTGCTGCGGCCCGGTGGGCGGCACCGGTGCAACCACTACCGTTCCCTCACGAACAACACCAAACTCCACAGAGCGAATTTTTGTTGTCGCACGGCAAGTATCAGCACAAGAGGGCTCTCATCAGCAGGCAAGGGGCACGCGAGGGGCGGTCTCGCCCATGGAACGCCAGCGGTGGTCCGCCCCGCCCGTGACCACCGCGGGAAGGCGCTCCCGGGCTTCGCACCCGGCCGGGTCGGCGCCCCAGGAGGTACGCGGCCCCCGTGAAGGCTGGGGGCCGCGCCCGGTGGTGGTGGCCGTCAGTCGAGGATGGCCGTCGCCTCGACCTCGACGAGCACGTCGGGTTCGAAGAGGTAGTCCACGCCGATGAGCGACGACGGCGGAAGCGGCGTCGGGAGACCGGTCTCCTCGGCGACCTCCGCGACCCCGGCCATGAAGGCGTCGATCTTGCCGGGCTCCCACGCCGTGACGTAGAAGGTCAGGCGCAGGACGTCGTCGAAGGTCGCTCCCGCTCCGGCCAACCCCGTCGCGGTGTTGCGCAGCGCCTGCGCCACCTGCCCGGCGAGGTCGCCCGGGGCCACCGGGGTCGCGTCGGCGCGGCGGGCGATCTGTCCGCTGACGTGCACGTGGCGCGTACCGGTGCTGACGGCGACGTGGTGGTACGGGGCGGGCTGCATCATGCCCTCGGGGGTGAAACGCTGAACGGTCATTCCTGTGTCCTCGCAACTGGTTCCGAATAGGTCTAATGTTGATACCTGGTATAAGAAGGAAACTGCAACGAGACTAGGTGTCATGACGGATACCGGGCAGGCAGCCCACGACGGCCTCGGGATCACCGCGCCGCACCGCGAGCTCCTCAACCAGGTCCTGGACAAGTGGTCGATGGAGGTGCTCAACGTGCTCTGCGAGCGCCCCTCGCGCTTCAACGAACTGCGCCGCGCGATCCCCGCGGTGACCCAGAAGTCGCTCACCGCGACCCTGCGCCGCCTCGAACGCAACGGCATCGTCCACCGCGCGGTCGTCGGCTCGCGGCCGGTCGCCGTCGAGTACCGGATCACCCCGCTGGGCAAGACGCTCCGGCACCCGGTGGACGTGCTGCTCGACTGGATCTCGGCGCACGCACCCGAGATCGAGCGGGCACGCGAGCGCTTCGACCTCGAACAGGACGGCGTGTGAACCCCGGTTCACCCCCGGCGGGTACCGGGGGCTGGCGGTGGCGGCCGGGTTCGGGGAACCGCCGCGGGGGTAGGACGGCGGGCGCGCGTCCGCCACCGCAGGAGGAGAGGGATGGACTTCACCGGCTTCACCGAGGAGACCTTCGCGTTCTTCGACGGCCTGGCCCGGGACAACTCCAAGGACTACTTCCACGGCCACCACGAGGTGTACGTGCGCGCCGTGCGCGAGCCCGCGCGCGCCCTGGCCGAGGCCCTGGAGGAGGAATTCGGCCCGATGAAGGTGGGCCGCCCCAACCGCGACGTGCGCTTCTCCCACGACAAGAGCCCCTACAAGACCCACGTGGGGCTGGTCAGCCAGTCCCAGGGGTCGGTCGGCTACTACCTCCAGCTCGGCCCGGAGGGGCTCTCGGCGGGCGCGGGCTACCACGCGATGTCGGGTGCCCAGGTGGAGCGCTACCGCGACGGCGTCGACGACGAGCGCCAGGGTCCGCGACTGGCGCGGATCGTCGAGGAGCTGACGGCCCGGGGCTTCGACATCGTCGGCGACACCCTCAAGACCCACCCCCGCGGGTACAGCGGCGACCACCCGCGCGTGCACCTGCTGCGCCACCGCTCCCTGGGGGCCGAGCGCCACGTGGAGCGCTCCGACGTACCGCTCTCCGCGAAGCTCCTCGACACCGTCCGCGCCGACTGGCGGGCCACCGGCCCCCTCATGGACTGGCTCGACCGGCACGTCACCAGCTGAGCCCGCCGCGCGGCGACGGGCCGCCGGACGCGGGCTCCCGCCACGCACGGGGGCGCGGTCGGCCCGGTATGCCCTGTTCAGGCGCTCATGCCGGAGGCCCCCGCAGCGGGGGCGGGTGGTGTGGAGGCGCGGGCAGCCCTCCTCCCGGGGCGCGGTGGTATCTTTCCCCCAACGACCTACCTGATCCGCAGGGGAGTCCGCGCTCGCGCGCGCCCTGACCACGGAGCCAGGCCCATGCACCCCTCCCCCGCCGTCACCGGCCCCACCGTCCAGTGGGACATGCTGGAGGGCACCGTCCCGCGCGGCCTCCTCGGACTGAGCGACCCGAACGTGCACCGCGTCGGCGACCGCTGGTGCATGTTCGTCGGCGGTTTCTCCACCTCCTTCCGCAACCGCCTGTACCGGGCCACGCTGCCGGTCGGCGCGGACGTGCGCCTCACCGGCTGGCGGATCGACGCCTCCGCGCACGGCCGCCCCCTCCCTCTGGTCCCGGACGCCCCACGCGGTGCCTGGGACGCCGGGGGGACGCACACCCCCTGCTACGTGCCGCCGCACCGGAGCGCGCCCGCACGCGTCTACTACGCCGGGCGGCGCACCGCCCGCCACCACGGACCCGGCAGCCTCTACTCGATCGGCGTCCTCGAACAGCGGGCCGACGGCTCGTGGCGCCGCCGACCGCACCCGGTGCTGAGCGGTTCCACGGACCGCCCCAGCGTGCTGGAACCCGCCGTCATCGCCGTCGAGGGTGGTTACCGCATGTGGTTCCTGGCCGCTCCCCACGAGGTGGGCCCCGGTGAGCAGCCCGACTTCGAACTGCGGGTCGCCGACAGTGCCGACGGCCTCCGCTGGTCCGCGTCCCGCACGTTCGCGACCCGCGGGGAGGGCTTCTTCGACAACGCCCTGCACCGCGGCCCCGACGGCTGGACGATGCTGCTGGCCCGGGGCACCAACCTGCACGGCACCACGCCCTTCCCCGACCAGGGGCTGTGGGCGACGCGGGCGCAGGCCCCCGCGGCCGACCGGGCGGCGTGGTCCCCGCCGGTCCGGATCCTGGACACGGACCGGCCCGCGACGCCGCGCTGGATGGGGCGGGGCGTCTGCGGTCCCAGCGTCGCGGCCACCGGGGACGGAGCGCTCCTGGTCTTCTTCACCGGCACGCACGCGGCCCGGCCCTGGTGGCGGGAGGCCGCCGGTCGCGTCGCCGCCCTGCGCCGCCCACCCGTGCCCGCCCCGTACTTCCTCGCCACGGGCGGGGCCCGGCTCACCCTCCCCGCTGAGGAGGCGTGAGCCCGAGCCCTCCCCCTGCCGTGCGGCCCGGCCCGCCGCTCCGGGCCGTGCCCGCGCGCGGCGCCCGGCCCCCGTCGCACACCGACACCACCCACGAACGATGTGCGCCTGTCACGGTTTTTCCGTGAGGTTCGCACCGTCATCCCATGACACGTTGTCACTGGTGGACTCGGCGGAGTGACAGCAGGCTGGGCACGTGCCTCCGGCGACGGCGGTCACGGCCCTTCCGCGACGGACGGAGGGGCGCCGTGCCAGCGGGAGCGCCGGTGAAATCGACATCCAGGAGGCTGGAGACATGGGACGAAGGCGGAACGCGGGCCGAAGCCTGCCCCCGATGGTGGCGGTATGTCTGGCCGGTTCGCTGGTCGTGGCGGCACCGGCCACGGCCGACGAACGGGGCGAGGCGCCGACGACGGAGCTGGCGTGGGGCGCCTGCCCCGAGGACGTCCCGGACGGGACGCACCCGCTGGAGTGCGCCACCGTGCCGGTGCCCGTGGACTACGACGACCCCGAGGGCGCCGGGATCGAGATCATGGTGTCGCGGCTGGCCAGCACGGTCCCGGAACAGAGGCGCGGCGTGCTGCTGCTCAACCCCGGCGGCCCGGGCGGGTCCGGGCTGTCGATGCCCGCGGACCTGGCCTCCCTGGGCATGCCCGCCAGTGTCCTGAACAGCTACGACCTGATCGGCATGGACACCCGCGGGGTCGGGCACTCGTCCGCGGTGAGCTGCGGCTTCACCACCGACCAGGAGTACTTGGGCAACATCCCGCCCTACGCGGTCGACGAGGCGGCGGTCACCGGACAGGCCGCGATCGCCGAGGCGGTCGCCGACCAGTGCGCGCAAAGCGACGAGATCGGGCTGATGCGCCACATCTCGACGGCGAACATGGCCCGCGACCTGGACCGGATCCGGGCCGCGCTCGGCGAGGAGGAGGCCAGCTACTTCGGGCTGTCCTACGGGTCGGCGCTGGGTGCCGCCTACGCCTCGATGTTCCCCGAGAGCACCGACCGGATCGTGCTCGACAGCAACATCGGCGACACCTTCCTCGACTACGACGGCATGCGCAGGTACGCCCTGGGCTTCGAGGAGACCTTCCCCGACTTCGCCGCGTGGGCGGCGGAGCGCGACGGCAGCTACGGCCTGGGCGGCTCGCCCGAACAGGTGCGGGAGACCTACTTCGAGACCGCCGAGCGGCTCGACGAGGAGGGGCCGGTGGCCGGTGTCAACGGCCACGTCTTCCGGCTGGCCGTCTTCGCGGGGTTGTACAACGAGCGGAGCTACGGGCGGACGGCGCAGCTGTGGCAGTCGGTGCGCCTCGCGGACGAGGAGGCGGTGCGGCGGCACATGGACGGGCACGGGTTCGGCGGCGCCGGTGCGGCAGCGGGCGAGCTGTCGCCCGGCGACAACCCCTGGTCGGTGTTCCTCGCGACGACCTGCAACGACGTCGAGTGGCCCGAGGACCTGGCCACGTACCAGGAGGGCGTGGCCGAGGACCGGGAGAGGTACCCGATGTACGGCGCGGCCACCGCCAACGTCATGCCCTGCGCCTACTGGAACGACGCACCGTCCGAGCCCGCCGTGGAGATCACCGGGGAGGGCCCGGGCGACGTCCTCATCATGCAGAACCTGCGCGACCCGGTCACGCCGCACCTGGGCGGGGTCCTGCTGAACGAGAAGTTCGGCCAGCGTTCCCGCCTGGTGAGCGTCGACGACAGCGGTCACGGCACCTACGTCTACGGCGACAACCCCTGCGCCTGGGACGTGGCCACGAGCTACCTGGTCGACGGCGAGTTCCCGGAGCGGGACGTCTCCTGCGGGGCGTCCGGGTCCTCCGGCCTGGGACTGGACGAGGAGGCACAGCGGTCGCGGACCGAGACCCTCGGCCAGCTGCGCGACAACGCCTGAACACCCGGTGGGGGTGACCGCCGCCCCCGAATCCTGAGGGGCGGGACGACATCGTTCGTTCCGCTCCTCGGCGCTCCCCCCGCGTCCGGTCGCACCCGGGGACGCCCGGCGTGCGCCCGCTGTGCGCCGACTTCGTCTACCCAGGTCCGGTCGCGCACGGAGACGCCCCCGGCGCGCCACGGGCGCGTTCCTTCGCCGGTGCCCGCGAGGACGCCGGGGGCTTCGGGCACCGGCCCCGCGGAGCGCACCGGTTCACCAACCGGTGAGCAGCAGGTGGTTGACCGCGAGCGCCGTGGCCGCCTGGACGGCCAGCCAGGCCCTGTGGTGGCGGCCCGGCAGGAGGGCGGCGGCCGGGATGAGCCACAGCACGAACGGCAGCCAGATGCGCTCGGTCTCGCCCTTGCTCATCCCCGACAGGGTGGCGGCGGTGATCGCGCACAGTGCGGCGGCCACCAGCAGGGCCGTCGTCGCGGTCTCCCGGGACGGCGAACGGCGCAGGCCGCGCACCGCCCCGGGCAGCCGCGCCAGCGCCCGGCGCAGACCCGCCGCGGTCGCGAGTCCGGTCGTCAGGCACGCGACGGCCAGGTTCGCCCAGACCCAGTAGCCGTAGGGCCGGACCGACGCCAACCCCTGGTAGTAGCGCTCCACGAGCAGCCGGTAGCCCTCCCACCACCAGAAACCGGCCGCCGTGAAGGCCGCGGCGACGGCCAGGGCGCCCAGCAGCGCGTAGGGCAGGGGGCGCGCGGTCCGCGCGCACAGGAGTACCGCCACGGCCGGGATCCCCATGAGGACGAGCCCGTAGGACAGGTACACCGACCACCCCAGGAGCAGACCGGCCGCCAGCGCGGTGGCGCGCGGCGCACGCGCGTCGGGCGCCGCGGCCACGGCGAGCAGGGCCAGGCCCCACGCGGTGACCGCCGCGAAGTACCCGTCCGCCGACGTGCCCACCCACACCGCGGCGGGCAGCAGCACGAGGAACGGGGCCGCCCTGCGCGCCGTCGACTCCGCACCGAGCGCGCGCACCGCGACCAGGACCGCGGCGGCGGCCGACCCGCCGACCACGACGCACCAGAGCCCGGCCCACGCCCCGCCGCCCAGACCGACCCGGTCCAGCGCGACGAACGTCAGGACGGCTCCCGGCGGGTGCCCGGCCACGTGCGTGGGCCAGTTGTCGGGCTGCCCGATGAGGATGTGCCGGGTGAACGTGCTCAGCGCGGCGCCCACGTCCTGGAAGCGGTCGACCGAGGACAGGTACTCGTGGGGGGACAGCAGGCGGCTGACGATCCCGTGCCGCCAGCCGTCGACCAGCGCGAGCGCGATGGTCCAGAGCGTGGACGCGGCCCAGACCGCCCACACCAGGGCGCGCCAGGGCAGGGCGCGCGCCGCCGCGGGCCCGCAGGCCACCACCGCCGCCGCCAGGGCCAGGGCGGGGACCGTGCCGGGCCCCGCGTGGGGGAACCAGGACGCGTACAGCGGCGGCCAGTCCACGTGGAGGACGCCGTGGGCGCGTTCGATCCGGGTGCCGACGACGGCGGCCGACGCGAAGAGGAGCACGGCCAGGGCCGCCACGGACAGGTCGGCGCGCAGACCCGTCCGGGAGGCGCCGACCGCGTCCCGGACCTCGCGCTGGCGGAGTTCGGGCCGCGTCACGCCGTCACCGCGGGACAGACGCGTCCCGGCGTCGGGTTGCCCCGCGGCGCGCGCAGTGCCGCGAACCGGCGTCCCCGCACCTGCCAGGCCTCCGACCACTCCCACCCTGCCCCCCGCGCGCACCGCCGCAGGGCTTGGAGCCCGAGCCGCGCCCACGGGAACGGGGCACCCGGTTCCCCCCGTCCGTCGGTGACCTGCACCGTCACGCACTCATGGACCTCGTGGGCGGCGGTCTCGACGATGAGCAGACCGCCGGGCAGCACGACCTCCCGCATCCGGGCGAGCAGGTCCCCGGGGGCTCCGCCGATACCGATGTTGCCGTCGACCAGCAGCGCGGTACGCCAGGCGCCCTCGCCGGGCAGGGGATCGAACACCGAGGCGCACACCGCCCGGCCGCCCGCCTCGACCGCGCGCGACACGGCCACGGGGTTCATGTCCACGCCCAGCGCCGTGCGGCCCCGGGCGGCGAGCGCGACGACCATGCGCCCGGGCCCGCACCCGGCGTCCAGGGTGTCGCCCTCGGAGCGCTCCAGCACGCTCTCGTCCGCGGCGTCGGTCTCCCCGCACCAGCGCTCGACGTCCAGGCGGAGCATCCACCCGTCGGGCCGTCGCAGGAAGAGGGGACCTCGGCCGTTGGCGAGCGCCTGGGAGTAGGGGTCGCACAGCCACGGAGCCGACCTCGTGTCGATCCCGGTCTCGGTCGTGCTCACCGCCGGCACCCCGCTCTCCCGAGCCCGACGGCCCTGCCGAAGCGGCTGTCGGGGACGAGTGAGGCCACCAGCGCGGCGTCGCGGGGCGTGTCGACGTCCGTGAGCACGTCCAGACCGCCCACGCGCAGCCCGGCGCCGACCAGCCGCGCGTGCTGGAACCGTCCGGTGTGCTCCGTCGACATCGGGACGCCGCGCAGCAGGCGGGGGTCGGGTTCGGCCAGGCCGAGCGCCCAGAAGCCCCCGTCCTCGCTCGGGCCGAACCACGCGTCGACGCGCTCCCACGCGTCCGGGGCCAGGGCGGGCGCCAGGAGCTCCCCGGTCACCTGGGGGGTGTCCATGCCGATCAGCAGGGAGGGGCCCGAGCACCGGGCGAACGCCTGCGCGAGCCGTTCGTCGAGCCCGCCGCCCGCCTGCGGGACCACCTCGAACCCCGGCGGGAGCCAGGGGCCGGGCCTCCCCTCCAGCACCAGGAGCCTCCTGCGCGCGGGCAGCGAGCGCACCGTGTGCAGGGTGTCCGCCAGGGCGGCCTCGGCGAGCGCGGCGGCCTCCCGCGGCGAGTACTCGGGGGTCAGCCGTGTCTTGACCCGCCCGGGAACGGGTTCCTTGGCGATCACCAGCAGGGTGGTGTCCCCTGCCGGGAGGCCGGGCCCAACGGTCCGGGTCATGGCCGCCCTCCCCTCGCGCGCGCACCCTCAGAGACCGGCGGCTCGCGCAGCACCCCCGTCATGTCGCGCACGGCGGTCCACGTGCCGCGCCACGTCCCCGTCACCTTGGAGGCCCCCGACCTGGGCAGGTAGGGGACGTCCACCTCGTCGACCCGCCACCCGGCGTCGGCGGCGCGCACGACCGTCTCCAACGGGTAGCCCGAGCGCCGGTCGGTCATCCCCAGCTTGAGGAGGTCGACCCTGCGGGCGGCGCGCATCGGGCCGATGTCGCGCACCCGCACCCCGGTCCGCGAGCGCAGCATCCGCGCGACGACGGCGTTGCCGATCCTGGCGTGCGCCGGCCAGGTTCCCCTGCGGACGGGGCGCCGCCTGCCCACGACCAGGTCCGCCCCGCCGACCCGTACCCGGTCCACCATCGCCGGGAGCAGGGCGGGGTCCAGGGAGGCGTCGCAGTCGCAGAAGCAGACGAACTCGGCGGTCGCGGCGGACAGGCCCGCGTGGCACGCCGCGCCGAAGCCCCTGCGCGGTTCGGAGACGACGAGGGCTCCCAGCTCCGACGCGATGTCGGCCGATCCGTCCGTGGACCCGTTGTCCACGACGATCGCCCGCCACCCCGGGGGGACGCGTTCCATGACCCAGGGCAGGGCGGACGCCTCGTCCAGGCAGGGCAGCACCACGTCGACCGGTGGCGGCGGGGCGCCGCCCGCCGTGTCGGGCGACGCCTGCGCCGGTTCGTCCTGGCCGTACTCGTGTGGTTCTCTGATCACCCTGGTTACGCTACGAAGTCATGTGGACACAGGGCGGGAAAGGCGGTCGCGACACGCGGACACACCGGCCTTCGGCACTCCGGATCCGGCCGAACCCCGCAGTTCGGCACGGGCGAACTCGGCCATCCCCTCGGCGAAACCGACCCTCGGCCGCCAGGACAGCTCCTCCATCAGGCGGCCGGAGGAGGCGGTGATGTGCCGGACGTCGCCGAGCCGGTACTCGCCGGTGACGCGGGGTTCGGGGCCGCCGTGCGCGTCCGCCAGCGCCCGGGCCATCTCGCCGATGGTGTGCGGCGTCCCGCTGCCGGTGTTGAAGGCGGACAACTCCCCCCGGGCCCTGCCCGGCACGGCCTCCAGCGCCGCCACGTTGGCCCGCGCCACGTCGCCGACGTGCACGAAGTCGCGCCGCTGGCGGCCGTCCTCGAACACGCGGGGCGCCTCGCCCCGGGCCAGCGCCGAGCGGAAGAAGGAGGCCACGCCCGCGTACGGGGTGTCGCGCGGCATCCCCGGTCCGTACACGTTGTGGTAGCGCAGCGACACCGCGCGTCCGCCGACGGCCCGGGCCCACGACGCGCACAGGTGCTCCTGCGCCAGCTTCGTGGTGGCGTAGACGTTGCGCGGGTCGCTCGGCGCGTCCTCCCCCACCAGGCCGGGCACGAGCGGGGCCGCGCACCGGGGGCACGGGGGGTCGAACACGCCCGCCCGCAGGTCGGCCTCCGCCCTCGGGCCGGGACGGACGTCGCCGTGCTCGGGGCACGTGTACCGCCCCTCCCCGTAGACGACCATCGAACCGGCCATGACGATGTCGCGGACCCCGGCCCTGGCCATGGCGGCCAGCAGGACCGCCGTGCCCAGGTCGTTGCAGCGGACGTAGTCGGGGGCGTCCAGGAAGTCCGGCGAGCCCAGTCCCACCATCGCCGCCTGGTGGCAGACCGCGTCCACGCCCCTCAGGGCGCGCCCGACGGTCTCGCCGTCCCGGACGTCGCCCACGACGTCGACGGTTCCGTCCTCGGTGTCCCTCCCGTTGTGGGCCTGGGGCAGGTAGGCGTCGAGGGTGACCGCCTCGTGCCCGGCCAGGCGGAGTTCCTCCGCGACCCTCGATCCGATGAACCCGGCACCACCCGTGACCAGTACGCGCATGCGTCCAACCTACGTTTCGCGCACGCTCCGTCACGGGTTCCGCCACGCACGTCGGGGCGTCGGCGCCGACGGACGCTTCGGCCCCGGGGTCCTGGGACTCGCCCCGCCCGGCCTGGGTCTCGTACATCCGGACCTGCGTCCGCTCCAGCGCGCCCTGCTGGGCGGCGGCGGGCTCGGCGTTGGTGTGCCCGGGCATGGGGAAGCAGCGGATGACCGCGTTGATCCGTCCGTCGCAGCCCTCGCGGATCCGCTCCATGACCGGGAACCGGGCACGGCAGGCCTCGCACTCGAAGTCGAGGGGCTCCACGACCGTCACCGGCGCCTCCTCCACCCGGTCGGGGTGGCGGCTGTCCTCGCGGACCAGGATTCCGGCCGGTGCGGTGGGCACCGTAGCGGTGGTGTGGCCGAGGTGTTCGGCGGCCACCCGGCAAGGTCCGCTCGGGCCTCCGGTCGCCGCGCGCCCACCGTCCGCGGCCAGGACGCGGCCGTGGACGGTGGGCACCGGAAGACGACGCGGCTCCTTCGGATCCACCCTGCCGGAAAGGTCCGGCTGCCGCACGGTGCGCCGTGCGGGCGGTGGCCTGCTTGGGCGCCGGTTCCATGGCGGTGGCGCTGGCGCACGCCGCTACGAGGACCTCAGCCCGGCGAACTGGTAGACCACACCGGTGAGCCGCTCGGAGGCTTCCCACAAACGCTTCTGCTGGGCCTCGTCGTAGGAGATGTCGCTGGAGTCGGTCAGTTTCGGAGGACCGGTGAACTCGCCGACACCGGACGGGCCGTAGTACTGCGCCCCGCTGACCTTGGGGTCGGTGGCCGCGAGCAGGATGGGCAGCGTGGCCGCGTCGACGGGGTGCGCGAACCACGAGTTGATCAGCCTGAGCCGCGGTGTCACCATCACCTTCATGAAGCCAGGCGCGTACTGGTAGAGATCCGTACGGGAAATGCCCGGGTGCCCCGCCACGGAGAGGGTTTCGGACCCAGCCGCCCTGAGTTGTCGCTGAAGGTGGTAGGTGAACATCAGATTCGCCAGTTTCGACTGGGCGTAGGCACCCATGGCGTTGTACTTACGGTTCCGCCATTGCAGGTCGTCGAAGTCGATGGTGCCCTGGCGGTGGCCGCTGCTGCTGACCGTGACGATCCGCGAGTCCTTCGCCGCGAGAACCCGGTCGAGCACCAGGCCGGTGAGTGCGAAATGACCCAGGTGGTTCACGCCGAACTGCTGCTCGAACCCCTCCTTCGTACGGCCGAGAGGGGGGATCATCAGACCCGCGTTGTTGATCAGGAGATCGATGCGTGAGTGGTTCTCACGCAGTCGCTGGGCGGCACCGCGCACCGAGTCGAGCGAGGCCAGGTCGAGTCCGAGGGTCTCGATTTCGGCTCTGGGCACGACGGCGCTGATCTGCTTTGCGGCCGCGGAGGCCTTTCGGGCGTCACGGCAGGCCAGGACCACGGAAGCCCCACGACCGGCGAGAACGCGGGCGGCTTCCAGTCCCAGACCGGTGTTGGCCCCGGTAATGACGACGATTCGCCCGCTTTGGTCCGGTATCTGATCCGCTGTCCACCGGTGGCTCTGGGCGCTACGGGAGGGCATGTCCGTCTCCATGATTGGTTTGGCGGGAGGGGTGGTCCGCACTTCGGGCCGGTCCGGCGACCCGTGAACCACCGGCAGGTGGGAGGTGTGGCTAACTCCGCGAGACGTTCGCGTGGCGGTCGATGCCGTAAATCCTGAGCCGAGCCCCGACACAGCGGTATCCGGCTCACATGCGCAGAATATACGGGACGGCCATCCCGATTGTCTAGGGCGCGTTGTGCGCGCCTCTGGTTCGCGCCACGCAAGCCCTCCTTTAGCCGATTTTCAGAACCGGCTGCTTCATTGGGGCCGTAAGTAAAGGGCACGACCTTCACGGAACGGCCAACCAGGTGCAACCGGGCGTCCTCGACGGCACGGCGCGAACCTCCGGCAAGCCGTCCGGGGATCGGCTCCCCCGGTTCCGAGACGGAACCGCCAGTCGTGCAGGGCCTCCCGCGCACCACCCGACAGCGAGGGAGAACCCCACCGATGCATGATGTCGTCATCTCCGGTGCCGGCCCGAACGGGCTGATGCTGGCCTGCGAACTCAGTCTCTCGGGCATCCGCCCCCTCGTGCTGGAGAAACTGCACGACCGTGGAAGGCGCATCCGCGCGCAGGGCCTCGTCGGGACCGTCGTCCAGGTCCTCGACTACCGTGGCCTGTTCTCCCGCATGAGCGACGCACCCGCACCCGAACCCACCCCGTTCTTCAACTTCGCGGGGCTTCCCCTGGACCTGCGCGCGTTGGAGGACAACCCCCTGCACGTCCTCACCGTTCCGCAGCCAGAACTCGAACGGACCCTGGAGGAACGGGCCCTGGAGCTCGGCGTGGACATCCGCCGCGGCCACGAACTTCTCGACCTGTCCCAGGACGAGGACAGCGTGACCGTGGAGGTACGCGGACCGGACGGCGACTACACCCTCACCGCGGGTTACCTCGTCGGCTGCGACGGAGCCCGGAGCACCGTGCGCAAGCGCGCCGGCATCGGCTTCCCCGACACCGGCAACCAGGACCTCATCTCCCGAGCAGCCGATGTCTCCCTCCCCGAGTCGTATGTCGGCGGAATCGCGGCGATGGACAGCCTCCTCCAGGAAAGCGCCTGGTTGGAGATGCCCGAGCGCGGCAGGGTACCGTTCGGGTTCACCCGCACCGACACCGGTTACTTCGCCATCGGCACGTTCCTTCCCGGCCGCTACGTCGTCGGTACCGTCGAGTGGGGCCGCTCCGCCATCGACAGGGACGCACCGATGACGGTAGAGGAGATGCGCGAGAGCACGGCGCGTGTCCTGGGAGAGGACCTGCCCATGGAGCCTCTTCCAGGCGACCCCGAGGACTACCGGCTGCACCGCCTCATCGGTGACACCCGCCAAGCCGACCGGTACCAGCTCGGCAGGGTCCTGCTCGCCGGTGACGCCGCGCACGTGCACCACGCCGCGAACGCCCCCGGCCTCAACCTGGGGCTGCAGGACACCGTCAACCTGGGATGGAAGCTCGCCGCCCGTATCCACGGCTGGGCTCCGAAGGACCTGCTGGACACCTACCACTCCGAGCGCCAGCCCGTGGGCGCGCGCGTCCTGATGCAGACCCAGGCACAAACCGCTCTCATCTTCCCTGGGCCCGACGTCACCGCCCTGCGCTCGGTGTTCACCGAGATGCTCAAGGACAAGGAGAACCTTCGCTACATCGCCAGGCTGATGTCGGGCGCCGACATCAGATACGACATGGGGACCACCGCGGAAGGCGACCCCGAGCACCCGGCCGTGGGCCGCTGGGCACCCGATTTCACGGTCACGACGCCGCACGGTGAGCAGCGCCTCTCCCGGATCATGCACACCGCCAGACCGGTGTTGATCGACCTCACCGACGGCTCGGGGGTGACGGACACGGTGAGCGGTTGGAAGGACAGGGTCGACACCGTCCAGGGCGCCCCTGCGGAGAACGCCCCGGCCCGTGCCCTCCTGGTACGCCCTGACGGCTTCGTCGCCTGGGCCACCGACGCCACGGCCCCAGGCGAGGACGACCTTCGGGGCCTGCGCGACGCGTTGGCCCGCTGGTTCGGAGTCGGCCGATGACCCCCTGGCACTGAAACTCCGTTCGGTCGGCTTCCTGAGCGTCCCCCGTTGGCCCGGGGGGCGCTCCCTCCCGTCCTCCGCCCCGTCACCGCCCCCGTCCCGGCCCCTCCCACGGGTATTGTCGATGGAGGGATACCCTGGAGTCCTGGTAGCGGCGACCCCGACCGATCACCAGGAGAACGCACCACCTCAAGAGCGGACCGTGGAATGGGCAACGATCACGAAAGATCCGTGGCGAACCCCTCTGCGGAACGCCCCCTGCGCGCCGACGCCCGCCGCAACCGCGAGCGTGTCCTCAAGGTCGCTCAGGAGGTGTTCGCCGCGGAGGGGCTCTCCGTGCCCGTACACGAGATAGCCCGGCGTGCCGGGGTGGGCACCGGCACCGTCAGTCGCCATTTCCCGACCAAGCACGAGCTGTTCAAGGCCATCCTGGTGGAACGCCTCGACCGGTACGTCCTGAAGGCCGAAGCCCTCATGGACAGCGAGGACCCGGGAGAGGCGTTCTTCTCCTTCTTCTCCTTCGTGGTCCTGGAAGGCGCGATGGACCGGGGGCTGACGGAGGCGTTGAGCGAACCGGGGTTCGACCTGGCCGTCATCACCTCCGACCCCGACCACGACGTCATGGAATCCCTCAACCGTCTCCTGGTGCGCGCCCAGGCCGCGGGGACGGTCCGCGACGACATGGAGATCGCCGACATCAAGGCCATCCTGGTGGGCTGCCTGTCCCGGCACCCCGCCACGGACGACGGCTCAGCGCAGCGTCGTCTCGTCGAAATCGCCTGCGAGGGTATGCGTACCCGTCGCTGACGCCGCCTCGGACGGTCACGCCCCGTGTCCGCAGGGGGTGTTCCCGTGGTGTCCGCGCGTGGCAGGTTCTCGGGCAAGCGCGTCCGTGCCCCGTGGGCGGGTCCGCGTCGGGTCGGTCGCCCCGTCCGCCACTCCCATCGGCACGCCGTGCCCGTGCTCGATCCCACCGGACGTGCGCTGAAGGTCCTCCACCGGTGTGGCGCGAGCGGCATCCGCCTCCCTTCGGGAGCGGCGGCCAGGGTCCCGCGGCGGGTGACGTTGACAGCGGCCTCGCTCCCGTTGCCGCCGTTTCCGCCCCGGCCAGTCGAGGGACGGCCGCGGGCCACGACCACGGCCTCTCGTCCGGGTCGCGACTGAAGGGCGTCCAACGTCCGCCTTCCCCGGGCCCCGCGGAGCCGGCCACCGCCGCCCAGGCCCGCTTAAGAAGCGCTCAGGTGTGAACTTAGCCGGGTCGGCGACGCTGCGGCCAGGAGCACTCGGGCGCGTGGGCGCCGGCGCTTCCGGCCACACACGTTCGAGAGGTGCCGACCACCCAACACCGCGCAGAGGAGTCCTCATGAGCCAGGCTGTCATCGTCGTCGGCGGCGGCCCCACAGGGTTGATGCTCACCGCAGAGCTGGGGATCGCCGGTGTACCGGCCATCCTCCTGGAGCGGGAGCCCGAACCCAGGTGGTGGTCCCAGGCGTTCGCCATCCACACCAGCACCTACGAGATGTTCAAACAGCGCGACCTGGACCGCTACCCCGACGCCCCCCGGTTCCAGAACTACAACTACGGCTTCCCCGGTATCGTCGCCATGGACGAGTCCAACATCCCGCGCATCGTTCCCCAGCGACTGGTGGAGGGCCTGCTGTCGGACCGGCTCGCCGACCACCCGTCCGTGGAGGTCCGCCGCGGCCACGAGCTGCTCGATCTGGCCCAGGACGCCGACGGCGTCACCGCCACCGTCCGCGGGCCCGAGGGCGAGTACACGCTGCGGGCCCCTTACCTGGTGGGCTGTGACGGCGGACGCAGCAAGGTCCGCAAGATCGCCGGTATCGGGTTCCCCGGCACCGACGCGACCCTGTGCGGGCGCACCGGTGACATGGAGATCCTCAACGAGGAGTACAGGGACGGGATCGCGCCGAAGGTCCTTCCCAAGGGGCTGTGCGCGGTGATCAAGCACCCCGACGAGCCGGGCCTGTTCCGCGGCACCGTCATCGAGTACGACAGCGAGCGTCCGAGCGAGGACGTCCCCATGACGGGCGAGGAGTTCCGCGAGGCGTTCCTCAAGGTCACCGGGATCGACCTGAAGATCGGCCGGACCGGCTGGCTCACCCGGTTCGGCGACGCCGTCCGGCACGCCTCCGACTACCGCGCCGAGCGCGTGTTCATCGCGGGCGACGCCGCCCACCTGCACTTCCCCTCCGCTGGTCAGGGCCTCAACACCGGCATGCAGGACGCGATGAACCTCGGCTGGAAGCTGGCTGGTGTGATGAACGGCCACGTCTCCTCCGAGATCCTCGACACCTACCACAGGGAGCGCCACCCGGTCGGTTTCGAGACCTGCGTGTATCCGCAGGCCCAGGTGGCGCTGATGCATCCCTTCGAACGTTCGGCGCCGCTGCGTCAGCTGTTCGGCGAGCTCATGCAGTTCGAGGACGTCAGCCACTACCTCGTGCAGCGTTCGTCGGGCTTGGGCATCCGCTACGCCATGGAGTACCCGGACGACGTGGCCGTGGACCACCCGTTGCTGGGCCTGCGCATCACCGATCTCCCGCTGGTCACGGACGACGGCGAGACGAGCACGGCGCGCCTGCTGCACGCCGGTCGCGGCGTCGTCCTCAACACCACCGGCGACCCGAAGGCCACCGCGGGCCTGTCGGGATGGGAGGACCGCGTCGACACGGTCGTCGCCCAGCCGGTCGAGGCCATCGACGCCGCCGTGCTCCTCATCCGCCCGGACGGGCACATCGCCTTCGTCGACCCCGACGGCGAGCACACCGGCGGTCTCACCGCGGCTCTGAACACCTGGTTCGGCGCGCCCTCGGTCGTGCCGACCCCGGCTTGACGCCACCGCACCACAACCGTTCAGCACGTCCACGCGGGAACAGTAGGGAGAGTCAGTTGCCGGGAATCGAGAACCAGAAGGTCGTGCTCATCGGCGGCACGATGGGCATGGGGCTCGCGGCGGCCGTGGCCGCCGCGGAGCGGGGCGCGCACGTCGTGGTGGCCTCACGCAAGCAGAGCAACGTCGACGAGGCCCTCGAACAGCTGCCCGCGGGCAGCGAGGGGTTCGTGCTGGACGCCTCGGACGAGGACGCCGTCCGGGAGTTCTTCCCGAAGGTCGGCCCGTTCGACCACCTCGTGTTCACCGCCGGGACGCACGTGTCGTTCACGGCCTTGTCCGACGTCAGCCTCGCGTACGCCCGCGCGTGCTTCGAGGACCGCTTCTTCATGCCGTTCATGGCGGCCAAGTACGGCAGCCCCCACCTCCGCCCCCACGGGTCGATCGTGCTGACCTCCGGGGTCGCGGCGGCACGGCCCGCGGCGGGGGTCGTCGTCCACTCCAGCACCTCCGGGGCCGTGGAGACGCTCACCCGCGCTCTGGCCGTCGAACTCGGACCGCTGCGGGTCAACGCGGTCCGGGTCGGACCGCTCCAACGGTCTCTGGACGACGACCCCGAGCGGGCCGAGCTGTTCGAGGCGATCCTGCGACGGCTGCCGGTGGGGCGCTTCGGGCAGTGGAGCGAGGTCGGCGCCGCCTACGTCCACCTGATGGAGAACGGGTACGTCACCGGGTCGGTGATGGACCTGGACGGAGGGTACGTCCTGGTCTGACCCCCGGGCGGACGGCGACGGACACGGAGCCGCCCCCGAAGCAGAACGGGCTCGGTCGGCCCGCGGTGGTTCCGCGGGCCGGCCGAGCCGTTTCACGCGGCCGGTGGTCCGGCGGTGAAGGCACCGGGTCACCGCCAGGGGCGCGCCAGCCAGCCGTGGGCGGCCCGCGCACGGCATGCGCGGGCCGCGGGGTCAGGAGTCCGCCGACATCCCCAGCTCGTTGTCCAGAACGTCGAACAGTTCGTCGTCGGTGGCCTCGCTCAGGTCCTCCTCGGTGTTCTCGTCGATCCCGCGGGCGGCCTCCGTCCACTGCCGCAGCAGCGCCTGGAGCCGCTCGGTGACGCTGTCGTGCCCGCCGTCGGCCGCTGACGCCGAAGCCAGAACCGCCTCCAGGCGGTCGATCTCGGCGAGCAGCGTGCGTTCCGTCGTCTCCTCCTCCGGGACCAGGCGGGTCCGCAGGTACTCGGCCAGTGCCGTGGACGTGGGGAAGTCGAACACGAGCGTGGACGGCAGCCGCAGGCCGGTCGTACCGGACAGCCGGTTGCGCAGCTCGACCGCCTTGAGGGAGTCGAACCCCAGGTCGAGCAGTCCGCGCTCGGACTCGACCGCGGTCGGATCGGTGTGCCCGAGCACGGTGGCGACCTGTGTCCGGACCAGCTCCAACACGGCCGTGTGTCGTTCCGCCGTGTCCAGGGCGGCCAGTCGGGCCGCCAGACCCGCCTCCTCCCCGGCCGGTGCCTCGGCACGCCGCAGCGGGACGCGGACGAGGTCCGCGAACATGGGCGGCAGGCCGCCCTGACGTGCCAGTTCGCGCAGTGAGGCTGTGCTCAGGCGTACCGGGACCACCGCGGGGTGCTCTGCGGCGACCGCGGCGTCGAAGAGGGCCAGGCCCTGTTCGTTGGTCATCGGGGCTATACCGGTGCGGCGCATGCGGGCGACGTCGGCCTGGTCCAGGTGGCCGGTCATACCGGTGGACTCGGCCCACAGGCCCCAGGCCAGCGACGTCGCAGGCAGACCGTCCGCGCGCCGCCGTTGGGCCAACCCGTCCAGGAACGTGTTGGCCGCCGCGTAGTTCGCCTGCCCCGGATTGCCCACCACCCCCGCGATCGAGGAGAACAACACGAACGCCGACAGATCCAGGTCCCGGGTGAGCTCGTGCAGGTTCCACGCCGCGTCCACCTTCGGACGCAACACCCCCTCCAACCGCTCAGGAGTCAGCGCGGAGACCATCCCGTCATCCAACACACCCGCACAGTGCACCACCCCCGTGAGCGGATACTCCTCGGGAACCTCACCCAACAGAGCCGCCAACGCCTCCCGGTCAGCCGCATCACACGCGACCACCCGCACCCGAGCACCCAACCCGGCGAGCTCAGCCTCCAACGCCTCAGCGCCCTCAGCCGCCAAACCCCGACGACTGGTCAACACCAGACTGCGCACCCCGTGCCCCACCACCAGATGACGCGCCACCAAGCCGCCCAACGCACCCGTACCACCGGTGACCAGCACAGTCCCCTCGGTGTCCAAGCGCGAGGCTTCGGCCACGACCGTCCCGGACACACGCACCAGCCGTGGTGCCAGCAGTTCCCCGTGGCGGACCGCGACCTCGGGCTCACCGCTCTCCACCACCGCGGGCAGCAGGTCGAACGCGTCGTCCCCGTCGACGTCCACCAGGACGAAGCGGCCGGGCTCCTCGCTCTGGGCCGCGCGGACCAGACCCCGCACCGCCGCCTGCGCCAGATCGGTCACCCGGTCGCCACCCGTCCCCGTCTCGACGGCTCCCCGGGTGACCACCACCAGGCGGGCGGCGGTGTAGCGGTCGTCGGACAGCCAGAGCTGGAGTGCTTCGAGGACCTCGCGGGTGGTGGACCTGGTCGCGGTGACCGGGTCCGTGTCCGACGCCCCGGGGCACTCCAGGACCACGATGGACGGCACGGAGCCGTTGAGCTGGTCCAGGGTGGGGTAGGGTCCCGCCGCGCGGTCGGTGAACGCCCCGGACACCGGAGTCCACTCCACGCGGTACAGCGGGTCACCGCCACCGGTCGCACCCAGTCTGTCCGTGGCTATGGCCCTGACCGAGAGCGCCGCCACGGATGCCACGGGGGCACCCTCGGTGTCCGTGGTGGTCACCGCGAGCCCGCCGTCCTCAGTGGGAGACAGGGTGACCCTGAGCGCGGACGCCCCCACGGCGTGCAGAGACACCCCCCGCCACGCGAAGGGCAGGGGTACCGTCCCGGGTTCGCTGTCGGCGCCGCTCCCCACGAACGGGTGCAGAGCGGCGTCGAGCAGGGCCGGATGGATGCCGAACCCCTCGGTACCGGTGCCGTCCGGAAGAAGGATCTCGGCGTGGGTGTCGTCACCGAGCCGCCATGCGGCACGCAGCCCCTGGAAGGCGGGGCCGTACTCGTACCCGCGCATGGCCAGGTTCTCGTAGAACTCGTCCAGCGCGATCGGTTCGGCGCCCTGCGGCGGCCACACACCGGACCGCGGGTCCACGGCTTCCCGTGCACGGGTGAGCGCGCCGTCGGCATGGCGTGTCCACGGCCGTTCCTCGGCACCGTCCACCCGTGAGTGGACGCTCACCGGTCGGCGTCCGGCGTCGTCCTCGCTGCCCACGAAGACCTGGATCTGGACCTGCCCCTGTTCGGGCAGGACCAACGGGGCCTCCAGCGTCAGCTCCTCCAGATGCGCGCGGTCGACCTGTTCACCCGCGTGCAACGCCAGTTCCACGAACGCGGTACCAGGCAACAGCACGGTGCCCATCACCGCGTGGTCAGCCAGCCACGGATGCGTCGCCAACGACAACCGCCCCGTGAAGACCAACCCCTCCCCACCGGCGAGCGGTACCGCCGCGCCCAGGAGGGGATGGTCGGACGTGGCCAGCCCCAGGCCGGTCACGTCACCCCTGGAGACCGGTGCGTCCAGCCAGTACCGCTCGCGCTGGAAGGCGTAGGTCGGTAGATCCACGGTGGCGGACACCGGAACCGTGGAACGCTCAGGGAACCAGTCCGGAGACAGACCCGCGGTGAACGCGCCCGCCAACGCCGTCAACCACTGACGCACACCACCCTGATCACGACGCAACGTCCCCAAAGCCGCAACCACCGGCGCCCCCGCCACCACCTCAGCGGTATCCCCGACCGCAGTCGTCAACACCGGATGCGGACTGCACTCCACAAACGCGTGATGCCCCGACTCCACCAACAACGCCACCGCAGAAGAGAACCCCACCGGACTCGCCAGATTCGCGTACCAGTACTCCGCATCCAACTCCGGACCTTCGAGAAACTCACCCGTCACCGTGGACAGGAACGGAACCTCCGCCGAGCCGGGCCGGACCGGACCCAACCGGTCCAGGATCTCCTCCCGCAACACCCGCACATGCGGCGAATGCGAGGCATAATCCACCGGGATCACCCGCGCCCGCACCCCCTCGCCCTCACACTCACGGACGAACCGGTGCACCTGGTCACGGTCACCCGCCACCACCGTCGCACCCGGACCATTCACCGTCGCCACATGCACATCCGAGAACTCCCCGGACCTGATGCGCTCGGCCACCTCGTCCTGACCGAGAGGGATGGACGCCATCGCTCCCGTCCCCGCCAGACGACGCAACGCGTCCGCACGCAACGCCACCACCCGCGCCGCGTCCTCCAACGACAACACCCCACTGATATGAGCCGCCGCGATCTCCCCCTGCGAATGACCCACCACAGCATCCGGACGCACCCCGTGGTGCTCCCACAACCGCGCCAACGACACCATCACCGCGAACAACGCGGGCTGAACCACCTCCACCCGATCCAACCCCGGAGCCCCCTCGGCCCCCGACAACACCTCCAC
>NZ_VWVS01000032.1:0-48838 GCF_008638355.1 Nocardiopsis deserti | reverse complement strand
CCAGCGCGAACATCACCGCGGGCCCGACGACCCAGTTCACCACGACCGAGGAGACCAGCAGCCGGGTGTCGCGGGTGACGGTGTCCAGCCGGTCGTAGCGGACCTTGGCCAGCACCGGGTACATCATCACCAGCAGGCCCAGGGCGATGGGCAGGGAGATCCCGCCCACCTCCATGGAGGCCAGAAGTTCGTTCAGCCCCGGGACCAGGCGCCCCAGGCCCAGGCCCACGGCCATGGCGAGCAGGATCCACACCGCCAGGAACCGGTCCAGGAAGGAGAGTCTCGCGACGACGGACTCACCCGTACCAGTGGTGGTCTTGTCGGTCGAGGCCATCAGCAGGGCCTCCTGTTCTGGGAGGCGTTGCTGGTACGGGCGGTGGCGGCCAGGTCGGCCAGGGACTCGGACAGGGCTTCCAGGGCTTCGGGGCGCAGCCGGTAGTAGGTGAACCGGCCGCAGGGCTCGGTCTCCACCACCCCCACCTCGCGCAGGATCCGCAGGTGGTTGGACAGGTTGGTCTGGCGCGCCCCGGTCTCCTCGACCAGGTGCGTCGTACACAGGGTCTCCCGGGCGAGCAGGGACACGATCCGCATGCGCAGAGGGTCCGCCACCGCCCTCATCATCTCAGTGTCGACTGATATCAGCATGTGCTGATACTATCCCATCATCCGAGGCTGATGAATTGTCGAACGGCCTCTTCCCTCGCAGAGGATTCAAGAGTATGACCACTCCCGAGCCGCAGCCGCTCCTGCACGAGAGCGTCCACGTCGGCGCCGCCCGCCTGGCCACGCGTCACCGGGGCCGATTCTCCACCGAGACCGTGCAGGCGCTCATCCTCGACTCCTACCAGCGCCTGGCCGCCACCGCCCGGGTCACCGCACACCTGAACGTGCTGGCCGAACGCCTGGCCGCCGAACGCCTGGACGCCCTCGCCTCCATCCAGCAGGCACCGGACTCCCGGTCACCCCGAGTGCTGTTCGTGTGCACGCAGAACTCCGGACGCTCCCAGATCGCCGCCGCTCTGCTGGCACACCACGCCACGGGACCGGTCACCGTCTCCTCCGCCGGCACCGAACCCGTCGCGGACGTGGAGTCGGATCTGGCCAGAGTCCTGCACGAGGTGGGGGTCGACCTCGGTCCGGCCTATCCCAAGCCGCTGACCCAGGAGGTCGTCGAAGCGGCCGACATCGTGGTCACCCTGGGCTGCGGCGACGCGTGCCCGGTCGTACCCGGCAAGCGCTACCTGGACTGGCCCACCGCTGATCCCCACGGCGCTTCCCTCGAGGACCTTCGCCACATCCGCGACACTATTGACACACACGTCGGCGACCTCGTGGCCTTCCTGGCCTCGCCGTCCATCACCACCGAAACGAAGTAGAGGCAGTACCCATGACCAGCTCCGCCAAGCCGTCCGTCCTGTTCGTGTGCGTCCACAACGCGGGCCGCTCCCAGATGGCCGCCGCCTGGCTGTCCCACCTGGCCGGGGACCGCGTGGAGGTCCGCTCCGCCGGATCCGCGCCCGCCGACGCGCTCAACCCCGCCGTGGTCGAGGCCATGGCCGAGGTCGGCGTCGACATCACCGACCAGCACCCCAAGATCCTCACCGTCGAGGCCGTCGAGGCCTCCGACGTGTGCGTGACCATGGGCTGCGGCGACACCTGCCCCATCTTCCCCGGCAAGCGCTACCTCGACTGGACCCTGCCCGACCCCGCCGGACAGGGCGTGGAAGCCGTCCGCCCCATCCGCGACGAGATCAGGAAGCGCGTCGAGGAGCTGATCGGCGAGCTCTCCCCGGGCGGCGGCGAATAGCGCACCGTGTCGGTGAGCGCCGACGTCAGAGGGTCTTCGTCCTCCTCCGGCGTTTCGCGTACCTGGCGGATCCGCAAAGCAACCCCTGGCTGCCCTCCGGTCCGGAAAGACGGCGCGGGCGACGGTGACGGGGTCGAAGACCCCTCGTACTCCTCCTCCAGGTCGCGTGAGGCGACCTTCAGGGCGTATTGCTGGCCGACGGTGAACCGGTGGAAACGGTCGGTCACGGTCTCTTCTGGTGCCGGACCGCGGGTGCGAGTCGCTCGATGTGGCCGCTGATCTGGGCGAAGGCGTCCTCGAAGGCGGTGGCGGTGTCCGCCCGTATCGGATCGGGGACCGACCAGTGCAGGCGATCGCGGGCGGGAGGAAGCTCCTCGTGGGCGCTGTCGCAGACCGCCACGATCAGGTCGTCCTCGCGCAGCACGTCGTCCACGTGGGCGGTGGTTCGGGACCCCAGCCGCAGACCATGGCCCCGGGCCGTGGCCAACGCGCCTTCGTGGACGCGAGAGCCGGGATGGGTACCGGCCGAGGCAGCGGGGACCGGGCTGTGGTGTTCCCAGAGCGCGGCGGCCAGTTGCGAGCGGGCCATGTTGTGGGTGCACACGAACACCACGCGGGGCGTGTGCAGGAGGGGCGCCAGTGTCAGGGCCGTGAGCGCCTCGGGGCGAAGGCGGATGTAGACCCGGCGCTGGTCGGCCTCGGAGCGGACACGGGTGATGACGTCGGCCTCCTCCAGAACGCGCAGGTGGTAGGCGACGAGATTGGAACGCATCCCCAGCAGTTCGCCCAGTTCGGTGGGGGAGGCGTCACCCGTTCGCAGGGCGTCGGTGACGGCCAGGCGGGCACTGTCCGCCAGCACCGCGTGCAGCCTGGCCCGCTGCTCCAAAACAAGCTCAGCGCTCATCGGACCAACGTTCGCAGGGTGAATATCCGAGGACAAGACCTCGCTCCTTCTACTCGCTCGAAACCCACCTGGGCCTCGGTGACCGCTCTGGAGTGCGCCATGCCCGTCGCGCGGGGACCACAACGCTTCCGATGCACTCGTACGTCGCCACCCACCTTCGGCCCGACCTCCCCAGGCTCGACCCGGGTACCCCGCTGTCTTCGGGCGACGGGGGTTCCCGCTTTCCTGGAGAGCCCGGCCGACTCCCCGTGATGCCGCCCAGCCAACGGTTGACGGCCTCCGCGCCCCGGACCGTGGTGAATTCTCTGCCGGCGTGGAGGAGAGACGCCGTCGCTTCGAGCCCACCGCACGCGAGCACCCGCCCGAGTACGCCCCGGTGGTCACCGGCCTCGAAGCACGACACCAGACGGCAGTCGAAGTAGGCCACTCCTTCGACCGCCACGGGGAGGCCCGTGACCGGGGCCGGGCGTGACGGGATTCCCTTCCAATACCGGAAGCCTCTCGGCCGCCCGGGGGCGGAGAAGCGTAAAGCGACAGATTCCTGGTGCACGGCTAGGCAATGTTTTTTTGGGACCTCCGCTTCGCTTCGGTCCGCGTTCGGGCACCCGAAGCACGGGAACCTTCGGCGCCTACGGCGGGTTCGCTCGTGCCCACCCGTCACCCACCACCACCCTCAACCGACGCCTACGGCGCAGCTCTCCCACGGAAACCCGCCTCCGCCACCTCCAGAACCCCGTGGGTGCCCGAACCAACCCCCCACAAGCTGAGGCCGGTTCAAGAAACAGACCCTAGGGCGGTCACAGCGAACTCGCCGCTGTCACGGATCGTGCACAAAGTCCTCGACACCCCTTTCAGGTAGCACACCACCAGCGGCGGTTCCATCGAGGCGGTCGCCAACGAGCTCACCATGACCGTGCATAAGCCCCCGTCAGCACCGGTCGCGCTCACGACCGAGACACTGGAGGGAATAGCCCGAGAGGTTCCCCGAAGATCGGCCTCCGGGGTGTCCAGAAGATTCCTGGAGGAAAGGGGCATGAATTACTCCGTTGAGGTGAGGACAAATCCCACGCGTCAAGGGCTCTGTCGAGTCCGTGGGGCACTGCTCTCCGACCGGCCTCGACCGCGGTGTGAGTACCAGCAAGTCGGGGTCCGGGCATGTGGAGGAGCATTCGTGCAGGGAATCGCGGGTGTCGTGGTCGATGAGGATCGTGACTACGTGTGCCTTCAGGGCGCAGGACCCGCGGCCCGGGGGAAGTCCGCCGCGCTACCCGTCGTTCACATGGATATCCTAATCCGCCGACACCGCAGAGGAAACGGCAGTCGCAATGATGATTCAACGACACAGAACGTGGTACATCCCATGGGAGATTTCAGCCGACGTCACGTTCTGCGCTTGACAAAAACTCTCTGGCGCGTATCGGGTGTACTTGCGCTCCCCATTTCACCCTCGCTGTTCAGAGATGACTCTCTCACCACCCAAGGCCCATCCCACGGCGGGAGTCGGTTGTTGGAAATAGCTCCAAACAGGATACGGAAAAGCCCGGCCAAGTTCCCTTGGCCGGGTTCCGGTCCATGCACACCGGTCGTCAGGTGATGGCACTCGCGGGGATCGGCTGATCCCCGCGGCGTTCCAATAGGGACGCGATGACGTTCCAGTTCGCGGCGCAGGCACGCGCGACGACTGCGATTCTGGCGGCCTGATGCGGGGGGATGTGTTCTACGAGATCGGCCTCATCGTGGCGTATGACGCGGGCCTCGAGCCAGCGGATCATCGCACGGCCCTCGTCGCTGTACCGGAGAGTGGGGTCCCTCTTGAGTGAGTCGAGTACAACCCCGAGGTCGATGGGTCGGACCTCGGCGGAGTGCTGCCTCGCGCCTTTCACCCTCGCACGGACCCGTCCGTTCAACGCGGTCGAAGCCAACTGCTCAGCGGTGATCAACGCGTCGCCGACAACATCGCCGCCCGTCCGGGGCGCGGAGGTGTCATCGCAGGGCGGGGGGTTGCCTTCGCTTCTCAGCCGGTCACGGATGTCCCGCACCGTCTCCACGGAAACACAGGTCAGCCTGGAGATTTCCCGAAGCGATGTCTCCGGGTTCTGCGACAGGAGGTCGGCAGCCTGTCGGCGCCTCTCGTCAGGGTTGACGGCTCGGACGCGGCCGTCGAGCCCGACCCGGACCGCGGACCGGGCCGCGGGGTCGGTCGAGGCGCGACGCAAGGCACCGATCGTCTTTCCGGACAGGCCGACCCTGGCGGCGATCGCCCGGTCCGACCATTGGGGGTGACTGGCCAGGATCTTCTTCGCGGACTCCTTACGGTCGGACAGGGTCAGAGGGAGCCCATGGCGGATGTTCGCTTCGACCGCGGCAAGAAAACAGTCGGGGACCGAGCCGTCGAAGTAGACCACTTCGATGCTTGTGCGACCGCTCACCCGTGTCGCGTGCAGACGGTGCATGCCATCGATAACCCGCATCGTCGACCGGTGGACGAGGATCGGAGGTAATTCATCAATCTGTTCGGCCAGAAGTGTCACGTGATCGCGGTCGATCCCTTCCACCCGGGGGGAATCGGCGTCCAACAGGACGTTGACCGGGACTCGCTCCGAAGTGGTCGCCATCTCAGCTCCTTTGACAAAGAACGCCATCCATGGTCAGCGTGACGGATTCGGTACGGCCGCCGGCGATGCGCCCGATTTCTTCGTGGTCGGCCGAGGCCGGGACGGATTCGGCGCGGAGCGCGTGGGCGTGGGCGTGGAGGCCGTGGTCGAGCCGGGCGGGAAGAAGAAGACCGAGGACATGCCGACATGCACGGAGTGTCGGCCCAGTGCTGGGGTGAGTACTCACGGAGATCAAGGATAAAGAGTATTCTCTCCATTTTCAATCGGCAGCAGACCGCCTGCTCTGTTTTTCTTGGTTGTTTGGAACCGCACGCGCACGACGATGGCACCGGGTCGGACACGGATAGTCGCGCTATTGGTTCTTGTCGCAGGTGGCGGACGCGCACTCCCGGCGTTCATGATCATATCGATCTCGGAAGGCAGGACAGTGACGAGACAGGAACAGTCGGAGCGGACGCGTGTTCTTCTCACCAAGGCCACGAGCGCGGAGTCCTTCGGTCCGGATGCGCTGGTACAACTCTGAATCGGGTCAGTAACAGGGTTGACGTGACCATAGGATCACTGGCCTTCCACTTTTCGTCCACGCCGGCGTTGGCCGAAGCCGCGCGCAGGAGGTACCGGCGTCACGCGCCGTGCGGTACAGCACGCGACCCGGACCGCAGGTTTCCCCTGGAACGGGCTCGATGCCGTCCTGCGGATCCTCACCGAGCCCCACGAGAGGAGGCCTCGGCACGGGCGGCGGCACGGCTCTCCCTTGAGTGACCGGGGGCCTGACCACGACGGCGGAACTCCTGGCCACCGGAGCCGAAGCAGCGATGGTGCGGGATCTTCCCGCGCAGCCGGAAACAGGCGCGGATGATGTCCACAGCAGACTCCCCGAGGCCTGGCGGGTGGTTCCTCCCCGCCCTCGCCCCGGCCCCGAGTGCCAAGAGGCCGCAAGAACGGACTTGGATCCGCAGCCTCCACTCATGGCAACAGTGCTCGCTACTGGGATCATGGGTGATGCCACAACGGCACCCTGATCGAGAAGACGTCGGTGCTCTTTGCCCGGTTCGCGAGGCGCCACCGAATGACTCAACAGCCAATGCTGTTGACATGAATGATTACTGTTGATAGGAGTAGGGTTATGTCGAAGGAACTGGACATCCGGCTGCTCGAAGGCGAAGAGCTGTCGAACTGGGAGCGGGCGCGGCGGCTCGTTCCCAAGCTGAAGGCGCTGGCCGACGAGAACCGTACGATCCTGTGCCTCCTTCTCGCCGAGCGCCCGCACACCGTCAAGGAACTCCAGGAAGCCACCGGACTCAGCCAGACCCTCATCAGTCACCACCTGCGCCCCCTGCGCGAGCAGGAACTCGTCAAGGTCGTGCCCCGTGGCCGGTCCAACGTGTACGCGCTCTGCTGCGAGGAGTTGGGGATGCCGGTCCGCTGGCTTGCCTCGCTCGCGGCGCTGACCCCCGAAGGCGCCAAGGCGTGCTGCCTCAGCGAAGAAGACGACGAAGCGACTACCCCCCCAGAGGAACCAACAGATGTCTGAAAACTGGATCGAGACGATCAGGACGTTCGGAACGATCGCGATTGAGCTGGTCCTGCTCTTCTTCGCGGTCGCGTTCCTCGTCGCCCTGCTGCAGCGTCGGTTGGGTGAGGAGAGACTCCAGCGCTGGCTGGCGGGAGGAAAGCTGACGGCCCCTCTGAAGGGTGCCATTCTCGGTGCGCTCACCCCCTTCTGCTCGTGCTCCACGCTCCCGATGCTCATGGGCATGCTGAAGGTCGGGGCGCCCTTCCGAGCGGCGGCGGCGTTCCTGCTCGCCTCTCCCCTGCTGAATCCCATCATCCTCGGTATCACCTGGATCCTCTTCAACTGGCAGGTCATGGTCGGTTACTTCCTGGTGGTCTTCGTCAGCACGATCTTGCTCGCTCTCCTCCTGGAGGCGCTGGGGATGGAGAAGTACGTCCGCCGGGTCAAGGTCAGTGCGGAGGGACACAGCGACGCCCCCTGGCAGGGCCTCAAGGCCGAGGCCCGTCCCGCCTGGGACCAGGCCGTGTCGTTCTTTAAGCCGCTGGCGATTCCGATGCTGATCGGTGTTTCGATCGGCGCCTTCATCTACGGTGTGGTTCCCGAGACCTTCCTGGCCTCCGTCGCGGGTCCTGACAACCTGTTCGCCGTGCCGGTCGCCGCGCTCATCGGCATCCCCCTCTACATCCGCACCGAGGCCGCCCTTCCCATCGGCCTCGCCCTACAGGCGGCAGGGATGGGGCTGGGCCCGGTTTTCGCCCTCATCATCGGTGGGGCCGGAGCCAGTGTTCCCGAACTGGCCATGCTGGCCGCGATCTTCAAACCGCGTTTGGTCGGCGCCTACGTCGCCTGTGTTCTGTTGGTCGCTATCGCCGGTGGCCTTCTCATCCCCCTCCTGGTCTGATTCCCTCCGTTCCCACACCCGCGGTTCCTCTCCGGTCGACGACCGTGAGAGGGGCCGCGACCGTCGTTCCGTGGGTAGGGCGGTGGCCGGTTTCCCACAGCGGAGGTCATCGGCACATCGCTGCCGTCGGTGCGGCGACGGTGCGCGGTGGGTTCGGCCGTAGGCAGAGCAAAGAGCCGGTGGCCCCGTCGAGGGACGGGGCCACCGAGCCGGAAGTCCGATCCGCCGGGGATCAGAAGTTGACCGAGACGACCTTGGCCGGGCCGGAGCCCTTGGTCGCGGTCAGGGTGTGGGGGACGTTCGGAGCGATGTAGAAGCTGCCGCCCTGGGGAATCGTCGCCTCCTTGGGGTTGGCCGGGTCACCCCACTTGAAGTGGATGTCGCCCTCCATGCAGAAGATGATCTCGTGGGCGTCGTGACCGCTGTTGAACGCCGCCTTGTCCGGGTCGTCGACGTTGACCTCGAGGAGCAGCGGGACGAGCTTGGGCAGGGTCCGGGTGCGCACCAGGCAGTTGTAGGTGTAGTACTCGGTACCGTCCCGCATGCCCTCAACCACCGGGTTGTCACTCGGCATCTGGACGCGGACGCCCTCGTCGAGGTCGGTGACGAACCCGGGGGTGAGCTCCGAGGTCGAGGTCCCCAGGATGCCGGCGATCTGGGTCAGCTTCTCGAGGGTCAGCTCGCCGCCGCCCTTCTCCTCCATGGCGACGACGTCGTCGACGCTCAGGTCCAGCATCTTCGCGAAGGACCCTCGGTCCATCTTGATGTGTTCGCGGCGGTCCTTGATCTTCTGACCGTAGGTCTCTTCAAGGGCAGGAGTCGCTGCCATTTCTCTTTCTCCTTCGGTGATTCGGTGGTGGCGAAGCGGCAAAGGAAACCAAGCGGTGGTTCGGCTGACACGTCCGATGGCGAGTCCGCCGAGCGGGACCAGGTGGCCCTGGCACCTCCTTCTCCCCTTCGCGGGTCACGGTGCGGGCTCGCACCGTGAGGTCGTGATGGCTCCGCGCCGTACAACGGCTCAGGTCGTGGCCGAGGGGGACGAGATGCGCGTGCACGAGACGCCGTCTGGCCAGTCGCCGAAGGGACGGAACAGGTGGGAGTAGTCCGTGCCCTGCGCCGATCCGCGCATGATGAAGCATTCGGCCCCGACCGAAGCGCAGGCCAGGAGCGCGTCGAGTTTCGTCTTGAGCGCCCCAGTCGAGTCCCACGGGCTCTTCGCCCACAGCGCTGAGTAAGCGCGCTCGGGGAAGGCCGGGTCGACATGGGCCAGGATGTTCTTGCCGTTGGGGCCGTCCAGCAGGATCCCGGGGACGTCCGTCAGGCTGACCACCCGCAAGTCGGCGTCCAGGGCTCGGACGAGGAACTCCGGCACTCGGTCACTGGAGATGCCGTGGAGCCTGCCGTCCACGTCCAGGACGCTGTCGCCGGACAGGACCGGAAGGGCACCGGAGTCGAGAACCTTGGTCAGGACGTCGCCGCGCACCGAGAACGATCCGTCGTCGTCCAGGACCGACATCGCGCCGAGCTGGAGGGGAAGCGCCCGGACACCCTGGCGTCGCAGGGCTTCCGTCCACGACCAGCGGACATCCGCAAGCGCTTTGGTGAGGGGGATGCACCCGAACGGGTCGGCGCCGTCGTTTCCGCGGAGTGCCCCGTGGCCCACGGCCCCGCCGCCGGTGATGAAGACGAGACGTCCGCGGTGCCCCTGGAAGAGCCTGGAAACCATTCGAGCGTAATCCGCTATCGCTGACATGTCGAGGCTGTTCTCAACGCTCTTGTCGGAGAAGAGGCTTCCGCCGATCTTGAGGGCGAGGACGGTTGTCTCCTGCGAGCCCTCACGGGGATCTGGACGTTCTCTGCCGAGTCGCGTGTCGATCACGGGGATGACGCTCACTGTAATCGTTCTCCACTTTCATGCAGGGTAGACAGGTTCGCGTCCGCAGCAGGGCGATCCGCCGCCCGGCGGAGTGAAGTGCGAACATGAATTCCGAATGAGCGACTTCCGAAATACCTGCGGCGCGCTCTCGGCCGACGGGGAGGACGGTGGGGGTGTCGGTTCTCAGGATCGCTCTTCGGAGGCGGCCCTGCTACTTCGAAACAGCAATTGTTCGACTGAGATGAACCTTAGAGGCGACATGTCGGACATGTCCAGAGGGTGTGGCACATGCTTTCCCTTGGCGTACCTCGATCGGCCCGTTCGATACGGCAAGGGAGGAGTTGTCGCACGTGGGAACACCTGAAGGCAGACATCTCGGTTTGACGGCGTCAGCACCGAAAGGGATTGCGCGTTGCACCTGGCAGAAAAAACAGCCTGCACCGATCACTTGATCGATGCAGGCTGTTTTTTCTGCTGGTCGATATTACTTCCAGGGAAACCTTGCCACGAGCCCCCGAGAGTTCTTTTCGGTTGTCGACCTAGCGGGAGGAGGTTTCCTCAGCCCTCACGTCGACCTTCGCCGGGGTCTCCGCCTGGGGCGTCTCGTCTTCCTCCTCGGTGACGCTCACGGCGCCGCAGCAGCTGTCCAGCTCTTGCTTGGAGCCACCGCCGGTGAGCTTCTTGAAGAATCCTCCAGCCATGTTCGGCCTCCAATCTGTTTTCGTTCCGACGAACCGCTGGTGTCCGCCAGAGGGAAATCGATGTCCCGCTCTTCGAATAGCCGTTGGAACAAGAGGTCGGGTCAAGGACCCCAGCACACGGGAATCCACGTCAGGATGGTTCCCGGATGGATTCCTTCCGGCCTGCGGAGCGTCGTGATGGACCTCTGGGATGGGGAACGTCTTTCTCCTCTCCATTAATAACAACAGCCAACGCTGGTGTCAACCATGGAAGTTGATCGAACTTCGGTGGTCTCAGCGGACCAAACGCCTCAGGAGCATGCTGACCAGTTCAAGGGCGAAGACCACTGTGAATGTCATGAGCGTGATCAGGGTGATGACCTCGTATTCACGCGTCTGCGTTGCCTGCAGGAGATAGAAGCCCACCCCGCCGGCTCCGACGAGCCCGAGCAGGGTCGCGGACCGGATGTTCACGTCGAGTTGGTACAGGAGTCCGCCGATGAGTGCGGGGGCCGCTTGGGGAAGGACCGCGGTGAAGTAGCGCTGGGTCCTGGACGAGCCGAGCGCGGACATCGCCTCCAGTGGCCCGGCATCGACCTCTTCGAGAGAATCGGCGACGAGTTTTCCCAGGAGGCCGACGGACCCGAGCGCCAGCGCGAGCACCCCTGCCACCGGCCCCAACCCGATCACCACGACGAACACAATGGCCACGACCAGTTCCGGCAGCCCGCGGACCACGAGGACGAACCCTCGGAACAGCCCGTGCACCGCCTGGTTGCCCGAGATGTTCCGGGCGGCGAGTGTCCCGACAGGCACCGCCAGCAGTGCACCCAGGAAGGTAGCCGCCAGGCCGATCTGGACGGTCTCCACCAGGGCAAGCAGCAGTCGGTCCAGCATTCCCGCGTCCCCGGGCGGCCAGAACAGGCCCAACGTCGTGAAGAATCCTGTCCAGCCGGCCGAGGCCCTGGCCTCCAGTGCACCGCTACCGAACAGGGACGCCACCACAGCGACGACGACGATGACGCCGTACACCCAGCGGCGTGCTCGGGCGAAGCCGAAGGGGGGAGAGACCCGTCGTGCCGTTCCCGCTGGTGAGGCCGTGAGGGACGGTGCGTCCGTTCCAGAGGCTGGGCGTCCGGGGAACAACCGGGTACGGAAGCCGTGCGCACCGAATTCGTCGTCCCCGGACCCACGCAGGAGCATCCTGCGGATCGAGGCGGACACCATCTCGGTCAGCAGGCACAGCAACAGCAGGATCAGTGCCCAGGAGATCCCGAGCCCGAAGTCGAGGCGTGCGAACGCGTTCGTCATCTCGAAACCGATGCCCGCCACGCCCACGATTCCGAGGACGGCCGACACCCGCAGGTTGATGTCGAAGCGGTGGAGCCCGATCGCGATGAACGACGGCAGGGCCTGGGGAACGACCGCGGTGAGGAGCCGTTGGGCACGGGTGGCGCCGATACTGTTCAGGGCTTCCCGAGGACCAGGCGATGTCTGCTCGATCGCGTCGGCGTAGAGCTTGCCCACCATTCCGATCGAGTGCAGTCCCATGGCGAGGATGCCCGGGAGCGCCCCCAGCCCGAACAGCCGGACGAAGAGAATGGCGAGGACGACGTCGGGAACGGCGCGGGCGGCCACGATCAGTCCACGTGACGTGAGCCGGTGCGGTCTACTGGGGGCTGTCACCGATGACGCCCACACGGCCAACGGAAGGCTGAGCGCGACGGAGAGCAGTGTGGCCAGGAGGACGGTGCCCAGTGTGATCCCAGTCTGCTGAAGCACCTCCTCAGCGCTGGGGAAGGACAGGGGCCAGGTCCGCCGTATGAACATCTCGGCATTGGAGATCCCTTGGACCAGAGCCGCGATGTTCACTCCGAGGGAGTTCAGCGACCAGGTACCGGTCCCGACGAACAGGCAGAGGAATCCGAGGACCACCCCCGTACTCCGCGAAGGGCGCCGCGGGCCCTCCGGGAGGGGCCCGCGAACAGGTGAGCGTACCGGTGGTGGCGCGATCATCCTGTGGCGTCCAATGCCACCGTTCCCACTCCCGGCGCGGTGCTGTAGACACCCATCGCGGTCGTGGTGTCCAGGGTGGCCGTGGAAGCGTCCAGCATGACCTCGCCGTCGCGGAGCCCGATGACCCGGTCCGCCCACCCCAGGGCCAGGTCGACCTGGTGCAGACTGCCGATGACTGTCAGCGACCTCTCCCGCGCGATCTCGCGCAGCAGCCGCATGACCGTGTCGGCACTGTCCGGATCGAGCGAGGCGACGGGTTCGTCGGCGAGGAGAATAGCCGGATGCTGCATCAGCGCTCGTGCGATGGCCACACGCTGCTGCTGACCGCCCGAGAGGGTGCTCGTGCGCTGGAACGCGTGATCGGCCATACCGACCCGGTCGAGGTGCTCCAGCGCTTCCAGACGGAGGACGCGTGAATAGGAGAACAGGCCGAGCCGGGGACCCACCAGTCGCCCGAGCGCGCCGCTGCACACGTTCTCCAACACGCTCAACTGTCCGACAAGGTTGAATTGCTGGAAGACGAAGCCGGTTCTGCGGCGGAGCTGACGCAGCTGGGACCCACGTGCGCGTGCCACATCGGTGCCCAGCACCCGCAGGCTGCCACTGGTCGGCCTGTGCAGACAGCAGATATGCCTGAGCAGAGTGGACTTACCGGAACCGGAGCGCCCCAACAGCGCCAGGATCTGTCCCCTCGGGACATCGAACCCGACCCCGCGCAGCGCGGTCACTCCCCCGTCGAACTCCTTCGTCACCTGTGTCAGTGAGACGACCGGCCCACGACCGACATCGTCGAATACCGCTTGACCTGCCATGTGAACCTCGTATCGTCCGTCGGGGTGGGGATGCCGGTGCGCACGTGCGCTAGCCCGTCTCGCAGGCTTCGGCCTGGGTGATCTGGCAGATCTCGCGGATGGGGTCGTAGAACGAGTCGTCGGCCTCCGTGAACCCCCAGTAGCCGGCGATGTCGTCGACGCCGAGGGCGTCGGCGTTCCCCCGCTCCAGCACCGCTTCGGTGATCGCGTCGCGGAGTTCGGGATCCAGGGAGTTGAGGATGGCCAAAGGGGAGTTCACGACCGGGTCGGACGTCCAGATGACGGTGTAGTCGTCGTGGTCGATGCCCTCCTGCTCCGGCAGGACCTCGTCGTACAGCAGGTCGCGGACGGCTCCTGCGTCGCACTCTCCGTCCCGGACCGCCAGGAGGGAGGCGTCGTGCCCGCCGGAGAACCTCTCGGTGTAGTCACCCTCGCTCAGACCTGCCTCCATCAGTCCGGCCAGCGGGTAGAGGCGGCCAGAGGTGGAGTTGGGATCGACGAAGCAGACCGTTTTTCCCCGCAGATCGGCGAGTTCGCTGATGCCACTGTCGGCTCGCGTGACCATGTAGGAGTGGTAGCTGGGGTTGCCGCCCTTCTCGTAGAGTTCGGCCGCGATCGGGGAGATGTCGACCCCCGAGTCCCTCGCCAGGACGTAACTGAAGGGCCCGTACATGGCGATGTGGACGGTGCCCGCACGCTGGGCCTCGATGAGCGCGGCGTAGTTCGTCATGACCTGTAGATCGACCTCCTTGCCGGAGGCGTCGGCGATCAGGTCCGCGAGCGGCTCGTACGAGGCGTTCAAGGAAGCGGCGTTCTCGTTCGGGATCAAACCCAGGACGAGTGTGTCGGGGTCGGAGGCGCTTTCGGCGCTTGAGGCGCCGCCGCAGGCGGTCGCCAGCGCGACAGTGAGGGCCACGGCGCAGAGCGCAGTCGTTCTGGAGAGCTTTCCGGGCATGGTGCAAGCCCTTCCGGTCAGAGGAGGACGAGTTGTCTGGGGATACGGACTGTGTCAGTCGCCCACAGCACTTGAGGGGAGCCTGCGCACCGCGGCCGCGAAACGGTCCCGCATGACCTCGGGCGGGTGAGTGCTGGTCGCGCGCGGAGGCATGGGACCGCTGCGCGCACGGGTCGGCACGACGAGCATGTGCGGCCCCGGGGAGGACAGCGCCGCGGTGACACCCGTGTGGAGTTGCTCAGGGGTGGCGCATCTCCTGGCGTCGGCGTACCCGGCCGCCGCGGCCACCTTCTCCAGACCCGTGGTGTCCGATGTCGTGCCCTGGCCGCCGGTCGACTCGTGGATACCGTTGTCCAGCACGACGTGGACGAGGTTGGGCGGCGCCTGGGCGCCGATCACCGACAGCGCGCCCAGGTGCATGAGCGCGGCGCCGTCGCCGTCGAGGGCGACGACGGGGCGGTCGGGCCGGTTGAGTGCGATGCCCAAGGCGATCGAGGAGGCGTGCCCCATGGAGCCCTGCATATAGAAGTTGGCCGGCCGGTCCTCGACCCCGAACAGCTCGCGTCCGGTGTAGCCGGTGGTCGCGACCACCGGGGCGTCACCGATGAGCTTGGTGATCAGGCGGACGGCGTCGACGCTGTCCATCCGATCGGTGCCCGCGTGTCCGCGCGCGGTCCCCCGGGCCCGTCCCGCGGCGTCGACCGCGTGCTTCTCCACGAGTACGAACGGCGCGTGCCCCTCGTCCAGTGCCGTCGTCACGGCTTCCAGGATCTCCTGGAAACGCGCTTCATCGGCATCCGCGCGCAGTATCCAGTACGGCAGGCCCAGGAGGTCCAGGTAAGGAGCGGTGGTCGGTCCCATGACGGCGTGCTGGGGCTCGTCGTCAGCTGGGTCGGGCCAGCCCCGCAGGCTGACAAAGGTGAGCACCGGAATCCGGTAGGTCATGATCAGCGAGGTCAGGGGGTTGACGAGGTTACCGAGCCCGGAGTTCTGCAACATGATGTAGGCGCGCTCACCGGCCAACGCGGCACCGGCGGCCGTGGCGAGCGCACCACCCTCGTTGGCCGCGGCGACATAACGGCCCGGAGTCCGGCTCAGCAGGGAGATCGGTCCACCGAAGTACGAACAGGGGACGCCGCTGGCGAAGCCGAAGCCGTGCCGCTCCAGCTCGTCGCAGAAGAACGCGGCGGAGATCATCGTCGTCCCTCCTGGGCGGCTCCGGTCGGGCCCGGCGCTGCCGGGTCGAGGGCGGGCTCCCGCAGAAGCGAGGGCGCGGTCATCGGCGGGGGGACGGGAAGCCCGAGGAGGCGCAGGACGGTCGGGGCGACGGAGGTGATCGCCGCCGGGTCCGTGGACAATACGGCATCGCTCCGTGTGCCCGCCGGAGCCAGGACGCAGTGGACGGGATTGTGCGTGTGTCCCCCGTAGGGGACGGCCTCACCCTTTCCGGCGGACCGCAGCATCTGCTCGGCGTTACCGTGGTCGCCGACGACCAGCATCCACCGGCCTGCGGCTCGTGCCGCTGCGTGGATGCGCGACACCGCCGTGTCGACGGCCTCGGCCGAGCGCCGGGTCGCGTCGAAGTTTCCGGTGTGCCCGACCACGTCGATGTTGGCGAGGTTGGCCGCGATGAGGTCGATGTCGTCGCGTCCGCACGCTTCGGCGATGGCGTCGGCCACCCCCGCGGCGTTCATCTCCGGGTGTTCGTGGACCGGCCCGTCGGGGGCACCGGTGATCTTGAGGTGTTCCTCCCCTTTCCTCGGCCGGGAGTCCCGTCCGTTGAGGAAGAAGGTGACGTGCTCGAATTTCTCCGGCTCCGCGACGCGCAGCGACCGTGCGCCGGCTTCTTCGAGCACATCGCTGAGTCCTCCCGAGGCGTCCGCCCGGGAGACGAGTGCGGGGATCGCGGTGCGGGTGTCGTACTGGGCCAGACTCAGCAAGCGCACCCGATCCCGGCCGCTCGCGGCGAGGAGGTCCGCGACCATGTCCGCCAGCGGCGCCGTGCGGTCGCTGCGGAAGTTGGTGAACAGGATGCCGTCGCCGTCCTCGACGCGTGCGCGGTGTCCCGAGAGGCCGGTGACGGCCGTGGGCGGGATCGCTCCGTCACCGACCGAGGGGAGCAGCGCGTCCTGGGGGGTGACGGCGGTGTGCTCCGCGTCGCCGTCCAGGAGGAGCCGCGCTGCCGCGGCCGTCAGGTGCTCCTTCCCGCTCTTGTCCATCGCGTAGTCGCGGCCGACCACTCCGGAGATCGAACCGACCCCCCGTTCCTCGGTCATGGCGGCGAGCCGGGACAGGTACCGCGCGGCTGTGCCATCGGCCACGTCACGGCCATCGGTGATCACCCAGATCCGGACCCGGTACAGCGCGGCCTCCCAGGCCGCCCGCAGGATCTCCGGAAGGTGACCGATGTCGGAGTGGATCCGCCCGTCCGAGCACAGGCCCACCAAGTGGAGGGTTCCCCCGTTCCGTGCCAGCGCAGCACACATGTCACGCAGCAGCGGGTGGGACCGCAGATCGCCTGAGGACACGTCCCGCTCGACGCGCAGACTGTCGTACTCCACGGCACGGCCCGCCCCCATGACCAGGTGGCCGGTCTCCGAATTGCCCACGGTTCCCTCGGGAAGGCCGACCGAGGCCCCGGAGGCGTCGAGAAGCCGTCCGTTGGGTCCGCCGGAGAGGGCGTCGAGGAACGGAGTGCGGGCCGCGGTGAGGGCGTTTGCGGGGCTGTGTGGTGCGTACCCCCAGCCGTCGAGGACGAGAAGGACGCCAGGTGCGAGAGTGGTCACCGGTCGCCTCGCAGGGCCTCGAAGCGGTCCCAGAAGTCAGGGAAGGACTTGGTCACGCACGCGGGGTCGCGGATGACGACGCCGGGGGTGCGCAGACCCGCGACGGCGAAGGCCATGGCGATCCGGTGGTCGTCGTAGGTGTCGATCACCGCTCCCTGGGGCTCCTTGCCGCCGTGGACCGTCATCGTGTCCTCGGTGGTGTCGACGGAGACGCCCATCTTGCGGAGTTCGGTGCTGACCGCGTCGATCCGGTCGCACTCCTTGACGCGCAGGTTGCCGATTCCGGTGATGTGGGTCGTTCCGCGGGCGTAGGCGGCGACGACGGCCAGGGTCGGGGCGACGTCGGGCATGTTCGACATGTCGATGTCGATCCCGGTGAGCGGTCCGCCCGTCAACGTGATGCCGGTGGTGTCGGAGCGGTCGGCGCACCCCATGTCGGCGAAGGCGGTGACCAGGCCGACGTCTCCCTGCGCGGAGTCCAGACTGATCCCCGGGATGGTGACCCTCCCGCCGGTGATCGCGGCCGCGGCGAGGAAGTAGGACATGCCCGAGGCGTCGGACTCCACCGTGATGTCGCCCCCGCGGTAGCGCACGGCACCCGGTACGGCGTAGCGCTCGTACCCCGACCGCCGGAGGGGGACCCCGGCGGCGGCCATCGCGGCGATCGTCATGTCGACGTAGGGCTTGGAGACGGGGTCTCCGTCCACGACGAGTTCGAGGCCCGACTCCGTTCCGACCGAGCCGATGAGCAGGCTACTGGTGAACTGGCTGCTCACGGTGCCGTCGACGCGGGTGAAGCCGCCGCGCAGGGTGCCGCCGCCGATCTCGATCGGCGGCGAACCGTTGCCCGCGGTGCTCCGGACCTCAGCGCCGAGCTTGCCGAGCGCGTCGAGGAGGTGGCCCATGGGCCGCTCGCACATGCGCTTGTTGCCCGTCAGGACCGTGCGGCCCTCCGCCAGGGCCGCCATGGTGATCAGGAAGCGGATCGGCGTACCCGCGTTTCCCATGTCGATGGCGATGTCGGGCGCACGCATGGGGCGGCCGTTGGGGACCACCGAGAACGTCTCGCTGTCCGCGTCGGCCTCGACATCCACGTGTCCGAAGGCGCGCAGGGCCTTGGCCAGGAGCAGGGTGTCCTGGGAGTGCAGCGCGTGGCGAAGGACCGTCGGCTCCGGAGCCAGTCCAGCGATCGCCAGAAACCGGTTGGTGTAGCTCTTCGAACCGACGACGGTGACCGTGGCGTCGAGTTCCCTGAGGGGGGCGATGCTGACCTCGGGGAGGTCCATGACCGGATTGCGGGTCGAACGTGTCACAGCTGTGCCCATCCTTGGGTCGGGGTGAGGGTGGTCGCGGTACGCGGGTTGGCGAAGTGTCAGGTCCGCCGGTGGACCTTGTGCTGCGCGGCTTGGGCTCGGGGTCTCAGGACGAGGAAGTCGACGTTCACGTGTGCGGGACGGGTGACTGCCCAGGCCACGGCGTCGGCGACGTCCTCGGCCAGGAGGGGCTGGTCGACCCCCGCGTAGACGGCTGCCGCACGGTCTTTGTCACCTCGGTAGCGGTTGAGGGAGAACTCCTCCGTGTGGACCATGCCGGGGGCGATCTCGACGACGCGCACAGGCTGGCCGCACAACTCCAGGCGCAGGGTTCCGGCCAGGGCGTGTTCGGCGTGCTTGGCGGCGCTGTATCCCCCACCGCCTTCGTAGACGGTGAAGGCAGCAGTCGAGGAGATGACGACGATGGTCCCGTCCCCGCTCTCGGTGAGGAGCGGGAGCAGTGCCTGCGTGGTCGCAAGCACTCCCACGACGTTCGTCTCGAACATGGTGCGCCAGTCGGCGGGGGCTGCGTCCGCGACCTCTTCGGTCCCGATGGCGCCGCCGGCGTTGTTGACGAGTACGTCGCATCGGGTCAGTCCGTTGACGACGGCCGCGATGGCCGATGGGTCGGTGACGTCCATGGGCTGGACGTCGACCGCCTTCCCGTCCGCTGCGATGCGTTTGGCGACCTCTTCCAAAGCGCTGACCCTGCGGCCGGTCAGGACGACGCGGTAGCCCTCGTCGGCCAGCCGGTAAGCGGTGGCCGCACCGATCCCGCTTCCGGCACCGGTGACGAGAGCGGTCCTCTGGGCCCCCTCCGGAGAAGAGCTCATCGGTACGCGTCCTTCCGCGGCACAGAGGTGGTGGAGAAGAGCGGTTCCTCGGTCGGTGCCGCGATCTGGGTCAACCAGACGTGGGCTCCAGGCTCGAGGAGGAGACGGAGATCCGCTCCACTCTGCCCGGACGTCTCGACCGAACCGCCGAGGAAGGCCAAGTGAGCCTTGCTCGCGGCTACCTCGGGAAAGCACGAGGTAACGGTGAACTCCGCCTGAGTCGAGGTGGGATTGTGCACCCCGAGCAGGCTGACCAGCGTGTTCGGGGTGCGCTCGAGGCCGTTCGGTGATACGCGGAAAGTACTTCGCAGTCCGCTTCCCAGATCCAGGCTCGATACGGAGGCTGCAGGTGAGAGAACGTGGGAAAGATCCAGATCGTTTCCCGCACAAGCGGACGGATAACCGACCCCAAGTGGTTCGCAGACCATCTCTTGGCGGCGCAGTCCGGTTTCACCCATGATGCTCGTCATCGATTTCCGCATTTCGTCTTTGGCTTTTGTTTCGATATTGGATCCAATGACGATTTTGACTGTCAAGGGACCTTGGGTGTCAAAAATTCAGCAGGCGAAGGAAGGCATGAGAGAGAAGGTATGAATCAGCAGAAGAATTGTCAATGAGCCGACCAGGGAGGCATGCAACGAAGGTGTCGCCTGTGACTCTCGTGAAAGCAGAGAACAAAGAGGCAGTAAAGTTACAAATATCACCTTGGTGGCTATTTATGGTGGATTGCCGGACACCGTTGCGTCACGGAACCTTGCCTGCCGGAAAAGCCGGCCCAGGAGACGTTCACCGCAGGGGTTTCCCCATGGCAGGGCGTCTCCGGGGTCGGTGGCCGGGGCTTCGAGTTGCATAGCTCGATCACACCCCTCGGCCTCCCCAACACCCGATCGAACAGGACGCCACCGGTGCCCTCGGTCACTGTCCGACTGAGGAATTCCTCAGTCGAACTTGAGTCATCCCTCCTCGAGTAGTCGAAAAAACCCACAAGGAAGCCCCTTGACCTGGACCGATCACCTGGGAGCGGTGTTCTGACCTCAGGGCTCGGGCGGTCGCCCGGGACCCGCTGCCTCATCGGCGAAGGCGTGCCTCCCGTAGGAATCAGGAAGCGGTGACGGCCACTGTGAGCCCACGGACCGAGTGGCGCTCGAGAGAGGAGGACGATCCGTGAAATCGCAGAGCCAGGCCCTCTCGGCGGGAGGAATCCCGGCTCCGGGCTACCTGCTGCGTGTCAGCGGGTGCTTTCCCGTTTACACCTTGGTGACGCGGCAGGCGAAGCACTTGTAGGCCTGCTGCCCTGAGACATTGTCGAAATAGCGGTCGTCGGTCAGCAGATTGGCGGACTCGTAGCGGTCCGCACCCGAGACGTCACCGACCACCTGCGAGGGGCCGAAGGTGCTGGGCACGAAGATCGTGTCCTCGCGGATGCCCTCCCAGAGAAGAGCGGTTCCGGTGACCGCTCCGCGGGGACTCTCCACACGAACTTGTTCCCCCTCGGCGATACCGTTCCTCTGGGCTGTTCGAGGATGGATCTGGATCAGGCGTATCCCGTTGAGTTGTTTGCCCATGGGGGTCCACTGCGTGACCGAGGCAAAGTGCACCACGCTGGGCCTGCCGGTCATACCCATCAGTGGGTAGTCCCTGTGCACGTCACCTCGGGCCTGGACGCCCAGCCGAACCTTCACGGTGTTGGCGTGGGGGTAGAGGGGGTTGGTGACGAAAGCACTGGTGTACTCGATGGTCGGGTGCCCGCCGGTTACCTCGGGATGGGTGTAGAAGATCGGCAGAGCGGAGTGACCGGCCCCGGCCAGGGCCTCCTCCAGTTCCTCGGTGTGGATCTCAACCTTCCCAGAAGGGGTGAGGAAGCGTTTCCCCTTGCTTTCCTCCCCCAAGGAATCAGCCGCTTCGTACCAGCTCGGGTGATCCATGTAGAGGGTGCTCACTCCAGGGTGCTCGGAACCGGGGCAGGGCCAGCGCAGGGGTTCCCTTCTGGCGCTCATCCGTTCGGCGTCCATGCCCTTCATCCCCGGGGTGTGCGCCACGAACTGCGACCACAGGGTTCGGTAGTCCTTCCACTCGGCAGGAAAGGCGTTTGCCCAATAACCTCTGGGACTGCTGGTGTCCACCTCTTCCAGGGTATGAGCGAGGTCGATCCAGATCTCCCAGTCCGGACGTGACTCCCCGACCCGCGGCACAGCCTGGTTCTGCCATCGAATCGCGCGATCGTCCCGACGCATGTAGACGCCCTCCATCTCCAGACCACTGCACACCGGCAGGATGATGTCGGCGAAGTAGGCGGCCTCTTCCATGAACAGGCCGGTATAGACATAGAAGTCGAGCTTTTCAAACGCCTTGCGCACCCTGGCGGTATTCGCTGATGACAGGAGTGGGTTGCCCTGGGTGATGACGGCCCTGAGCTGGTAGGGCTTTTTTTCCAGGATGGACTCGGCGAAGTAATCGGGGCCTACCGGCAGCGCCTCTGTTGTCTCGGGAACGGTCGATTCGAGCGGAGGCAGGTACATTTTTCCCGGCCATGTGTTGTGCATGAAGTTGCAACCACCGCCGGGTCGACCGATGTTGCCGGTAATCGCGGCAAGGAAGGCCAGGCAGCGATAGGTGTCGAAGGCCCCGAGTTGATGGGAGATACCAGCGTTGCAGACGATGGCGGCAGGAGGCGCGCTGGCGTACTCCTCAGCGATCTGCTTGATGGTCTGGGCAGGCACACCGGTGACATCGGCGGCCCATTCGGGTGTGTAGGCGTGGTCGACCAGATGGCGGCGCAATTCCTCGAATCCCACCACCCATCGGTCGATGAAATTCCTGTCATACAAGTTCTGCGCCACGACGTGGTACAGGATCGCCAGCACAAGCGCCTGGTCGGTGTGGGGTTTCGGGGATACCCACAGGTCGGCCTGGGCTCCGGTGGGCGTGAGTCTGGGGTCGACCACGACCAGTTTCGCTCCCGTCCTGGCCCGCTCACGCAGCAGGTACTCGAAGGTGACTGGGTGGGTTTCAGCCTGATTGGTTCCGAGGAACAGAAAGTACCTGGCCGAACCGAGATCGTGTTCACCTGTGGCCTCGTCCACGCCGTAGCCGTTGGTGAAGTAACCCAGTCCGAAAGTGCTGGACAGGGCATTGGCCCCTGCGTCGTTACAAACCGGCCCCACGTCGGTGTTGTTGGGGCTTCCGAGTAGCGAGAACAAACGTGCGATCAGGTCCGCGGAGCCCCGGGGCATACGGCCGGTGGTACGGTTGGCGACGGCTCGGGCTTCTCCTGCGTCACGTAGTTCCACCATCTTCTCAGCGATGGTGCGTAGCGCCTTGTCCCACGAGACGGGCTCGAAACGCGATTCCTTGCTGCCCTTCTGTCCTGAGACCCGGTGCAGGGGCGTGGTGATCCGGTGATGGTTGTAGACCAACTCGGGCATCATCTTCGCTTTAACGCAGAGGTTTCCGTCCTGGACGCGGTCCTCGTCTTCACCACTGATACCGATCACACGTCCAGACTTCAGAGACACCTTCATGCCGCAATGAGAATTACAGAACTGACATGCGGTGTCGACGATCTCTTCCGGAGATAGCGCAGCAGATTCCTGGGTGAAGTCGAACCCGTCTCCGCTCACCACGGAATTGCTCGACGTTGCGCCATGGCCGGAGTCCGGACCCGACGAGAGAGACGTCGGAGACGGGGCAGACGAAGTTTGCAAGCCCAGTGCCATACCACCTCCGACGAGACCGCCCTGGAGAAAGAAAGAACGACGACTTGATCCCGGATTTTCGACTGACATCTGAATTCTCCCTTTGCCACGCCTGGTGCATGGGCGACAGGCACGAGGACAGATTTCGACCCCTGCCCCAAAAGAAATGATCGCACCCAAATCTTTATAAGACACACCTGCACTCCAGAAAATCTCCCGACACCCACCATGGAAAGACTGAGGCCCTGGAGCCACACCAGGCTGCCACCCTCCACTTCAGAGAGCAACCCTTTCGTGGTAGGCGGTTATTGCACATACCTGCCTTCTTCCCTGTTGTTTGACATTGGGATGAGCCCCGTGGATCATGAGGCGTTTGCCATCCCACGTCGCATGAATTAGTGGTCGATCACCGTGCTGCTTCGCGGATACTCGAGCACAGGTCACAGCCAGAGCGAAGGTGCACCACCCAAAGCGGGACAGCTGTCCCAAAGGAGGGCAAAGAGAAGCACAGAGACCAAAACTGTGGCCGAACCCGGTCACAGCGGAGATCTCTACTCACACGAGAGGACAGGGCTTCTGGAGCTGACTCTGCTCCATTACCACACCCTGATACAAGAAGGAGACATTAAAAGGATGCACCTTCTGGAAACCTTGAGATGGTGTCTGTTCGTGTCAACTCAGGGTTCTGCTATCACAGTGAGCCGGAGGACGGCATGTGGCCGATTTCCTCGACCTGGGGAGGGAAAGATCAGCACGGATCCGCACGGCGCAATTCCTCGCCGGAACGTCGACGGCCGAGGCCAGCACTGGTCAGCAGTTGGGCCCAGCGCAACGCCAGATACCGCACGCCCTGGTCCCAGGGGTGAGGCGCTCCAAGTTTCCCGGCAGGGGCCAATAGCATGGCCCCGGCAGAAAAGAAAGGGCGAAGGAGCAGGCGTCCTGTGCTGCAATCGAGATGCCAGGGCCGGGTTGGAAGTCAGCTTCCTCCACGAACACTTCTGCCGGATACTGGCGCCCATGGCGATCATTCACAAAGCTACTGTCACCCCGAGCAAAATGACGTTGATCAGCGCCTGGTTGGACAGCCAATCGTGGGCGGGTCAGGGGTCCGACGAGAACCTCGGCAAGTACAGGTTCGACGACCCGGAAGGGGAGGTTGGCGTGGAGGCCTTCCTGCTCCGACGCGGGGCACGATTGCTCCACGTGCCGCTGACCTACCGGGGCGAGCCCCTACACGGTCACGAAGAGCACCTCGTCGGCACGTTGGAGCACTCCACTCTGGGGACACGCTGGGTCTACGACGGAACCAAGGACGCAGTGGCCGTCGCCTGCTTCCAGCGCGCCCTCGCCGGAGAGCAGGCACAGGCGGAGCTGGAGGTCTGGCAGGAAGGCCGCCTCCTGGAGCGGAGGCCCCAGCAGGTCCTGGTCTCCAGTGAACCAGAGACCGCCAATGACGCCGATCGACTGATTCCACACAGGAAGATGCTGCTTCCGCGTGTCCTGGGAGCCGCCCCCGAGGGGAGACGATGGCTCCGGGCCCGGTGGGGCGACGAACAGGCGGTGGTCGCGGTGCTGGTCTAGATGTACCGTCCTGAGGGGTTGGGTGCTCTGGTCAGCAGTCGCAAGCAATCAGTGATCGCTTGATCGGGGCGCCCACCAGGCGGCTGCGCCACATCGCGGTACTACGTCCGGCTTCGTCCAGGACCAACACTTTGCACCGGAACTCGGCTGGGTAGCCACGAAGTCACACGATGTTCTCCTTGAGGATACGTGGTCTCCAAATCTAGAAACCCGTCTCCAGAAAACCCAGGACGCATCAGGCCAGTACTGGCTTACTCTGGAACGGCTACCTGTCTACGCTCCCGAGCTCAACCCCGTGGAGATGTTGTGGTCAGCCATCAAGGCACGGGAGCTGGCTAACCCTGCCGGTGACCACCTGGCAGAGGTCGGTGACGCAGCCAAACAAGGCACCAATCGCGTCTGCGAAGACGATCGGCTTCCATGGTCCTTCCTGACCCACGTGGGCTTGAAGATCCATCCTCCAGCCCCACGCAGATAACGAAAAACTGAGTAGGCTGCCTGTTCCACTACCTCCAGCACGGCGTTCCCTACGACGAGACCACCGTCTTCCCGAACCCGCTCGAACTCGAGCTGCGGGTCGTGGCTTGACACCTTGTATCCATCTGATGCCTGCGGGTAACAGCCGATCGCCGAGTACCAGCGCTGCCAGCCCGGGTCATCGTGGCCGTCGCCGGTCTTGCCACCGCCACGATGGCTGCCTAAATCTGGCCTACCGCACCACAACCCCACTCGCGGGCCGCATCGGTGCATAGCGTATCCGCATCAGCCTTTGGAAGACCTACCAACAAGATGACCGCATCCGGCCGCCACGGCGGGCGGTCAAGGCAAGAAGTAGCAGGTCAAGTACAGTCCGACCTGATCCTGCCTCCGACAAAGACCACCGTTAGCTCCTGTGGTACTTGCTCCCGAAGTTTTCTATGTATGACACTTGTATCGGTTGTGATAATTGATTCGAGTCGCAGGGAGCTCGGGTTGAAGCGATCGGAAGAGCTCAATAGCAAAACAATTTGGTCCAGCGATCCGCACTTGCAGGTGAAGCACCTCGTCTACCGAAAATACATGAACTGCTGGATGGCGAAGATCCTGCAGAGTTTCCCGAAGGCGACTATCGTGGACGCGTTTTCTGGACCGGGGATATACGAAGACGGGGCCCCGGGGTCACCTATCCTGGCTGCCAAGGCCTATCTGGAGCACAACTCGCGTCCGAGGTTCAACAAGCTTGACCTGATATGCCTGGAAGAACGAGACGATCGTGTCGAGGAGCTGCATCGGCAGTTCGCCAAGCTTCCCCGTGACGAGAACCTGAACGTCATGATCCAGCCACCCGGGATCTTCGCTGGGCACCAGGAACGCCTGTCAGCGCTTGCGCGGCGCGACAACCCGGGTTGTCCAGTGCTCTGGATCATCGATCCGTTCAAGATCAGGGACGCTCCCTTCGAGTTGGTTCGCCGATGCCTCGAGAACCGGCGCGACGAAGTCATCCTCACCCTCTTCACGGGGTACATGCATCGGTTCTGCGAAAAAGACGGATACGACAGAACCATGGACCGTTGCTTCGATGGGGAGCACTGGAAGTCAGCGGTGACCGTGTCAGGGGACGGCCCGAGGAAGGCTGCCTTCGCCTCGGCCTACGAGGAGGGTTTGCGGCAGCTCGGTCTATTCACGGGCAGCTTCGGTGTCCGTGTCAGCAACACCACCGAGGTCTACCACCTGATCATGGCCACCCACAGCGAAGCCGGGCTTAGGTGCTGGAATCCGGTGGGCTGGAAACTGGACAGCTACACCGGGCGCAGTGCCTCGGCCGACACCGCAGCCGCTGACACCCTGTTCGCTGACTCCCCTGTGGTAGACGCTCTGGAGGCCGCACTCGAAGCCCATGCCGGGACTGAACGGGCCTGGTCCCAGCTGTCCCGGGAGGCAGCTGAGCACCGGTATGTCGACAGGCACCTGCGCCAGGTGCTGGACCGACTCGCTCAACGAGGACTGGCGATGCGTATCGAACCGATCACGGCTCGCACGCCATGGCCGGAGGGGTGCCGGGTGCGCTTCTATTCCCCCGACGACATTCGTGATGCCGATGCCTACGGCTAGCCTTTGGCCAACACGGGAGACTGCGGCTTCTCATCCCAGGTACGCCCGTCGAGGAGGCGCCCATTGGCCTTGGGGGTACGTCCACCCCACTGCTTGAAAAAGAAGGCGGTGGAGCTCTGCTGGCAAGCGTCGCGTATCTGGCGCACCCAGTCGATATGCATGGGACGATGACCGCGACCGCTCTCACCACCGGCGATCACCCAGTCGATGCCAGACAAGTCCAGCTCCGGCAACGGCCCCAGCAGCGGCTCACACGACAAGAACCGTACGGCCGCAGGAACCCGGCGCAAGTGGTCAACGCGTTCGAGCACATCAGCCGATTCCACTGAGACCCCCATCCAGACGTTGGGCGGCCAAGGCAGTTGATCAGCGAGGCGGGCCAGGCGCAGAGAGCGCTTGGTCAGGATCTGGTAGGTGTGCTGGGGCGTCTCGGCCATCACGGCGAAGACCTGGGTGATGAAGTCCTTGGGCACCCGGGCGTGGAACAGGTCGCTCATCGAGTTGACGAAGACCAGACGCGGGCTCTTCCATTTGCGTGGGATGTCCAAAGCTCGCGGGTGGATGGTCACGTCAAACCCGGGGCCTGAGGTGCGTGGGTCGCCGTCGTTTTGGTACTTCTCCGCACCCATGGCCTTGAGACGTTTGGCCAAGGTGAGGGCATAACAGTTGTCGCAGCCAGAGGCGACACGGTCGCAGCCGGTGGTGGGGTTCCAGGTGGCTTCGGTCCACTCGATCGAGCTTCGTTCTGCCACGGCGGCACCAGCTTTCAAAGACGGATAAGGGCAAGCGGCCCCAGCTGCGGGCCGGTCAGTCAGTGAGTATGAGCAAGGCTCTATTCGAACAACTGTCCGTACGTTAACAACAGGCGATGCCTGTTGCAAAGGATCCCGGAAAGATGGTTGCACAGGTCTCTCGCAATGCGTCACCCCTCACTGGTTTCCACTGTCCGGTCGACGGTTGCCCGCGAAGCTGTTGCCCACAGCTACCACCCAGTCTCCCAGAGTCCCCCTTTGCCTGGATGGATTTCGTTGTCTCCATACCAGCAGAGCGGCGCCCCAGGAGCGCAAGAACGCGGACAGTGCAGCTAGTACTCCAGTGTGACTTCGCGATCTTGTCGCGGACCCGGCTGGGAACGGGTACGGCCACCGCGTGATCATCAAGGGTTGTGTGGACTCATGACGATCGTGCGGTGGCCGCAGGTCACAGCATAGACGGCGCCCGATGGCGGGCGATGTTCGAGCAGGCCATGGACCGGATCGCGGGCCGGTTCAGCCGGGTTGAACCGCGGAGGACGGCCCGTGCCTATCTGCTCGGGCTGCTGTCGCGTACCGAGCGGAAGAACTGCTGGCAGCTGGCCGAACAGGCCGGCTTGGCCCAGCCGGGCCCGATGCAGCGGCTGCTGCGCTACGCCCGCTGGGACGCCGACGCCGTCCGTGACGATATCCGGGCCTACGCCGTCGAACACCTCGGCACCGAGGGCGCGGTGCTGATCGTGGACGAGACCGGCTTCGTGAAGAAGGGCCGCGCCTCGGCGGGCGTCCAGCGCCAGTACACCGGCACCGCGGGACGCATTGAGAACTCCCGGGTCGGCGTCTTCCTCGCCCTGGCCACCAGCCGGGGACGGGCCCTGATCGACCGCCGCCTCTACCTGCCCGAACAGTCCTGGTGCACCGATCCCGAACGCCGCCGGGTGGCCGGGATACCCGACGAAGTCCGGTTCGCGACCAAGCCCCGCCTGGCCGGGGAGATGATCGCCGCCGCGCTGGACACCGGGGTGCCGGCACCGTGGGTGATCGGTGATGAAGCCTACGGCCAGGACCCGCGACTGCGTGCCGCCCTGGAGGCACGCGGGACCGGCTACGTTCTCGCGGTCGCCTGCTCGACCAGGGTGCGGATCAACTCAGGCCGCACCCCCATCCGCGCGGACACCCTCGCCGCACGCCTGCCCGCCACCGCCTGGCAGCGGCACAGCGCAGGCAACGGTGCGAAGGGCCTGCGCCACTACGACTGGGCCTGGATCCACATCGGCACCGACTGCCACCGCCACCTGCTCATCCGTCGCAACCGCACCACCGGTGAACTCGCCTTCTACCTGTGCTGGTCACCCGCCGAAGTGCCTCTGGCCGAACTGGTCCGCGTCGCCGGGATCCGCTGGAGCGTCGAGGAGTGCTTCCAGGCAAGGGCCAGGTCGGACTCGACCACTACCAGGTCCGCAACTGGACCTCCTGGCACCGGCACATCACGCTCGCGCTGGCGTTCCTGACCGCCCTTGCCGCCGACCCGGCACCACAACGGCCCGTCGATCCACTCCACCCCACCCGCGGCAGCGACCCGATCACGTTGACCGTCCCCGAGATCCGCCACCTGCTCGCCGCCGTCCTCACGGCACCGGCCGTGACCGCGGGCAGACTGCTGCACTGGTCCCACTGGCGCAGACGCCACCAGGCAACAGCCCGCCGCAGCCACTACCGACGACGATCCTGCTGGATAGATCACGAAACCGTACTGGAGTACTAGGTACGAGTCGTGATCGACGCCCATGAGATGGGCCGCGAGAGCAGTACGCCCGAGGTCGTGCGCGTGCGCGGACGTGGTGACTTCCCGGGACACAGCCGTCATCCAAACGGTGCCGCTCCTGCGCTGCACCTCCCAAACCAGAGTCGGACTACCGACGTCTGTCCTGGCTGGGCCGTGACGGCCCTCACCTTTACTCCTCGGAGGTCTCCCTGTTACGTTTGTTATTGTTCAACCACTAACAGAGGAGTATTCATGAGCGTCAACCCGACCCGCGAGCTCACCCCCGCACAGCACGCCCTGGCAGAGCACCTTCGGCTGGTGTCGTCCGGCCAGATCGACGAGTGGATCGAGCTGTACGCCGCGGACGGCACGGTCGAGTTCCCCTTCGCCCCCGCCGGTGTGCCTACCCTGGTGCAGGGACGCGAGGCGCTGATCGCCCACATGCGCGGCTTCCCGCAGACCTTCGACGTGAAATTCGTCGACGTGAAGTTCATCGAGACGGCCAACCCCCGGACCGCGGTCGCCGAATACCGCTCGGAGGGAATCGCCCTCAGCACCGGCAAGCCGTACGAGCAGACAGTCATCACGGTGATCCGCCTCGATGAGGCGGGCCTGGTCGAGCAGTTCGTCGACTACTGGAATCCTCTCGTGGTCATCGAGGCCATGACCCCCGACGAGGCGGCCAACGGCCAAGACGTGTCGTGGCCCTCGGAGCGTTGATCCCGGTTCGACGGGGTGAGACGGGTCACCCACCCGTCTTGCCCCGTTGCACCCTGTCCCACTCCGCAGTGAGAGACTGGGAGACATGCCCGCCCCTGGCTCCAGAGTGAAGAGCGATCAACGCCGTCGAGTCGTGCTGGACGCTGCCGTGACCTGCTTTGCGCGCAAGGGTTACTACGGCACGACCACTGGTGAGATCGCCGAACGGGCCGAAATCTCTCAGCCCTACGTCTACCGCCTGTTCGCCAGCAAGGAGGCGTTGTTCGCCGGTGCCATCCTCCACGTGTCCGAGCTGATCTCGGATGCTCTGACCGGCGCCGAAGCCGGCGCCGATGAGGCCGGGCCGTACCGGCAGCCGGAGGCGGTGATGCGTGCGATCCGGTCCGCCTACAGCACCCTGATCGAGGACCAGGACGTCATGCGGTTCCTCATGCAGGCCAGTTGCGCAGCCGATGAGCCGCTCGTGGCTGAGGCGTTGCGCACGTGCTATGCCAGGCAGGTCGAACTCGTCAGTGAGCTCCTGAACCACGACGACGCTGCGGTCCGGCACTGGTTCGGCGCCGGTATGCTCGAAAATGTCACGCTGACCCTCGGCCTGGCCGACGTCGACGAGCCCTGGGCGCGGACCCTCAGCGGACAACGGTCTCGTTCGGACGGCGGTAGCTTCACCCACCGGGAGTCGCCGTAGCTTCCGCCGAAAAACAGGCGGCTATGTAGGCGGCCGGCCAGGCCGTCCCACTTCCTTGGAACTGGGACGCCGTCCGACGGTGTCGACGTCGATCGACACTGCCCAGGTCAGGACCGTCCCAGAAGTTGTGCCACAAGTGCGTCCCGGATTAGTACTCCAGTCTGGTTTCGCGATCTTGTCGCGGACCCGGCTGGGAACGGGTGCGGCCGCCGCGTGATCATCGGGGGTTGTGTGGACTCCTGAAGATCGTGCGGTGGCCGCGGGCCATAGCGTAGATCCTGCTCGCTGGCGAACGATGTTCGACCAGGTCATGGCCCGGATCGCGGGCCGCTTCGGGCGAGTTGAGCCGCGGGCCGCGGCCCGTGCCTACCTGCTCGGGCTACTGTCGAACGTCGAGCGCAAGAACTGCTGGCAGCTGGCCGAACAGGCCGGCCACAGCCGACCCGGGCCGATGCAGCGCCTGCTGCGCTACGCCCGCTGGGACGCCGGTGCGGTCCGCGACGACCTGCGCGCGTACACCGCCGAACACCTCGGCGCCGACGGCGCCGTTCTCGTCGTCGACGAGACCGGCTTCGTGAAGAAGGGCCGCGCCTCGGCGGGCGTCCAGCGCCAGTACACCGGCACCGCGGGACGCATTGAGAACTCCCGGGTCGGCGTCTTCCTCGCCCTGGCCACCAGCCGGGGACGGGCCCTGATCGACCGCCGCCTCTACCTGCCCGAACAGTCCTGGTGCACCGATCCCGAACGCCGCCGGGTGGCCGGGATACCCGAGGACATCCAGTTCACGACCAAGCCCCGCCTGGCCGGGGAGATGATCGCCGCCGCGCTGGACACCGGGATCACCGCGTCCTGGGTGACCGGCGATGAAGCCTACGGCCAGGACCCCCAGCTCCGCGCCGCCCTCGAGGCGCGCGGCACCGGCTACGTGCTGGCCGTCGCCTGCTCGATGCGGGTGAGAATCAACCACGGCCGCACTGCCGTCCGCGCGGACACCGTCGCCGGCCGCCTGCCCGCCACGGCCTGTCAGCGCCACAGCGCCGGAAACGGTGCGAAAGGCCCGCGGTACTACGACTGGGCCTGGATCTACATCGGCACCGACTGCCACCGCCACCTGCTCATCCGACGTAACCGGACTACCGGTGAACTCGCCTTCTACCTGTGCTGGTCACCCACAAAGGTGGCCCTGTCCGAACTGGTCCGCGTCGCCGGTGTCCGCTGGAGCGTCGAGGAGTGCTTCCAGGCAAGGGCCAGGTCGGACTCGACCACTACCAGGTCCGCAACTGGACCTCCTGGCACCGGCACATCACGCTCGCCATGCTCGCGCTGGCGTTCCTGACCGCCCTTGCCGCCGACCCGGCACCACAACGGCCCGTCGATCCACTCCACCCCACCCGCGGCAGCGACCCGATCACGTTGACCGTCCCCGAGATCCGCCACCTGCTCGCCGCCGTCCTCACGGCACCGGCCGTGACCGCGGGCAGACTGCTGCACTGGTCCCACTGGCGCAGACGCCACCAGGCAACAGCCCGCCGCAGCCACTACCGACGACGATCCGCCGACAAATCCGCTGGGTAGAGCACGAAACCGCACTGGAGTACTAGCAGATGAACAGCTACCCGGTGGTTCCCAAAGCACGACTTTGCGACGTGCTGAGAAACCTCGTTTCATGCGGCGGATCTCCACCAGGCCGGGGAAGGGTTCTCATCCGGCTTGGGCGAGGAGGCCTCTTCCTCGCAGTCCTCGCTGCTTGACCAGCCTCCCCCAACGTTCCTTACGGTCGAAGTGGGCCGCGATCTCTCGACCGCTCGGCAACTCTCCTGTCTCTCGCTGCTGTTCCAATGCCCATCGCCAAGCTCGGTCTTGAAACGGTGATAGGGCAGCTTCCGTGGTGTCCACGGCGTCCCTACGGTGCACGACTTGCAGGTCAGTGCTTCCCGAGGTAGCCGACACGCCGGGGGTGTGGCCTTCAGGAGTCGTGACCTCAGAAGCTGAAGAGCGAGTCTGTCCATCATCTGCGGACGCAGTGCGTACGCTCTTCGCCGTTGTGCGGAACTCGCGCATGAGCAGCTCGTACGCACCGATGAGCGCGAAGCTCGGCCAGGCGTGGATGATCCGCGACCACATCGTGGGGTCGGCGACCGCGACGTTGGCCGCCAGGGACGCGCCGGAGCCGACGATCAGCAGCGTCCAGGGCAGGAGGCTGCCCTTGCGGCCGTGGCGGGCATCGCTCAGCAGCGTCATAGAGGCGCCGACGATCATGCCGTCCACCGACAGCGGGAACAGGGCCGCGCGCCACTCCGGTTCCCCGTGGCGCAGGGCGAGTTCGTACATGTGCGAGTAGGACACCACCGCGGCGATACCCGCGAGCAGCAGCACGGCCGCGATGGTGACCCATCGTGACCAGCGGGAGGACTCCATCCCGATCACCCTTTCCCGGTGACCGAGGAACCTTCACAGGGCCGAAAACGCTCTACCGGGCGGGGTGGGAGACGCCCGTCTCCCACCCCGCACTGGGAGGTTTCTGGGAGACGCGAACCTCTCCCAACGGCTTCCAACCACCGCGAAGATCCCTCAACGAAACCCTCCGACCTGGGTGGATGCTCATCGGCGCAGGTCGCTGCGGAGCCGGAACTACCTTGACACGGTAGAGGTCACAGGTTCGAATCCTGTATCGCCCACCATCTTCCCAGGCCGGAGCACACGCTCCGGCCTGAGTCGTTTCCGGGCAGCACGGTGGGAGACACGCTTCCGAATCGGATCCATCCGTGAACCCGCTTTCACCATCTCCACAGCCGGAGCCAGCAAAGGCATCTCACTCTTGTCTGGAGCGAGATGCCTTCGACTGATGAGAAGGACCTGTTCGCGGCCGACGCATCCGACGGAACGTCGGGCTGACCCCTCAGGAGGTGGCGTGCTGTGTTCCCGCCAGCAGGGCGGTCCACTCCGCGTCAGCGTTCGGTCGGCGCCGCAGCACGGCCGCGTCGATCACCGTCCTGTACACGGTGGCGGAGGAGGCGAACCTCTGAGCTCGGGCGAGGCGCGACCGGACGCTGCTCTCGACCTCGTCCGGCGTCATCCACGGGGAGAACACGCGCACCGCGGCGTAGGCGTAGCTCTCCACCTGGAGCACGGAAGGGAACAGGTTCGTCTGGACCTCCATGATGGACACGGCGTCCCGTTCCACCTGGTCCAGGTCGTCCAGCCAGACCGGTTCGCCGTCACCGCTGAGCTGGCCCCAGAATCTCTCGAGTCGCCCGTTCGCGGCCAGAACCTGGTCCAGTTCGGTCACGAGCTTCAGGTCGGGAGAGCGTTCGCCGCGTTCGATGTTGCCGATGTGCCCCTGGCTCACTCCGACCTGCTTGCCCAACCGCTCCTGCGTGTAGCCGCTCGCCCGACGGCGGCGGCTGAGTTCCCGGCCGAAGCGAGCGTTCGCCTCCGGGTGTTGTTCCTCCATGCTTCCAGCGAAACAAAGATTCTTCCAAGCGAACACGGTGCAATCCACGTTAATCGCTGAATGGGCATGGCCTGTGTTTTCAGGGCCTCGGAAACCACAGTTGGACACAAGTCAGCCCCGCGACGGTGTGGGCCGTCCGGGGCACGGCCAACAGAACGGAGCTGTTGACGATGCCCGGCCTAGCGAAACGGCGTCGCTCCCGTCGGGTGCGCACCTACGTCATCGGGGTCGTGCCCGTCCGCCTCTCTCCCGGGGCGTTGACGACGGGAGGCGACTGATGGACGTAGTGGAGAGCGTCCTGGTCAACGACGGCGAGGAGTTCGACCGGTGGGTGCGTGCCAGGCACGCGACGGTCACCGTCGCCGAGGAGGACTGTGGGAGTGCGTGACCCTCGAAGCCCGCGCGGACGTGTCCGGCGTCGGTCAGCAGCGCTGCCGGTACACCTACCGGCTGCCGCCCGCCATGGCGATGCGTCGGCTGCACAACACCTACGTCGTCGGTCTGGAGCACTCCGCCGCGGACGGAGGCCGATGCCTGCACGTGCGTTTGGTGCGCCCTGGGCTGGCGTTCGAGACCTGGGAGGTGGGCAAGCAACAGGCGGCCCTGGTAGCGATGGCCCGGGTGTGCCTTGAACGCCGGACCGTGTGCGGGGCGACCTCCGCCAACCTGAGGCCCTACGTGGTGACCAAGGTCCTCGACTGGCGCGGATAGCACCTCGCGCGGCTTGTCCGCGTGGTCACACACCAGTGGACGAGCCGGGCGTCCGCGTTGGTGATGAGAACATGTCGACTGCTTTCTTCTTCGGGAGCGCGCTGCATCGTGACCATGAGGATCGATCGGAAGGGATCCGGTAAACAGCCGAGGCCTCCGAGATCCGCTCCGAGCAGGCCTGAGGAAGAGATCTCAGCACCTGGCCAGGAAGTCATTCGATCTGCATGCGGCACGCCAGGAAGAACCCGTCGGGCTCTGCGAAGCCCGCTTCCATCTCACCGCTGAAGGCCTGACAACGCTCAGAGATACCTCTCAAACCCATGCCCCAGTCCACTGGCCCTCTGGCAGCTCCGTTGTTGTGCGTCCTCATGGTCACGGTAGTACCGACTCGGCTGAGGGAGAGCCGGACCTCGGTGGCCTTGCTGTGAACCAGGATGTTGGTGACTGCCTCGCGCAAGCTCAGTGCCAGTGCCTGTTCGACGTCGCCGGGCAGGGCACAGGGGTGGAAGTCCACAACGACACCTATGGAGGCATCACTCAGGAGCGCGTGTGCCAGCGCGAACTCCTCCCTCAGGGACGTGGACCAGGAGGAGGTGGCGGCGGAGCGTATCTCGGACCGGGCTCCCCGCGTCAACGACAACAGATTCTGTACTTCTTCCTGCAGCTCGGGGTGCCCTGAGCTCATCTTGTGCAGGAGCTGCCCCTGGAAGGCGATACCAGCGATGGTCCTCCCCAAGATGTCGTGGATGTCTGCCGAAATACGGGCCCGCTCACTGCGCTGGACGGCCCACGTGTGGGCCTGCAGGAAACGGATGAAGCACACCAAGGACCAGATGATTCCCACGACCACGAGGTGGCAGCACAGCCAATGGACGCACTGCTCCCATGACAGGGTCAGCAAGGCGGACAGGGGTGCGATGGCCGCGGTCATGACTACAGCCGTCCATCTACCATGGCGTGTTGGCAGCACCACCAGCGCGGCACTGGCCAACAGACCGGTCGCTCCGTGCCACAACCACCCTCCAAGCATCAGAAGGGCTACAGCCAGAGTCGCTTGGAGGACGAGCAGCCACAACGACACGGTGTAGCGGTGCGCCAAGGCCGCTCGGCGCATCTGCACGGCGTAGACCCCGGCCAACAGGGCGAAACCACAGGTGGACAGGACCAACAGGAGCGCATCGGTGTCCACGGCCACCGTGTTCCAGGCCAGGACCACACATCCGGTCACCAGAGTCAGCGCGACCACGGAGACGAAGGCGGCCACCGCGCGAACATGGTCGCCCTCCGCGCTCTGCTCCGTTCCACGGTTACCCAACGGTTCGTCCAATGACGTGTCCAGCTTCACAGGACTCCTCCTTCGCTCAGCCTTGTTCCCAACAGCGGGTGCAACGTCTCCGACCCCTGGAAAATCATGGCGCACCCGATGTCCGCAAAGAAAGGATGGATCTACTCCGTACCATTTGATCAACCTTTTTTCCATGTTTACGGGTGGCCACTATCAGCCATGTTGGCTTGGCGGGGCAGCGCAAGGAGGAGCACACGGAGGATAAGCGCTGGTCAAAGGATCGGAACACCGCTTCAGCAACGCCTCAGCGATCCCGCGCGCGTGAGCCAGGAGATACTCTCTTCTCGAACACCACCTTTGGAAAGGAAAACGGAAAAGCTTCATGGCGACCCATGGCAAGCACTCGTGATCCGGGTACTTCTGGCCGAGGACCTCGTGATCCTACGCCAGGCGCTGACGAAGACACTCGCCCTCACTCCCGACATCAGGGTGGTGGCCGAGTGTCATCAAGGCGAGGACGTCCTACCAATGGCCGAGAAGACCGAACCGGATGTGGCGGTGCTCGACGTACGACTTCCCGGCGTCAGCGGCTTCGACGCCGCAGGGGATCTTACCGCAGCGCTCCCCCAGTGCCGGACGTTGTTCATCACCAACTACGCCACACCGGCCAATCTTCGACATGCCCTACGCATCGGAGCTCTGGGATTTATCAGCAAAGATGTCTCACCCGAATACCTTGCCGAGACCATTCGCAGCGTGAATTCCGGAGTGAAGGTCTACGATCCGAAAATCTTAGCCGACGCCATGGCCCACGACTCCGGCCCGCTCACAGCACGAGAAACACAAATACTGGAAATTTCATCCAAAGGAGAACCAGCGAAATCCGTGGCCCGAAAATTATCACTGGCGGAAGGGACGGTCCACAACTACTTGCGCGCCTGCATCGTCAAACTCGGGGCTCGGAATCGGGCAGATGCCTACAGGATAGCCAGAGAAAACGGTTGGATTCACTAGGGCCGCCAAGCCCACCGAAGAGCCGTCTGCGCGACAAACAGGGGTGTCGCCACGCGCGAACGGCCGCCGGGTTCACAGCGGGTCGCCTCCGCGTAGGCGCACCTGCGTGATCTGGCCAGGTGGAGGTGTGCGATCGGCCTCGACGTAGCTGCGACGCCACCGGCCCTCCGCCGCGCCAGGGTCGATGGACCTGTACGGACCTGTGGCCGTCACACACGTGCAGGACTCGGGTCTGACTGACATGGACGGCTCAGGCCCGTGCCCTGCACGGCGAATCCTGCTTCCGGGACAGGACCGTATGCCGCCTGTCCCGCCCCGCCCAAGGCCTGTTGGCGCGAGGCCCCAGACCAGCAGGCGCCCGTGTCACGGGCGAGGGCACCACGATCCCGAGCCAGTCGCGTACTTCCGTCTGTTCGTTGTGCTGGTCATCGCGTGCGCTCGGAACGTGTGAGGTACTCCGTGATCAGGGCGACGGTGGGTTGGTTCATCCTGCCGACGATCTGACCGTCCCTGAGGAAGAGGACCTGGTCTGCGTAGGACGCTGCGGTCGGCTCGTGCGTGACCATAACCACGGTCTGTTCCAACTCGTCCACGGCGGATCGCAGCAGGGCCAGGATCTCCTCCCCTGTGCGTGTGTCGAGAGCACCGGTGGGCTCGTCCGCGAAGATGACCTCAGGTCGCGCCATCAACGCCCGACACAGCGCGACGCGCTGCTGCTGTCCGCCTGAGAGCTGGTGCGGGTAGCGGTCGATGTGCTCGCTCATGCCGGTACGCCGCAGGATGGCCTCCAGCCATTGGGCGTCCACTGGGCGCCGTGCCAGCAGCAGGGGAAGTACCACGTTCTCCCGCCCCGTCAGCGCGGGAAGCAGATTGAACCCCTGGAAGACGAATCCCATCCTCTCCCTGCGTATGAGGGCCAGTTGGCGTTCCGCCATACCCGCGATGTCGGTGTCCTTGAGCATGACACTTCCCCGCGTGGGCTCGGCCAGCCCTGCAGCGCACTGCAGGAGTGTGGTCTTTCCGGATCCCGAGGGGCCCATGATCGCGGTGAAGGACCCGGCAGGCAGGTCAACCGTCACATCGCGTAGCGCCGTTACTTCCACGGACTCCTGCCCGTAGACCTTCCAAAGACCTTCCACGCGCACGGCGGCGCGGGGGCGGACGTCTGCACTCCGGCCATACCGGGGATCCTCGTTTGACAATGCCATAACGTACGCCTTTCTCATGTTTTGTCCGGTTGTTGAGGGCACCGGGAATCGGCCGTTGCTCACACCTGGTGTTCTACGGTTTCCTGTGCCATCACAAGCCTTCGGTAGGGCCCCTCGTCCTCCAGGAGTTCGGTGTGGGTGCCCCGCTGCCGAATACGGCCGTGTGCCATGACCACGATCTGGTCGGCGTCGCGCACGGTGGCCAGGCGGTGCGCGACGACCAGGCGTGCGCACCCGGCCAACTCCACCGACATGGCCTCTTGGACGGCTCTCTCCGTCTGGTTGTCCAGGTGGGAGGTGGCCTCGTCGAGGATGACCACGGGCGGCGCCTTCAGGAACAGGCGGGCCAGGGCTATCCTTTGCCGTTCTCCCCCGGACAGACGCACGCCTCGGTCGCCCACCATGGTGTCCAGCCCCTCAGGCAGGGCGCGCACCGTGTCCCAGATCTGCGCTGCTCGACACACGCGCACGAGGTCTTCCTCGGAAGCGTCGGGTCTGGCGAGGGTGATGTTGGCACGAATGGTGTCGTTGAACAGGAACGTCTCCTGGGTGACGATGCCGACCGTGGAGAAGAGTGCGTGCGAGGACAGGGCACGGATGTCGGTACCGCCGATCCGCACCACGCCTGTGTCCGCGTCCCAGGTACGGGTGAGCAGACGGGTCAGGGTGCTTTTGCCCGCTCCGGAATGCCCGACCAGACCCACGGTGGCCCCTGCTCGCAGGACCAGGGAGATCTCGTGCAGAGCACTGCCGCGGTGGGTCTCGGCCAGTTCGTGTTCGGATGCCAGCGAAGGCACCACCAGCTTCTGCGGCGGCGGATAGGCGAAGGAGACACGGTTCAGGACCACGGATGAGGAGTCGTTCCACGCGGGCGGAGAACTCGATGCTTCCGGTGGAAGACTCTCCGAGACCGCGAGGGTTGGGCGGAAGAGCATGACTTCTCGGACACGGTCGAAACTCACCAGGCCCGCGATCATCTCCATCTTGACGCTGCTGAGCATCGTGATGGGGCCGTACAGACGGCCCAGGATGGCGATCACCGCGACCAGTGTCCCCATGGTCATACTCTGCGAAGCGACCAGGATGCCACCGACGACGTAGACGGCGGCACTGATGACTCCGGTCGTCAAAGACGCGCCGGAACCGAACGCGGCGCCCAGTCTGGTCTGGCTCAGAGCGTGCTCCCTGACATGCGAGGCCCGATCGAAGAAGTCGGCGGCCATCCGGTCACGGGCCCCGTAAAGGCGGACTGCTTCGGCGCCTCCGGCACTGAACTGCTCCGATACGCAGGTGTCCAGGTCTGCGTAAGCGTCCAGTTCCCGCTGGGAAGCGGCGCGGACCCGAGGCGCGAAGTACAGCGCCAGACCGTACATGACCGGAGCAAGGATCAGAACGGCGGCCGCGGCCCGCCACTCCAGGAACAACAGGCTGACCCCCGCGAAGAGCAGTGTGCCCACAGCACCGGTGGCTGTGGGAACGGTGAAGGCGACCATCCTCTTCACACCGCTCACGTCACCGTGCAGGCGCGAGACGATCGCCCCGGGGCGGGCGTAGGAGAAGAAACCGAGCGCCTGCTCGTGCAGGTGCGCGAAGAGATCCTCCCGCAGTCTCAGAGTCAGTCTTTCTCCCAGCGACGCCGAGAACACGCGTTCGGCGTAGGCGATCACCGCCTGGGCCGCAGCGAGTGCCACCAGCACCGCACCTAAGGACAAGACCAAGTCTGTGTCGCGCTGGAGCACACCGTCGTCGATCAGTCGTTGGCCGACCAGAGCGGGGACGACCACGAGGGAGGAGTTGGCCAGGATCAGGAGTACCTGGAAGGCGATCCTCCAAGAGAACACGCTGAGGAACCTCGGAAGCGTCGTATACCTGTTCGTCACGTCACTCACCGCTCCTGCGGACACTGTGCACGGCACCCAGCGCACCCAAGGTGGAGAACACCAGTGCCAGGGCACCGAGTGCGAGGACCGGTCCGAAGGGCAGCAGATGCGGAATCACGGCCAGCGTGTCACCGCCGTAACCGAGCCCGAGGAGCGTGGCGATCCATACGGTCACGACCGCCGCCATGGCCAGGATCGCTCCCACGGTGAGAGCCACTTCCGAGGACACCGTTCTGAAGGTCTGCGACCAGGTGATTCCCAGGAACCGCATACTCGAGAACTCGCGTTTGCGGTCGAACTGGGCGACGCTGATCGAGTTCGCCGCTCCCAGGGCGAGGAACACGGCGATCAGGATCACGGCGTTGGAGCCGAAGGCGTTCTGCTGGGCCCACATCTGTATGGAGTAGTCCCGGATGCTGTCCTGGTCATGGATCTGGAAGAGGTCGGACGAGGACTGCGCGGGAAAGATCTCCTCCAGTCGGTCTCGCACGGTAGACATCTGAGCCGTGTCCTCGAGCGCCAGGTGCAGGGTTGCCGACCACACCGGACCGATGCCGATGCTCTCTGCGGCGGCAGGACCCAACGTGGCCTGCCGTCCCAGGAAGCCTCCCGTGTAGATTCCCGACACGCTCAGTTCCCGGGAGAGGTCGGGATCCGGGCCGTGCAACGTCACGGTGTCGCCCAGCCCCAGGCCGTTGGCTTGGGCGAAGTAGATGCTCACCATGGCCGCCTGCGGGTCTTCGGGGGAGAACTCGCCCTCGATCAATCCCAGGTCGACGGCCGCGTCGGCGTCGTGTGTGATCACGGTCGCCGTCATCTGCTCCGGAGCCGAAGACGCGGTTCCCGCCTCCACCGGTAGGTCCGCGTACGACATCGCGGCCGCGACACCGGGAAGGTCGGAAACCGCGGTGAGGGAGGTTGCGCCGAAGCCGTCCCTGGGGGCGGCGACCACCATGAGGTCGGAGGAGAAGGCCTCAACTCCGCGGTCACCGGCAAGCCAGTTGTTGTACAGCTGCAGGGCTCCGGCCGCGCCGGCCAGTGTCAGCCCCAGGAGGAGCGAACCGGCCACACTCGCGAACCTGCGGTGGTAGAAGGCCACGTTCGCCACCGCGAGCCCAGGCCTCCTGCGCCGGAGCCCACCCGCCAGGCGACGCATGAGGCGTGTGGTCCCCCTCAACAACCAGGGTGCCAACAGACCCGCCCCGGCCACACCCAGGAGCACCGTGGCCGTGCTGGCCAGGTCTCCTGCGGTGCCCTCCAAGGAGAGGAGTGCCAGGGCGAAGGCTCCGACGAGTGAACCCGCCAGAGCGATGAGGCCGGCGACGATACGGCCGCGGCCCAGCTCACGGCCTTCGGTGGTGGATTCGGCCAGGGCTTCGGAAGGACGGATCCGTAGGGCATACCGTGCGGCGATCACTCCCGAGACCTGCGCCGAGGCCAGGACGAACAACACCGCGACCAGGATCGCCGGCAGCGTGACATGGACACGGTAAGCCGGGCTGAAGCCACCGCCCAGGCTGAGGCCGCCCGTAGCCAGCCCTTCAGCTATCAGGGCTCCCAGGGGGAGCCCCAGGAGCAGGGCCACAAGGGAGAGCACCAGGGCCTCCCCGGCGACCATGAGCCGTACTTGCCGCGGGGCGGCGCCCACCGCGCGCAGGACGGCGATCTCCCGGCCGCGTCCGCGCACGGCCAAGCCGATGGCACCGGCGACCACGCCGGTGGAGACCACGGCGGTCCACACCAGCAGCAGGAAGATGGAAGAGGCCGCTGCCTGGTCCGCCTCGGCGGAGATGTTCTGTTCGGCCTCCCCGCGTTCGGCACCGGCGAGCGCGCGATACTGGCCACCGTCCGCGTCCCGGAGGACTTCACTGACCGCGTCCTGGAGAGCCCGCGGGGTGACTCCCTCGGCCGGCATGACGCCGATCGCGCTGGCACGGTCTGGAGCGAGTTCCCACAGTTCCCGGGCGTGTTGGTCCGTGAAGAAGAGGGCGGACTGATAACGCCAGGAGGCGCCCTCCGCCGGGGCCGCGATCCCCGACACCCGGTACTGGGAGATCTTGCCCAGGGCCAGGACACTGACCTGGTCTCCCACCTGGACGTCCGCGGTCTCGGCCAGGGTCTGGTCGAGAACGGCGTCGGTGTCCGCCTGCGGTGGTTCGCCCTCGACCATGGCGAAGGGGGTCAACGGTGCGCTGCCCCAGCCGTGTCCGAAGCTGTTCTGGGTTCCGGGCACAAGAAGCGCCTGCCCCTGCGGGGACAGTACCGCAGCGGGAAAATTCACCTCTGCGACCGTCTCGGCCGATTGGGGCAGCTGCTCGATCTCATCGGTCAGCGCCGTGGGAACCTCGCTGAGGGGGTAGTCCGAGGCCACCACGACCGGAGCTCCGGCATACCGTTCGACCGTGGGGACCTGCCGGTCCGCGGAGTAGTAGATGAAGGCGAACGCGCTCACGAGCGTCGCCGCGATGGTCAGGACGATCGCCGCTCCCAGAACGGTTCCTGGCCGGTGGCGTACCGATCGCCATCCCAGCCATGCCGGAGTCGCATGCATGAAGGTTCCCTTTTCGCAGGGGTAGATTGAAACACGGCTTGCCGGTGGTCCGCCTCACGTGCTTTGAGGCGGACCACCGGCAGCTGTTCGTCACACAGGTTCAGTCAGTGCTGACGGTCTACAACGGGTCGCAGGCGATGGACACGCTGCTGTTGCAGGTGGTGTCGATGTGCGACTGGTAGGAGCATCCGAAGCTGCCGCCGCTGTGCAGCAGCTCGTTGTCGCTGCTGGCAGCGAGTCCCTGAAGGTCGTAGAGCGACATGTTTTCTCTCTTCTTTCAGATAATGGATATGGCATCCTCATCGCGGTTCCGTGACATGGTCACGTCATCGCGATGAGAGAAAGGGGAGGCCGACCACGGCCGCGGGCTGCTCCGAGCGCTCGTTGACCGCCTGGTCGGCGGCTCCCAGGGCGAGCAGGACTCCCGCAGACCCGGTGGCCAGATCGGATGAGAGCTTCATGAGTTGGTCTCCGGGGAAAACCCGGCGACCGTTCTTGTGTAGGACGTGCCAGTTGAGCCCTTGTACCTGATCGGCCACGCGAGCGCGGAAATCCGCGTCTCGGTGGTCGTAAAGACCCGTCGCCGCCAGAATGAGGCCTGCCCGGCCGTCGAACAACCCGGAGAAGACGCAGAACTTGCTGCTCACCGCTTTGGCGATCGCCGTGACCTGGCTGCTTTGGTCCGGGGCGTGCACGTGCTCGAGGTAGCGGCGCAGTACCAGACCGATGCCGGCGCTTCCGGAAGAAAGGTAGGGCAGTACCCGGAACTCGTCCTTGAGCAGAAGCGAACCGTCGGGGTCGTTGTCGCATTTGTCCAGGTCGAGTCGGAGGGCCTCGGCGGCCGTGTCCAGGTAGTCCTTGTCTCCGGTGACCTCGTACATGTGGATGAGGAAGAGGGCGGCCCCGGAAAACCCGTCGATGAGGCCGCCGGGGGAACGCGCCGAACTGTAGGAATCGTGGACTGGGACCGTGGACAGCCGAGGGCCCAACTCCTGGGCCGTGCGTACCGCTCGCTGCAGGTAGCGCTCGTCTCCGGTGGCGGTGTAAAAGTGCAACCAGTTGAGGCCGATTCCTGCCGCGCCTTTGCGCAGGTCGATGGAGATACGGTCTTGGCCCTTGCGGTGAACGCGTTCGAGGAGTTCTGTCGCTTCGTTCGTGTATCCGAGGGAGTGGAGCGCGTAAGCGATGCCGTGGTCGCCTTCGTAGAAACCTCGCGCCGCACCGTCGCGTTCGGCCATCGCACGCTCACGCAGCCACTGTTCGCCCTCGGGACAGCGGACCGCCTGCGTCTGGTGGAGCGACCAGAGCACTCCGGCGGCGCCGTGGGCGAAGCCGAGCCCACCGTGGGCGGAGGTGAACTGGGCGATGTCCCCGGGGAAGAGCCGGTCGCCTCGGTCGGGAGTCGCGGTCTCCAGAATGGCCTCAGCGATATCGGCGCGGACGGCGGCCCAGGTACCGGACTGCTGGGCCATCTCGTCGGGGGCGAAGCTCCGCGCGTGCGCCAAGGCCGCTTCGCTGCTGTCGGCGACGGAGTTGAGTTCGGTGGTGAAAGCGTCGGAGCCCAGCCCGTAAGCCTGGCTGACCAACTCGGCCACGTGCCAGACCTTCGCCGGGGAGAGCCTGCTGAGCGTGGTGATGGGGGCGAAGAGCGCCAGCTTCATGAGCGCCAGCGCGTAGGCGTCGATCTGGAATCCGTGGCGGTCCTCGGGAGCCATGAATCCCGGGTTGCCGATGGGAGGACGCCTGTCATCGCTGTGGAACGAGGCGACTTCCCAGTCGATCAGCCAGATGTGCTCGTCCTCGGTGATCATGATGTTATTGGGGTGCAGGTCACCAAAGATGATTCCGCGATCATGTACCTTGCGGATCGCTGAGGCGACCTTCTCCCAGGTTTCCAGAGCCCATGATGAGTAATCGTGCAACTGCTCGAACGTGGGGTGGAGTTTCCTGGTCAGAGGGTTTCTCTTCACACCTTCGGAATAGAGGGATATTCCTTTGATGTATTCCTGGACCAGAAACTCGTGGTCGCCGACCACATGGTAGCCGAGGCACTCCGGCACCTCGGGAACCTCAGCCAGGTACTGGAGCATGTCCCGCTCACGCCTCAGTCGGGTGATGGCGTCGTCTCCGCTGTTGTCCACGCCCGCGAAAGGACGTGCCTCCTTGAGAATGACGGTTCGGCCGCTTCGGCGGTCGGTGGCCTTGTACACCCCTCCGCCGTTGGAGAAGTGGACGGCCTCCGTAACCTGGTAAGGGAATCCATCATTGATGGGCCGCCGGTGGCGCTCGATGTGGGGTCGCAGAAAATCAGGCGGCTCGACCCAATCCGGAGGAGAGAAGACGACGTCTCTGGGGTCCGGCTCCAACTGGCCGTCCGGATTTTCGATGGATATGCGTCCGTTGCCCTTGCCGTCATCGGAGAGCCGCTTGGCGAAAGCTCCGTAACGCGTGTAGAGCGGCCCGTCCTCCCAACGCACATCGCTGAGGATGTAAGGGCCCTGCTCCCCGCGGAGCTCCTCACCCAACTCCTTGAGGGTCGTGTGCAGCTGCTCTTCGTTGGTCGGGTAGATCGTGAAAAGCTTTCCGCTCGCCACACGGGGAGCGTATTTCACGTTTTTACTGCGGAACCTGCCCAGACCAGGAGTCAGTTTGAAGGCAATTCCTTCGCGGACACAGTAATCCCACACTCGCGAGGAGATGTCTTCGGCGTTTTCCAGTCGGGCCGAGACATGGATCTTCCAACCCTGCATGGGGATGTTGTGGACCTCAGGGAAGAAGTTGACCCAGTCGTCGCCGTCCACGCGAATCCACCCGGCAGGCGCCCCTCCTCCCCTGAGCACGGAGAAAAGGCCTGAGGAGTCATCCGCAGAAAAAGGCGAAGGAGGAAGGTCGTAGTAAAATTGGTCAGCCGTGCAGTAAGCATCGTATTCTGACACTTTACCGACCCCTCTTTTCACCTGTGACCCTTACGCCCGAACCAGACGAAACCCTACGGCAGGGGTTGAGGGCTGACAAGTGAGAATTTCATGTCTTCTTCATGCACCACTCACATGGGCGGCAGCGACACCGCTCCGACCAGACCAGACAGGCCGACCAGCACTCGACCTATGCGGTGCTGTGCCATCCTTCCCATATCACCACGGAAACTATCGGACCAGAGAAAATTTTCTCCCCGTGCCATTCGCCCCTGGCGAAGTCGGGGTCTGTCGTAGTAGAGGGCCTCTGCGAAGCGCCCTGACATTCACTAGTGATCACACGGAACAGTGAGCAGAGGCAGCATTCAGGCATCGTTGAGCAGAACCGCGGCAAGGCTGGCGCTCCCAGTGAGGCGGGAGCCCTGGCGGCGAGGTTACGTCGTCCAGCTCAGCAACCTTGGGTCTAACGAGTTGGTGCGTGACAGCGGGTGAGGTGCGATAACCCCGTTCGCCGTGCTTGTCAGACGTTCACGGCGCGGTCGAAGACCGATCCGACGATGACCTGACAGGTGGCCGGGAGGTTCTCGTACCGGTGGGTCCAGCGCACCAGTTGCTCCCAGCGTTCGCCTTCGGCCAGGGCGCGCTCAACCTTGATCTGATCGGAGGGATGCGCATGAAGATGGCGCTTTCACCGCTCATGAACATCGGCCAGAGCACTCTTGTTCGGCTTACGGGGTGGAGAGACGGCCTTCCCGGAGTGATCACGTCGCAGGCCGAGATAACCGTCGACCAGCAGCACCTCCACCTGCGAGAAATACCGGAAGCAGGAGTCGATGTCCCCCAAGACAGGGCCACGGTGGCATCCTGCATCCTCCCGCCCGCTTCCTCTCGCCCTGACCCCTTTCCCTCACCCCCGGCACGAAGGACCTGCTTCACCATGCCCGAAAACGCCTCCCCTCCGAGATCCACCCCCAACCCGAAGCTGTACAGCCACCGCAACCTCCAGCGGTACCACCACCTGGTCGTAAGGCTGTCCCACCGGTTCGCGTGGAAGGTCGACAACACCGCGATCGCGGCTCTCTACGCCCGCCACCTGGCCGCCTCGCACCTGGAAGTCGGCCCGGCCGACGGCCACTTCCAGGTCAACGCCCCCGACCCCGTCGGCCCGGACGGTATGCCGCTCTCACCGCGTCTGCGCCAGATCCACCTCCTGGACCTGCACGCGGCACCGTTGGAACGGTGCGCGCGCTTGCTGGGCGAGCGCGCCCAGGTGAGCGCCCATCAGCACGATGTCCTCGTTCGTCCGTGGCCGCTGGCGGACGAGGCGGTGGGGTCGGTGGCGATGTTCCATGTACTGCACTGCGTCGAGGGCGCCTCGCTGTTCGCCAAGCACACGCCCTTCTCCGAGGTCGCCCGGGTTCTGGCACCCGGCGGGGTGTTCATCGGCTCCACCCTGCTCGGCGTGGAAGATCCCTTCACCCACAACAACTGGCTCGCCCGCCGGTTGCAGCGCTTCTACAACAGGGCCGAGCCGACCGTGTTCAACAACCACGGTGACCGGTTCGTGGAACTCCGGCACATGCTGAGTCTGCACTTCACCGACGTGCAGGTGAGCGTCATGGGAGCGGCCGGGGTGTGGGTGGCCAAGGGGCCGCGCCGATGACCACCACCAACCGTGAACCCGTGGCGATCATCGGCATGGGATGCCGCCTCCCCGGCGGCATCACCACCCCCACTGACCTGTGGGAGGCACTGCTCGAAGGACGGGACTGCGTCACTCGTATCCCGGACGAGCGGTGGAAGCAGATGGTCGAGCACCTGCACCCCGAACAACTCCGATGTGTGGAACCGAGCGATCTTCGAAACCGCCTGGTGGGACAGCTCGCTCCCCGTCATGGCCGTCCACTGGCACCCGTGGGACCGCACTGATCGGCTGCACTCCGCCCTGACCGCCTCTGGACTACTGGGGCCCGAGAGGTTCGCCATTCCCGCCGGGGACTTCAACTGCTCCCCCAGCGGAGACTCTGCCCTGTGGCCGTTCACCGACTTCAGCCAGATGCCGATTCACCAGCGCCATCACAAGGGGTGGCAGCCCAACGGGCCGTCGGGTCCGTGGGTGGCACATACCGCACCCCTGGATCACCTACTCGGTACCTGGGACCCGCCACCAGAGCTCGAGTGGGAGGTATTGGGTGGCATACCGCGGTCGAGGTCGCATGAGAGCTGCGCGGCCGCCCCACCGAGCTCTTCCCCGCCACGGTCAATGACGGCATCGACTTGGGCGGAGGAATGGTCATCGACCACGCCCTGCTCAGTCCGGAGCTGGCCGGGACCGCGCTGCCTGAGGAGGCAGCGGTCCACCTGCCCCGAGGACCGGTGGTCAGTGACCATCGGCTGCTCACGACCGCACTACAGGCAAGTTCGCCCCTGTGCGCCTGAGGATTCTGTCGGTGAACGTGCGCACGGCGCTCTACTCGTCTCCGACAGCACCGACGACAGCCGCTGAAGTCCCACGGCTGGCTGATACGCGACCTGGTGCCCGGGCAGCGATGTGCTGGCCCTACAGCAAACACAGCGGGTCTCCTGGAGGTGTCCGCCGTTACCGCAGTCCCAACGGTGAAGGCGAGAGCAACGTGGTCATCGGTGGTCTCAACCAGGCCCAGCTCGAACACCTTCTGGACCCGTCAACGCAAGTCCCGATCCGGAGAGCCTGCCTGCCGCCAATCTGTCCGGACGGTGGAGAGGCCATCCAGGCGCGCTGGTGCCGAATCGGGACGTATCCCAGCCTCTCGGTGGACCGACACCGCGCACATCATCGCTGATGGCACCGGGCGCACCGACGTGCCCACTCCCACCGGCCGCGGTAGATGGCGTGTGGACCAGGCATGGGTCACCGAAGGTTTGGTGCCCGCCGTGATCGGCCAGACTCAGGTCGACATCCCTGGCTCCGACCACAAAGGTCTGTACTTGGTCTTGAACACCGACCTGATCAACCCTTTAGAGCTCATCTCATTTGGTGAGTCTGCGGTAGCAAATGAGTGTGCAGGCGATGCCCGCGAAGGCCAGGAAGTGGTCGGCCTTGCGCTCGTAGCGGCGGTGCAGGCGACGGCATCCGGCCAGCCAGGCCATGGTGCGCTCCACCTGCCACCGGTGCCTGCCCAGCCGCTGTGAGGACTCCACCCCTTTGCGGGCCAGGCGGTGGACGATCCCCCGCTGGCGGAGCCAGCGGCGCAGGTGGGTGTAGTCGTAGCCCTTGTCGCCGTGCAGCTTGGCCGGTTTGCGCCGTCGGGGGCCGCGGCGGGAGCGGATCGGTGGGATCCCCTCCACCAGGGGTTGCAGGGCCTGGCTGTCGTGGGTGTTGGCCCCCGAGATCGCCATGGACAGGGGCAGACCAGACCGGTCGGTGATCAAGTGGATCTTCGACCCCTTCTTGCCCCGATCGACAGGATTGGGACCTGTCAGGTCCCCCCTTTGAGGGCCCGCATGTTCACCGAGTCGATCGCGCACCGCGACC
>NZ_VWVS01000031.1:0-54970 GCF_008638355.1 Nocardiopsis deserti | reverse complement strand
CCAGCCCCATCGGCGCGGGCGCCTTCGACAACGCCGCCAAAGCCGCCACAGCACGCAACGACTTCGCCGACCTCTTCGCCCGCAACTTCGGCGACCACCTCGGCGACACCGCCGCACGCGACCTCGGACGCGACTACGCCGACACCCTCACCCGCAACTGGACCGATCCCAACCTGAGCCAGCACCTACGGGACACCATCGGCGACCGCCTGCCCCCACACATGCGCGACCACCTCGCCGACGTCCCCGTCAACCTGCAAAAACCCCTCAACGACTACTTCTCCACCACCGGTGCCTACGCCCAACAGGTCGGCGGCAGCATCGGCAGCGGAGCGCTGGAGGGCTACCTCGGCGAGGGCCTGGGCAGCATGGCCGACGGACGCGGCTGGGAGGCCTCGGTCTGGTCCGCCACATCCGGCGCCTCCCAGGCGGGCATCCAACAGGGCGCCACAGACGGCATCCTCAACGGCATCGACCTGTTCAGCGACAAGAACACACCCGACACCACAGCCCCACCGCCCCAAACCCAGACCGAAACCAACAACACCGACAACCAGACGAACGGCCGCACCACTCCCCCGCCAGAAAGGCACACGGACACGGAGTCCCTGTACGACAGCGACTCCGACTACGACAGCGACGCATCGTCCGTCTTCGACCGGGACGAGAGCTCCTCCCCCTACGACAGCGACGACGAGGCCTCGCTGTTCGACACCGACGAGGTCGCCCCCCAACAGGACACCACCACCGAGAAACCGGACAGGAAACCCGACCCCGACGCGCCCTCCGTCCCCGGGCTGCGCGACGACCCGCTGAACCTGGGGCCCTTCAACCCCAAGTCCGACGACCCCTTCCTGCCGGGCACGAACGACGGCCCCCTGAGCGTCGACTTCCTCAACGCCATCGTCCCCGACAACCCGATGACGGCCGCGCCCCCCGGAACCGACCAGGTCACACCGGACACGGGGAACACCGGCAACCGCGACACCGCGGCCCCGACCGACCGCTCCGTTCCCGAACAGGAGCAGCAGCACAACATCCCTCCCGTCGCCGTGGCGCCCCCCGTCGGCCAGGCAACCCCACCACCCGCACCCGCACCACAGAACCCGACCTCCGACACCGGCCAGCGCTCCACCCCCACCGAACGCAACAGCGGTGAACGCTCACCCCAGCGCACCGACGACACCCGCACCACGGACACCGCCGCGCGACAGACGACCGGCGACGACCTCCAGACCGTCGCGACAGGCCCCCCGCCCGCACCGGAGACCGAGACCACCGGGCAGGACGACCCCCGCGGCTCGACGGACGAACAGCGGGCGACCCCCCACGCCCCGACCGCATCCGATGCGCCCGCCCCGGCCGACATCCCGCTGCCCCCGTCTCCCGTGACCGAGAGCGGGCCGCCCCAGGACACGGAGGACACCGGACACAGCCCGTCCGAACGCGGTGGCGAACAGCCCGAGGACCGCGACGAGGACACCTCCCGCGACGACGACCGCTCCCGGGACGGCGAGAGGGATCGGTCCGGCGACGGCAGGGACCGGTCCGGCGACGAGAGCGGCGACGGATCCGACGGCGAGAGCGGCGACCGCTCCGGAGACGGCGGGAACCGGGGCGACGGAGACCGCTCCGGGGAGGAGAAGGGCGACGGATCCGACGGCGAGGAGGGCAAGGACGGCGAACGCGCCGACGACGCCGATTCCGTCCACGAGGAGGAGTCCACCGACGGACAGGAGGGCCAGGAGCAGGGCGGCAGCGGCGAACGTTCGCCCCAACGCACCAACGACAACCGCACACCGGACTCCTCCCCCCAGCGATCAATCGGTGACGGTGCGCACACCGCAGAGAGCACGTCACAACCGGATACCGCACCCACAGCTGAGCAGCGGACCACATCGGAGGACGTCCCGCCGTCTACGCCACCCGTCACCGAAACCGGCGACGGCCAGCACGACACCGACCTCAGGACGGAGAGCGCACCGCCTCCGCCGACCGTCACCGAAACCGGCGACGGCCAGCACGACACCGGTCCCACGTCCGAGAACGGACCCCCTCAGGACACGGAGAACACCGAGCACCCCCGTGCCGAGCGCGACACGGAACAGTCCGACGAGCGCGACGAGCGCGACGAGCGCGACGAGGACAGCGAACGCAAGGACGACGGCACCGGGTCCGGCCACGGGGAGGCCCCCGCCGAGGAGGCGGACGGCCAGGATCAGGACGGCGAGAAGAGCCGCAAGGACGCCCCCGTAGGAGAGGGCGAGACGTCCGGGGCGGCCCTGTCCCGGAACACGGACGGTGTCCCGCAGGGTCAGGAGACGCCGCGGTCCCGTCCGAAGCCGCTCCCCGGCAGGGAGGTCGGTCCGGAGCGGAACGGCTCGCCCTCTCCCGCCGCCGTGGAGCCCCCAGCCATGGCCGACAGCTGGGAGACCGCAGCCCCGCCGACGGAGAACAGCGGGGCGCCGGTACCGGGCGTCGGGGACGCCCCGCCCGCCGCCGAGGTCACGGCGTCCGACACGACCGAGGGCAGGCCGGTCCCCACGCGGAGCGCGGACGCGTCTTCGGTACCGCCCGCCTCCGGACCCGACCCGGCACCACCCGCATCCGGACCCGACCGCGCGGCGGACAGCGGTTCCGACAGCCCCCAAGAGACGCGCACCGACCCCACCGCTTCCGGGATCGACCCGGGGGCCGACGCCCGCGCCGCGTCGGTCCTGGACCGCCTGCCCGAACTCACCCGGGCCCTCGCGGACAAGGACATCCCCAGGGCGCGGACGCTGGGAGCCGAGTTCTGGAGGCTGCTGCGACCGGTCGACGGCCCGGCCCCGGAGAACCGCTCCATCCGCGAGGCGCGCGCGCTGGCGCAGGCACTGGTGTACGTCGTCTCCGACCCGTCCGACAGGCGCGTCCCGCTGAGCGGCGAGTCCGTCCCTCCCGAACGCGTCCAGGACGCCGAGGTCCTGGCCCGCGGCATCGACCGCCAACTCCGGGACCGCCACGACCCGGTCCGCGCCCGGCTCTGGCAGCCCGGCGGGCAGCTCACGACGGACTACGTCCGCTACGCGACGCAGGACCCCGCGGACCGGGGCCCCTCTCCCTACGGCGCACCGGACACGGTGACGACCGTCAACACGGCGCTGGTGGACGGCGACGGAGGCGCACCGGTCTCGGAAGGACGGTCCGGGGAGTCGTCGACGCCGGGCCGGACAGCGACGGACAACAACGCCCCCGCCGCGTCCGGGCCCGGGTCCGGGACGATCCGCCGGCTGCCGACCGGTGCCGAAGCCGACCGCTACGGCGACCTCCTGCACGACCCCGGCTACAACCCCCACACCTTCGACGCGCTCCCCACCCCGACCCAGGACGCGGTCTCCGCCTACACCCGCTCCCCCTGGCTGAACCGCTTCGCGCGTCTGCACCCGTTGAACGAGGCCACCGTGCAGGCCGAACTGGACCGGATCCGGGACGAGAGCCGATCCCACCCCGGATGGCAGGTCCACGAGATCGGCGGCGGCCAATGGCCCGACCTGGCACGGCTGGAGGAAGCCGCAAAGCGGGGCGGACTGAGCCCCGAGCAGGAGCGGATCGTGCGAGGCGTCCTCGACAACCCGTACCCGGAGGCGGCGCTGGAGAACCTGCGCGAGCGCTCCGGACGCGCGGGCGAGATCACCGAATCCCTCGCCCTGGGCGGGGAACCGGCGCACTTCCCCGACGCCTCGCAGGTCCTGGCGTTGCTCCGGCGCCTGGACCGCGCCACCGACCGACCCTTCCCTGAGGGTTTCGAAGCCGTGCACGGCATGTACCAGCACCGGCACCTGCTGGGCGAGGGCAGCACCGACCCCCGCACCCTCGCTGGGACCACGCACGTGGAACAGGGGTACTTCTCGATCTCCCTCGGTACCGTTCCGTCCGCGGCGGGCGGCTCCCCCATCGACCTGATGCGGCTGACCGTGCCGCAAGGCTCCCGAGGGCTGTGGGTCGGCGACCGGAGCCAACATCCCCGCGAGCGCGAGGTGATCCTCACCCGGGGGACCCGCTACCAGATCACCGCGGTCGAACCCTGGGGGCGCGGTTACCTCTTCCACGCCCAGATCCTGCCCCCCGCGCACGAGGCCGGGCCCGCCACGGCCCCGGCCTGGACGGGCGAGGTACTGGACCGCATCGACCAGGCCCTGGACGCGGACGACACGGCAGCAGCCCTGGCCGGGATACGCGAGGCGGCGGAACACTTCACCGCGGACCTGGCCTCCGCTCTGCGGGATGCCGACGGCTCCGGCCGGACCGCGACGATCGGCCGCCTCGAACAGTTGCGGGAGGCGGCCGAGCAGCTGGCGGACCGGGCCTGGGAGATCGCCGACACCGCCCCGGAGGCGGTCACGGCCACGGTCGCCCTGGCCGCGGACCTGGCCGCCGCCGCGGAGAGCGTCGCCGCGCGCGGTGCCGCCGACGCGGCCGCGGCCCGGGACGCGGTCCCCGAGCCGCCCGAGGTGGACCCCGAGGATCCGGACCGGATCACCGACGCCGCACGGGAGCGCGACACGGCCCTCACACGGGTCTCGGACGCCGACACCGCGCGCGACGACGCCGAACGCGCCTCCCACATCGCCTACGACGCCGCCGACACCGCCGCCCGCACCGCACGGACCACCGGGCACGATACCGGGACCCGGGTCGGGGAGGCCCGCGCGGCCGCCGAGAGGGCAAACACCCATCCCCGCACCGCGATCACGGCCGCCGAGGACGCGGCCGACCGGCACGAGAGCCTCACCCGCACCGTCAACGTGGCCGCGAGCATCGCCGTCGGTATCGCGCTCAGCGACGCGGTCGCGGCCCGCGGCGACGCCGCCGCGACGGCGGCCGCCCTCGACCGGGCGCGGTCCATCGCCGACCTGACCCCTCCCGACTCCGCGGCGCGCATGAGACTGAACACGCGTATGAACGCGATGGGGCTCTCCGGCCCGGCCGGCTCCAACAACTTCTTCGCCTTCGCCGTGACCGACATCGCCGGAGAGGTACGGGACCCGGACGGGGACGGCACCGGGACGAGCGGCGCCGACCCCGACTCCCTCGCCCACGGCCTGGGACTGACCGACACCGACGGCCCGGAGCCGGATCTGGCGGAGGCGCCCGGTCCTGCGACCGGCGCATCCCCGAGCGACCGGACGGAGCGGGAGCCGGGGGCGCACCCCGCGGCGGACTCGCTCCTGGACGCGTTCAGCGGCGCCCTCAACACGCAGTCCCCGCCGGTCCGGAGCGCACCGGCGACCGGGGAGGAGTCCTCCGACCCCGAAGCCGGACCGTCCCCGCGGCCGGTTCCGGCCCGGTCGGCGCCCGAGCCGAACACGGACGACGAGACCACCGAGGCCGCTCCTGCCGAGACCGGCGTTTCGCGGGAACAGGCGACACCACCGGACCCGCTGACCACCGAAACCGGAGAGACGCCGGAGGAGGCGGTGCGCCCGCCCGCGCCGCCCGCGGCCGAGACGCGCGTGCCCGCGGAGGAGGCGCGGACCAGAAGCGGAGAACACGAGGAGGGCGCGCCTCCTCCGCCTCCCGCACCCGCACCCGCACCGGCCGAGAACGACGGCACCGAACAGGAGCCGTCGGCGCGGCCCGTCGACACCGACACCACAGACACGGAACACGCATCCCCGCCGTCCCCGCAGGAGAACACCGACACCACCACAGACACCACGCACACCGAGAACACAGAACGCACGCCCCCGCCCCCACAGCACGAGCACGACACCACCGCAGCACCCGTCGAGACGGTGGACGCCACAGACACGGAACACGCACCCCCACCGCCCCCGCAGGAGAACACCAACACCACCACCGTCGGCACGGAGACGGATCGCCCGCAGACCGGCACCGGCGACACCCGGCGACGCGAGGAGCCGCCGCCCCGGAACTACCCGGGTTCCGTGCGGCCGGAGCGGACGGACACCTCCTACGACCTCGGCTACCTGCTGACGTCCAACCTGGTCAACTCCAGCATGGTCCACACCGAGCACCTGCGTTCGTTCGTGGACGACACCCTCACCAACGACGCCGGACACGTCGACGCCACGGTGCGCGACACGGTCAGGGAGCGAATCGACGCCCAGGTGCGCGAGCAGACGGGCGTGTTCTTCCAGCCGGAGGGGTTCTCCACGACGGTCAACGGAGCGGACGGCTCCACATGGCAGGCGACACTGCGGCTGAACTCCTCCCACGAGGGTTTCCACCACGCGCCCACCCAGCCGAGGGAGGGCTCGAACTCCACGGACCTGAAGCTGGTGGACGAGGCCGGGGAGGCCAACCCCGCCGAGGGCAGCGGCAGCCACGGCGGCACCAAGTTCGTCGGCATGGGGTTCCAGGTCTCCCCCCTGCTTCTCGGGACGGTGGGCGGCGCCGACATCGGCCCCCGCTTCACGTTCAGCTTCTCGGGGGGAACCCGCCAGCGGCAGTCCGTGGACACGGCGGTCAGCCTCCACGACGGCTACAGCAGCTACGAGATCAAGGGCAAACCCGAGGTCTACGCCTCCGACCTGACCATGTCCTTCGACCTGACGCCCGTCCACGTCCCCCCGGCACAGGCACCGGACAGCGGCACCACCCCGGCGAACGGCAACGCCCCGACCGACAACACCGCTCCCAACGACAACGCAGCAGCGAACGGCACCACCCCGCCGGACCGGGCCGTGAACTCCCGGGCCGAATCCGCCAACGGGGTGGTCCTGGTCCTTCCGGGCGAGGTCGTGGCCAACACCGGTCCGGAGACGATCCGCCTGCGCGACCCCTTCACGACCGAGAACCACCAGCGCGGCCGGAACAACGACGACGACAGGCCCGTGGGACCGCACGCGGACAAGGGCCACCCCGTGTCGGTCGGCGACATCCGGTTGAGCGACGGCTCCTCCGACAGGTCCTTCCCCGACTGGATCGCCGACCACCTGTGGCCCCCGGAGCAGAACCGCGGGTGGTGGAAGTCCGCGGTCGACAGGGTGACGCCCGGTTTCGTCAACAGGCGCAGGCAGCAGAAGCTGGACGCCTTCCACGACCAGGTCGGGGGGACCTTCTCCAAGAAGTCCATCCGCAACAACCTGTCGGAGATGACCTCGGCACCCGCGGTCTTCACGGTCACCGACCCCTCGGACAGACCCCGGCTGGTGAGCATCCACTCCGTGCCCACCGCCTACGACGTCAAGCCCCACACCATCCAGCCCGCGAAGTACATCAAGGGCAACAAGGCCGAACGCGAGAGCGGGAGCTCCGTCCGGCACAGCGACTTCCTCGGCGGAACCCTGGGCGCGGGCGTCAGCGTCGACGCGGGGGCCGTGGGCGGCACCCACAAGGCCCGTGTCGACGCGATATCCGTGGAGGGGGGTGTACGGGGCCGGTCGACCGCGGAGAGTTCGCAGGTGTCGTCGGGAGCGGTCAACCGCATGAACTACGGCAAGACCGAGTCGTCCGCCTACGACGTGCAGCGCAACTACTACGTGCACTTCGACGGCGAACCCGAGGTGTACCGCTTCCAGGGCGACACCGTCGAGATCCTCACCGTCCAGGAGGCCCGCATCCTGAACGGGGACGAGCCCTCGGACAAGGTGCCCGCGCCCCCGGCCCCCGTCCGGACCGAGGGTGTCGGCACGACGCCCGGGACGGTGAACCCTCCCGGGACCGCTCCCGACACCACCGGGAACCAGCAGCCCGGAACCGACGGCAACCGAGGCGCGCCGGGCGGCGACGACCGGAACGGGAACACCGGGACCGAGGAGCGCGGCCAGCAGCGGGAGAACACCCCGGAACAGGAACAGCCGCCCGGACAGCAGCCCCCCGAGGCGCGTCCCCACGGGGAGGGGCGGCCCGAGACCCTGCGGCCTCCCCGCCCGAACCTGGCCGAGGAGAACCCGGTCACCTTCCACGGGGCCGTGCCCCGCGACTTCACCTGGCCCGACGGCAGCCAGTACCGCGACGTCGACGGGCAGCAGCGCAGCATCTACCAGCACATCGCGCACCAGGTGTTGACCGGGCTGGCCGACAAGCTGCCCGGCATAGTCCTGCCCGACATGGCCCGCGACCCGAAGAACTTCGCCAAGCGGCCCGGCCACGAGAACAGCGGCCCGTTCACCGGTTCCACGCGCGAGCACCGTCCCTTCCGACGCGACCACGAGACCGCCGTCTTCAACACCCACAGGATCATGGACGCGATCGCCGCGTCCGAGTTCAAGAGCGGCACTGACGGCCTGACACTGCACGGTCAGCCCGTCCACCTGATCGACACGGGAAGGTTCGACCCCAGCGCACTCTTCAAGTCGGGCCAGAAAGTGATGCGCTCGCCGTTCGTCGCGGTACGCGTCAGCGCGGACTTCTCCTCGCTCAGGCACGCGGGAGAGACCACGAGGGGCACCGGAGGCGAGTACGCGGGCGCGTCCGAGATCGCCACCGCGGACGGCTCGCAGAAGCGCAAGACGCTCCGGTTCTCCTCCGGCGGCTACATCCGCCGGATCGACGCCGTCGACGCGGCCGACAACCCGAGCGACGGCGGCGTGTTCTCGGTCTCCCTCCAGACGAGCGACACCAAGGGGAAGAGCCGGGGCCTGGGCATGAAGACCCAGAGCGAGAGGACCATCCAGTACGCGGAGGACTCCAGTGTGTGGAACTCCGGGGTCCGGTTCAGGGCGAGGCTCTACCAGGACGACGACCTCGGCATGGTCCTGGGCGGTAACACACCGCTGGCCGAACGCGGACAGGACCTGCTCAGCCGCCCGATCGACGCGCTGGCCACGATGGACACGGCCAAGGCGGTGCCGGGCGGGGAACGCGGCGGCCGGGACGACACCGCCCCCGCCCCGCGGGTCACCCGAATCCGGCCGATACCGGTCGACCAGGCCCAGGAGATGATCGACGGCCCCACGAGGCCGACGCCGGACAGCGTCCGCAAGACACGCGACCTGACCGGCGGTGTCAAGAGGCTGTTCGGCGGAGGGCGGAGCCAGCATCCCCCGGCCGCAGAGGGCACGGTCCCGACGCCGAACACCGCAACCGCGCAGACCACCACCGGCCAACAGAACACCGGACAGCAGAACACCGGACAGCAGAACACCGGCTCCCAGACAGGTGACGGTCAGCGGACGCCCGCCCCCAACACCAACACCAACACCAACACCAACACCAACCAGCCGAACACCGAAACCGCGCAGACCACCACCGGCCAGCAGAACACCGACACTGCTGCGGACACCACAGGTCAGCAGAACACCCGTTCCCAGAACGACGACGTCCGGCGCCCGCCAGCGACGGAAACCACCGGCGACACCACTGGGCAACAGAACACCGGCACGGCCCCGGCGCCCGACACCGAGACCGCGCAGACCACCCCCGGGCAACAGAACCCCGCGGAGAACGCCCCCGACACCCGCCCCGTCGAACAGCGCCGGGCCGAGAAGCTCCACAGCACTCCCACCTCCGTCGAGCACGTCAACACCCGGTTCACCACCGGTGACGGCAACCGGGTGAGCAGCCTGGTCGAAGCCGCCTACGAGAGCTTCTCCTCCACCGCGCCCTGGGAGAGGGGCGCAGACGGCCAGCGCCCCTCCAGAGGGCTCGGCAACGAGCGCAAGCTGCGGCACTTCCTGCGACGGGGCGTGGGAAGCCGACAGTTCTACGAGAACGCGCTCTCCCCGGAGAACCTCGCGGACAACCCGGCTGCACGCTCCTCCGGCGGCGCGCGCACGCGCACGGAGATGAGCGGGGGCCCGCTCTCCCCGATGCACCTCCGCGCGACGTCGTCCACCCGGTTCGACATCAACTCGGTCGATCGCTTCGAGCAGTCCGACGGCGCGGTCGTCTTCAAGAGCAAGAACACCCTGGAGACGTTCTCCAGGGACGGGAGGAGGACCGACCTGACCTTCCTGGCCACGGGCGGAGGCCGGTTCAACCCCAACCCCATCCAACCTGCCGAGCAGCCCGCGGGCGGGACCGCACCCGCGCCCAACTCCGCGAGCGCCCCCCTGATCCAGCTCGGCCCCTCCGCGGGCAAGAGCCTGTTCGACCGCTACACCATCACCAAGCCCACGTCGAGGTTCAACGAGTCGGTCGAGTTCCACCCCAAGATCCCGATGTCGTACTCCTACTCCGCCTCCGGGCGCATCACGCAGGCGATGGAGTTCGTCAAGAACTGGAGCATCGGGCCGACCTTCCCCCGCTCCGCGCGTTACCGGGGCTGGCAGGCCGACTCCGACAACCTGGAAACCGGGCTGATCCACATCCGCGACGCCCACGCGTCGGGCATGGTCGAGGACAAGGTCGAGGAGGTCAACGGTGAACTGGTCCGCGTCCCCCAAACCGAGCCGGAGTCGCCCGGGTCCGTGAAACCGCGCCCGGGCTTCGAGGACTCCGGCATGATGCTCGATCCGGTCAACCCCGACGAGGCCATCCAGAGCCTCGTCGACGACCTGGCCTCGCAGGGCTGGCAGCTGACCAAGGGCAGTCGGGAGATCATCCTCAAGGCCCTCGATTCCCACACCGGGCTCAACCCCAACACCGGGGTGCCGGTGACGGTGAAGATCAGCCCCATCGACCACTCGATCGGGAACCTCAACGCCCCGACGACCGCGCCGCTGTCCCTGGACGCCACCGTGAAGCTGCGGCTCGACAGGAGCAACGCGAAGGTCGAGTACCTGGGCGGCAAGACGGAGTACCGCCAGCGTCAGGGCTCGGAGGAAGGGGACAGGCTCCAACAGGGCAACGAGAGCTCCGCGTTCCAGGGAGCCCACGGCTCGCTCCTGACACCGCTGCCCCAGTCGGGGGGCGACCAGCCCGGGGGCACCACCCCGCCGAGCCGCCCCTACCTGATGGGCCTACAGGGTGACGGCACCACGACGAACGCGCGCGGCGACGGCGGGATCGTCCGGGACGCGGACAAGCGCTCCACCCAGTTGACCATGGAGACGCCCTACGCGCGGGTGTCGTCGGACACCCGGCTGACGCTCGACCTGCACATCTCGGAGAAGCAGGGCGCGGCCAACTCCCTCCTGGGGGAGACCCCGGGCTCGCACAGGCGTGACTTCACCGGCGCGGGGAACTCGGGCCGGGCGCAGGAGATGTACCCGGCCTTCTCCCTCGACCTGCGCAACGAAGCCAGCACGCCCGGGGGGAACGACACCACCCGGACGTCCACCGACGGAGGCAACAACCCCCGCACCACACCCGAGGGAAACAACACCACCCCGACGACCACCGACGGAGGCAACAACCCCCGCACCACACCCGGGGAAAACAACACCACCCCGACGACCGCCCAGGGCGACAACAACAGACAGCCCGGCGGACAGCAGACGGGGAACCAGCGCGCTCCGGAGAACCCCTCCAACGACAACCACGCCTCACTGACCGACATGGCGCGCTCCCTGACACGCGACATGGATCCGCGGTCCCGAGACGCCTTCAACGACGCCCTGACCCTGCTCGCGTCCGTCGAGAACAAGGGCAAGGACGTCCTCGACCTCGGCCGGATCGTCCTGGCGAAGTCGTGGGGATGGAACCCGCCCGCGAACGCGGTCCATGACGGGAGCTACACCCCGGAGGCCGTCGAAAAGGCGGCCAGCTACGTGGCGGACAAGCTCAAGCTGAACTCCCGCAACAACGCCATCGACCATGCTCTCACCGAACTCGGCATCAAGGCCTCCTTCGCCGAGGCCAGTTCGGAGACGGGCGCCGAACTGCCCGAGTTGGGCCCGACCACGTGGATGATGCGTGCCATACCCCATCCGGAGACAGCGCGCATCACGGACTACAACCCGAGCATGCGCCTGACCGACTCCTCGGAGACGAGCAGGACCTTCTCCCCGTTCCACAACGAGTCGTCCACGACGACCATGGGCTTCGAGGCGCGCCCCTCCGGACGCACCGGAACGGGGCCCCCGACGACGGCCACCCACTACGGCTCGGCCAACAACACGGGATCGTCCACGTCCGGAGGCGACACCGCCCGGGGGAGCAGGCCGAAGGAGCCTCCCCACTCCGACCGCGTCCGGACCGGCCCCGGCTACCTGGTGGAGATGGACACCGACGTGTTCATCGGGGCCAGGACCGAGCTGAGCGGCCCCTGGTACAAGCGCTCGGCGCGTTACGTCGGGGACAAGGCCGCGTCCGCGGGCAGGGCGGTGCGCGGCGTCTTCGGCGGCCGGAGCACCCCCTCGTCCGTCCCGGCCCGCCCGGCCCGGTGGCAGCAGGGCCAGACCACCGTCAAGACGACCCGGTGGGTCTCCCACGGCGACGCGGTGAGGATGGGCATCATCACGCCCGACCACGCCACCCGGATGGCCCCCCTGACCGAGCGTTTCACCCGGATCCAGAAGACGCTCGGAAACGCGGAGAAGGCCTACCTCGATGCGCGCTGGCCTCTGGACCAGGCGGCCTCCGACCGCATCGCCGCACCCGACGACCCGCGGGTCCAGGAACGTTACAGGAGCCTGGAGGAAACCTACGAGGACCGGCGGCAGGACTTCGAGGAGGCGGTACGCAACTGGGTGACGGCGCTCCGGGAACTGCGTGACGGCCTGGGCGACCTCTCCTCCCTGCCCAGGCCGCGCACCGCGACCGCACCGGACCTCGACACCATCCAGGAGGAGCCGCCTCCTCCCCCGGACCCGCGGCGCGACGCCCCGGACCCCGCGGCCGACCCCGAGGCCATCGAGCTGCCCGAACGGAACAACCGCCAGCCCGAGCAGGAGGGCCGACAGCCCGAACGGGGCACCGGACAGCGCGGCGCCGCCCCGGACCTCCTGGACACCCTCGGCTCGGACCTCAACATCCGACCGCGGGAGACCAGGGAGGAGGAAGCGCCTCCCCAGCCCCCGCAGCGGGACACCCCGGACCCCGCGACCACCGAACTGCCCGAGCGCGACACCCGGCCGCCCGGGGACGACGACCAGCGGCCCGCGGACGGCACCGGACAGCGCGGCGCCGCCCCGGACCTCCTGGGCACCCCCGGGGACCTCCTGGACACCCCCGGCCCGGACCCCAGCACCCGGCCGCAGGAAGAAGACGTGCCGAGGCAAGCACCTCAGCCGAGCGCGGCCGAGGTGCTCGAACGGGCGCGGCAGAGACTGGCGCGGGACCTGGTGATGGGCAGGGCCCTCCAAGGCCAGGACGGCTCCTCCCGCAACGAGGCCGCCCCCGCCGACAACCGCCCGGAACGCCACTCACGCAACCAGACGAAGGGGCCCCTCAACCACACGGACCAGCGTTCGGGCCCCTCCTCCGAAACGCACGCACGGCCCGAGTCCGCGACGGTCCGGAGACCCAGGGCGGCGGAGCCGACCGGGGAGAACGGGAACGGGCCCTCCCTGCACGAGTCGACCCCGCCCGGCGACCAGGCCGAGACCCGTCGCGGCCCTGTCCCGGAGCGCGTCGACAGCGCCGCCGACAGGTACACGGCAAACGATGAGGAGGACCTGTACGACGTCAGTGACGAGGAGGAGGCGCCGCGCACCCGCTGGCTCGACAGGCACTACCCGGAGGCAGCCTCGCTCAGCGGGGAGGAACGCAGTCAGCTGGTGCGGTCGCTCACGGAACGGTCCCTGGCGGTGGGCCCGCCCGTCCCCGAAGGGTTCCGGTACCCCATGGACCTGGGCGGTCCCGACGACATCGCCTGGCTCGAAGCCCAGAGAGCACAGCACCTCCCCCCGGAGTCCGACACCATCGTCCTGCCCGGGCCCTCCACGGCCCCGAGCGCACCGCAACAGCGGGAACAACCCGTCGAAGGCCAGAACCAGCAGCCGCGGCCGACACCGTCCGAGGTCGGCCAACCGTCCCCGGCGGACACCGGCCTGACGGGCGACCACGGCCAGCAGCGCTCCCCCGAGCAGACGGAGCCGCAGGGAGTGGAGGAGCGGCCCCGTACACAGGGGGACCTGGACGGACAGCAGCCGCTCTCCACCGAGGCGCCGAAGAGCGTGATACACGTCAGTCAGCTGGCCCATCACCACGAGGCGACCTTCACCGACCCCGGAAACGAACGCGCTCCCCAGCCGCCGGAGACCGATCCCGCACCGGAGGGGCAGCCCTCCCCCGACCAGACCGAGACCCATCACGCTCCCGAGGACCGGCCCGCCCTCCACCGACCGCAGCCCCGTGATCTGCCCGCCCCTGCCGCGAACCCGGACCGAAGCGAGTGGGACAACCGGCTCCAGGCCATGCGGGACTGGAGGACCAACTGGGAGCACAGGGCGCGGACAGCGGAGGAGAGGGAGCGTCTACGCGAGGCCTGGAGGACCGAGTGGTCGCTACCGGCGACGACCAGGCCGAGCGGGAACGGAACCCCCCAGCACGACACCGGCCTGACGGGCGACCACGGCCAACAGCGCTCCCCCGAGCAGACCGGGACGCACCGCGACCCCGAGGACCAGCCCGTCCCGCAGACGGAGAGCGCACAGGAGGAACCGTCTTCCTCCGCCCCGGCCGGGACGGACCCGGACCCGGGCCCCAACAGCTCGCGGCAGAGCCAAACGACCACGCAACCGACCCCACCGTCCCCCGAGGAGACCTCCAGCACCCAGTCCCAGCCCTCCCCCGAGGAAACCCCCACCACCCAACCCCAACCCGCCCCCGAGGAAACCCCCACCGCCCAACCCCGGCCCCTTCCCCCGAGCGAGGGCGGCGAGGGCTCCCGCACCCTGCCCCAGGACCGCACGGGCACCTCCCGGCAGGAGGGGACCGCGCCCCCGGCGGAGCAGGCTCCCCCGGCCTCCACCCCGGTGTCCGACCTGTTCGCGTTCTTCGACCAGGAGTTGAACAGTCCCGCGAACAACGGGGACAACCGCTCCGCGCAGGACACCACACACGCCCCCTCCGGCGAGGAGGCGACCGCCGGACCCGCCCCGGCCGCCGACGACGACGGGGGACAGAAGACCCCGGCCCCCGAGACGGCACCCGCGGTGACCGAGTCCGATCCTTCCCGGAAACAGCCCGGGTCCGAGGGCGGCGAGACGGCGAAGGACCCCGAGCACACGCAGGACGAGGAGAAGCAGAAGGAGGACACCGAGGGAGAGCCCGAGGACGCCCCCACCGACACCAAGGACGAACGCGAGGACGGGGACGGCGACGACGGCGGTCCCGACAAGGACCGCTCCGGGGGGAACAGCGGGGACCGGACCGGCGGCGACGGGGGCTCTGGCCAGGACCGCTCCGGAGGCGAAGGCGACCAGGGCGGCAGTGGTGGCAGCGGCAGGACCGGTGAGGATGACCGTTCGGGCGACCGCTCCGGGGACCGGGACGGTTCCGGCGGGAAGGACCGCGGGGGGCGGGGGGAGGAAGACCGTTCCCCGCGTGGAGGCCACCAGGGCGGCACGAACCGCAGCCACGGGGGGAGCCCGGTCGATCGCGACACCGACCCCGACGCGGACCCGGTTCCGGACCTGGTCTCGGACACGGACACGGACGCCTACGACAGCGACGACGACCTGTCCCTGTACGACCTCCCCGACACACCGCTGCAGCGGCCCCGCAACCCAACGTTGGACGAACCGCAGGTCCGACCGCCGCGGAACCAGGACGGCTCCCCCTCCGACTCCGTGGATCCGAAGTCTCCGGACAAGGAGAACGGCTTCCCCGACACCCTCGGTTCCAAGCCCTCCCCCGACGACTTCCTGGGTCTGCTCAACCCCAAGGCCGACTTCGGCCAGCCCCTGCCCAGCTCGATGACCGACTTCCTGGTCATGCCCGTGTTCGGGGACAACGGCCGTTCGGGGAACCCGCAGGGCGACCCGCCCCGTAACCCGTGGGGAGACAACCAGACGCCCCCGAACGCACCCGCCGACTCCGGCGGCCGGGGAGGCGACGGGCAACCCCGCGGACGCGGCGGCATCCGAGGCGGCGGACGCGGAAACAGCCGGGGCGGACGCGGAAACAGCCTGCCCTCCCGTGACCGGGGCGGTCCTCCGCCCGCCTCCGGACCGGCACACCCACCCGCCCAGAGCGGCGGCACCCCGCAGCCCCCCACGGCGGGCGCGAGCGACCAGCCCCCCGCCAGCGCGCCTCCGCGCCCCGTCTGGGGCGGCGGCACCTCCCAACGCCTCTTCGGCAACACCGGCACCCCACAACCCACCGGCACACCCCAGAACCCGACCACGGACACCACCCAGCCCCCCGCACCGCAGAGCAGCGCCCCGCCCCGCCGAGGAGACCCCGACTCAGCCATCAACCTGGCCGGACTCGACAACACCACCACGGAGAACCACCGGTTCCCGGAAAACCTCAACGACGGCCGCGTCATCGGCAAAATTCCCGAAACACGCGTCACAAGAGACGCCGAAGGAAAAATCGCCACCGTCGACGGGAAACCCCTCGAAGACTTCCAGTTCGACCTCGTGGAAGCACGCGCGGAAGAAGTCAGGGACCTCCTGAAGAACGGGGCCAGGGTGAAAATCACCTCGCTCAGGCCAGGGTTCAGGCCAGGAAGGGACGGCAGGGTCCCCCTCGAAGTCCAGGACCTGGGAGGGGAGATGGGAGCGGTCAACTCCATCGTCGTCGACCGCGTCACCGGACTCGTCGCCGAAGGCATGAACGGAAGAAGAGGGACCTCGTTCATCCCGCCCAACAGGGAACACCCCGAAATCAGGAGAAGGATCGCCGCCATGAAGAAGCCCGGCGGATACGACGTCTACAAGGGCAAGAGACCAACGGGCGAAAAACACTACTTCCCCCTGCCGGACGCACCCGACCGCCACGCTGAGGTCAAAGCCATCAACGCGCTCCTCATGGCAAGGAAGAACGCCAGGATCAGCGACCTCCAGATCGACAACGTGTTCACCCTCAAAGAGGACGAATGGACCCGCACGGGTTGCCCCTGCTGCGCGAACTGCAGCAGGATCACCTGGGGGGCTCCCGCACCGCGCGCAGGAAAGAGCACCCACCCCGTCGGCCACCCCGAACACAAGGTCGTCTACCCGGACTGGACCCCCTCCGATGCGCAGAACTGACCACGCAGACCTGCGGTTCCCCCCGGGCGAAAGGGCGACACACCTCGGCCGGCCCTTCACCGGACTGTCCGTCACCACAGGAACGCACGAGACCAGCGCCCAGACCTTCGTCGAGGGCGTCCAGAAGGGCCCCGAGCTCTCCTGGCACGAGAACGGGCAGCTCATCGCTCTGGGCAACACCCACGCCGACGGGCTCCCCGTCGGTCCCCTGCACTACTGGGACACCGAGGGAAACCTCGCGTACGAACACGTCAACGACGCGTCCGGAAGCCCGCGCATCACCAGGGAGTGGGACGAGTCCGGAAACCTCGTCGGCGAGGAGCGGCACGAGGACCATGGCGACGGCACCGACACCGGCGATGAGGCCTTCCCGCCCTGGCAGTGGATCAGGCTCGCCCCCGGCATGCGGGCCCCCGACCGCGGAGGCTTCCTGCCCGCGGTCAGCGTCAGAGACCTCACCACCGCCGAAGTCGAGGGCCGGGGACGCCGTGCCCTGTACGGCGGCACGCCCTACACCGGGGAGGCCGTCACCCTCGACCGCCGGGGCCGGGTCGAGATGCGCACCTTCGTCGGGGGCGTCGAGGACGGCCCCACCCTGACCTGGGCGTCCAGCGGCAAACTCGTCGTCCAGGGCATCACCCAGCGCCCCCACGGCCCGGTCGGCCCCTGGCACCAGTGGGACGAGCGGGGACGCCTCCTGCGCGAGGTCGTCCACGACGCCCTGGGCAACCGGATCATCGTCCGCGAACTCGACGGGGCCGGGAACATCGCCCGCGAGGAGCGCAGGCCCCCCGCACGCCTGGTCCGCGACCCCGAGACCGGCCGGGAGCACCCCGCCCCCTGGCTCTGAGGAGCGCACCAAAAACCCCGCGCCGGGTACGCGGAGCGTCGTCCCGCCCCCGTGGGTCCCTGCCCCGGAGGGAAACGACGCGGGCCGGTCACCGGACGCTCATGGAACGTACACGGGAAACCGAGTACGCTACCGCAGTCGGCCCTCCCGCCGGAGGCCCCGCCCGCACGGACAGCGGTCCCTCCCACGGCGACGGTCACAGCCCCGTCCCGAGCGGAGGGGCCCACGGGACGGCGGCGAAGAGGCCCCGCGACGGCGCACGCCTCCCGGCCCGGCGTCCCGCGGAGGGTTGGCGTAGGGTCGGGTCCCCCGACCCGCTCCCCCGCGCACGGCCTCTGACGGGACGACGCCCCCGCGCCCCGTCCGGGCCGCCCCACCGGGTGCGAAGCGCCCCCAGGACACCCCTGAGAGTCTGGAGCACACGTCAGGTGACCGCACACACCGATCCGGGGACCGCCCGGTCCCGGCGCCGCCGCACCGCCGCCGCGGCGCTGGCCCTCGGGCTCCTCGCGCCCCTCCCCGCGGCCCCGGCGGCGGCCGAGACCCCCCAGGACCCCGTCTCGCTCACGCAGGTCCACCCCTTCAAGGCCGACGACCAGCCGTGCGCGGCCACCGGCGGGGACGTCGTGGAGCAGAGGCCCTGGACGCACCACTTCCTGGGCCTGTCGCGGGCCCACGACCTGAGCACCGGTGAGGGGGTGGGCGTGGCGCTGCTGGCCCCGGAGGTGGACGGCGGTGTTCCCGCGCTGTCCGACGCCGTGGAGGGCGGGCAGTCCGCCGACTGCCTGGGGTTCGGCACGTCGCTGGCCGGAGTGGTCGCCGCCCGGTCCGTGGAGGGCAGCGGCCTGGTCGGGGTGGCCCCGGGCTCGTCGGTGACGGCCGTGGCCACCGGCAGCCCCCAGACCGGCCTGGCCTCGGCGCAGGAGATCGCCGCCGGGATCGGGAGCGCGGTGGACGCGGGGGCCCGCGTGGTCCTGGTGGGCACGGGCACGTGGGAGGCGTCCCCGGCCCTGGAGTCCGCGGTGGCCGCCGCCGAGGAGGCCGGCGCCGTGGTCGTGGCCCCCGCGACGGTCCCCACCTCCCGGGGTCCGCTGCCGGGCCAGCCCGCCCAGCACGCGTCGGTGCTGAGCGTGGCCGCGCACGACGTGGAGGGCCTGCCCGTGGCCCAGGGACCGCTGGTCCTGCCCAGCGGCGACCTGGCCCGCGTGGACCTGACCGCGCCGGGCGACCGGGTGGTGGGAACCGGCCCGGGCGGCGGCCACGTGGCCGCGGCGGGCGACGGCGTGGCCGCGGCCTTCGTGGCGGGGACCGCGGCCCTGCTCATGGCGCGGGAGCCGGACCTGAGCGCCGAGCAGGTGCGCGAGCGGCTGACCACCACGGCCTACGCATCGCCGCGGGGGGACGCGGACCCGCTGTCGGGGCACGGCAGGGTGGACCCGCTGGCGGCGATGGCCATCGCCCCGGGCGGCACCCCCGCCGGGGTGGTGGGCGAGGGGTTCGTCCCCGACCCCTCCCCCGAGGGTTCGGTGGACGCGCCGCCCACGGCGGCCGTGGTGTCCGTCGCGCTCCTGCTCATCGTGCTGTGCGTCCTGGGCGGAGCGGTGTACAAGCTCGGACGCGCGCGGAAGTGGCGTCCCGCCGCCGCGGGCGAGCCGGTGCCGATGCGCTCCGACGAACCGGTGCGCTGACACCGAGCTGACGCGGAAGGGGGCGTCCGGCGCACCGGACGCCCCCGAACACGTTCGGGGACCGGGCTCCCCTCCTGGCCAGGCGGGGCCCGGACACCCCGCACGGGGACCCGCCCGCGCGGCGCGGGCGGGTCCCCGTATCACTCCTCGGCGCCCTCGGCGATGGCCAACTGCACCTCGACCGGGTCGCGGCGCGCGATCCACAGGGCGCGTCCCGCGGGCATCGTCCGCGCCCGGACGCTGCCGAACATCATGCCCTCCGAGGGCGGGGCGGACAGCAGGATGCTGGGCGTGTTGGAGTCGATGAGCGTCCGGATGACGGGGTCGCTGGAGGCCCGGCTGAAACCGCCCGCGGCGTGCACGAGGACTACGTGCAGACCGATCTCCGCGCCCTGGCCGAGCATCGGCAGGAGCGGGACCAGCGGGCTGGGGCCGCTTCCGGAGACCATCTCGAAGTCGTCGATGAGGATGAACAGCTCGGGGCCGCTCCACCAGTCGCGCTTGCGGATGCGGTCGGGGGTGATGTCGGGCCCGGGCAGGCGCGCCTTCATGGCCTGCGCGGCGGCGGCCATCATCTCCTTGACGTTCTCGCCCGACACCGCGTAGCCCAGCTGCATCTCCTTGGGCACCGCGTCGTAGAGCTGGCGGCGCTGGTCGGCCAGCACGACCCGGGCGGTGGTGGGGCCGTAGTGGCTGCGGATGGCGTTGGTGATGTGGCGCAGCAGCGTGGTCTTGCCCGTCTCGGTGTCGCCGACCACGAGCAGGTGCGGGGTGACGCCGAAGTCGTGCCAGAACGGCTGCATCCTACGGCTCTCCAGGCCCATGGGCACCTTGAGGCCGTTCACCTCGGTGAGTTCGGAGCCGGGCAGCTCACGGGCGTGCAGGATCGCGGGCAGGGTGCGCACGGCCGGGGCGGAGGGCCCGTCCCAGGCCGCGCGCACGCGGTCGGAGAGCTCGGTCATGCCCTCGGACAGGGTGACCGAGTCGGCGTTGCCGTCGGCTCGGGGCAGACCGGTGAGCAGGTGGTGCTTGGTGTCGGTGATGCCGCGTCCGGGTACGCGGGGCACGGTCTGCGCGGCGCGCATGTGGACGATGGAGTCCACGGGGTCGCCCATGCGCAGTTCCAGTCGGGTGCCCATCAGGTCGCGGACGCCGGTGTGGAAGTCGGCCCAGCGCGGGGAGGCGACCACGACGTGCACGCCGTAGTTGAGGCCGCGCTGCACGATCTGGACGATGGAGCCCACCAGGTCCGCGTAGTCCTGGCGGATGGTGCCCCAGCCGTCGATGACGAGGAAGACGTCGCCGTGGGACTGGTCGGCGAACTCCCCGGCGGCGCGGCGCCTGCGGTAGGTGCCCATGGAGTCGATGCCGTTCTCGGCGAAGAAGACCTCACGCTTGGTGAGGATCTCGTTGATCTCCATGATGGTGCGGAGGATGCGCCGCTCGTCGGTGCGCGTGACGACGCTGCCCACGTGCGGCAGGTCCTTGAGCGAGGTGAGCACGCCGCCGCCGCAGTCGATCCCGTAGAACTGGACCTGGGCGGGGGTGTTGCACACCGCGAGGGTGAGGATGAGCGTGGCCAGCAGGGTGCTCTTGCCGCTCTGGGGGCCGCCCGCGATGCCGACGTGTCCCCCCGCTCCGGTCAGGTCGGCGACCAGGGGCAGGCGCTTGTGCTCGAAGGGGCGGTCGATGACCCCCAGCGGCACGCGCAGGGTCGTCTCCTTCTTCCAGGCCAGGCCGCCCTCGGGCAGGCGGGTGCCGACCATGGCGAGCAGCTCGTCCACCAGCGGGGGCACCTCCAGCGGGGGCAGCCACACCTCGCGCGCGGCGGGCCCGAGGTCGTCCATCCGCGCCAGCGCGGTCGCCAGGAGGGACTCGCTGGTCTCCTCCACCTGGACCTCGGGCTCCTCGGGTTCGGGAGCAGCCGCGGCCACGGCGGTGTCGGAGAAGAGCACCACCTCGCCGCCGACCGTGCTCCTGCGGGCGGCGCGGCGCTTGACGCGGTAGGGCCCGGAGACGTAGGCGGCCTTGAACCGGGTGAGGGTCTCGGTGTCGGTCTTGAGGTAGCCGTTGCCGGGGGCGGAGGGCAGCTGGTGGGCGTCGGGGACGCCGAGCACCCCGCGGCTCTCGATGGCGGAGAAGGTGCGCAGCGCGATCCGGTAGGACAGGTGGCCCTCCAGCTGGTGCATGCGGCCCTCGTCCAGGCGCTGGGAGGCAAGCAGCAGGTGGACGCCGAGGCTGCGGCCCAGGCGGCCGATCATCACGAACAGGTCCATGAAGTCGCGGTGGGCGGCCAGCAGCTCGCTGAACTCGTCCACGACCACGAACAGCGTGGGCATCGGCTCCATGCCGGGGTTGGCCTCGCGGGCCCTCTCGTACTCCAGCGCGGAGCTGAAGTTGCCCGCGGCGCGCAGCTGCTCCTGGCGGCGGACCAGCTCGCCGTGCAGGGCGTCCTGCATGCGCTCGACCAGGATGGCCTCGTCGGCGAGGTTGGTGATGAGCGCGGAGGTGTGCTGGAGCTTGTCGAGGCCGATGAAGGTCGCGCCGCCCTTGAAGTCGACGAGCACGAAGTTGAGGGTCTCGGGGGAGTGGGTCAGGGCCAGGCCGAGCACCAGGGTGCGCAGCAGCTCGCTCTTGCCCGATCCGGTGGCGCCGATGAGCATGCCGTGCGGGCCCATGCCGCCCAGCGCGGACTCCTTGAGGTCCAGCTCCAGCGGAGCGCCGTCGGAGTTCATACCGATGGGCACGCGCAGCCGGTCCTTCTCGTGCAGCTCGCTCCACATGCGCTCGCTGTCGTGCCGGTGCAGGTCGGGGATACCCAGGAGCGTGGTCAGCTCGAAGTCGGTGGTGAGCGGCTCGGTGACCTCGACGACCATGCCGATCCGGTAGGGCGAGAGCAGGCGGCCCAGGGAGGTGGCGCGGGACAGGCTCAGGGTGTCGGGCCGGCCCAGCACCTCCTCGGTGTCGCGGCCGCTGTTGTCGCGGGAGAGCATCACCAGGCGCTCGGTCTCCACCCGCAGGGCCAGGGTGTAGGGGTCGTCCTCGGGGGGCATCGGGTCGGCGACGTCGATGACGACGGCGTTGCGGTAGCCGCCGCCCAGCATGCGCGACCCCGGGGGGATGCGCCCGCCGTCCACGACGATGACGGTGAAGGGCTCCTCGCGGCTGGGGGCGGCGGTGGGGTCGAAGCGGGGGCGGTCGGCCAGGTCCGGGACGAGCTGTTCGAGCTCCATCGCGTCCGTGCACAGCAGCCGTGCCTGGCCCGCGCCGTCGCGGGCGGTGGGGTGCTGGCTGTGGGGCAGCCACTTGGCCCACGACCACAGGGGCAGGGACTCGTCGGAGCAGCACACGGCCACGCGCAGCTCGTCGTGGGCGTGGAAGACGGTGAGCTGGCCGACGAGGGCCCGGACGAGGCCCCGGCTGGTGTCCAGGTCGCCGCGCATGGTGATGCGGGAGTACCCGCGCAGGTAGATCTGGACCGGCTGGTCCTCGACGGTGCCGTAGGCGCGGATGAAGCGGCGCAGGGCGTGGGCGCTGAGGGGTTCGAGGTCCTCCACCGGTTTGGAGGAGACCGGGGAGATGGTCATGGACAGCGCCTGTTCGCCCACGGCCATGCGCGCCTCGGCGAAGTCGTCGTCGGTCCCCCTGCGCTCCCACAGCCGGGAGGTGCGCACGATCGACCACAGGGCGTCGGGGTGGGGCGCCCGCCAGAGCATCGCGTCGCGCTGCTCGGTGACCACGCCCCGCAGGCGGGTGCGCATCTGCTTGAGGTAGCGCAGGTAGTCCCGGCGGTCGTCGTTGAGCTGGCGGCGGCGCTCCAGCATGCTGCGCAGGTACTGGCCGCCGATCATGACCACGGCGCCCACGAGCATCATCCCGCCCGCGAGGTAGGGCATGATGCTGCTGCCGTCTCCCATCCTGCCGGGGCGGATGATCATCATGAGCATCGCCATCGACGTCATGGCCATCGGCAGGTAGGTGAACACCGACGAAACGTTGGCCTGCGGTTCGGGCAGCTCCGGGGGCTCCTGGAGGCTGACCTCGCCCGAGGGCAGGTCCGGTCCGGGGCGCCGCGGGGGGCGCCGGACGAGGATCGTACTCACAGGACGGGGTCCTCCCTTGCAGGGAACGACGGGGAACGGTGCGAAGACCGGGACCGGAACGGGGGCCGTAACCGGCGTCCGGAACCGGACGCCGGAAGCAGAACACTACTGTTGCCAACTAAAGTGACAGACACCAAAATTTAAAACAACACACCTCCAAAATGGGTCGTCGGAGTGTTACCGTCACTTCCGCCCCTGTCACGACCCCGCCTCATGATGGGCCCCCACCGGATGAACGATGTCGCCTCCCCGGACCTGTGCCGACTGCTGATCCGCGCCCCCGAGCGCTCCTTCGAGATCGCGGCGCCCACGGAGGTCCCCCTCTCCGAGATCCTGCCCACCCTCGTGCTCTACGCCGAGGGTGACAACGGCGAGGACCTGGACGAGAGCGGACTGGAGCACGACGGCTGGGTCCTCCAGCAACTGGGCGACGAGCCCCTGGAGGAGGACGAGACCCTCCGCTCCCTGGGGCTCTGCCACGGAGAGACCCTCTACCTGCGCCCCCGCCGCGACCAGCTGCCGCCGGTGCACTTCGACGACCTGACCGACGGCGTCGCGACCGGCCTGGGCGAGCGCCCCGACCGGTGGCGTCCCGAGGCCACGCGCGTCCTGCTCCAGGCGTTGGGCCTGGTCGTGCTGTTCACCGGCCTGGCCGTTCTGGTCAGCGGCGGCCCCGGTCTGCTGACCGCGGTGTCCGCGGCCTGCTCCTCGATCCTCATGCTGTTGTCGGCCTGGGCCGCCTCGCGCGCCATGGGCGACCTGGCCGCCGCCACCGGCCTGGCCGCGGCGGCCACCCTGTACATGGCGGTGGCCGGCGCGTCCGTGCCCTCGGGCGACCCCGGCACCGCGCTGACCGGAGCGCGCGTGCTCACGGGCTCGGTGACCGCGGCGGGGGCCAGCGTGCTCGGCCTGGCGGCCGTTGCGGGCTCGGTGCCCTTCTTCGCCGGCCTGTTCACCGCCGAGGTGCTGTGCGCGCTGGGCGCGCTGGCCCTGATGTTCATCCCCGGCGCCACGGTCCCGGCCGTGGCGGCGCTGACGGCGCTCATCGCGCTGCTGCTGGGCACGTTCGCCCCCCAGCTGGCCTTCCGCCTCTCCGGCCTGAAGCTGCCGCCGCTGCCCTCCAACCCCGACCAGCTCCAGGAGGGCATCGACCCCTACCCCGCGCGCGGGGTCCTGGACCGCGCCGCGCTGGCCGACCGGTTCCAGACCGCCCTGTACGCCTCCACCGGCGCCGTCCTGACGGTCTGCCTGGTCGTGCTCGGCTCCTCCCCCGGGTGGGCGCCGATCACGCTGTGCGTGATCGTGTCGCTGGTCATGCTGCTCCAGTCGCGCGGTCTGGCCAGCGCCTGGCAGCGGTCCTTCGTGGTCGCACCGCCCTGGATCGGTCTGACCGCGCTGGTCCTGGTCCTGGTGTGGACGGCCGACCCCCTGCCCCGAACGCTGGCCATGGTGGGCCTGTTCGCCGCCTCCGCGATCCTGGCGGTGGTGTCGTGGAACCTTCCGGGCACACGGCCGCTGCCCCACTGGGGACGGGCCGCCGAGATCATCCAGTCACTGCTGACCGTGGCCATCGTGCCCCTGGTCCTGGCGATCTTCGGCGTGTTCTCGCTCCTGCGCGGAATCGGCGGCTGACATGCAGTCACGTCGCGACAGGGTGATGGCCCACAACTTCACGGTGGGCCGCCTGGGCACGGCCATGCTGGAGGGCGACCCCGACGCGGTCGACGCCCCCATGCGCCGCACCCGTACCGGCACCTACATCGGCATCGCTATCGGCGCGGTGCTGTGTATCGGCTTCCTCGTGTTCGGCCTGATCTTCCCCGGGGGCGCCACCAGCTGGCGCCAGGAGGGGCGGCTGATCGTGGACCGCGACACCGGGGCCTCCTACCTGTACTCGGCCGGGACCCTGCGCCCCGTGGCCAACGGCGCCTCCGCCCGCCTGGTCCAGGGCGCCGACGCCGCCGTGAGTCTGGTCTCGGCCGACTCCCTGGAGGGCGTGCCCGTGGGCGGCCCCGTCGGCATCGCCGGCGCGCCCGACGCCCTGCCGACCACCGAGGGACTGGAGCAGTCGGTCTGGCGGGTGTGCGCGCTGCCGCCCGAGGGCGAGGAGGACGAACGGGGCCGCACCGCCCTCGTGGTGGGCACGGCCCCCGCCCCGGCCACGCCCTCCGCCAGCCAGGCGGTCCTCGTGACCGGACCGGACGGCGCCCCGCACCTGCTGTGGAACGGCACCCGCCTGCGCCTGGACGAGGAGGGCGGCGCCGTCCAGGCCCTCGGCTACGGCACGAGCGACGCCCTGGCCGTCACCTCGGCGTTCCTCAACACCGTGCCCACCGGCCCGGACCTGACCGCACCCGAGGTCCCTGGCGCCGGTGAGGACGCGGGCGAGATGGCGGGCGAGCCCCGGCGCGTGGGGCAGGTGTTCGCGGTGTCCACCCCCGGGCAGGAGGACCAGCACTACCTGCTCACCCGGGACGGCCTGGTACCGCTCTCCGTGACGCACGCGCTGCTGCTGCTGGCCGACCCGGACGTCTCGGGCGCCGCCTACCCCGACGCTCCCGCCGAGGCGCTGCCCCTGCCCGCGGGCGAGGCGCACACCCGGCTCTCCGACGGTCAGGGCCCGCGCGAGGAACGCCACCCCGCGGCCCCGCCGGAGCTGGTGGGCGTCGGCGCGGGCGTGCCGTGCCTGCGGCTGGCCCCCGACGGCTCGCTGTCGGTGACCATGGACGACCCCGCCGGTGTGGAGGCGTGGCCCGTGCAGGAGCGGCCCGGCATCGCTCCCGGTTGCCCGACACCCGACCTGGTCGGCATCGCCTCCGGCCGGGGTTCGCTCGCCGCCGCCCAGCCCGTGGGCGGCGGAGGCGCGGCCACCACCCACTACCTCGTCACCGACAGCGCGGCCAAGTACCCGGTGCTCGACGAGACCGCCCTGACCTCACTCGGCTACCAGACGGCCCAGGCCGTCCCGGTCCCGACATCCCTGCTGCGGCTGCTGCCCTCCGGGCCGGTGCTCGACCCGGAGGCGGCCGCCCTCCCCCTGGCGCCCTCGTCGATGGTCGAGGACGCCGGATGCCCCTGATGGAACCGACAGAGGAGATCCCGTGAGCAACGTTACGCAGACCACAGACGATGGTGAACGGCAAGCGCAGGAGGCGATGGCCGAGGCCCACGCCAAGTGCAACGAGGTCTACAACTACGTGGACAGCGCGCGTGACAAGCTGCGCGCCTCCTGGCAGGGCGCGGCCTCCAACAGCTACAGCGAGGCGGTCGTCGGCTGGCTGGAGGAACTGCGGCTCATCACCAACGACATGAACCGCATGATCGGCACCTTCGGCGGCACCGTCCAGGCCATGCACAGCACGGAGGACGCCAACGTCATCGCCGGTTCGCGGTGGATGGAAGCGCTCAACACGAACCAGGCCGGCTGAGGCCGGCCCACCGCGCCCACCCCTACCCGCCCCTTTCCGGAAGGCGAGACCATGAGCATCAACGGTTTCAGCGTCACCTACGCCCACGTCAACGATGTCACCGAGGACCTGCGCGCCCAGACCGTGAAGGTGCAGCAGCAGCTCGAGAACCTCAACACCACGATGCTGTCCCTCCAGAGCCAGCTCGAGGGTGCCATGTTCACGGAGTACCAGAGGAAGTACCAGTCCTGGCAGCTCAACGTCGCCGACATGAACACCCTGCTGAAGGAAGCCGAGAGGGCCCTGATCCAGATCAGCAACCAGTACGAATCCACCGACAGCCGCGAGGCCATGAACTGGCAGGCGCTGTTGTAGTCCACTCCCCCTCCCCCCAGGGCGGGCGGCCCACCACTCCCCTCGCGGCCGCCCGCCCCGCTCCGCACCACCCCATCCCCCACCCCCGACACAATCCAGACGAACGACCGCCCTACGGGCGGTGAGGAGGCCTTGACGTGGAGTCCCCCCTCTTCGACTTCCGTGCTGCCCTCTCCGGGGAGGAGCCGGACCCGACCGAGACCGAGGAGGGCACCACCCTCCAGGAGCAGGGCACAGCCACGAACCGGTCGGAGTCCGCCCCGATCAGCGTGGACCTGACCAGCGGTCTGCTCCTGCTCCGGCACGCCGGTTCCTCGGTCGAGGTGGACACCGCCACCCGGGAGGCGGTACTCGACCCGGGCGACTCCGGGGTGAGCGTCGGCGACGACGGCGTGATGCTGTTCGGCACGCAGCAGTCCGGTGACAGCGCCTCCCCGCACGTGCTCGCCGACCAGGGGGTCGCCCGCGTCGTCACGGTGTCCGCACCCGAGTCCGGGGACGTGTCCGGCCAGGAGCTCCACGCGGAGAGCCAGTTCGAACCGGTGTCCCAGGGGACACCGGCGCTCCCCGTCGAACCGGCGGTCAGGACCGTCGGGGTGCCCGCCAACGCGGAGCCCGTCCCCGAGGGCGAGACGACCGCCACGGAGCCCGTACCGCTGGAACCCATGCTCATGGGGGAGCCCGCCCAGCGCGTGGAGGCGATGGAGCCGCTGGCTCCGTTGGAGCCCGCGGTCGTCGCGGAGCCCGACCACCTCCTGGAGCCGCTGGAAACCAGGGAGGTCGAACAGGGCGAACTGCTGGAGCCGCTGGCCTCCCAGTTCACCGAGGCCGCGGAGCCGATTACCGGTGTGGAGCCCATCTCCGCCGACGCCGACGACCCCGCCTTCGGCGAGACCGGCTCCGAGATCCCCGGGGCGCCGGTCGTGACCCTGGACCCCGAGACGGGGATCACCACCGTCGAGGCGGGCGAGCTGAAGTTCGTCCTGGACTCGGACGCCGGCACGATCAGCATCGAGCCCGGGGACAGGAATGTGCCCCTCGACCCCGAGGCGGCGCCGGTCACCGTCGAGGCCGGACACCTGGGTCTGACCATCGACCCGGCCGAGGGCACCGTCGGGATCGAGACGACCGGCTCCGGTGACGGTGAGGAGGCCCTGCCGACCACGATCGAGATCGGCGACCTGAAGCTCACCCTGGACCCCGAGACGGGCGAGGTCTCCCTCGACCCCGGCAGCGGGGACGTGGAGGTCGATCCCGAGACCGGCTTGATCACCGTGTCCGAGGACCTCGACGGTGAGGAGGACACCGATGACGAAGAGGGCGCTGGCGACGAGGAGGGAGACGACCATCCCGGCGGCCACGGACCCGGCGAACCCGGCGAACCCGGCGACGAGGAAGGCGCTGGCGACGAGGAGGGAGACGACCGTCCCGGCGGCGACGGACCCGGCGAACCCGGCCAAGAAGACTCCTCCGACCACGACCACCCCGGCAACAACGAACCCGGCGAACCCGGCGAACCCGGCGACGAGGAGGGCACTGGCGACGAGGGGGGCACTGGCGACGAGGAGGGAGACGACCGTCCCAGCGGCCACGGACCCGGCGAGCCCGGCCAAGAAGACTCCTCCGACCACGACCACCCCGGCAACGACAGCCCCAACGAACCCGGCGAGCCCGGCGACGAGGACTCCCCCCAACACGTGGAGAGCAACCGCCCCGGTGCGACCGACCCGGGCAGCGGCGGGGCTCCGGGCGTGCCCGTGGGCGCCACCCCGCCTCCGGTCACGGGAGAGGCCCCCCGGGACGAGCCCGGGCCCGGCATAGGCGACGACTCCGACAGCACGGAGGACGACAGCCAGTTCTCACACCCGGCCCCAGGCCCCGGGGACGAGGAAGGCGGCAGCGGACCCGAGCACCTGGAGACGGGCCAGCACGAGACGTCGACGGACGACCACACCCCCGGCGAGGAACCGATACCGGTGGACCCGGCCGTCTCGTTCGAACCCGTCGTCGCGGACACCTCCGAAACGCCCGGTGAGGAGACCGAGGGCACCGGCGACGGTAGCGGTTCCGGAGGCGAGGGCGAGGGGGGCGAAAACCAGTTCTCACACCTGGCCTCAGGCCCCGGGAACGGGGAAGACAGCAGCGGTGACGGCTCCGGGGGCGAGGACGAGGAGACCGGCCCCGGGGACGTTGAGGACGGCGAAGAGGACAGCGCCGGGGACGGCGAGGACGACACCGAAGGCGACGAAGACGACGAAGACGACAGCGCCGGGGGCGACGAGGACGACGAGGACGACGAGGACGGCGAGGACGGCGAAGAGGACAGCGCCGGGGACGGCGAGGACGGCGAGGACGGCGAGGACGGCGAGGACGACACCGAAAACGACGAAGACAGCGAAGAGGACAGCGCCGGGGGCGACGAGGACACCGGCACCGGGGACACCGGAGGCGGTGACGAGGGCACAGGTTCAGGCGACAAGGGCACCAGGATCGACTTCGACAAGATCACGGCTTTCCGCACGAGCATCGTGGAGCCCCTCCAGAACGACCTCAACACACTGGTCACCGATCTCGCCGTGTACAACGGCGTAGGCGAAAGCGGCTACCAAAGGCTCGGGAACCCCGAAATCCTTCCCCAGGCCGGACAGCTCACCGGCAAGATCGACAGCTCCATGGGCGGGATCTACGAGTTCATCAGCGGCCTGAACGAGGAACTGATCGAAATCGAGGACAAGCTCTCGGAGAGCCTCATCAACTTCGCCAATCTCGAGGATGAGCAGAACCTCACCGCCCAGGAGGTCCACCGCCTGATCTATTCGAGCCAGAGCGGTTCTGGCGGCGGTTTCGGAAGCGCTTCCGGTAACGGTCAGGACGAGGACAGCAGCGAAGCCTAGTCCCGAGGCGCGATCCACAGGGGGAGGGGACAATGCCAGAAGAACCAGAAGAGCAAAGAGAGTACGAAGACCTTCCGGACAAGCCGCTGCACGAGCTCATGAACATCTTCGCTGGCGGCCAGGACAGCACTTACCCGCCGATGGTGGGTATCGACACGGTCACTGCGGACCCCTGGGTCGCGGACGGGCGCTACCACTTCCACGAGACAACCGGGATCGGCGGCTTCTCCTGGGATTACGGCGGCCACGAGATGGACCGCTGGTGGAGTTACAGGGAGTACTACACGGCGTACATGCCCACGTACGGCGGTAGCAGCATCCCTTATGAGACCTACGGCATCGACTACGCCGGCTACACCATGCAGAGGCACCTGTGGGGACAGAAAACCCTCAGCAAAGGCAAGAAGGAACTGCACGAGGACGACACCCCTCCTCCCCAGGACACGTTCCGACAGCAGCTGAGCAACCTGGCGCATCTCGCCGACTACGGGAACAACCAGCTGGTGTCCGACAACTGGGACCTCACACGGTTGCAGAAGACCATCGACAGCCTGGGCGGTCTGCACGAGGCGCTGGCCCCCTACATCGACGGTGAGGGCGGCGGTCTCCTGAACAAACTCTGGCAGGAGATCGACGTCCCGGACGGGGCCATGCAGGGCTCGGCCGCGGCGGCGTACAAGTACCGCCTCGAGGACATGGCGTACCGGATGACCGTGGTCTACATGAAGCTCCCCGAGTTCAAAGCGGAGCTGGAGCGGGTCAAGCTGGTCCTGGTGGCTGTCAACAGTGCTCTCGCCCACGTGGTGGAGGAGGCCCTCACCACGAGGGGAGGGCTCGTCCAGGAAGTACTCGACGACTGGTACTTCTACACCTCCGCGGGGACGGAGGAGTTCAACCCGGAGCTGGACCGGTTCCACGTCACGATCGCCTACCCCGAGGAGACCGGCGGGGACAAACTGACCGGGATCCCCGGCGACCAGGCGACCCAGGACAACATCAACGGCGTGCTCTACCAGAGGTTCCGGAACCACTACCAGAGCGTCTACGAGATCGCCAACCACGTGCGCGACATCATGGCCTACACCTACACACAGGCCTATGACACCGTGCCGACCATCAAAGACCCCGCTCCGCTCGCGCCGCCGACCCCCGAAACCCCTCCCGGGCCCGGCACCGGCGGCGACGGTCCCGGCGGCGACTGGGAGATCGAGAACCCCTTCGATGGCTGGGAGATCGAGAACCCCTTCGATGGCTGGGACTTCGAAAACGAGGGAGGCGGCCCGCCGCCGCCCCCGCCACCGCCTCCGCCGCCGCCCCCGCAGCTCCCGTACAACGGCCCCGGAACCGGCGGTGACGGCCCTGGGAACGAGTACCTGAACCCGCCGCCGCCCCCGCCGAACCTCGGACTCAACGGGCCCGGCACAGGCAACCCCGAGGGTCTGGGCGGCCCGCCGCCTCCCACCCCGAACCTCGGACTCAACGGGCCCGGCTTCGAGCAGGTGGCCAACAACGGCCCCCAGGGGCCGAACGGCCTCGGGGCCCCTCCCCCGCCACCGCCTCCGCCGAACCTCGGCCTCAACGGGCCCGGCTTCGACCAGGGGGCCAACAACGGTTCCTTCACGCCCCCTCCGCCCCCTCCGCCCCCGAACGACCTCGGGCTCAACGGGCCCGGTACCGGTGGCAGTGGCGGAAACGATCCCGGCATGAACGGGCCCTTCATCCCGCCGCCCCCTCCGCCGAACCTCGGCCTCAACGGCCCGGGAAGCGGTCGCGGCCCCGGGGGTTACAACGGTTCCCTGGAGCGCGATCCGGCGACGGGGCTCCCGATCAACCCCGAAACCGGCGAACCCTTCCCCGTCGACCCCGCAACCGGGCTGCCCTTCAACCCCGACACCGGCCTGCCCATCAACTTCGACCCCCAGACCGGCCAGGTCCTGCCCATCGACCCCGTCACCGGCGAACCGATCCCCATCGGGGAGAACGGCAGCTCCCTGGAGTTCGACCCGGCGACAGGGCTCCCGATCAACCCCGAAACCGGCGAACCCTTCCCCGTCGACCCCGAAACCGGGCTGCCCTTCAACCCCGAGACCGAACTCCCCATCAACTACGACCCCGAGACCGGCCAGGTCCTGCCCATCGACCCCGTCACCGGGCAGCCGGTCGGCATCGACCCGGTTACCGGCGGTTCCCTGGAGTTCGACCCGGCGACGGGGCTCCCGATCAACCCCGAAACCGGCGAACCCTTCCCCGTCGACCCCGCAACCGGGCTGCCCTTCAACCCCGACACCGGCCTGCCCATCAACTTCGACCCCCAGACCGGCCAGGTCCTGCCCATCGACCCCGTCACCGGCGAACCGATCCCCATCGGGGAGAACGGCAGCTCCCTGGAGTTCGACCCGGCGACAGGGCTCCCGATCAACCCCGAAACCGGCGAACCCTTCCCCGTCGACCCCGAAACCGGGCTGCCCTTCAACCCCGAGACCGAACTCCCCATCAACTACGACCCCGAGACCGGCCAGGTCCTGCCCATCGACCCCGTCACCGGGCAGCCGGTCGGCATCGACCCGGTTACCGGTCTGCCGACCGACTACGGCTACGGGATGCCGACGCCTCCGCCCGACCTCGGACTCAACGGACCCGGCACCTCCGACGACTACGACTACGGGGTGCAGCCGCCCCTGCCGCCTCCCGACCTGGGCCTCAACGGCCCCGGGACGGGCACCGACGTGCCGATCAACCCGGTCACCGGCGAGCCCTACGTCATCGACCCCATGACCGGGCGGCCCTACCCGATCAATCCCGAGACCGGGGAACCGATCACGAGCAACTACCCGGGCTCGGGACAGGAACCCCCAGACGTCCTGCCGCCGCCGCTGGCCCCCGACGACATCGGCCTCAACTACGGCGGCCTCGGTCCCAGCCCCTACTCCGGTGAGGGCCCCGGCGCTCCGGACAGCTCCGACCGCTCCTCGCTGTTCGCCAACCCCGACGGCACCCAGTATCAGGCGGGCGGCCCCAACGGGTCCGCCGGCGGACCGGGCACCCCGGGCGGCACCGGCGGGCTCGGCGGCGTGGGAGGACTGAGCGGCCAGCCCGGCGCGGGCGCCGGAGCCGCCGGTATGGGAGGCATGGGCGGCATGCCGATGATGCCCCCCATGATGGGCGGCGGCATGGGCGGCGGTGGCGGCGGCGGTGACAACAACCGCGACCGCCAGCGTTCCACCTGGCTCTCCGAGGACGAGAAGGTCTGGGGAACCACGGCCGACGCACAGAGATCCGCACTGGGACGCCCCGTCCCCGGTCAGAGCAAGAAGGGAGCATCCCGGCATGAGCTCGCAGATGCGACACCAGATGGAAGAGGAACTGGCACAGCTTCACAAGACGATGGGCCTGCTGGCGGACGCAAGCGCAAACCTGGAGGCGGCAACAGAAGAGGTCGTGGCCAAGAACAGGCTCGTGGGCGCGAAGGTGAACGCGACGGGGGAACTGGTTGAGCTGAAGTTCCACACCCAGGCCTACCGGGACATGGCCCCCACCGAGCTGGCCGCCGCCATCACCGAGGTGGTCAACAAGGCGCGGAGCCAGATGGCCGAGCGTGTATCGAAGGCCTACAGCCCCTTCATGCCGGACGTGGCGAGCGCGGAGGAGATCATGAGCGGCGACCTCGACCCGCTCAAGCTGCTCGACCGGCTGGGCATCCCCTCCGAGAACCCGCGGCAGTAGGAGTCCCGCGCCACACCCGTGGCTGAGGAGCAAGAGAGGAGACGGACATGACGGACCGCGGCGACGGCTTCTTCGCCGACCTCGACGGCATGGACAGGAACAGCTGGAGCGTCAACGACGCGGCCGAGTACGCCCGTGAGCTCCAGCAGTGGCTGAGCAGCGAACTGGCGGCCCTGGACCCCATCTGGGGCAGGGGCGACAAGTTCGCCGACGACATGGACAATTCCCTGGGGATGCTCAGGACCTCCATCGACGAGTACCTGGGTTTCCTGGTCATCGCCGCGCAGGACACGAGCGCCATCCTCAGCGTCAGCAGGAAGAAGTTCGGCCGTGCGGAAGAGATGAACGTGGACACCGTCCCCGACATGGACATCCCGGACGGGCCCGGAGGACGCCGGTGACCCCCCCCCCCCCCCCCCCCCCCGGGGGGCCCCCCCCCCCCCCCCCACCGCTCCCCCGAGAAGGAGTTCCGATGTCTGAGAGTGCGCAGGCGCGCGGCGGGGCCGAAGGCCGTCCCGCACCGGCGCCTGACTTCCGGTCCGCGCTCTCCGAAGGAGCCGGCGGCACGGTCTCCGACGGAGCCGCGGGCTCCGCGGCGCGCATCGCGCCCGGTCCCCCGTCCGGAGCGGTCGAGGGGTCGGGGGCGGCCGAGGCCGCGCCGGGGCCCCGGATCACCGGTGCCCTGCACGAGCCCGCCGCCCCCCAGGCCCCGGAGGTGGCCCTGGACCGTCCGGGCAAGCCCGTCCTGGCGGGCGCCGCCATCGCGGGCCTGCTGCTGGTCGCCGCTCCCTTCGCCATGACGGCGGGGGTTCCCGGGGTCACCCTGGACACGACACCGCTCGCCTCGGGCGCGGGCGGCGCGGACGGCACCGGCGGCCAGACCTCGGGCACCGCCGAGTCGGGCGCCTCGGCGAGCGGCGAGTCCGGAACCGTCGCGGCACCGGCGGACGCGGGCGCCGCGCCCGCGTCCCAGCAGGGCGGCACCCCCCAGGAGACCGGTTACGTCCCCGAGGTGAGCGGGGACGGGGCCTCGACCCCGACGATGCCCGACCCGGGCACCGCCGCCACCGGCGGGGGCAACCCGGTGGAGACCGCCCCGGCCGCACAGCAGGCCCCGGACACGGCGGCCGCGGGCGCCCCGGAGACCGGGGACGGCGCGGGCGAGGCGGCCGCCGCCGGGGAACCGGGGACCGAGGGCGCCGCGACGGCAGCGGGGGAACCGGGGACCGGGAGCGCCGCGACCGAAGGCGGTGACACGGCCACCGGTCCTTCCACTGGCGGGGAAGGCGCGGACGGCACGGCCGGAGAGGACACGACAGCCGGAGGAGACGAGGGCGCCGGGACCTCCGGGGAGGGTGAGACCGACGGAGCGGCCGGAGAGGGCTCCGGAAACGGCGACACCGGCGCCGGGGACAACGGCACCGGCCCCGCCGCGGAGGAGATGAACGCCCCCCTCGCCGACACCACCGGAACCGGCGACACCGCGCGGGAGAGCGGGGCCGCCGGGAACGGCGACGCCGCGGGCGGCGGGTCGGCGCCAGCCGACGCCCCGGCCGCCGACCCGCCCCCCTCGGAGGGCGGGGGTTCCGTCCTGGAGAACGCGGTCGCGTCCACGGGCGCCTCGGAGCCGGAGTCCTTCCTCGCCGTCGCGGGGCCCGGCTGCCAGGCCTCCCCCGGCGCCTCCTACGCGAACGAGGGGCGCTGGGACAGCGCCGAGGGCACCGCCAGCTGGGCCACCCGGCCCGGCGGGTACGCTCAGGAGGGCTGTGACGGCGGTTACGAGGCCCTTCCCGTCTCGGGCGACCCCGAACGGGGCGACGGCCAGTACGCCACCTGGACGTTCACCCCCGGGGAGGCAGGGGTCGCGTGCGAGCTCTACGTCCACGTGCCCGACGACGAGAGCCCGCTGTGGATCTCCCCCGGGGAGGCGAAGTACCAGCTCTTCTCCGGTCCCTCGTCCGAGGGGTCGCCCGTGGCGGTCTTCGGGATCGACCAGGCGGGGATCCGGGGCGGCTGGGTCCAGGTGACCGGGTTCACCTCCCCCACGGAGGAGTTCACCGTCCAGCTCACCAACGCGGGGACCGACGCCCTCGCGGACCAGGAGCACGCCAGCTCACACGTGGCCGCCTCGGCGGTGCGCGCGTCCTGCTCCTGACCCACCCCCGGCGGGGCGGCTCCGGCCGCCCCGCCACCGCCCCTCCCCCGACTTAGGAAGACACCGATGACCAGGCAGTTCCTCACCGTCGACGCCGACGCTCAGGACGGGCACGCGACGATCACCGAGGCGGTCGAGGCCGCTGACAGCGGTGCCCTCATCACCATCGCCCCAGGCCGCTACGAGGAGAGCCTCGTCCTGCGCGACGTGGTCACCCTGATGGCCCGCGACGGCCTGGGCAGCGTGGAGATCACCACCGCCAGCGGCTGCGCCGTGGTCTCGGGCGCCGAGGCGGTCAAGCTGTCGGGGCTGGTCCTGCGCGGCCGCCACGCCGACTACCCCGCGGTGGACATCCCCCTCGGACAGTTGGAGATGGCCGACTGCGAGGTGGAGGGGGCCTCGTGGACCGCGGTGTCGGTGCGCGGCGGCGGCGCGCTCGCCATGCGCGACAGCCGCGTCACCTGCTCGGCGGGAGCGGGCGTGGTGATCACCTCCTCGGGGCCGAGCGTCATCGAGGACTGCGTGGTCGAGGAGGTCGACACCAGCGCCGTGGTCATCGGCGAGCAGGCCCGCCCCACGATCCGCTCCTGCGTGCTGCGCGACGCCGGGGGCAACGGCGTGTTCGCCAGCGGACAGTCCGGGGGCACGATCCGCGACTGCGAGATCTCGGGGACCAAGAAGCCCGCGGTGGCGCTGGAGGAGGGCGCCGCCGCCTCGCTGCTGGGCACGCGCGTGCACGACACCGAGGGCGACGGGCTGGTGGTCTCCAGCAGGTCGCGCCCGGTGGTCGAGGACTGCGTGTTCGAGGACGTGGGCGGGCGCGGCGTCGCCGTGCACAACGGGGCGGACCCGCAGGTGGCGCGGGTCCGCGTGGCGCGCGCCAAGGGCGTGGCCATCCACCTGTCGGGCCGGGCCCGCGGCACCTTCACCGACTGCGAGGTGGAGGAGTCGGGCGGTGACGCCGTGCGCGCCGAGGAGCGCGCCTCCACCGCCTTCATCGGCCTGGTCGTGCGCCGCGGCCTGGGGCTGAGTCTGGGCGGCGACAGCGTCGTGGAGTTCGACCGCGGACTGGTCAGCGAGACCGCCGGTCCCGGCGTGGTGGTCGAGGAGTGCGCCCCGTTCCTGCGCGCCACCGCGATCACCGGGACCCGGGGCCAGGGCGTGGTGTTCGGCAGGGGCGGCCGCGGACGCCTGGAGGACGTGACGCTGGAGCGCACCGGCAAGAGCGCCGTGTCCGTGGACGAGGGCGGGGCGCCCCTGCTGACCGGCGTGCAGATCTCCGGGAGCCGCGACGCCGGGATCTCGGTGGGCTCGGGCGCGTCCGCCGACGTGCGCGACTGCGACGTGTCGGAGTGCACGGGCGACGGCATCGCCGTACGGGCGGGAGGTAGGGCGACGGTCCTGCGCACCCGGGTGTACAACGGCCGCCGCAACGGCGTGCTGGTGGCGGCCAAGGCGAGCGCCACGCTGCGGCGGTGCGAGGTGTTCGGCAACGGCGCCGACGGCATCCTCGTGCACTCCGCCGAGGACGTGGCGGTGGAGGACTGCTCGGTACGCGAGAACGGCCGCTCCGGGCTACGCCAGACCGTCGCCAGCCAGAGCATGCGCACGGAGGAGCTGCTCAGCCGCGGCAACGGGGCCCCGGACGCGTTCGGCGACCTGGCGGGCGCGCCCGTCCCGATGCCGGAGGTTCCGCTCTCCGAGGAGGGGGACGGTGAGGCCGAGGAGGTCGGCCCCCTGATGGAGCTGGACGCGCTGGTGGGCCTGGCCGGGGTCAAGCACGAGGTCAAGACGCTCGTCACCCGCAACCAGATGGCCCAGCGCAGGGCGGAGATGGGTCTGCCCACACCGCCCATGAGCCGCCACCTGGTCTTCGGCGGCGCGCCCGGTACGGGCAAGACCACCGTGGCGCGGCTGTACGGGCAGATCCTCGCCGAACTGGACGTGCTGCGCTACGGGCACGTGGTGGAGGTGGCCCGCGCCGACCTGGTCTCGCAGTACGTGGGCGGCACGGCGATCAAGACCACCGAGGTGTTCGAGCGGGCCAAGGGCGGCGTGCTGTTCGTCGACGAGGCCTACACGCTGGCGAACGGCAGTGAGGGCGGCGGCAGCGGCCCCGACTTCGGCCGGGAGGCCATCGACACCCTGGTCAAGCTCATGGAGGACCACCGCGACGAGGTCGTGGTGATCGTCGCGGGCTACACCGAGGAGATGCAGAACTTCCTCGACACCAACCCCGGCCTGGCCTCCCGGTTCAGCCGGACCATCGAGTTCGCCAACTACGCGCCGGAGGAGCTGACGGAGATCGTGCGCAACATGTGCGTCTCGCACAGCTACCGGATGGCGGAGGAGACCGAGGCGGCCCTGCTCGCCCACTTCGAGCGGGTGCCCAAGGGCCCGGCGTTCGGCAACGGCCGCGAGGCCCGCAAGCTGTTCGAGGAGATGATCGACCGCCAGGCGTTCCGGCTGGGCGGGACCATCCCCGACAGCCCGGACTCGCTCACCCTCCTGCTGCCCGAGGACCTCGGGGAGGCGGCCGAGGAGGAGCAGCTCGGCGGCACGGCGGACGGGATCGCTGCCCTGCGCGAGGAGCTCAACGCCATGGTGGGCCTGGCCAGTGTCAAGGAGACCGTCAACGACCTGGCCAACCTGCTGCTGATGTCGCAGCAGCGGCGCGCCATGGGGCTCCAGGTGGCGGCGATGAGCCACCACCTGGTGTTCGCCGGTCCCCCCGGTACCGGTAAGACGACCGTGGCCCGGCTGTACGGCAAGCTCCTGCACGCCCTGGGGGTGCTGCGCAGCGACCACGTGGTGGAGGCGGCCCGCTCGGACCTGGTCGGGCGCTACGTCGGGCACACCGCCCAGCTGACCGCCGAGGTGTTCGAGCGGGCCAAGGGCGGCGTGCTGTTCGTGGACGAGGCCTACTCGCTGGCGCCGCGCGGATCGGGCAACGACTTCGGCCAGGAGGCCATCGACACCCTGGTCAAGCTCATGGAGGACCACCGCGACGAGGCGGTGGTCATCGTCGCCGGGTACACCAACGAGATGCAGCGCTTCCTGGACTCCAACCCCGGTCTGGCCTCGCGGTTCAACCACCAGGTGGAGTTCCCCGACTACAGCGACGACGAGCTGGTCACCATCGTCGAGCGGATGGCCAAGGGGTCGGGGTACACCTGCGGCGAGCAGACGGTGGCGGCCCTGCACGAGCACTTCTCGGGGGTGGTCCGCGACGTGAACTTCGGCAACGCCCGCTACGCGCGCCAGGTGCTGGAGCGGATGATCACCCGCCAGGCGGGCCGCCTGGTCAACGGCGTCCAGAACGCCACCAGGGAGGACTTCACCACCCTGCTGCCCGAGGACATCCCGGCGCGCTGACACCCGCGGCCCGCGCGGGGGTCCGGTGCGGCGGGGCGGCTCCCCCCGGAGGACGGCCCCCGCAGCGTCCTCCGGGAGGGAGCCCGGTCACGGACTCAGCCGTGGCCGGGCGCGTGCCCGCCGACCTCCTCGCGCAGCTGTTCCAACACCCCCGACAGCAACCGCGACACGTGCATCTGCGAGTACCCCAACCGGTCCGCTATCTCGGACTGGGTGTGGTCACCGAAGAACCGCAACCGCAGGATCTCCCGCTCACGCGCGGGCAACCGCGCCAGCGCGGGCTTGAGGGACTCTCGCTGGACCACACGCTCCAGGCCCTCGTCCTCCTTGCCGAGATGGTCCTCCAGCCGAGCGCCGTCCCGGCCCTCGGCGTCGGAGGAGTCCGGCGCGTCCAGGGACAGGGAGCGGTAGGACTCCGAGACCTGCGTCAACTCACTGACCTCGGCCTCGGGCAACCCCATCTCGTGGGCCAGTTCCGCGATCGTGGGCGTACGCGCGTGCTCCTGCTGGAACTCCCCCGTCACCCGGCGCAGCTTCACCCGGTTCTCCTGGTGGCGGCGCGGCACCCGCACCGCCCAGGTGTGGTCGCGGAAGTGCCGTTTGATCTCCCCCGTCACCGTGGGCAGCAGGTAGGAGACGAAGGGCTTGCCGCGGTCCGGATCGTAGCCGCGCACGGCCTTGACCAACCCCACCATCGCGGTCTGCTTCAGGTCCTCCAACGGCTCACCACGGCCCCCGTAGCGGCGCGCGATCTTGTTGATCAACGGCTGGTAGAGCACGACCACCCGCTCACGCAGGTCGTCGGCCCTCGGATCGTCGTCGGCGAGGTCACGCAGCTGGGAGATCAGCTCCTCGGGGCGGACCTCCCCGGCCTCCTGGACCTCTTCGGTCCCCGTGTCCTCGGGGACGGTGTCCTCGACCGACCTGCGTGGTCTGGGGATCACGGGCAGTCGGTCGGTGACGGTCGTTGACGTGTGTGTTTCGGTGAGAGACGTGGACAAGAGGAAACCCCCCGGTGCTCTGTCCTGTGTGCTCATGTACCTGCCTGGGCAGGACACCGGCGGCGCGCATCCCGCGCGCGACCCGCGGGGCCGGTGGCCCTGTGGCTGGCGAGACAGCCGCGATGCACAGACTAGGTTCCCTCAGGAACGGCTTCAAAAGCCGCGGATCCAATTTTTTGTCGCAATACGACAATTATCTTGCAAAAAGCGGCAAAGTACCTCAAATTCGACACGCGACACCCGCCCTGCCCGCGGCTCCGCTCCCAGCGCCCCCGAGGCCCTGCGGCCCGCCTCCCCGCACAGGGGCGGCCGCGTCGGTCGGATACACAGTCGCACGGTTCCGGACGTCGGACGCGATCCGACACGTGCGGGCCGCCCCGGAAGGACCCCGCGACATGGTCACCCTGAGCACCTACGACAATACTGAGCGCGACGCTAGGGTGGGTGGCATGACCGTTCCGCACCTGTCCCTGAACAACGGCGTCGAGATCCCGGCCCTCGGTTTCGGCGTGTACCAGACACCTCCCGAACAGACCGTCTCCGCCGTCGAGACGGCCCTGGCGACCGGTTACCGGCACGTCGACACCGCGGCCGCCTACGGCAACGAGCGCGAGGTCGGGGAGGCGATCCGCCGCTCGGGCCTCGACCGCTTGGAGGTGTTCGTCGAGACCAAGGTCTGGATCAGCGACTACGGGTACGACGAGACGCTGCACGCCTTCGACAAGAGCGCGGGCAAGCTCGGCGTCGACCGGATCGACCTGCTCATCCTCCACCAGGCCCTTCCCGGCGAGTTCGACCGCACCCTCGCGGCCTACAGGGCGCTGGAGAAGCTGCTGGCCGACGGCGTGGTGCGGGCGATCGGGGTCAGCAACTTCACGCCCCAGCACCTGCGGCGGCTCCTCGCCGAGACCGAAACCGTGCCCGCGGTGAACCAGATCGAGGTCCACCCCTACTTCCGGCAGTCCGACCTGCTCGCCTTCGACGCCGAGCACGGAATCCTCAACCAGGCCTGGTCGCCCATCGGCGGCATCACCTTCTACCGCGACGGGAGCAAAGGCTCCACGCTCCAGGACCCGGTCATCGGCGAGATCGCCCGGGCGCACGGTAGGACACCCGCCCAGGTGATGCTGCGCTGGCACCTCCAGCAGGACCGGCAGGTGATCCCCAAGTCGGTGACGCCCTCGCGGATCGCGGAGAACATCGACGTGTTCGACTTCGAGCTCACCGCCGACCAGCTCGCCGCCGTCGACGCGCTCGACACCGGGATACGCGGCGGGCCGGAGCCGGAGGACATCACCCGGGAGAACGCCTGGATCGACGTCCCGGAGGCCTGAGGACGCCGGGGCCGGGCCGCGCGGGCCCGGGAGGCGCGGGAACCCGGATCTACCTCGGGGCCAGCGGGCTGGCGAGGAGCAGCCCGGCTCCCGTGGCCGTGCCGGCGCCGACACCGTCCAGGCACAGTTCCTGGAGCGCCTCGCTGTCGCGCACCACGGCCTCACCGGTGAAGTGGTACCGCGCGGGCCTGCCGCCCAGGTGCTTCCACCTCACCGAGGTGACGTCCAGCGCGCCCGCGAACTTGCCGTCCAGCCAGCCCTCGAACTCCTCCTCCGGAAGAGGGGCCCGCTTGCCGCGCGGGCGCGTCCCCTCACCGGCGGGCTCCGCCCCGCGCTGCGCGGTGGGCGCCGTGATGAGCTCCCAGCGGACGGTCTCACCCTCGGAGTACCGCGGCATCGGGTGGATCGCGGCGGACGTCGCGCCGGGGACCTTGCCCCAGGCGGGGGCGGTGTCGGAGCTGACCACCAGCGTGCTCGGCGAGATGCGCGCCCACAGCACGCGGGCGTCGGACTCGGGGTCGGGGTCGACCGCTCTGCGCACGGCCTGCCCCATGACCGCCCACTGGTCCATCCGGGCGCTGCGCTTGGGGTCGAGGTTGATGCGGGACAGGTACAAGGAGTTCCCCTCCGGGGCGTCCCCGCCGGGGCGGGGATTCGTGTTCGTGTTCGGTCGCGGGCCGTCGAGGATCACCTCCGCCCGGGACGGAGTTCCCACTGTACGAGGCCCTGGGCCCCGGGTCGGCCCGTCCCCGGCCCCGGCGTCAGGCCCGGTTGGAACACGCACCGCGCACGGACACGGCGGCCCGCCTTCCCCTGCCCCCTCCTGGATCGGCTGCGGCTGCGCCACGCTCCTCCCCAGCGGCCCCGGGAGTCTCTGCCAGTACCCCTATCAACCGGGGCTCCCTCTTCGCCCCCGCGCGTGGTGACCTGGGAGGAAGCGCCAGTTCTGTAGTCGTCTCGCCGTTCGGCGGCCCGGCTCCTCTCCCAGCAACAGGAAGGGACCGGCCTTCGCCATGCCCGCCACCGCTCCGTCCGCAACGAGGACCGCCCGGCTGCCGTTCGTGAGGTTCGAATCCTGTATCGCCCACCATCTCCCCAGGCCAGAGCACACGCTCTGGCCTGAGTCGTTTCCGAGGTTCCCTGTGTGGGGGATATCCGGGAGATCGTCTCCGAAGCGGGTCCCTCCGGGAGCCCGTTTTCGTCGTCTCCGCAGTAGTGCTCTTCGAGCGTCGGCGCCACGACGAAGAGCCACTCCCGTTCCCGAAGCGCGAGAGCCACCACGCTCCCCCACCACCCATTCTCGAGCACGCTGAGTACACGCCGCTTCGTCTCCGGGGTCACGACCCGGGCCATCCACGCCACCCGGTGCCCCAGCCGTGTCGCACGGGCCACCTCCGGGATCTCGTCCCCGGCAAGTCACGTGCGGTGGGTGTGACGTCCCTCATGGAAAGCGAAACCCGGCAGGACCGGTGAGCACAACCATCCCAGGCCGCTGCGCCGATCGCCGTCCCACGCGGATCGCCAGAACCGGTACGAAACGCGCCTTCGCGGCCATCGCGACCTCGATGATCGGCATGAACGTGCTCAGCAGTCTCCTGCCCGAGGCCGCGGTGGGCGGACCCATCATCGAGGACCACGCGGACGCCGTCTGGGCCTCGCTGATGCTCGGCCCCGCCCAGTCACCACGGCACGCATGGAGGAACCGGTAGTAGACGGCCTGCTGGTGGCGCTGCTCGGCGCCGCCCGGTGCCCGGTGTGGGAGGTCTACACCGTCGCGGTCCTGGCCAAGGCCGTCTACCACCTCACCTACGGGCTGCCCGTGCCCGCGCTGATCCCGGCGGCGCTGGTCATCGTGTGGCTCTACCACCGGACCGGTCGGCTGTGGCCGGTGATCATCGCCCACTCCGCGCTCGTCACCCGTTCGCACACCATCATCCGCGACTGACCACCGTAGTCACCGCCTCGGGAAAGCCCACCCGTGCCGCTCACCAAGCAGGGACTGCCGCCTCACCGACACTGCGTTCAGCATCGGCTCCTTCACCCCCTACTGGCCTGACCCGCCGAACACGAAACGCTCCCATGACACGGCCCGCCAGCCCCTCGCGGTGGTTACCCCGCCCCTCCCCTGTCGCGGACACGTACGCGACACCAGTGCGCGATGTGGCTTCCACGGGAGAAAGCACTCACAGCAACCCCAGGGCCGGGCCCGCCGCGACACCCGCCCCCAGGGAGACGATCGCGGCGGTGACGGCCACACCCGTGCTCCACGGACCGGGCTCGTCCGCAGGACCCTTCCCCTTCCCCGTCACCTGGAAGAGGGGCAGGATCCAGCGCAGGTAGTAGAAGAGGCTCGCGACGGTGTTGGCGGCGGCCAGCACCATGAGCCAGCCCAGCCCCGCCTCCAGCGCGGCGGTGAACAGGGCGAGCTTGCCGACGAACACCGCCGTGGGCGGAGTGCCCACGAGCCCGAGCAGGCACACGACCAGGCTCAGCGCGAGCCAGGGGTGGCTGCGGAAGAGGCCCGCGTGGTCCTCCAGCGTCCGGGTCCGCAGGGTGCACACGACCGCGAACGCACCGAGGTTGGCCGCCAGGTAGGCGCCCAGGTAGAAGAGCAGTCCCGGCTGGGCCAGCTCCGCACGTCCGCCCACCGCCGCCACGGCCATCAGCAGGTAGCCGACCTGGCTGACGGTGGAGTAGGCCAGCAGGCGCCGGGCGTTGGTCTGGAAGAAGGCTCCCAGGTTGCCCAGGGTCATCGACGCGGCGGCCAGGAGCGCGGCCAGCAGCGTCCAGTCCAGAGCGGCCCCGGACATCACCTGGTCGCCCAGCCGGTACAGGGCGGCCAGGGCGCCGAGCTTGGGCACGGTGGTGACGAAAGCGGCCACGGGCGCCGGGGCACCCTCAGTGACGTCGGGCACCCAGAAGTGCAGGGGCACTCCCCCGGCCTTGAACAGCAGTCCCGCCAGCACCGCGACGGTACCGGCGGCCACCAGGGCGCGCGGTGCCTCGGGCAGGGCGGCGGCCAGGCCCGCGTAGGCGGTGGTGCTGCCCGCCCCGAGCAGCAGGGTGGCCCCGGTCAGCAGCAGGATCCCCGCCAGGACGCCCAGAAGGTAGAACTTCAGCGCGGCCTCGGTCCCCGATGCGTCCTTGGCGAAGCCGACCAGTGCGTAGAGGGGGATGCTCGCCAGGAGGTAGGCCACGGCGAGCACCAGCAGGTCGCTCGCGCCCGCCAGCGCCACCGCGCCCAGGCCGCCGAGCAGCAGCAGGACGTGGAACTCCGACTCGCGCGGATGGGAGGCGAGGGAGTCGGCGGCCAGCAGCACGGTCGCCAGGACTCCCGCGATCACCAGGGCGCGCACCGCGTGCGTGGCGGTGTCCACGGTGTAACCGCCCGAAGCCGACCCGGTCGCGGTCGCCGCGGACGCGACCGTGACGGCCAGCGCGGTCAGGAGCGCCGCGATCACCAGCAGGCGCACGCGTCCCTGCCGGTGCCGTGGCGTCCAGCTTCCGAGTAGGAGCGCACCCACCGCGGCGAGCGCCAGGATCAGCTCGGGCAGCAGAGCGGCCAGGTTCATTCCCCCCATACCGCTCATCCGGCCACCAGGGCGGCCAGGGCCCGTGCCGCGGGTTCGATGCGTCCGAGCAGGAAGTGGGGCATGAGGCCGATGAGGACAGCCAGGGCCAGGAGCGGCACGATCGCGGCGGTCTCACGGACGGACAGGTCACCGACCCGACCCGTGCGCGGCCCCGGTCCGCCCAGGAACAGCCGTTGCAGGGCGCGTAGGAACAGGGCCGCGGTGACGAGGATGCCCAGCAGCGCCAGCGCGGTGGCGACCGGCACCGGTCCCAGGCTGCCCGCGAAGATCTGGAACTCGGCGACGAACCCTGACAGGCCCGGCAGGCCCAGGGAGCCGAAGAAGGCCACCGCCGCGAGGGCGGCGAAGCGCGGGGCCCTGGCCGCCAACCCCCCGTAGGAGCCCATGTCGTAGGTGTCGCCCCGGTCGTGGAGGGCACCGGCGATCAGGAACAGCGCCCCCGTGAGCAGCCCGTGGCTGACCATCTGCGTGACCGCGCCGGTGACTGTCAGGGAGGCCGCACCGGACTGCGCGCCCGTGGCCAGGCCCGCGGCTCCCAGACCCAGGAGGATGTAGCCCATGTGGTTGACGGAGGTGTAGGCGACCATGCGCTTGAAGTCGGTCTGGGCGAGCGCGACGAGCGCCCCGTACAGGACCGAGGCCACACCGACGACCACGGCGACCATGGCGTACTGGCCCCAGACTCCGGGGAGGATCGGCATCGCGATGCGCACGAACCCGTAGGTGCCCATCTTCAGCAGCACCCCGGCCAGGATCGCCGACCCGACCGCGGGGGCGTCGGTGTGCGCCGGGGGCAGCCAGGTGTGGAAGGGGACGGTGGGCGTCTTGACGGCCAGGCCGATCCCGATGGCCAGGAGCACCAGCCCGCCCGCGAGGCCACTGCCCTCCAGCGGGGTCTGGTCCGCCAGCTCCACCATGTCGAAGGTGCGCGGCTCGGAGGCCACGTACAGGCCGATGAAGCCCAGCAGCAGGGCCAGCGATCCGAGGAAGGTGTAGAGGAAGAACTGCAGCGCCGACCGGGCAGCCCGGCCGTGCCCCCAACCGGCGATGACGAAGTACATCCCCACGATGGACAGGTCGAAGAAGACGAAGAACAGCAGCAGGTCCAGGGCGCTGAACAGGCCCAGCGAAACCGTTTGGAGAAAGAGGAAGAGGACGGCGTGGGCACGGGCGCGCCGACGCTGGCGCAGGGAGTGGACCGCGCACGCCAGGAAGAGCACCGCGGTCATCGCCAGCAGGGGCAGGGAGAGCCCGTCGACGCCGACGTGGTAGGACGCGCCGACGTTGGGGATCCACAGCACCCGCTCCTCGTAGGCCAGGGGCCCGGTCATGGCTCCCCGGGTGCCGGAGGCGAAGGGGTAGTACGCCCACAGGCCGACGACCAGTGCCAGGTCCAACGCCGCCACCGCGACCCAGGTCCACGCCACCGCCTCGTCGCGCGGACGCGGGAGGGCCAGCAGTACCAGGCCCGCGAGCAGGGGCAGGAAAACGACGACGGAGAGCACGCCTCACCTCATCAGGACGACGACGGCGGCCAGGACGACGAGTGCGACGACGGCCTGGACGTAGTACTGGTGCAGCAGACCGGTCTGGGGTCGCAGAGCCCACGCGGCCGCGGTCCGCGCTCCGGCCGCGACCGCGCGCACGGCCCCGTCGACCCCCGCCTCCCCGCGGGTCCGGGCCAGGTCCGCGGCGCGCGTCCCCCCGACCGCGCAGGCACGCACGGCCCGGGCGAGCGTCCGGTCGTCGAAGGAGGCCAGGCCGCCCGAGAGGGACACGACCAGGCGGGCGGCGGCCCGCGACCCTCCTGCGGCCACGCGATCGTCGAAGGAGGCCAAGGCCCGGGCGAGTCCCGTCACTGGTCTGGTGACCAGGACGTGCGCGGCTGTCTCCAGGCCGAGCCACCCTCCCAGGAAACGCTGGCCGGGTACGGCGCCGAGGTGGTCGCGGGCCGCCGCCCACCCGGTGATGGCGAGCACCGCGGCCACCAGCAGTCCTGACAGTGCCATCTCCCACACCGCGGGCTCCGGCTCGCCCGTGGCGGCCAGCAGCGCGCGCCACCACCGCGCGACCGGGGGAAGGGCCAGGACGCCGAGACCGACCGTGGCGGCGGCCAGGGCGGCCAACGGCAGTGCCTCGGCCCGGGGCAGCGACCGGTCGGCCCCCTGACGAGGCCCACCGTCCTCCTCCACCGGTGTCGGGGACCAGACCGCGGCCAGGGCCCGGGCGGCGTAGGCCGCGCTCACCGCCGACGCCGCCAGACCCGTCGCGTACAGGGCGGGGCCCGAGTGCAGCACCGCGGCGAGCGCCTCGTCCTTGGCCGTCCACAGGGGCAGCGGGGGCAGTCCGGCCACGGCCAGCGCGCCGACGGTGAAGACGGCCCCGACGAGGGGACGCCGACGCGCGGCTCCGCGCAGACCGCGCAGCTCCCGTGTGCCCAGTGCCGCCAGCCAGGCCCCGGCGCACAGGAACAGCAGACTCTTGGCCGCGGCGTGGGCGGTGAACTGCGACATCCCTCCGCCCACACTGCCCGCCCCCGCGGCCAGGACGACGAAACCGAGCTGGGAGCACGTCGAGGCGGCCAGGAGCTGCTTAAGGTCGGTCTGGTGGAAGGCCACCGCCCCCATCAGCAGGGCGGTGGCCGCTCCGACCCAGGCCAGGGCGGGCCCAGCCCAGCCCGTGACCGCCAGCGCGGGTTCGACCCGCACCAGCAGGTAACCGCCCGCGGCGACCATGGTGGCCGAGTGCAGCAGGGCCGAGACCGGGGTGGGACCGGCCATCGCGCGCGAGAGCCAGAAGCTGAACGGCAGCTGCGCGGACTTGCCCAGCGCGGCGAGGACCACACCGGCCACGGCCGCGTCCCGCCATCCGCCGTCCAGGGAGGCCAGACCAGAGAGCTGGAGCGCACCGGCGCCACCGGCCAGGGCCGCACCGGCGGCCAGGTACAGGCCCAGGTCCCCGGCCCGGGTGGTGAGGAAGGCCAGTGTCGCCGACCGGACGCGGTGGAGGTCGTCCCACCAGTAGCCGATGAGGGCGTAGGAGAGGGCACCCATGACCTCCCAGGCCGCGAGGAGGACGAACAGGTCGGTGGCGGTGACGGTGGTGAGCATCGCCGCCGTGAAGAGCAGCATGAGGCCGAAGAAGCGGCCGCGAGCCTCCCCCGTCCCCATCTCGGCGGAGGCGAAGAGCACGACCGCCAGGGCGACGGCGGCCACGGTGAGCACCGCGACCGCCGACAGGCCGTCCACGGCCAGGCCCGCGGGGACGCCCGGGAGCAGGGGCGCGGACGCGGAGGGGCGCGTCGCGGCGGCGACCGCTGCCGCCGCCAGGGTCAGCACCAGCGCGCCGACGGCGCAGGGCGCGGCGACCGCGTCGGCGCGCCGTCCCGTCAGCACCAGAACCGCACCCGCGGCGGCGGGCAGGCCGACCAGCGCCCACAGGACCGCCGTCACCGGTCATCACCGTCCCCGTGGGCACTGTGGTGGCCATGGTCACCTTGGTGCCCGTGATCGCCGTGATCGCCAGGGCCACCGGAGCCGCTGTGGTCGGCGAGGTCGGCGGCCATGTCAACCATGTCGACGTCGCGCGCACGGAAGATGGCGGTGGTGACGGCGAAGCCCATCGCCATCTCCACCGCCATCGCGGTGACGGCGACCAAAACCAGGACCTGTCCGTCGGGCCGCTCGGGCGAGGTGTACAGCCACAGGGCCGCCGCGGCGACGATGACGGCGTTGACCATCAACTCCAGACCCATCATGACCATGACGACGGACTGCTGGCTGAGCGCGCCGAACAGCCCCACCGAGAACAGGGCGGCGGCCAGGAGGAGGTAGGCCTCCAGCGTCATCAGCGCAGCCCCCCGTCGATCGGGTCGTCGGGGCGCTCGCGTCGCAGGTCGTCGCCGTAGCGGTCGTAGCGGCCGCGGTGGGTGGCGAGCACGGTGGCGGCCACCATGGTCGCGAACAGCACCAGACCGACGAGCATCATGACGAGCATGTGCTCACCCATGATCGCCCCGCCCAGCGCGAAAGCGGGGTCGGCGGGGGGATCACCCGTCCGCTCGGGCCAGGGCACCAGGACGACTCCGGCGGCCAGCAGCAGGAACACCGCGGCGGACACGACCAGGGAGCCGACCCTGTTGTGCACCATGGTCATCGGCATGAGCCCGGCGGGGTTCATCATGTACATGATCATGAAGACGGCCATGACCATCATCTCCATGACCATCATGAGGATGACCAGAACGCCCAGGTAGGACAGACCCAACAGCAGGAGCGTCACTCCCGTGAACAGGAACGAGGCCAGCAGGGCGAAGGTCGCCCGGGCCATGGAGTCCACCACGAACACCGCGGCGCCGGACGCGACCGCGCCCACGGCGCAGACCGCGAACACCACCGTCTCGGTCATTGCTCCTCACCTCCCTCCTAACGCACCAGCACGTACACGGCGACCGCGAGCGCCTGGAGCAGGGTCACGGGGACGAGGACCACCCAGCCCACTTCGGCGAACCGGTCCATGCGCACCGCGGGGAGCTGGTGGCCCGTCCAGACCAGGAACGCCAGGACCCCGACCGTCTTGACCAGCGTCCACACCCAGCCCGGCAGGAGCGGTCCCATACCGCCACCCAGGAAGAGCGGTACCGCCATCGCGGCCACGACGGCGAGGAACAGGTACCGCCCGGCGCGGAGAACCAGCAGGTCCACACCAGAGAGCTCGGCGGTCGCGCCCCCGACCAGGTCCCGGCCCACGGGCGCCGCGAAGGGCCCCCAGAAGGCCATGGCCAGGGCCGAGAGCAGGTAGACCGCGAAGGCCGCGGGCATCAGCACGGCGAACCAGACCTGCTCCTGGGCGGCGACGATGTCGCTCACGCGCAGCGAGCCCGCGCCCAGGGCCGCGGCGGTCAGGGCGAACATGTGCGGCAGCTCGTAGGAGAGCCCCTGGACGAGGAACCGGTAGCCCCCGACCAGCCCCCAGACCGAGTTCGCGCCCCAGCCGAGCATCCACAGCGCCGCCCAGACCACCACCTCCATCGCGTTGAACCACACGACGCCGACGGACAGGTCGCTGACCGCCGCCGGGCCGAGCGGGATGACCAGGGCCGCGAGCACGGCGGCGGCCGGGACCAGCGCTCCTCCCAGCCGCCACAGCAGCGTGTCCGCGCCGGGGATCGTGCGGCGCCGCTGCACCAGCAGCCGGGCCGACTCTCGCGCCGGGGCGGCCAGCCCCGCTCCGGGTGCGGTCCCCGCGGCCCGGGCACGGAGCGCCGCCGCTCCGGCGGCGGCACCGTAACCGAGGGCGAACAGCAGCGCGGGGACGAGGAGGACGGTCCACAGCGGTGCCGTCCCGCTCACGTGCCCGGCTCCGGGGCGTAGGCGCCGACGGCCTCGGTGTCGGGGTCCAGGGAGGCCACGATGAGCCGTACCGACGCCAGTTCCTGACCGACGACCAGCGCGGGGACCGCCTCCAGGGCCGCGCGTGCGGTGTCGGGGTTGGTGGCGGCGGGCACGGCGGCGGCCCACCCGGGCGCCGCCGCCTCGATGCGTTCCAGCCAGCGCGACCAGCGGTCGGCGGCGTCGCCGCGCAGTTCCTCGGGGGCCGTCACCCCGACCGTTCCGAGACCGCCGGTGGCCCAGCGCAGCAGGCGCGAGCGGCGCACCGTGCGCACCCAGCGGCGCAGGGCCGGCCCCAGGCCCGGATCCGCTCCGGGCTCCAACAGGGTGTCGCGCAGGCGGCGTCCGGCCAGGGCGGCGGCGGGCCAGCCCGCGACGAACAGCAGGCGCTGCGCCGAGTCCAGGGCGCACGCCGCACCAGCCCGTGAAAGGTCGTCCGCGTGCGCCGCGTCCCAGAAGGAGGAGCCGTCCCGCGCCCCGACGAGACGGACCTGTGCCTCCTGCACCACGTCCCCCTGGACCGTCATGCGCAGTGACAGCCCGGCGGGCCAGTCGGGCAGGGCCGGGCCGAGGGTGAGGTGCAGTCGGTCGAGTTTGAGGCCGTCGCGGTCCTCCGCCCGGTCGGCCATGGGCAGGCCGCCGGGCATGTCCTCCCCGTCCTCGGCCTCGGCACGCTCGCGCGCGGCCCGGTCGCGCTCGTCGGCGTCGCGTCGTTGGGCGGTGATGTCGAGCAGGTCGGCGCGAGCGCCTTCCAGGACCTCGCCCGCCTTCTCGGGGAAGGGAACGCGCACGCGGGCGCGCGGACCGGGAAGCTGTGCCCAGACCCGGTCCAGCATTCCGTCGAACTCGACGTCGCCGGGGCCGCACACCACCAGCAGGTCGGCCTCGGCAGGAGAGGGCGCCTGGCGCCAACCGCGCTCGCGCAGGCCCCTCTCCACGGCCAGTCGCGCGCCGGTGCCCCCGATCGCGGTCACGACGAAGGCGCACGGCACGGCACGGCGCAGCAGCCATTCCGTCAGGTCCACCGGAACGCCCCCTCCCGCCACGCGTAGACAACGGCCGCGACCAGGACGGCGAGGAAGACGAACATCTCCACGACGGCGGGCGCGCCCTTGTCCGCCACGACGAGCACCCACGGGTACATGAAGACCATCTCCATGTCGAAGGCCAGGAAGAGCAGTGTCACCGTGTACCAGCGCACGTGGTACCGCGAGACCGCGTGTTCGGTCACGGCCGCGCCCGACAGGAACGGCTGCACAGTCACCGGCGCGCGACGCAGGCGCACCGCCCAGGAGAGGCCGTAGAGCCCCGCGACCAGCGCGACCGACAGCACACCCAGCGCGAGCGCTGGTCCGAACGCGTCCACGTCTGCCTCCTTCCCGCGCCCGGTGCGCCTGCCCGCAGGAAGTGGTGTGAAACCCGTCGGAGCCACGGCCCTCGGTCCAGCCCTCAGGCTAGGAGAGGGCGGGGCCGAATCCGGGGAGAAACACGGGCAGGGGTGAAAGCGCTCCTGGGGCCGCCCCAGGGAGCAGAGGGGCCAGGGCCGGCCCGGGGTCACCCGAACCGGCCCTGTCACGGACGCCGGATAGCGGAGTAGTGCCCCTGCCCCCTGCCGTTCGCGGAGCGCTCAGTCGCTGCCGGGATCGGACGCCTCGAACGTCTGCCCGCCGTCGGAGGAGAACACCAGCGTTCCTCACGCCGCGACCACGACCTGCTCCTCATCGGCGTACATCGCCTCGGGCTGCCCGTCGACCGTGCCCAGGGCGGTCCAGCCCTGACTGGTGTCGTCGCTGCGGTGGGCGGTACCGCCGGTGTCGATTCCGTAGACGGTGTCGGTTCCCCTGGCCCAGTCGAGGAGAACCAGCGGAGGAGCCGCGTCGACCCCGGTGAAGGAGCGTCCGCCGTCAACGGAGCGGCTGAGCCCCTGCTGTGTGGTGGCCAGGACGGTCTCCGCGTCGTCGGAGGCTGCCAGCGCGACGGCGTCGAACCCCTCTTCCGTATAGCCCTCGACCCGCATCGCTCTCTCCTTCTCGTTCGTGGGCAACGCCCACGGCCTCACTCGTGGGAGTCCCGTCTCCGGGGCGACGCGAAGGGACTGACACGCCGCACCTCGAAGACCCCCCTTTCGCCATTTACCCCCAGGGGGTATAACCCAAGCATGCTTCCACTTCTGAGGAAACTCGGCGACCAGCAGTCGGACCGCCCGTGCTCGGCAGTGTGCGGACTGGGTTCAGCGGAGGTGACGCTGCTCCGCCAGGTTCTGGGACTGTGCCTGCGCCTGCGCGTCACCCTCGCCGGGCACTGTCCGCAAGGCGGACACCAAAGGCGCGGGCAGTCCAACGGGTGATCCCTGCCCCTGGTTCTGGGCTCACCCTGAACGGGTCACGAAGCGCCCTCCTTCGAAAGCCCTCATCGCAGCCCCGCGTCCGACACGGCGAGGCCGCCGGAAAGCTCTCCAGCCGGACCGGGCGTGGACTGGAGCAAGCACGGTACCGCAGGCTCAGGTCGGCCTGTCGGTACGGGATGCGCACCACCGCGGACGGAGAGCCCACGGGCGAGAATCAGAACCGGCAGTGCGCTCAGGACCAGGCGTGATCAAACGTGGTCGAGTTCGATTCCGAGCCGGTGTCCTGTCACGTCGCGAAGGCGCCATTGACCCAACACATCAACGTCCGTTAGTTTGTTGTCATGACTTCCGATGCCTGCGAGCTCCTCTGTCTCGACCTGCCCCAGGCCGAGGCGGTCCGCACCCTCGTGCCCGCCGACGAAGGCGTACGCCCCGCCGCCGACCGCGCCCGGGCCCTGGCCGACCCCACCCGGCTGCGCATCGCCCGCGCTCTGGCGGTCGGCGACGAGCTGTGCGTGTGCGATCTGGCCTGGGTCTGCTCCGCGTCGCAGAACCTCGTCTCCCACCACGTCCGGCAGTTGCGCACCGCTGGTCTGGCCACATCGCGGCGTGACGGCAAGCTCGTCATGTACCGCCTCACCGACACCGGTCGCGCCCTGCTGTCCTTGTTGCTGCCCGACCTCGACCTCGAGTCGACCGTGAGAGAGGGTTGATCCATGTCCGACCTGTGCTGTGGCGCAGACGACGCCCCGGAGCCGCGCCGGGATCGTCCGTTGATGAACCTGACCCTTGCCCCCGCCTCCCAGGCCCCGGCCTCGGTCACGTGCTCCTGCTGCTCGGGCGATGCCCCGAAACGCGTCCGCCCTGCCGCCACCGCGTCCGGCGACGACTGCTGCGCGGATGGCGCACAAGAGCACGGGCACCCCACCACTGAGGGTGCGGCCGACGCCGACGGGTGCGGCGACCCCACCTGCGGCTCGCCCGCCCCGAAGCCGGAGGAGGTTCCGGGCGCGTGGTGGGACTCGGCCACCGTCCGCTGGGCGGGTCTGGCCGGAGCACTCTGGCTGGCCGGGACACTCACCGGATGGCTGACCCAGGCTCCCGTGGCCGCGACCGTGCTGTTCGCGGGGGCGGTCGCGGCGGGCGGGTGGACCTTCGTCCCCGGCACCCTGCGCGCCCTGGTCCGCGGGAAGCTGGGTGTGGGCACGCTGATGACCGTGGCCATGGCCGGCGCGGTCCTGCTCGGCGAGGTGGGCGAGGCCGCCATGCTCGCCTTCCTGTTCTCCCTGGCCGAGGCCCTGGAGGACCACGCAGTGGCCCGCACCCGCCACGGTCTGCGTGCCCTGCTCGACCTCGTCCCGGCCCAAGCCACCGTGCTGCGCGAGGGCCGCGAGACCACCGTCTCCCCCGACGACCTCACCGTCGGGGACCTGCTCCTGATCCGGCCCGGCGAGCGGATCGCCACCGACGGCGTCGTCCGCTCGGGCCGCTCCACCGTGGACACCTCCACCGTCACCGGTGAGTCCGTCCCCGCCGAGGCCGTCGAGGGGACCGAGGTGTTCGCCGGGACCGTCAACGGCGGCGGCGCCCTGGAGGTGGGGGTCACCGCCCGGGTGACCGACAACTCCCTGTCCCGCATCGTGCACATCGTCGAGCGCGAGCAGGCGCGCAAGGGCGCCGCCCAGCGCCTGGCCGCCCGGATCGCCCGCCCGCTGGTGCCCGGAATCCTCGTCGCGGCGGCCCTGATCGCCGCCGCCGGTTCCCT
>NZ_VWVS01000030.1:0-59143 GCF_008638355.1 Nocardiopsis deserti | reverse complement strand
CTACCGTCGCCGCTTCGAGCACTACGGACACGGCAAGGCCGACCAGGCCATCGTCGGCCTGGGCGGGCAGGTGTTCATGCGCAAGAACTCCCAGGACGCGGTGAAGGAGTTCCGGCCCTACTTCGACCACCACCCCCTGATGGGCGGCGGACCGTCGCTGGAGGAGTACATGGAAGAGACCCCGCTGACCGTCGGCAGCCCCCAGCAGGTCATCGACCGCACGTTGGGCTTCCGCGACTCCTTCGGCCACTACCAGCGCCAGTTGTTCAACCTCGACGGCGTCGGGGCACCCCTGAAGACCGTGCTGGAGCAGCTGGACCTGCTCGGCGAGGAGGTCCTGCCGGTCCTGAGGAAGGAGTTCTCCAGGAACCAGCCGGACCACGTACCCGAGGCGCCCACGCACGCCTCCCTGCTCGCCGCCCGCGACGCCGCGAACGCCTCCGCGGCGGCCACGGGCTGAGGCGCGACGAGGGACCCGCGCGACGGATTCCCGCTCAGGCCACGGCGGGAACCCGTCACCGTCGCGTCCGTACCCGCGGTCGAGCGGCCCGACCGGCGTTCACCCCACCCGGGCCGGGGCGCCGCCGTGTCCGCCACCGACCGGCCCGAACACCATCCCCACCAGAAAGGCCTCCCGTGAGCGAGCCGCGGACCGACAGGACCGGTGCAGCCGTCCACATCGCGCTGGACCAGACACGCGCCATCAGCGCCTACACCGTGAGTCTGGACGACGGTGTCCTCGCCGGACGCGCGGACTTCGTCGACCCGCCCCAGGCACCCGACGAGCGCGTCTTCTTCCACACCGAGATCGCACCGGAGTTCGGCGGCCGGGGCCTGGCCGGGCTGCTGGTCGGCACGGCACTGGCCGACAGCATCCGCCGGAACCTCACCGTCGTCCCCGTGTGCCCGCTCCTCGCCAAGCACCTGCGGGAGCACGGCGACGAGTACACGTCCCAGGGTGGACGGTTCCGCAGGGCGAGGCCTGCCGACCTCGCCCTGGTCAAGGAGACGGTCGAGAGCAGGGGCGGCGCATGAGCGCGGAGCGTCCCTACATCGACAAGGAGCACCCCGAGGTCTACGCGGCGATGCTCAAGGCGGCGGCGGCCTCCCGGGCGGCGGCACGGGAGGCGGGGCTGGGCGACGACACCATCGAGCTGATCAATATCCGGGTGTCCCAGATCAACGGGTGTCCGACCTGCCTGAGCATCCACTTCCCGAAGGCGCGCAAGGCCGGAGTCAGGCAGAGCACTCTGGACGTGCTGTCGGCCTGGCGCGAGGTCGCCTCGTTCACCGATGAGCAAAGGGCCGCGCTCGAACTGGCGGAGTCCTTGACGGCGATCGATCCGACCATCGACCGGCAGACCGTCAACGCTCGTGCGGCAGCCCACCTGACCACCGCCCAGATCTCCGGGGTGGAGTGGACGACCACGCTCATCAACGCGTTCAACCGCGTCTCGATCGCCAGCGGCCACCCGGTGAGCGGTGCCGCGGGCACCGCGGCCGCACGGCACGGGCCGACTCCATCTCGTCCTCGGCCCACGGGCGGTGGGTAGGACGCCCCTCCCCGAACGTGCGGTCCGGCAGCGGCGGACACCGCCACCGGGCCTCACCGCTGCGCGGTGCCGCGGGGATCCGGTCAGGGCCGACCGGCGCGCGGCCCGGTCCGGGCCGCCAGGCGGATCCCCGGCCAGGCCCCCCGCTCGGCGAGCCGGGTCGTCACCTGCACGATGCCGTGCCGGACGACGGACACGGCGTCCCCCGGCTCGTAGTAGTCCGAACCGGCGCACACGGCGATGTGGCGTTCGATCACGGGGTCCACGACCCGCCGCACCATGAGGTCGGGAGTGCTCCGCAGCGCCTCGACACTGGACAGCGGGAGCAGGGCGCAGGCCTCCCCGCTCTCGGCGATGCGCACCATCGTGCCCAGGGACTCCACGTCGGCGGTGATCGTCGGCGCCGCGCCGCGTTCGGTGAAGACGCGGTCGATGAGCACGCGCAGGTTGCTGCGCGGTCCGGGGGCGACCAGCGGCACCCGGAGCATGTCCGCCAGCCTGACGTCCCCGAACGCCGCGGTGTCGGCGGCGGCCGCGCTGTTCCCCGAGGACCCGGTGGCCTGAGCGCCCTGGGGCGGCTCCTCGGCGTCCGAGCGCCCGACCAGGTACAGCTCCTCGGAGTACAGCGGCGTCTCGGCCGGGCGGGGCGCCGCGTCGTCGCGGTAGAGGACGGCCAGGTCCATCCGCCCGACCGTGAGCAGCTCCTGGATGTATCCGCTCACCGACTCGAACAGCCGCAGGTGGACACCGGGGTAGTGCCGTTGCGTCCAGGAGAACAGCGCCGGAGCGAGGTGGACGGCGACCGCGGTGGGCAGCCCGACGGCCACCGTTCCGCGGATGACGCCGGGCTCCTTGGCCACGTCTTCGGCGATCTGGTCGAACCGGCGGATGAGCTGCTGGGCGTCCCGGTAGAGGGTCCGCCCCGCCGGCGTGGGCACCACCCCGCGGGGGCCGCGCTGCACGAGCCGCACGCCCAGTTCGCTCTCCAGCTGCCTCATCCGCTGGCTGACCGCCGGCTGCGAGACGAACAGCAGCGAGGCGGCACGGGTGAAGCTCCCGCTGTCGATGACCGCGATGAAGTCCCGCAACTGGGCGATGTCCACTGGCTGCCCCCTCGGCCTACATGATCCGGCCCCTCCCCTCGGCGCGCCGCAGCAGTCGGCGGGCGCGTTCCACGACCGGTCGATCGATCATCTCACCACCGCGCTGCGCTGCGCCTTCGCCTCCCGCGGCGAGTACCCCGCGCGCCCATTCCAGCTCGGCGGCGTCGGGGGCGAAGGCGGTGTCCACGGGCGCGACCTGGGCGGGGTGCACGCACAGCTTGCCGCCGAACCCCCAGCGGCGGGCGCGGGCGGCGTCGCGCGCCGCGGCCGTGCCGTCGCGCACATCCGTGGTGACGCCGTCGACCGGCGGCGGCAGCGAGCACGCCGCCGACCAGCGCACCAGGTCGCTCCGCGACGGGTCGAGCGCGGCGTCGTCGGCGGTGCCCAGGTCCAGGGCCAGGTCGATACCGCCGAACAGCAGCCGGACCGTCTCGGGACGGCTCGCGATGTGGGAGAGCTCCACCAGCCCGCGGGCGGACTCGATCAGCGGCAGTACCAGCGCCCCGCTCGCCTCGGCCGCGGCGCGCACGTCCTCGCCGGACTCGGCCTTGGGCAGGACGACGGCGTCCGGGGCCAGCTCGCGGCAGAGCCGCGCGTCGGCGGCGAACTCCGCGGTGGTGCGCGCGTTGACGCGCACGGCCACGGCGGGGGCGCCACCACCGCCGAGGGAGGAGCGGGAGTCGGCCACGCTCGGCCACCCGTCCCGCAGCGCGTCGCGTGCGGCGTCCTTCCCGTCGGCCGGGACGGCGTCCTCCAGGTCGATGATGACGGCGTCGGCGCCGCTGCGTACCGCCTTGGCGAACCGGTCGGGACGGGACGCGGGCACGAACAGCCAGGTGACGGCCGTCGCGAGTGTGTCCGCGCGCGCGGCGCTCGTCTCCGGCGCCATCAGAGCACCCCGTCCGACCGCAGCTCGGCGGTCTCCTCGGCTGTCATCCCCAGTTCGCCGAGGATGGTGTCGGTGTGCTCGCCGAGGCCGGGAACCGGGTCCATCCGGGGGGCCGGGTCGCGCGGGCCGGGCGGCGCCAGCGCCGGGACCCGCCCCGTCGGCGTGTCCACCTCGTGCCAGCGCCCCCGCGCGGCGAGCTGCGGGTGGCGCCACACCTCGGCGAGGCTGTTCACCCGGGCGTGGGCGACCGGGATGGCGGCGAGCAGGGAGGTGGCCTCGTCGCCGCCCAGTTCGGCGAAGCGCCCGGCGATGACGGCCCTGAGCGTGTCGCGGTTGGCGCTGCGGGCGGCGTTGGTGGCGTAGGCGGGGTCCTCGGCGAGCGCGGGGCGCTCCAGGAAGCGCTCGCAGAACGCGCGCCATTCGCGCTCGTTCTGGATCGCCATCAGGACCACCCGCTCGTCGCGCGCGACGAAGGGGCCGTAGGGGTAGATCGTGGCGTGCGCCGCGCCGGCGCGCGCCGGCGGTTCCTGGCCGTCATAGGCGTAGTAGAGCGGGAAGCCCATCCACTCGGTGGTGGCCTCCAGCATCGACACGTCCAGGTGGGCGCCCTTCCCGGTGCGCGCGCGCTGGAGCAGCGCGCCCAGGATCGAACTGTAGGCGTACATGCCCGCGGCGATGTCCGAGACCGAGATGCCGACCTTCGCCATCTCCTCGCCGCTGCCCGTCACCGACAGCAGCCCCGACTCGCTCTGCACCATCAGGTCGTAGGCCTTCATCGTCTCGTAGGGGCCGGGCGAGCCGTAGCCGGAGATGTCGCAGACGATGAGCTCGGGGCGCCACGCCTGCAACTCGACGGCGCCCAGCCCGGCACGGGCCGCGGCCCCCGGCGCCAGGTTCTGGAGGAAGACGTCGGCGCTGGCCAGCAGCCGACGCAGCACCGCCAGGCCGCGCGGGTCCTTGATGTCCAGTGTCAGGGACTCCTTGTTGCGGTTGACCCACACGAAATGCGAGCTCATGCCGTTGACGCGGGAGTCGTAGCCGCGGGCGAAGTCGCCCGTGCCGGGGCGCTCGACCTTGATGACCCGGGCGCCCATGTCGGCCAGGTGTCGGCTGGCGTAGGGAGCGGCGATGGCCTGCTCCAGGGACACGACGGTCACACCGCGAAGCGGCTGCATGGTTTCTCTCCTGCGTGTGTTGGAAGGTGGGGCGCGCCACGGTGCGGGGGGTGCCGGGAGCCGCTCCCCTCCGGGCCGCCGCGTGCGGATCGGCCCGGAGGGGTGGTGGCCGCGGCTCGCGGCGGTGTCCCGGCTAGACGACGAGGCTGATGCCCACGACGATGACCAGCGAGACCACGGAGGCCAGTGCGGTCACGAAGGTCAGCGCCTTGAGCGTGCCCCGGGTGGTCACACCGAGCAGCGACTGGAACATCCAGAAGAAGTTGCTGTTCACCTGGAGCGCGAACAGGGCGCCCGCGCCGATGGCCAGTCCCAGTACCGCGGGCGGCAGGTCCAGGCTGCCCATGATGGGGGCGAGGATGCCCGCGGCCGCAATGGCGGCGACGGAGATCGAGCCGATGGCCAGGTGCAGCACGGCCGCCACCAGCCAGGCCAGCAGCACCGCCACGAGCGCCGGTGTGCCCGCTTCGGCCGAGAACAGGCCGCCCAGGACCCCTTCGAGCGCCGTCTCGCCGATCACCGCGCCCAGCGAACCGCCGACGCCGGTGACCAGCAGGATCTGCCCGGTGGTGTTGAGTCCCTCGCCCAGTGCGTCGTTGGTCCGCTCGGTGCCCTGCACGACCCGGGACAACAGGTAGGCGCCGACCAGGCCGACGAAGAGCGCCAGCACCGGGTCGCCGAAGAACGCGATCACGGGAGACGTCATACCGGCGGCCTCGGCGATCGCGCCGGCGGCGATCATGATGAGCGGGATGAGGATGGGCAGCAGGGAGACGTAGAGCGGCGGGGTCCGCGGCGCCGCCTCGTCGGCCTTCGTCACGCCGCCGTCGCTGCTGTCGCTGCTGTCGCCGCCGACTCCGCCGCCGCCGCTGCCGCCGCCGGGCGCGGCGCCCGCGGGTTGCACGGCACCGGCGGGCTCCCGGTCCTCGACCGCCACCGGGGCGATCTCGTCCTTCTCGGGGTTCCAGAATCCGAACCTCAGCAGGACGCCGTAGAGGAACACGGTGAGCACCGCCGTGGACAGTCCGACCCCGAAGCCGTAGAGCAGCATCGTGCCGAGCGGGACGCCCAGCAGACCGGCGATCGACACGGTTCCCAGACCGGGGATCACGAACACGTAGCCGACGAGGATGCCGGTGCTGAGCGCGCCGCCCATCATGCCGACGCCGTTGCGGCCCAGGCTGGGAGCGGCGGAGCGGGCCAGCGGGGCGGCGAGCACGAGCTGCACGTCAACGTAGATGGACGGGAAGATCGTGCTCAGCACGGCGGCGAGCGCGTAGGGGAGCCGTCTGGGGCCGAGCAGCCGCAGCAGCAGCTCCACCAGTTTCTGGAGGGCGCCCATGCGGAGCAGCAGTGACCCCAACAGGACGCCGAATCCGATGAGCAGCCCGACTTCGGCCATGATGTCGCCGAAGCCCTGGGCGATGGTCGAGATGGTCGTCTCGAATCCCAGCCCGGCCGCGAGTCCCAGGTAGATCGACCCGATCACGAGTGCGATCACCGGCTCGACGCGGGCGGCCAGGATCAGCAGCACCACGCCGATGATCGCTATCGTCGTGTGCGCCACGACCAAGGTGTCAGTCATTGAGCTCTTTTCCGTTCAGACCTGATTGGGGGCGGTGTCAGGCTCCCGGTCGCTGCGGCGGACCGCGGCTGGTCCGGCCTCTCCACCGCCCGAAACCGCGAAAGCGAGAACGCCTCGGCGGGAACCCTCGCACAGCCGCGGTGGAACGGCGCGGGCGGGCCCGCCCCGGCGTGCTTCAGGCCCACAGCGCGAACGCGTTCTCCAGCGAAACGCCGAAGGCGGCGCCGCGCAGCGGCAGGTGGGCGTAGCGCCCTGTGGTCCGCGACACAGACCTGCCCATGCAACACGAAGGCGGGCCCGCCTGGTAGGGGCCCGTTTCCATGGGGCGCATAAGCAGTGCTTATACCGGCGCGACGGCCCGGGACGGCGGACTGTGTCGGAGCCCCGCCGCGACAGGAAGAGCCGCCGGGCCCGCTCAGTGGTGTGCGGGGCCCGACGGCTCGGGTGGGATCGGCTCCGGGGCCGTTCAGGCCTTGCGGGCCATCCCGCAGTACTCGTCGGCGGCGGCGGGCAACCGGCCGCCGACGTCGATCCGGGAACTGCGCCACTCCAGGGCGGGCACCACTCCGGGCTCGACCAGGTCCAGTCCCGTGAAGTACTCGCCGATCTGCTCCGGTGAGCGCAGGATGTACGGCAGGGGCGCGTCGGCGTTCCACGCCTCCGCGGCCCGTCGCATGCCCTCGCTGGTGTCGGTGCTGTCGGCGATCGCGAGGAAGCTGCCCGAGGGCAGCCGTTCCATGTAGGAGCGCACCAGGGACAGCGCCGTCTCGTGCGTGTGGTGACCCAGGATGCCCAGCATCGTCAGGCCCACCGGACGGGTCAGGTCCAGCGTCCGGGACGCCGCCCCCAACACGACGTCGGGGTCGTGCACGTCGGCGTCGACGTAGTCGGTGGCGCCCTGTTCGGTGCCGGTGAGCAGGGCGCGGGCGTGCGCGAGTACCAGCGGGTCGTTGTCCACGTAGACCACGCGCGCGGACGGGTTCACGGACTGGGCGATCTCGTGGGTGTTGTTGTGCGTGGGCAGCCCCGTGCCCAGGTCCAGGAACTGGTCGATGCCGGCCTCGTCGGCCAGGTGGGTGACCGCACGCAGCAGGAAGGTGCGCTGGGCGCGCGCCACGTCGACCATCTCCGGGAAGTCCTTGAGGATGAGGTCGCCCAGGGTCCTGTCGGCGGGGTAGTTGTCCTTGCCGCCCAGCCAGTAGTTCCACACCCGGGCGGAGTGGGGGACGGAGGTGTCGATGGGGGGTGGGGTAGTCATGGGAACCATGCTCCAGGTGGGGGGTGGGGAAAGTGGGGGTGGGGAAGGGGGGCCACGGCCCCAGGCGCTTCGTCCTGAGAGGCCGAAAACGCGGGAAACAGGGGGGTTCCGCGGTCGCGGTGTGGCACCGGTGGTGATTGTAGTGGCGCGTTCCGCGCCCCGACTCGCACCGGCCACCTCCGGCATCTCGTCCTCGCCAGCCAGGTGCGGTGGGTGCGCGCCCCTCGGTGAACGTGAGGTGCGGCAGCAGCGGACGCCGTCACCGGTCCCCAACAGTGCGAGGATCGCCGCCCCGGCCCGGCAGGCCGCCCCGGGGCCCGCTGGGGAGGTGGTCTCCGCACGCTCCTCGGTCAACCCACCAGGCATGCTCTGAGGGCCTGGAGCGCCGACGAGGCGGTCTGGGCTCTCTCTAGAAGCAGGATGTCGCGATGCAGTTCGGTGTCGAGGCGCAGACAGGTGATGTGCGGATCGCTGTCCCCGGCCGGGTTCGGAACACAGGCGACAGCCAGACCTTCCCGCACCAACGCGAGCTGGGTCAGATGGTCGGCGACATGGAACGACACGTCGATCTCGACGCCGTGTCGGCGCGCGACCTGTTCGAGCGCGGTGTGGGCGTCCGAACCCTGGGCGCAGGTCGTCCAGCGCTCTCCGGCCAGATCACGAATACCGACAGAGCCGTGGGAACGCAGAGGATGACCGCTCGAAACCGCGATGAACAGGGCTTCTCGTGTGATCCGCTCCGCGACGACACCCGCAGGCAGCCGCAGCGGGGAGGGACTCCAGGACTCGGCAAGCACGAGGTCGGCGGCCCCGGCCACGAGACGGTCGAGATGCTCGGCGGTCTCCCCGTCCTCGACGGACACCCGCACGCGGGGGTGCTCGCGGTGGAACGCGGCCAACCTGGAGCCGAGCACGCTTCGGATGGCGGAAGCGACCGCCGCGACACGCAGATGACCGACGTAGGCCTCGTCGCGGTGGAGATCGTTCTCCGCCTGCTGCATGACGTCGGCCACGCGCCGAGCGTATCCGGCGAGCACCTCTCCCTTCGCGGTGAGGCGAAGGCCGCGTCCGTCCGGCACCACGATCTTCGTCCTCGCCTCGGCCTCGATGCGCCGCAACTGCTGTGACACCGCGGGACCCGTCATGTGCAGTACCGTCGCGGCCCGGGTCACCGACCCCGTCCGGGCTACGGCGTCCAGCACACGGAGCCGGCCCCATTCCATATTCATAAGAAATGCTTAACATAAATGCGCAGAACTATGAAGTAGTGCTGGTTCCAGGCGGGAACCTACTGTCGAACCATGTCTCCTGTCGTCCCACGCCCGTCGCACAGTGCGTCCCCTACTGCTTGGACGGCGGGAAGAAACGGCCCCGTCGTCGCGTCGTCCCTGGTCCTGGCTGGAGCGCTCTGCCTTTCGGTTTCGGCGATCCTGGTGAAACTGGCCGGCGTCGATGCCGCCACGACCGCGGTGGTACGGTGCGCGATCGCCGTGGTCGTACTGATCCCCCTGGCGCTTCGGGAACGGGCGCGCGTCGGGGCCCTGTCACGTAGCGGTGTGCTGTGGTCCCTTGCCGCCGGGGCCGCGCTGGGCATCGACTACGCCGCCTGGACCGCCTCGATCTACTACGTCGGCGCGGGGATCAGCACCGTCCTGATCAACGTGCAGGTCCTGGTTCTGCCCGCACTGGCCTTCCTCGTGGACCGGGAGAGGGCCGCGACGCGCTTCGTCATCACGCTCCCGCTGATGCTCTTCGGAATCAGTCTGGTCGGCGGATTGTGGAACGCCTCTCTCCGGGGCCCGGACACGATTGTCGGTGTTCTGCTCGGTATCGTCGCGGGTTGTGGTTATGGCGTGTACTTGTTCATCACTCGACGATCGGCACAACGCGACCCGGGGCTGTTCGTTCAACCTTTGACATGGGCGTCGGCTTCCGCCACGGTCGCCGCCCTCGTGCTCTCACCGATCTCCGGCGGCGTCCAGCTGACCGGGATCCCAGCCCGGTCGTGGATACTGCTCGGGCTCCTGGCGGTACTCGGTCAGGTGGTCGCCTGGCTGCTCATCCACCACGGCAGCGTCTCGCTGCCGCTGACGACGACGGGCGGATTGCTGTTGGTCCAGCCGATCCTCGCGCTCGGCCTGTCCGCGCTGATCCTGGGTGAGCACCCCACGGTCCTCCAACTGGTAGGGGCAACAGTCGTGGTCGCCGGTGTCGCGACAGCGAACGGTCTGCTGTTTCGAAACCGTACGCGCTAGATCGTTGACGGAGGTTTGCTGAAACTCCCGCATACAGGTTCGGATCCTGCACCGCCCGCAATCTCCCCAGGCCGGAGCGCACGCTCCGGCCGGTCGTTTCCGGGCGCCTCCCCCGCGTGGGAGGTATGCGGGAGATCGCCTCCGAAGCGGGTTCCTCCGGGAGCCCGCTTTCGTCGTCTCCACAGTGGTGCTCCCGAGCCGTAAGGGCCGTCCCCGAGACACGGGGAGAGGAGTCCGCGGGTCTTCGTCCCGTGTTCATGTCCTCACCCTCCGGTGTGTACCGCCGCTGGAGAGAGCACCTGTCGTGGAGGATGTGCACGGCCCGAACACCGGGTGCGTCACCCGCCCCACCGACGAGTCCTCACGCGAAAGGGTGCCCCCGTGAACCTGTCCCGTCCGAGGTCCTCGGGTCCCGTCCGCTCGGCGGCCGTCCCCGTGGTCGCCGTGCTGGTCGCGCCCATGATCCTGGCCGCACCGTCCTCCCAGGTGACAGCCGACGTCGCCGCGCCGGTGAGCGGGATCGCCGGTGGCGTGGAGGAGCGGATCGCCACCGGGGTGGGCCTCGTGTCCGGCCCCGTCCCCGGTTCCGGGGGCGGCGGGGAGCAGTTCGCCAGTCTCCTCACCGTCGACCTCACCGAGGAGATCGGGATCGAGTACGTCGACGGGGGCGGCCTCACCTCTCCGGCGACGGTCGCGGACATGGCGGCCGCCGCCGAGCCCCCGGAGGGTTCCACCGTGGTCGCCGCGGTCAACGGCGGCTACTTCGACATCGGCGCGACCCAGGCGCCCCTGGGCGCCGGGATGAGCGAGGGGCGCCTGCTCACCTCGCCGGACCCGGGGTTCACCAACGCCGTGGTCATCGACGCCGAGGGCAGGGGCAGCGTGCGGCGGGTGGCCTTCGAGGGGACCGCGTCCCTGCCGTCGGGGGACCTCGACCTCGACGCCCTCAACACCTCCGCCGTCCCCGCGAACGGCCTCGGTCTGTACACGTCGGATTGGGGCGGCCACCCCCGCGCACACGTGGTGTACGAACCCGGGGCCGACCCCGGGGACGCGGCCGTGGCCGAGGCCGTGATCTCCGAGGGCGCCGTCGAGCGGGTCAGCAGCACCCCCGGCAGCGGCCCGATCGACGAGGGCGAACAGGTCCTGGTGGCGCGCGGCTCCGCCGCGGAGCGGATCGCCGACCTGTCCGAGGGCGACCCGGTCGAACTGGAGCACACCCTCACCGCCGAGGGCACCGAGCCCCGCGTCGTCGTGGGCGGACGGCACGTGCTGGTGCGCGACGGCGAGCCCGTCCCCGTCGAGGACGACTCCCGCGCGCCGCGTACCGCGATCGGCTTCTCCGAGGACGGCGAGGCCATGCACGTGGTGACCGCGGACGGGCGCAACCGCGGCCACTCCGGGTCCACGCTCGCGGAGGTCGCCGAGCTGCTCGCCGCGTCCGGGGCCGACCAGGCGCTGGAGCTGGACGGCGGCGGATCCTCGACCCTGCTCGTGCGCGAACCCGGGGGCGTCTCTCCGGTGCTGCGCAACCGCGCCGGGGACCAGCTCCGGGAGGTCCCCGACGGCCTGGTCTTCACGGCGCCCGAGGGGTCAGCGGAAACCTCGGGCCTGTGGCTGCGGCCCGCGCTGGAGCCCCGGCCCGGACACGGCTCCCCCGTGCCGCCCCAGGCGGACCCCCGCCGCGTGTTCACCGGCATGCACCGCACCCTCGCCGCCACCGGGCACGACGAGGCCTTCGGGCCGTCCGGTCCCGGAGCGCCCCACACCCCCGACGACCGCACCGGTGAGCTGGAGCTGTCCGCGCCCTCCGGGCACGGTGACGGCCCCCGGTTCGTCGCGGGAGACCCCGGCCCGGTGACCGTCACGGGGCGGGCGGGCTCCGTCCGCGACACCGTCGACCTGGAGGTGCTGCCCGCACCGGACACGCTCCTCGCCGCGCCCCAGCGCCTGGGCATGGCCTCCGCCGAGGACACCGCCTCCTTCGTGCTCACCGGGGTCACCGGGGACGGCGCACGCGCGCCCGTCGAACCGGTCGACGCACGGGTCGAGGCCGTCCCCGACCTGGTCGAGGTCGTGGCCCGGGGCGACGGCGGCTTCGAGGTGCGGCCGCGTACCGGGCGGGGAGCGGGCACCGGGGAGGGGACGGGCACCCTCACGGTGACCGCCGGAGGAGTGAGCACGCAGATCCCGTTCTCCGTCGGCACGCGGACGGTCTCCGTCGCGGCCTTCGAGGACGCGCGGGAGTGGACGGCACGGTCCGCGCGCGGCGAGGCCGGGGTGCGCCCCGCGGCCGGGCGCGACGGTCCCGGCCTGGCGTTGGCCTACGACTTCACCCGCGACATCCGCACCCGGACCGCCGCCGCCCACCCGCCCGAGCCTCTGGCCCTGGACCGCCAGGCCTTCGCGTTCACCGTGGGCGTGCGCGGCGACGGCAGCGGCGCCCGGCTCATGATCGGCCTCACCGACGAGCACGGTGTCGGCCACTCCCTGGAGGGTCCCGCCGTGGACTGGGAGGGCTGGCGCGACGTGCGCCTGGAGGTGCCCGACGACGTCGGACACCCGGTCACGGTCTCGCGTGTGTACCTGTTGGAGGAGGACCCGAGCCGCGCCTACACCGGCGAGGTGGTGCTCGACGGCCTCACCGCCGAGGCCGTGCCGGAGCCCTGACCCGCAGGGCGGGACCGGCTGCGGTACGGACCCCGCCGGGGCCGGGTTTCCACCGCCCGGCCCCGGACGCGGCCCCGCGTCCCGTCAGTGCGTGGTACGAAGGGGACCCGAGGACCACGATGAGCAGGAGAGACCAATGAGCGCCCGTTTTCAGGAACTGGACTGGCGGGCGACCCCGATGGGGGAGCTCAGCCTCCGGCGCCGCCACGACCCCCTCTTCCGCAAGGAGGTCTACGAGATCAAACTCGACGACGACTTCCTCATGTCGAGCCTGTTCACCGCGGCCGAGGTCGAACTGACCCGGCTGGCCCTGGCCGAACTGGACGCGGCGAACGGCCTGCGCGTCGCCGTGGGAGGGCTGGGACTGGGCTACACCGCGCACACGGTGCTGGAGGACCCGCGCGTGGGCTCCCTCGTCGTGGTGGAGGCCCTGGGCGAGGTCATCGAGTGGCACCGCGAGGGACTGATCCCCTCGGGCGCGACGCTGGTCCGCGACCCCCGGTGCCGCCTGGAGCACGGTGACTTCTTCGCCGCGGTCGGCGCCGGATCGGGGCCCGCTCCCGACCTGGGCACGGAGCCGTTCCACGCCGTGATCGTGGACATCGACCACTCACCGAGCCACCTGCTCCACCCGAGTCACGCGGGTCTGTACACGGCCGATGGGCTGCGCCGCCTGCGCGAGCACCTGCTCGCGCCGGGCGGTGTCTTCGCCCTGTGGTCCAACGACGCGCCGGACCAGGAGTTCACCGACCTGCTGGCGGAGGTCTTCACCACGGCGCGCGCGGAGGTCGTGGACTTCCCCAACCCCCAGCAGGACCACGACGCGTCCAACACCGTCTACGTCGCGATGGCGTGAACGACCCGCTCTTCTGAACGGGGAGCGGCCGAGTGGGGCGTCAGCGCACGGAGGCTTCGCCTTCGCAGCGGACCGGGGCGGCCCACTCGGCGGCGGGGAAGGCCAGGGTGGCGGCCCGCCGGTTGCGGGTGTCGCGTACCTGTACGCGGTCCTGCCCGTGACGCAGTTCCACGCAGTGAGCCGCGTTCTCCGAATACGAGGACTTGAACCACTCGCTCACGACAACTCCTCCAGCAGCCTGGCCGTGTCGTCCACAGGGAAGCAACGACCGATCACGTGCGTCACGACCCCCTCTGTCTTGTCAGTCTCATCAGCGGTTTCGTACACGTGGTTACCGTTTGCGTGATCGGAAGCGGAAACCTTAAATAAGACCATTTCCATACATTCCCGGAAAGCGAATTGCACGACTTCTGTCGGCCTCGGTCTCCTCAAGGAACGACAGGCGTCAGAGCGCGCTGGCACTGCTCTCCCGAACCACCAGGGTGTGGCCGACGACGACCTTGGCCGAGGACCGGTCGGCCTCGCTGCCGGGCACCGCGTCCGGAGCGCCGCGACGGGCCTCCACCTCCTCCAGCAGCAGCCGCACCGCCTCGCGGGCCAGGCCCGGCTTGTCCGGAGCGACGGTGGTCAGGCTGGGCACGGAGTAGCGCCCGGGAGCGATGTCGTCGAACCCCACCACCGCCACGTCCTGGGGAACCCGCACCCCGGCGTCGTGCAGCGCGCGCATCGCCCCCAGCGCCAGCAGGTCGTTCATGCACAGCAGCGCGTCGGGCGGCTCGGACCCGGCGACGAGCTCGGCGGCCAGTTCCGCCCCGTCCCTCCAGTGGAAGTGCCCGGCCGGGCGCACCAGTACGGGATCGTAGACCCTCCCCCGCGCCTCCAGGGCCTCGCGGTAACCGCGGGTGCGCAGCTCGGCCGTGCCGGAGGGGCCCGGCGGCCGACCGCCCACCACCGCGATCCGGGTGCGTCCCCCGTCGAGCAGGTGCTCGGTGGCCTCCCGCGCGGCGGCCACGTTGTCGATCGCCACGTGGCCGCGGCGGACCGTGCGGGGCAGTTCGCCCAGGAGCACCACCGGCAGCCGGGAGGGGTGCGTGCGCAGGGCGGCGTCGTCCATGGCGAGCGGGCTGAGGATGACGCCGTCGACGAAGTCGGCGCCGAACCCCTCCAGGGCGGACTCCTCGCGGTCGCGGCGGGCCTCGCTCTGGTGGACGAGGACGGTGCGCGAGAGGCGTTCGGCCTCGCGGATGACCAGGTCGGCGAGCTCGGCGAAGTAGCCGAGGTCGAGTTCGGGCACGACCAGCGCGATCACGCCGGTCTCACCGCGGCGCAGGTGGCGTCCGGCCAGGTTGACCCGGTAGCCCAGCGCGGCGATGGCCGCCTCCACGGCGGCGCGCGTGGCGGGCCGGACGTGCGGATGGTCGTTAATAACGTTGGAAACCGTTTTCTCCGAGACCCCGGCCTGACGCGCGACGTCCTTGATACGCGGCCTCGTGCCCACGTCCACCCCCGATCAGCGCCATCCTAGCCCGCGCCCCGCCGCTCCCCAGCGGTCGGACCCGGCCTCCCCCGCCCGGTATCCGGAACCCCCTGACCTTCGCATCGAGGTATTTACATCGATGTAAAAATATGCTGACATGTGCCGTGACGCCAGTCACATGACGACGCCGTGAGAAGGAGAAGACCTCCGTGCCGACGCACCACCAGTCGCAGCGCGGGGACGGGCCCACCGCTCCGCCCCGCCCCGAGTACCCGCGCCCGCAGTTCACCCGCCCCGACTGGCTGTGCCTCAACGGCGCGTGGGGCTTCGAGATCGACCGCGGCGACAGCGGGCTCGAACGGGGCCTGCGCGACGCCGAGCTCTCCGGCACCATCACCGTCCCCTTCTGCCCGGAGTCGGAGCTGTCCGGCGTGGGCGACACCGACTTCATGGAGGCGGTCTGGTACCGGCGCACCGTCCGCGTCCCCGACGCCTGGGCGGGACGCCGCGTCCTGCTGCACTTCCAGGCCGTCGACCACGACACCACCGTGTGGGTCAACGGCGTGGAGGTCGTCCGCCACCGCGGCGGGTTCACCCCCTTCACCGCCGACCTGGCCGGGGTCGCGGGCCCCGGCGAGGAGGCCGTGGTGGTCGTGCGCGCCCGCGACAGCCGACACGGCCCCCAGGCCCGCGGCAAGCAGGCCACCTGGTACGCCAACTCCGGATGCCACTACACGCGCACCACCGGCATCTGGCAGACCGTGTGGATGGAACCGGTCCCCGACGTGCACCTGCGGCGCCCCCGCATCACCCCGGACCTGGCCAACGGGGCCTTCCACCTGCTCCTGCCGCTGTCCGGCAGCGGCGAGGGGCTGCGGGTGCGCGCCGCCTTGGAGGACGGCGACGGCGAGGTCACCGCGGCCGAGGCCCGCGCCGACCTGGACACCGCACCCCGGCTGACCCTGACGGTGCCTCCGGAGCGGCTCCGCGCCTGGTCGCCGCAGGACCCGCACCTGTACACGCTGCGCCTGGAACTGCTCGACGCCCGGGGCGACGTGGTGGACCGGGCCGGGTCCTACGCGGGCCTGCGGTCGGTCTCGATCCAGGGCAGGGCGATCCTGATCAACGGCCGACGCGTGTTCCAGCGCCTGGTCCTGGACCAGGGCTACTACCCCGACGGGCTGATGACCGCACCCGACGACGCCGCCCTGGTGCGCGACATCGAACTGGGCCTGCGGGCCGGGTTCAACGGGGCCCGCCTGCACCAGAAGGTCTTCGAGGAGCGCTTCCTGTACCACGCCGACCGGCTCGGCTACCTGGTCTGGGGCGAGTTCGGCGACTGGGGGTGCGCGGCCGACGGCGGCGCGGCCGACGACAACCAGCGGCCGGACGCCTCCTACGTGGCCCAGTGGACCGAGGCCGTGGAACGCGACTACTCCCACCCCAGCGTCATCGGCTGGTGCCCGCTCAACGAGACCTTCCAGCGGTTGCACGACCGCTTCACCGCCCTGGACGACGTGACCCGGGCGATGTTCCTCGCGACCAAGGCGATCGACCCCTCCCGCCCGGTGGTGGACGCCTCCGGGTACGCCCACCGGGTCCCCGAGACCGACGTCTACGACTCCCACAGCTACGAGCAGGACCCCGAGGCGTTCCGCGAGCAGATGAGCGGCCTGGCCGAGGACGACCCCCACGTCAACCGTGGCGCGGACGGCCGCGACTGGTCGGTGCCCTACCGCGGGCAGCCCTACTTCTGCAGCGAGTTCGGCGGGATCCGCTGGGACCCCGACACCGACGGCGGCGAGCAGTCGTGGGGGTACGGAGACGACCCGAGGACCCCGGAGGAGTTCCACACCCGCTTCGAGGGTCTGACGGGTGTGCTGTTGGAGGACCCGGACATGTTCGGTTACTGCTACACGCAGCTCACCGACGTGTTCCAGGAACGCAACGGCGTCTACCGGTTCGACCGCGGAGACAAGCTCGACACCGCCCGCATCGCGGCCGCCCAGCGCAGGACGGCCGCGTACGAGAAGGCCGACCGTCGGCCCGAGTGAGTGCGTCCCCGGCAAGCCCCGGGGTCCACCCGCCCCCCCGTATCACCCCCCGCCCTCCCCCTGGAGTCCGCCGATGCCACACCCGCCACGCAGATCCAACCCGCCGACCGGGTCGCCTCCGCCGTTCTCCCGGCGCCGCGTGCTCCTGGGCACGGGAGCCCTCGCCCTGGGCTCGGCCCTGGGCGCCGCCGGATGCGCCCCCGGCTCCGGTTCGGGACCGGGCACGCAGGTGCGGTTCTGGAGCCTGTTCCAGGGCGGTGACGGCGCCCGGGTGCAGACCATGCTGGACGCGGTGCGCGAACAGGCCCCGCACCTGGACGTCACCCCCAGCACGCTGGCCTGGGGACCGCCGTACTACACCAAGCTGGCGGTGGCCTCCGTGGGCGGGCGGGCCCCCGAGACCGCCGTTTTGCACCTGTCCCGCCTGCCCGGGTACGCCCCCGGCGGGCTGCTCGAACCCTTCGACCTGGACCTGCTGGCCGAGTTCGGGGTCACCGCCGAGGACTTCGTACCCGACCTGTGGGAACGCGGCATCCACGACGGCGCCACCTACGCCGTCCCGCTGGACACCCACCCGGTGATCGTCTTCTACGACACCGGGGTGGCCGACCGGGCCGGTCTGCTCGACGGGGACGGGAAGCTGACCGGCATGGACTCCCCCGAGGGGTTCCTCGCCGCGTCCCGGGCGCTGGCCGGGGCCGGGGGCGGCAGCGGCGTCTCCTACGGGCACGTCAACGACGACTCCCAGGGGTGGCGGCTGTTCTGGATGCTGTACAACCAGACCGGCGCGTCCATGGAACTGCCCGAGGGCGGACCGGCGGTGTTCGACCGCGACGCGGCGCTGCGCGTGTACGCCTTCCTGGCCGAACTGCTCGACGGTCAGACCTCGGATCCGAACCTGGACTACCCCACCGCCCTGGCGGCCTTCGCCTCCGGGCGCTCGGCGATGCTCGTGTGCGGGGAGTGGGAGCTGCCCTACCTGTCGGAACACGTGGAGAACCTGGGGGCGGCCCCCTTCCCCACGGTCTTCGACCAGCCCGGCGGGTACGCCGACTCCCACGCCTTCGTGCTGCCCCGCCAGGGCGAGACCGACCCCGAACGGGTGCGCGCCGCCCACGAGTTCGTGGCGCTCATGGTGCGCAACAGCCTGATCTGGGGCGAGGCGGGCCACATCCCGGCCTACTCGCCGATCGCCCGGTCCCCGGAGTACCTGGCGCTGGACCCGCAGTCGGACTACGCGGCCGCCGGTGAGACCCCCGTGCTCGACCCCGAGGTGTGGTTCGCCGGGGCCGGGTCGCGGTTCCACTCCGACGTGAGCGAGGCGCTGCGCACGGCCCTGACCGGCGACGGGCCCGAGGCGGCGGTGGAGCGCCTGGGCCGGACCCTGGACTCCTGGGCCGCCCGCACCAACCCGGGAGGTCTGGAATGAGCGTGACCACCCGAGCCCCCGCCCGCCCCCGCCCGGGCGGGGCCCCGACGCCGGGCGGCCCCGGCTCCGCGCGAGGGCCGTGGCGGCGCCTGGCGGACTCGCCCCTGGTGTTCCTGCTGCCCTTCCTGCTGGTGTACGCGCTGTTCCTGGCCTGGCCGCTGGTGGGCGGGCTGTGGATGAGCTTCACCGACACCGCCCTCAACGGGGCGGGCGGCGCGTTCGTCGGTCTGGAGAACTACGCCGAGGCGCTGGGCGACCCGATGGTGTGGCGGACCCTGGGCAACACCGTCCTGTTCACCCTCGTCACCACCGTCCCCCTGGTGGTGGTCGCGCTGGCCATGGCGGTCCTGGTGCACACCGGACTGCCCGGGCAGTGGCTGTGGCGGCTGTCGTTCTTCCTGCCGTTCCTGCTGCCGGTGGCCACCGTGGCTCTGGTGTGGAAGTTCCTGTACGTGGAGGACTTCGGTCTGCTCAACCACGCGCTGGGGCTGCTGGGGATGGAGGGCCTGGGCTGGCTGACCGACGAGGGCGTGGCGATGTGGTCGGTGGCCCTGACCACGCTGTGGTGGACGGTCGGGTTCAACTTCCTGCTGTACCTGGCCGCCCTCCAGTCGATCCCCGGCCACCTGTACGAGGCCGCCGCACTGGACGGCGCGGGGGTGTGGGCCCGGCTGCGCCACATCACCCTCCCCCAGCTGCGGGGCACCACGGTGGTCGTCCTGCTGTTGCAGGTGCTGGCCTCGCTGAAGGTCTTCGACCAGATCTACCTGCTGACCGGGGGCGGCCCGGGCGAGGCGACCCGGTCGCTGCTGCTCTACATCTACGACGTGGGCTTCACCGGCTACCGGTTCGGGTACGGCGCCGCCGTCTCCTACCTGTTCCTGGCGCTCGTCCTCGGAGTGGCCGCCTTCCAGTTGTGGATCAGCGCGAGGAGGAGGGGCTGACATGGCGACACGGAGCATGCGTTCGGCGCGGCGGGCCGAGGCGGCCCTGGAGCGCGCCAGGCAGCGCGACCTGATGCTGGGCGGGGGCCGCGGGCCGCGGATCGCCGCCATGTCGGCGCTGGTGGTCCTCGCGGTGCTGTGGCTGGCACCCATGGTGTGGGCCCTGATCACCTCGTTCAAGACCGAGGGGGACGCGGTCGCGCTGCCGCCGACCCTGGTTCCCGGGACCGGGTTCACCCTGGAGCAGTACCGCAACCTGTTCGAGGCCGGGAACGTCCAGATGTGGCTGTTGAACAGCCTGGTCGTCGCCGTGCTGGTCACCCTGCTCACGATCGTGGTGGCGGCCCCGGCGGCCTTCGCGATGTCGCGCATGGACTTCCGGGGCCGCGCGGCGCTGATGGCCCTCACGGTGGCGGCGATCGTGGTCCCGCCGCAGCTGCTCATCGTGCCGCTGTTCCAGCAGATGGTGTCGCTGGGCCTGGTGGACACCTACGCGGCGGTGATCCTGCCGCAGCTGGTGGCACCGGTCATCGTGTTCGTGCTCAAGCGGTTCTTCGACGCGGTGCCGCGCGAACTGGACGAGGCGGCCCGCATGGACGGGGCCTCGTACTGGCGGCTGTTCACGACGGTGATCATGCCGCTGTCGCGGCCCATCCTGGCGGCGGCGTCGATCTTCGTGTTCATCACCGCCTGGAACAACTACCTGTGGCCGTTCATCATCACGACCGACCCGGCACTGATGACGCTGCCCGTGGGCATCCCCAACATCCTGGACTCCTACGGGACCTTCTACGCCTCGCAGCTGGCGGCGTCGATGGTGGCTGCGGCGCCGATGGTGGTCGTGTTCATGCTGTTCCAGCGCCAGATCGTCAACAGCGTCGCCACGACGGGTCTGGGCGGCCAGTGAGGACGGGCCTCCGCGCCGGAGGGTCGATCGGCGCGGAGGCCTCCACCCGCACGTCCCCAACGCCGATGTCTCCGACGGCGCAAGGAGAAGGAAGCACCGCTCCTCCCCGGACGGGAAGCGGCGATGTCACCACGCACGTCCCCATCGCCGAGGACAGCCGTGAGTCCCGGGACCGGGTGTGCGAGGCACCCGGGTGCGGGCACACCGCGCACGCCGACACCAACGCCGAGCACGCGGTGAGGCGGCAAGCGCCCCAGGACATGGCGGGTGCCAGGATGTGGAGCCCTCGCCGCCAGACGGGCTTCGAAGCGTCGGCCACCCGCGGCGGACGGGTTCCGTCAGCTGGGTCCTCCCGCCTTCAGGCGGAGAGGATGCCACCACCTGTCCACCGCCGAACCCGTGGAAGGTGCGGCGCGACAGCGCCCCGGCCGCAACACCGAACTGCGGGCTCCTGCGCTGCACCGGTTCCAGACCGGGGGCGCCCTCCGCGTCAGGGTTTGCGCGCCACGCCGCCGTACTGGTCCATACCGCGCCGGGCGCCGACCTCGATGGGGGTGGGGCGCCACAGGGGGCAGGGGACCACACCCGGCTCCAGGAGTTCCAGGCCCTCGAAACGGGCGGCCACCTCCTCCGGGGCGCGCAGGAGGTAGGGCACCGCGCCCTGCTTGTTGCCCGCCTCGATGGCCTCGTTGTAGGCCTCGCTGGTGTTGGTGCCGTCGTAGCTCGCCAGGTAGCTGCCGGAGGGCAGCGCGTCCACGAGCCGACGCACGACCGGCAGGACCTCGTCGTCGGGCACGTGGCCCAGGACGCCCATGAGCATGAGCGCGACGGGCTGGTCGAAGTCCAGGGTCTGGGCGGCCCGTTCCAGGATCGTGTCGGGGTCGCGCAGGTCGGCGTCGATGTAGTCGGTGACCCCCTCGGGGGCGCCGACCAGCAGGGCGCGGGCGTGCGCGAGCACGAGGGGGTCGTTGTCCACGTAGACCACGCGGCAGTCCGGGGCGATCGCCTGGGCGACCTCGTGCGTGTTGTTGGCGGTGGGCATGCCGGTGCCGACGTCGAGGAACTGGCGGACGCCCGCCTCACCCGCCAGGTGGGTCACCACGCGGACCAGGAACTCCCGGCTGGTGCGGGCCAGGTCCACGATCTCGGGGAAGCCCGCGGCGACCGCGTCGCCCGCCTCGCGGTCGATCGGGTAGTGGTCCTTGCCGCCCATCCAGTAGTTCCAGATCCGGGCCGAGTGGGTCCGGGTGGTGTCGATCTGCGGCGGGCGGCCGGCGGAGGCGGGAGTGAACGGGGACGCGTCGTCGGTCATGGGGGCATCCACCTCGGTAGACAGGGGGCTGACATCACGGAACGCAGACCCCGGTGCTCACGCGGCCGGAGTCCCGCCGCAGCCGGGGAAACTGCTCGCACCGATGCTATCCACACCGTGTGGGCGCGTCCCCCACGCGATGTCCGAATGCTCTTCCCGGAGCCGCGTTCCGCCGCGGGAGGCAAAGGCCCCTCCGGCCACGGCTGGCACGGCGGAGCGGTAGGCGGGGCGGCGGAGCCGCAGGCGGGGGCGGTGGAACGGCAGGTCGGGCGCGGTGGAGCGGCAGGTCGGCGGGACCGCGGCGGCCACGGGCCGTCCCTTCGCCCTGTCGGGACCCAAACGGGGGCCGCGTGCGGTACGTACCGAACACCCCGCCGCGCGGGCCGAGGGTCATCGGCCCGCGCGGCGGGGTGTCGGGGATGTGATGGGGGCGGCGGCCCGGAGGCCGGTGGGGCCGGTCAGCTCCGCGCGGCGGACACGGCGTCGGAGGACCTGACCAGGCGCTTGGTGGAGCGGCGGAACGCCCAGATGACCACCACGGCGACCAGGGCCGTCAGCGGGAAGCCCATCACGGTGTCCGCGATCGCGAGCCAGGCCGTGGAGTCGGCCAGGTAGAGCCACCCCTGCACCGCGAACCGCAGGACGCACATGACCAGCACCGCGAACGTGGCGACGTGGTGCGCGACCAGCGTGGGCCGGTCCTCACGCCAGGCGTGGGTGCCTCCGTGCACGGCGTTCCAGATGACGCCGGTCACCGGCCGGTTCATGAGGGTCGTGGCGAGCGTGACCACGCCCAGCACCAGGGCGGCCCAGATTCCGATCACGAAGAAGTCGTTGGCCGACCCGGTCCAGGTGACGATGCCTCCGGCGACCACGACGCCGAACACCCCGCCCCACACGGAGCTGAGGGGCTTGCCGTGCCAGAGCTGCACCACGGCGATCGCCACGGCCAGGACGATCGCGATCCCGACGGCGACCGGCAGCGGGACGAAGGCGATGGCCCCCGCGAAGACCAGGGCCGGGATCGCCGAGAGGACCATCCCCCAGGGGCCGCCTGCCGCGTCCATCGCCGCCTGCCTCGTGTCGACGGGCTGCTCGGGCCTGGTCGGCTGGGCGGGGTGGTGCTCGGTCATGGTCACTCCGTCCGGGGAGGCGGTCGCGTCGGTGTGCTCGGGGGAGTCGAGGAGGTCCTGGGCGGCGGTCGTGTCGCTGTGTGCCATGTCGTTCCTCTCGTTCACGTCCGGGTCCGGCTCCGGTGCCGGGCCAACGCTCCGTCGCGGCCGCGGTCGCATCCGGGCTGCCCCCGTGCGGGGAAGGGGCAACGAGATGTCTCGCGCTCGCTCCGGGTGTTCGCCGGTGGTGGCCGGTGTGAGGTTCATGACCCCATTCCACCGGTTCGCGCGCCCGTCGGGCAGTGCGACCGCGTCACCACTTCGCCGTGACGTTCCGCTGAGTCGGGCCATGACGTGGTGTCACTGGTGGAACGCGAGAAGCGAGGTCACCGATGTGTCACGGCCACCCCCGCCGCTCGGGGAACCGGCCCGGCGCTCCCCGAACACCCCGGGCACCCCGGTCCCGGGCACCCCGGAGAAGCGGCGCCACGGGCCGGTGTCACAGGCCGGTGCCATGGGTCCGCGGCGCCGGGGGAAGCGGGTGCCAGGGGAGGCGGAGCCGGAGCTCACAGCCAGTCGTGTTCACGCGCGTACCGCGCCGCCTCGTGCCGGGTGCGCGTCTGGGTCTTCTGCATCGCGTTGGAGAGGTAGTTGCGCACCGTGCCCTCCGCCAGGTGGAGCTGGGCGGCGATGTCGGCGACCGAGTAGCCCTCACTGGTCGCCCGCAGCACGTCGACCTCGCGGTCGGTGAGCGGGCAGTCGTCGATGACGGCGAGCGCGGAGACGTCCGGGTCGATCCACCGCTTGCCCCGGTGCAGGGTGGCGATGACCGAGGCGATGTGCGCCGGTTCCGCGGACTTGCTGACGAAGCCCTGGACCCTGAGCTTGAGCGCCTTGCGGAGCACGCCGGGTCTGGCGTGGCGGGTGAGCATGAGGATCACCTGGTCCGGCAGTTCACGGCGGATCCGCGCGACGGCGCCGAGCCCGTCCACGCCGGGCATCTCCAGGTCGATGACGAGCACGTCGGGCCGGTGGTCCAGCGTGGCCCGCACGGCCTCCTCCCCGTCCTCCGCCTCGGCGAGCACGGTGATCTCGCCCTCCAGCGGGAGCAGGGCGGCCATCGCCTTGCGCAGGAGGGCCTCGTCGTCGGCGAGTACCACGGTGGTCATCGGTTGTCCTTCCGCGTTGTCGTGGGTCGTGCCGGGTCCGGGTGTGGGAACCGCGCGGCGGTCGTGAACCGTCCGTCCTCGTGTTCCACCGTCAGTTCGCCTCCGCTGTCGGCCACGCGCTCGCGCAGGGTGGCCAGGCCCCGCATCCGGGTGGGCGGTTCCTGGGAGGCGCCGTCGTTGACGATGCTGATGCCGGTCTCGGTCAGGGTGATGCGCACCCGCCGGGCCTGGGCGTGGCGCAGGATGTTGGTGGTGGTCTCGCGCAGGACCTGGCCCAGCAGCTCGCCCGCGCCCGGGGCCACCTCGGCCTCGCGGTCCACGCGCACGTCGATGTCGGCGGCCTCGAAGAGGTTCTTGGCGTTCTCCAGCTCCGCGGACAGGTTGAGGCGCCGTTGGGCGTAGGCCAGTTCGCGGGTCTGGGTGATGGTCTCGCCCACCAGGGTCTGGATCTCGCCCAGTTCCTCCTCGGCCCGGTCGGGGGCGGCGCGCACCAGTTTGCGGGCCAGCGCGGTCTTGAGTTTGACCACGTGCAGGGTGTGGCCCTGGATGTCGTGCAGGTCGCTGGCGAAGCGCGTGCGCTCCTGGGCCACGGCCAGCTCGGCCTCGCGCTCACGCGCCGCCGCCAACTCCGCGACGAGGCCGGAGACCAGCTGGTTGAGGAACGTGAGCACGACCCCCACCAGGGCGATGGCCGCGGAGACGAGGACGTACTGGACCAGGGTGTCGAGGACGTCCTCGTACACGAGCAGCCTCGCCGCGGGCACCGCGGCGGCGAAGCCGACCAGCCCCGCAGTCGCCGCGGTCCGGTGGCGCGGCAGCCGGTGGACGACGAGGGTGGCCACGACGGAGAAGCCGTAGGACGCCGACGCGTTGTCCCAGACCAGCACTCCGAGCAGCCACACGGCCGCGGTGACGGCCAGGCAGGGGAGCACGACGCGGGAGAAGCGGCCCGCCGCCCACTGCGTGACGGCCGTCAGTGCCGCCACCAGGCTCAGTGCCAGGGTGAGGACGTCCCACACGGAGTCGGATTCGATCGCCGCCAGGATCGCCCCCACGGCGGTGAGCGAGGCCGTGGCCATGCTGAGGTTGTGCGCGTGCAGCTGTCCCTGCGTCGTCTCGGCCTGTTCGGAGGTCGCGTTCGGCGTGTCCATGTGCGGCTCTCCGGGGTCGAGGGCAGGGTCCGCCCCAGTATTCCGCTGTTCGCGCCGCGCCCACCAGTGACACCGCGTCATGGCCCCACCCCGACAAACGTCACGGCCAGGTGGTGACGTGGTCCCACTGCCCCCGGAGCGCGGCGGGCGCTGCAATGGACACATGACCTCCACAGCAGTCATCGACGTCGAACGCCTCAACCTCACGTACGGCGACTTCCACGCCGTGAAGGACCTGTCCTTCCAGGTGAAGCATGGGGAGCTCTACGCGCTTCTCGGCACGAACGGCGCGGGCAAGACCTCGACCCTGGAGACCGTCGAGGGCCACCGCACCGCCACCTCGGGCACCGTACGGGTCTTCGGGCAGGACCCGCGCGACCGGCGCTCCGTACGGCCCAGGATGGGCGTCATGCTCCAGGAGAGCGGGTTCTCCCCGGACCTGACGGTGAGGGAGTCGGTCCGGCTGATCGGCGGGCTCACCCGGCGCACGGACACGGTCGAACGCGTGCTCGGCATGGTCGACCTCACCGGCAAGGCCGGCACCAAGGTGTCCCAGCTCTCCGGCGGTGAGAAGCGGCGCCTGGACTTCGCCACCGCCGCGTACGGGTCGCCGGAGCTGATCTTCCTGGACGAGCCCACCACCGGTCTGGACATCCAGTCCCGGGACGGGCTGTGGGAGGCCGTGGACCGGCTGCGCGAGGACGGCTCGACCATCGTGCTGACCACGCACTACCTGGAGGAGGCCCAGCAGCGCGCCGACCGCATCGGACTGATGCACAGGGGCTCCCTCCACCGCGAGGGGACCGTGGCCGAGCTGACCCAGACCCTTCCGGCCACGATCCGCTTCTCCCTGCCCGAGACCGCACCGGCACTGCCCGTGCGGGCCGAGCGCCAGGGCGACGGGTCCTTCCTCGTCGAGACCCTCGGTTTGCAGAAGGACCTGTACACCCTGCTCGGCTGGGCACAGGACCACGCGGTCGAACTGCGGGGGCTGGAGGCCGGGCCGACCCGGCTCGACGACGTCTTCCGCTCCATCGGCAGCGACTGACGCCGTGGCCGGAAAGGCTCGCCGACCCGCTCCATGCGCCGTGGTCCTGTACTCACAGCCGATGTCGGCGCTCGAACCTGGCCGCAGGCACAGGACCATCGCAGGTCAGGGCCCACGCGTCACACCAGCGGCATTTCCGGTCAGCCCACTGGTCTCCCCCGAACCTTCCAGGAAAAGGACCTTCACCATGCTCCCGATCGCTCAGAGCGAGTTGATCCAGATCTTCCGGAACCGGCTGGTCCTGGTCACCATGCTCATCGTTCCGGCGGCCTCCAGCGCGTTCTACATCTACATGCACCAGGCCTTCCCCGCGCTGCGCGAGGCCCTGGACCTGGGCGCCATCGCCTCGGTACTGGTGTTCCTCGTGGTGACCATGGGTCTCTACACCACCTCGGTGACCACGCTCGCCTCCCGGAGGCAGAACCTCTTCCTCAAGCGGCTGCGCTCCACGGCGTCGAGCGACGCCAGCATCCTCACCGGGTTGCTGCTCCCGGTCACCGCCGTCACGCTGGTCCAGGTGACCGTGATCCTGGCCGTGCTGGCCGTGGTCGGCGGCACCCCGGACAACGTGCTCCTGCTGGTGGCGGCCGTCGTCGCGACGATGATCATGATGGCGGGCCTGGGGCTGGCCACGGCCGGGCTGACCAACTCCCCCGACCACGCCCAGGTGACCACGCTGCCCATCATGATCGGCGTCCTGGCCATCTCCGGCTGGGTGGGGTTCACCGGCACCGAGGAGCTGACCCTGTTCAAGCGGCTGCTTCCCGGCGGCTCGGCCTCCGAGCTGGTCGTCAACGCCTGGAGCGGCGGCGTTCCGGTCGCGGACTCCCTGATCCTGCTGGTACCCACGCTGGCCTGGGTCGTCGTCGCCGTCGCGGCGGCCACCCGGATCTTCCGCTGGGAACCGCGCCGGTGACGGACTCGGCGCGGGCCGTCCGCACACGCGAACGGGCTACTGACACGACAGCGTCCGTCCGGGCCCGCGGCGGCTCCCGCCGTCGGCGGGCTCCCCGCGAGAACGCCTTGGAGGAGGACGCCTTGGAGGAGAACGGCATGGACCTGACACTGCCGCAGCGGCTCTACCTGCTCAGCTACGACACCGACAAGAACCGGTTCGATCCCGTCAGCGCCGCCTACCGTGGCCAGCTGCTGTGCGCCGCGGCGCTGGCCGACCTGACCCTCGGCGGTCTGCTGCGCCCCCGCGACGGCAAGGTGACGCGCGCCATCGCCCGAGCGCCCAAGGACCCGTTCCTGGCCCGGGTCCTGTCCGATCTGTCCCCCAACGAGCCGCACCACTGGATCAACCTCCTCTACCCCCAGATGGGCAGGGCCGAGGAGATGGTGCGCGGGGAACTCGTCGCGGACGGGGCGGTCACGGTCAGGCGCGGCCGGACGCTGGGGGTGTTCCCCACCCGCACGGTCGCCCTCGACCGGCCCGAGGAGGTCGACCGGCTGCGCGAGCGCACGCGCGACGCGGTTCTGGGGGGCCGCGACGCGGGGACGGTGCCCCTCCAGGACGCGGCCTTGGTCGCGATCGCGGCCGAGGGCGACGTGTGGACCGTGTTCGCCCCCAACGAGCGCTGGCGGCACAGGCCCGCGGTCAGGGCGCTCCAGGAACGCTTCGACGCCGCGGCCCCGGGGCTGCGCAACGCGGTCCGCACGGCCGTCATGGCCACCGGCAAGGGCGCCTCCGCCTGATCCCTGCCGCCGCGTGTGCTCCTCACCGGAGCCGCCGGGCCCGCCTGGCCCGACGCGGCACGCCGCCCAGGCTTCTGGCACACCGCCCCAACTTCTGGGACACGGCCGCGACACCACGGGGACGGCGTCCCGACACGGGCGCGGCACGATCGGCGCCATGACGCACGACCAACCCGCCACGGACCGCAGCCCGACCACCGGGGCGGGACCGCACCTGCCCGCCCTGGACGGACTGCGGGGCGCCGCGATCCTCGGGGTGCTGCTGTTCCACACCGGCCACCTGCCCGGTGGTTTCCTGGGCGTGGACCTGTTCTTCGCCCTGTCCGGCTACCTCATCACCGACCTGCTGCTGCGGGAGGTCGAGGCGACCGGCACGGTGTCCGTGGCCGCCTTCTGGGGCAGACGGGTCCGCCGTCTGCTGCCCGCGCTGGCGGTCATGCTCACCGCCGTCACCGTGCTGGTCTGGGCGGTGGGACCGCCCGACCTGGTGCGGACCACCCTCGCGGACGGGCCCTGGGTCCAACTGAACGTGGTCAACTGGCACCTGCTCGCCGAGTCGGTCGGCTACTGGGACCGGTTCGGCGGACAACGGGTGTTCGAGCACCTGTGGAGCATCGCGGTCGAGGAGCAGTTCTACCTGCTGTGGCCGCTGGTGCTGCTGGCCGTCGCCCGGTTCGGGCGCGGTGCGGACCGCGGGGTCGCGGTGGTCGCGGCCCTGGCCTCGGTCGCCTCACTGGCGCTGATGACCGTGCTCGCGGGAGCGGTGGACCCGACACGGGCCTACATGGGCACCGACACCCGGGTGTCCTCGCTACTGCTGGGCGCGGTGGTCGCCACCCGCCCGGCACGCGCCTGGCTGGCCCGTGTGACGGGCCGACCGGCACGCGCGGTCCTGGTGCTGCTCGCGGTCGGCGTCGGTACGGCGTGGGCGCTGGTGGAGGGGGCGGACGCGCCGTGGCTGTTCACCGGCGGCCTGTTCGCGCACTCCCTGGCGGCCGCGCTGCTGATCGGGCTGTGCGCGCGGGAACCGCGATCGCTGGTCTCACGGGCTCTCTCCTGGCGACCCCTGCGGTGGCTGGGGCTGGTCTCCTACAGCCTGTACCTGTGGCACTGGCCGGTCATCGTGCTGCTCTCCCCCGAGGTGACGGGCCTGGACGGGTGGTCGTGGACGGCCCTGGTGAGCGCGGTCTCGATCGGCCTGGCCGCGCTGTCGAAGTACCTGGTGGAGGACCCGGTCCGGTTCCGCGCCGCGTGGGCCCGCGGGCGCGGCGGACCGGTGGTGTTCGCGGCGCTCATGGTGGGCCTCGCCGTGTTGTGGCTGGCGCTCCCGGCCCCCGCTCCGCCCCCCATCGACGTCACCGGTCTGGACTGATCACGTGATCAGCGGGCAGGTCCGCAGCTCCTCCGTCTGCGGAGTGGGCATGGTGAAGCGCACCCGCACCCGTGTGTCCTGCGCGCCGCCGCTCTGCACGTGGGTGCTCAGCGCCGTGCACACGATCTGGTCGACGCCCAGGGGGGTGACGTCCTCGGCGGTCAGCGGCGTCACCAGTTCGATCACCCCCGGTTCGATGACCACCCCCACCCGCTGGACCGAGACCGGCTCGATCTCGGTGCGCATACCCGAACCCCCCGGCCCCGCCAGCAGCAGCGCCAACGCCTCGGAGATCGAACCCAGGCCGCCGGTGTCGCGCTGTTGGGGCCGCAGCTCACCGGAGGCGTCGACGAAGTACAGCGTCGCCCCGGGCGCCACGCCCGTGGGGGCCTCTCCCCCGTCGGTGACCCCGGTGGGCTGCACTCCGCATCCCGCGACCAGGAGCGCCGCGGCGGCCCACCAGACGCGTCTCATGTCTCCTCCGGTTCCCTGGGCAGTCGCAGCACGAACCGCGCGCCGCCACGGTCGGTGTTGTCCGCGGTGAGGTCACCGCCGTGCAGACGGGCGTTCTCCAGCGCGATCGCCAACCCCAGCCCGCTGCCCGGGGTGCGGGTACGGGCGGCGTCGGCCTTGTAGAAGCGGTCGAACACGTGCGGCAACACGTGCTCGGGCACCCCCGCCCCGCCGTCGGTGACGGTGATCCACACCTGTGCGGGGGACGCGCGCACGCGCACGCGCACCGGCGGCGCGCCGTGCCGCAGCGCGTTGCCCACCAGGTTGGCCACGACCACGTCCAGCCTCCGCCGGTCCGCCCGCAGCAGCACACCGTCCGGCGCCGCCAGTTCGACCCGCTCCAGCCAGCCGCGGACGCGCAGGGAGTCCCGCACCGCAGCGGCCGCGTCGACCTCCTCCACCCGCAGCGGGGCGGTTCCGGCGTCGAAGCGGGACACCTCCATCAGGTCCTCGACGAGCCGGACCAGCCGCTGGGTCTCGGTGATCGCCATCCGCGCGGACTCCCGTGCGTCCGGCTCCATCCCCTCGGTCGTGTCCGCCAGGACCTCCGCCACCGCCGTCAGCGTGCTCAACGGGGTGCGCAGCTCGTGGGAGACGTCTGCGGCGAACCGCCGGGCGTCGGCCTGCATCCGCTCCATCTCCGCCATCGACGCCTGTACCGACGCGGCCATCCCGTTGACGGTCACGGTCAGCTCGGCCAGCTCGTCGGCGCCCTGGGACGGGGAGCGCGCGTCCAGGTCACCGGCGGCCAGCCGGTCGGCGGTGTCGCGCAGCTCGCGCACGGGGCGCAGCACGCTGCCCGCGGCCAACAGCGCCGCCAGCACGGCCAGCGGCAGGACCAGCGCTGCGGTGGTGATCGCGGACCTGGTGAGGCCGTCGATCTCCCGTTCCACGTCGGCGAGGTCGCGCACGGCGTACACCTCGATGCCGGAGGGGGTGCGCGTGCCGTCGGGCGCGGTGATCATGACGGGGGTGCCGACCAGGAGCCAGGACCCGCCCTCGGCACTGATCCGCTGGGTGACCAGCCGGTCCCGGGCGCGTACGGCCGAGCGCAGCTCGTCGGTGACCAGGGCGGTGTCGGCGCCGTCCGCCGACCGCAGGTCGCCGTAGACCACCAGCGTGTTCGCGCCCACCACCGCGCGCAGCCGGTCGAGCGCCCCCTGGTCGGGCGGATAGGTCAGCTCCGGGGCGACCGAGCCGACCTGCCCGGCGATGGTCCCGGAGAACTGGCGCTGGTGGGAGGTGACCAGCGCGGTGCTCGCCGACCCGGCGCTCGACCAGACCGCCGCCGCGGCCCCGAGCACGGTGACCAGCGTGAAAGCGACCAGCAGCCGGGCACGCAGGCCGCGCAGCCACAGCCGCCCGGTCATACCGGCCCGAACCGGTAGCCGAACCCGCGCACGGTCTGCACGTACCCGGGGGCGGCCGGATCGGCCTCGACCTTCGCCCGCAGCCGCTGCACGCAGTTGTCGACCAGCCGGGAGTCACCGATGTAGCTCTGCTCCCACACCTCCTCCAGCAGTTGCTGGCGGCTGAACACCCGGCCGGGGGCACGTGACAGGGTCAGCAGCAGACGCAGCTCGGTCGGGGTGAGCCCCACCGGCTCGCCGCGCAGCGACACCATCAGCGACGCGGTGTCGATACGCAGGTCGCGGTGCACGCGCACCCCCTCGTGGGTTCCGGCGCCGCGCCGCAGCACCGCGCGGATCCGCGCGTCGAGCACGGTGGGCCGTGCCGGTTTGACCACGTAGTCGTCCGCGCCCGCCTCCAGACCGCCGACGACGTCGAAGTCGTCGCCGCGCGCGGTGAGCATGATCACGGGCACCTCACCGGCCCCGCGGATACGGCGGCACACCGTGAACCCGTCCACGTCCGGCAGCATCAGGTCGAGCACCACCAGGTCGGGGGCCGAGGCGTGGAACGCACGCAGCCCCTCCTCACCGCCGTCCGCGGTGCGCACGTCGTGGCCGTGCCGGTGCAGCGCGAGTTCGAGCCCGCGCCGGACCAGGGGGTCGTCTTCGATGAGCAGGATCGCCGCCATCGCGCCAGTATGGGCCATGCCGGTCCGCCGCGTCGGCGGCCGCGGGCCGTCTGCGACACAACCGCGACACAGCGGCGGCGGGACCGGGAAGCGGCGGCGGCACGATCGGGGCCATGATCACCAGACACCGACCCCTCCTCGCCCTGACCGGCCTGCTGGTCCTGCCGGTCGCCGCCTGCTCCGCCCCCTCAGCCGGCACCGACGCCTCCGAGCGCCCCGACACGGCCGACGCGTCGGCGGCCGCCCCCGACGCGTCGGCGCCGGAACTGTCCACGGTGCTCCTGCTCGGCGACTCGATCGCCCAGGGCCAGGCACAGCCCCTGGAGGCCGCCTTCGAGGCCGGTGGCGTCGACTTCCGGTCGCTGGCCTCCGCGGGCGGCGGGAACGTGGTCGGACCGACCTCCGAGGAGCAGTGGAAGACACTGCCCGACCAGATCGCCTCGGCCGAACCCGACGCGGTCATCTACCAGATCACCACCTACGACTGGGGCGGCGAACACGAGCAGAGGGACGCCTACGAGCGGCTGCTGACCACGGTGACCGAGGCCGACGCCACGCTGGTCTTCGTCACCATGCCCCCGATCAGGCCCGACGACTTCTACGAGCCGCACATGGAAGAGCTGGACCGGGCGCCCGACGTCGCGCGGGAGGTCGTCGAGGACGCCCCGGAGCACGCCGCCCTGCTCGACGCAGGTGAGGTGTGGGGGGAGACCTACCAGCGCGAGCGCGAGGGCGCGGTCGACCGCAGCTCCGACGGCATCCACACCTGCCCGCAGGGGGCCGCCCGCTTCACGAGCTGGCTGCTCGCCGAGCTCACGACGCTCTACCCCGACTTCTCCCCGCCCGCCGCCGACGAGTGGGCCAACACCGGCTGGTCCGCGAGCGAGCAGTTCACGGGCTGCTGACGCCGGGCCCGCCGGGGCGGCGCGTTCCCGGGCCCCGCCCGGACGCGCCGCCCCGTCGCGGGCCGGACGTGGGAAGGGCCGGGCGCGGGGAGGGAGGGGCCCGGTCAGGACACCGGCCGCTCCCCCGGACCGGGCGGGGGCGCCGGGACGACGGTCTCTCCCGAAGCGCCGTGAGAGTTCCGGGAGCGGGCGAACGTCCTTCCCACCGAAAACGCCCGACGCGTCGGGCGTTCGGTTTTCGCGAAGACCACACTACTCCGCGTCACCGGCGTTCGTGCTGGTCAACGGCTTTCAGTGACTCCCGGCAATCACAGTGGTCGCTACTGTAACTCTCCTCACACTGTACGGGCTCGAACACTTAGGCTAGCCTCACCTTAATTAGGGCACCCTATATAAGAGTGTTCGCGAAGTTCCTCACCCCATGCCCACATCCGGCTCGCGGATGCTGTCGGCATGCCCGTTTCCAGGAGGATGATCCATGAGCTCCCTCGCGCGGTCCGCACCGGGCCCGCTGCACGGGAACGCCGGTGCCCTCGGCACCAGGCCCGAGCCGACACCCCCCTCCGGCCAGGACCCCGACGACCCCCGGACACAGCTGTTCGACGCCAGCAGCGCCGCACGCTACCGCGACCTGACCGGAGAGGCCGCAGGCCGGGTCGCCCGGCGGATCGCGGGGGTCGACCGGCCGCTCACCGGCGCCACGGCCGAGGACCTGCGCCCCCGGATCGACAAGGTCGACCTCGACCAGCCGCTCCACGACCCCACCGCGGCACTGGACGAACTCGAACGCGTCTACCTCGACGACGCCGTCTACTTCCACCACCCCCGCTACATGGGACACCTCAACTGCCCCGTGGTCCTGCCCGCCCTGCTCGGCGAGACCGTCCTGTCCGCCGTCAACTCCTCCCTCGACACCTGGGACCAGAGCGCCGGGGGCACCCTGATCGAGCAGCGGCTCGTCGACTGGACGTGCGAGCGCATCGGCTTCGGCGAGACCGCGGACGGCGTCTTCACCAGCGGCGGCAGCCAGTCCAACCTCCAGGCCCTGCTCATGGCACGCGACGAGGCCCACCGACGCGCCAGGGCGGACGGCGGCCAGGACACGCGCCTGGCCGAACTCCTGCCCAGGATGCGCGTCCTGACCTCCGAGGCCGGACACTTCAGCGTCGCCAAGTCGGCCGCCCTCCTCGGACTGGGCTACGAATCCGTCATCACCGTGGCCTGCGACGACAGGCGGCGCATGCGCCCCGACGCCCTGGCCGCCCAGCTGCGCCGGTGCCGCGCCGAAGGGCTCCTGCCCATCGCCGTCGTCGCCACCGCCGGAACCACCGACTTCGGCAGCATCGACCCCCTGCCCCGCATCGCCGACCTGTGCCAGCAGCGCGGCGTGTGGATGCACGTCGACGCCGCCTACGGCTGCGGCCTGCTGGTCTCGCGCCACCGCCACCTGCTGGAGGGCGTCGAACGCGCCGACTCGGTCACCGTGGACTTCCACAAGTCCTTCTTCCAGCCGGTCAGCTCCAGCGCGATCGTGGTCCGCGACCGCGCCGTCCTGCGCCACGTCACCTACCACGCCGACTACCTCAACTCGCGCTCGGACGGCAGCACCCCGCTGCTCTCCCCCAACCAGGTCGACAAGAGCCTGCAGACCACGCGCCGCTTCGACGCCCTCAAACTGTGGCTCACCCTGCGCGTCATGGGCGCCGACGGAGTGGGCGCCCTCTTCGACAGCGTGCTGGAGCTGGCCGACACCGCCTGGACCCTGCTCGACGCCGACCCGCGCTTCACCGTGGTCACCCGGCCCAGCCTGAGCACCCTGGTCTTCCGCTGCGCCGCGCCCGGCGCCGACCCCGACACCGCCGACGCCGCCAACCGGTACGCACGCGAGGCACTGCTCGCCTCGGGCCGCGCCTTCGTCGCACGCACCACGGTCGACGGCAGGCCCCACCTCAAACTCACCCTGCTCAACCCCAGGGCCAGCCGGGAGGACGTCGCCGAGGTGCTGGACCTGATCGCCGAACACGTCGACCGCTTCACCGCCGGACGCGGGTTCCGCGACCGCCCGGCCCCGCCCGACCAGCCCGCCCCGGCCGCGGCCCACGCGGACCACACGGAGCCCGCGGCCCACGCCGCCCTGCCGACCACCGCCACCGGGAGGTCCCGTTGACCACCAGCCCCCGCCCCGCCGCCGCCCCCGACCGGATCCACGACTTCGCCGCCGTCGGCATCGGCCCCTTCAACCTCGGCCTGGCCTGCCTGACCGCGCCCCTCCCCGACCTGGACGGCCTCTTCCTCGACGAGAAACCCGAGTTCTCCTGGCACTCCGGCATGCTCCTGGAGGAGGCCGAACTCCAGACCCCCTTCATGTCCGACCTGGTCACCCTCGCCGACCCCACCTCGCCCTTCTCCTTCCTCAACTACCTCAAGGAGTCCGGCAGGCTCTACCCCTTCTACATCCGCGAGCGCTTCTACCCCCTGCGCGCCGAGTACGACGACTACTGCCGCTGGGCGGCCCGGCACCTGGGCGACGCCGTCCGCTTCGGCCAGTGCGTGGAGTCCGTGGAGTACGACCCCGACCAGTCCCTCTACCTGCTGCACAGCACCGAGACCGCGACCGGAACCCGGCACACCCACCGCGCACGGCGCCTGGTACTCGGCACCGGCACGCCCCCCTACCTGCCCGAACCGTGCCGCGGCCTGCCCGGCGACGCCGTGCACAGCTCCGGCTACCTGCCCGCCAGGCAGCGCCTCCGCGACAAGCGCAGCGTGACGGTCGTCGGCAGCGGGCAGAGCGCCGCGGAGATCTTCCACGACCTGCTCCAGAACCTGGACGGCCACGGGTACCAGCTGAACTGGATCACCCGCTCCCCGCGCTTCTTCCCGCTGGAGTACACCAAGCTCACCCTGGAGATGACCTCCCCCGAGTACGCCGACCACTTCCACGCGCTGCCCGGCCCCACCCGCGACCGGCTCGTGGCCTCACAGAAGAACCTGTACAAGGGCATCGACTCCGACCTCATCAACGCCATCTACGACCTGCTCTACGTCAGGAGCCGCCTCGGCCCGCCGCCCGTGCGCCTGATGACCGGCACCGAGGTCACCGGCGCCCGCCACGACGCGGCACGCGGCGCGTACACCCTGGACCTGCGCAACACCGACCAGGGGCGCGGCTTCACCCTCGACACCGAGGGCCTGGTGCTCGCCACCGGCTACCAGTACCGGATGCCGGACTTCCTGGAGCCCATCGCCGACCGGCTGTCCTGGGACGACTCCGGGCGCTTCGCGGTGCGCCGCGACTACCGCGTCGACCGCGAGGCGCCCACCGCCGGGGAGGAGGCGCCCGGCGGGGGAGGCCTCCCCGACGACGGCCGCGGACCGGGGCCCGCCCGGGGCGCCGTCTTCGTGCAGAACGCCGAACTGCACACGCACGGCTTCGTCGCCCCCGACCTGGGCATGGGCGCCTACCGCAACTCCTGCATCCTGCGCGCGATGCTGGGCCGCGAACCCTACGCCGTCGAACGCTCGATCGCCTTCCAGGAGTTCGGCGCGCCCCGGCACGAGGTCCCTGCCACCGACGCACGGGACGGGGGCGGCCCCATCGGAGGCGGCCCCATCGGAGGCGGTACGGCGGAGGAGGCGGTCCCGGCCTCCGGTCCGGCACGGAAGGCGGCGCGGCGATGAGGGACCAGGCACAGGCACCGACGCGGCCCGCACCGGACCAGGCCCCCGCACCCGTCTTCACCCGCACCGACCCCGGACTCGGCGAGTTCCGCGTCCGGCCCGTGGACCCCGACACCGACGTCCCCCTCCTGCACCGCTGGCTCACCCACCCCAAGTCCCGTTTCTGGCTCATGTCCGAGGCCACCGAGGACGACGTCGCCCGCGACTACCGCGCCATGGCCGCCTCCGAACACGAGCACGCCCACGTCGGGGAGTGGCGCGGGACCCCCCGCTTCCTGGTGGAGCACTACGACCCCGGGCACAGCGAACTCGCCGCCCACTACCCGGTACTCCCCGGCGACACCGGCATGCACTTCCTGGTGGCGCCCACGGACACGCCCGTACACGGCTTCTCCCGCGCCGTGATCACCACCGTCATGGAACTGGTGTTCTCCGACCCCGCCACCGAACGCGTCGTCGTCGAACCGGACGTGCGCAACACCGCCGTCCACACGCTCAACACCGCCATGGGGTTCCGGGTCCTCACCACCGTGGCGCTCAGGGACAAGGACGCCCACCTGAGCACCTGCACCCGCGCCCAGTTCCGCGCCGCCGTCGCCGCGGCCCCGACCACAGGAGGCATCGCCAGATGACCGCGCCCGCCACCGGACCCGACACCCGCCAGCCCCGCCTCCAGGACCCCCGCGACGCGGCCGCCCACCTGTCCCCCCAGACGTGGGACCGCGCCAACCGGCTGCTCGTGCGCAAGGCCCTGGCCGAGTTCGCCCACGAGCGGCTGATCGGCCCCGAGCCCGGCCCCGACGGCCTGTTCTCGGTCACCAGCGACGACGCAACCGTCGAGTACCGGTTCGCGGCCCGCGTCATGGCCCTGGACCACTGGCGGATCGAGGCCGACAGCATCGTCCGCCGCGACCTGCGGCGCGACGGCGCGCACCTGCCCCTGGACGCGCTCGACCTGGTCCTGGACCTGCGCAAGACGCTCGCGCTCGACGAGGACGTCCTGCCCGTCTACCTGGAGGAGATCACCAGCACCCTGGCCAGCAGCGCCTACCGCATGTCGGGCCCGCAGCCGAGCGCCGCCGAGCTGGCGCGCGCCGGGTTCCAGGAGATCGAGGCGGGGATGACCGAGGGCCACCCGTGCTTCGTCGCCAACAACGGGCGCCTGGGCTTCGACGCCGCGGAGTACCGGGCCTACGCCCCCGAGGCCGCCGCCCCGGTGCGGCTGGTGTGGGTCGCCGCGCGGCGCGAGCGCACGACGTTCAGCTGCTCGGCCGACCTGGACCGCGAGGAACTGCTGCGGGGCGAACTCGGCGCCGAGGCCCTCGCCGTCTTCGACGCGCAGCTGACCGGCATGGGCCTGGACCCCGGCGACTACCACCTGATCCCGGTCCACCCGTGGCAGTGGTGGAACCGGCTGGCGGTCACCTTCGCCGCCGACCTCGCCCGCCGCGACCTGGTGTGCCTGGGCCACGGCCCCGACGAGTACCGCGCGCAGCAGTCCATCCGCACCTTCTTCAACACCTCGGCCCCCGAGCGCCACTACGTCAAGACGGCGCTGTCGGTGCTGAACATGGGCTTCCTACGCGGGCTCTCCGCCAGGTACATGGAGGCCACCCCCGCCATCAACGACTGGGTCGCCGCACTCGTGGCCGACGACCCCGTCCTGCGCGGAACGCGCGTGGAGATCCTGCGCGAGCGGGCCGCGGTGGGCTACCGCACCACCCACTACGCGCGGGCCTCCGCGGAGGGGTCGCCCCACCTGAAGATGACCGCCGCGCTGTGGCGCGAGAGCCCGGTGGCGCGGCTGCGGTCGGGCGAGCGGCTGGCCACGATGGCCTCACTGCTGCACACCGACGCCCGGGGGAGGTCCCTCGCGGGGGAGCTCATCGCCGAGTCGGGCCTGGAGCCCGCGGACTGGCTGCGCCGCTACCTCGACGCCTACCTCGTCCCCCTGCTGCACTCCTTCTACTCCCACGACCTGGTGTTCATGCCGCACGGGGAGAACGTCATCCTCGTCCTGCGCGACGGGGTGCCCCAGCGGGTCCTGCTCAAGGACATCGCCGAGGAGATCGCGGTGATGAGCCCGGACGCCGAGCTGCCCGCCGAGGTCGAGCGCGTCCGCGCCGAGGTGCCCGAGGACATGCGGGTGCTGTCGCTGTTCACCGACGTCTTCGACTGCTTCCTGCGCTTCCTCAACGGCATCCTCGCCGGTGAGGGCGTCCTGTCCGAGACCGACTTCTGGCGTACCGTGGCCGCCTGCGTGGCCGACTACCAGGCGTCCGTCCCCCACCTGGCCGACCGTTTCGCGCGCGACGACCTGTTCGCGGAACGCTTCGCGCTCTCGTGCCTGAACCGGCTGCAACTGCGCAACAACCGTCAGATGGTCGACCTCCAGGACCCGTCCGGGGCCCTGCAACTGGTCGGCACGCTGGAGAACCCCATCGCCGGGTTCCGTCCCGCGCCCCGGTAGGCGCCGCGGTCCGGTGGACGCTGGGGCCGGTGGCTGCTGGGGGCCGGCGGGCCTCGCGGCCCGGTGTGTCCCGCGCACGTCACGCCCGTCCCGGGGGAAGGGGTTCCGAGCCCCTCCCCCGGCGGTCCGCGCCACCGGACCGCCCGGGTGTCGTGGTGGCGCGGTACGTTCTTCGGGCCTGCAGACCGTACCGCCCAGGAGGAGACGTGGCCCGCTACTCACCCGTGCCGGAGCTGAACCTGCTCAAGGAGCTGGAGGAGCGTGCCGCCGGCGACTTCGTCGCGGACGGCTTCGAGATGCTCGGCTACGACGACCCCGAACTGCTGTCCGGCTGGCCGGACGACCCGGCGTTCCGGTCCCGCCTCATCCCCTTCGCCCTGGCCAACGGCTCCGGTTCCGTCTACGCCCTGTGGCGCTGCGACGACCGCGAGGACCCCGCCGCCCTGCCCGTCGTCGTCCTCGGTGACGAGGGCGCCCTGGCGGTGGCGGCCGAGGACCCCCGCGGGCTGGTCCTGCTCCTGGGGGCGGACTCCGAGATCGGCGCCGACCACGGCTACCCGCCCTACCTGCGCGGCGAACCCCAGGACGAGGACGGACCCCGTCGCGCCCGGTACCGCGCCTGGCTCCAGGAGCACTTCGGGCGCGGCCTGCCCACGGATTCGGAGGTCGCCGCCGTGCTGGACGGCGCGCAGAACCGCTACGGCGAGCGGTTCGCACGATGGACGGAGAGCTACCTGTCCGAGTGACGTCCTCCTCACGTCATCGGCTTCGTCTGGAACGCCGCTCCTTTACGGCGTAGATTCACTTTTGTCCGTTTATGCCGGATATGCCGCCGGGGTGGGTGGCGGCCCCGGTCTCACCCCCGCCGCAGGTCACGGGCCGCGTCGGTCATATCCCGCACGGTCCGGTGGTCAGCGCCGTCCACGAGCAGGGACCGCGCCAACCGCATCGCCCCGCGCTCACAGGCGGGCCCGGGCCCGGCGGCGCGCGTCGTCCGGCCGGGGTCAGTCCCGCCACTCCTGGATCATGGTGTCGGAGGCGTGCACGCACATCACGCGCAGCCGCCCCGTGCCGGTGTTGGTGAAGCCGTGCCACACCCCGGGCTGGACGACCAGGGTGTCGCCCGCCCCGGCTGCCAACCGGCGGTCGCCGACGGTGAACGCCGCCTCGCCCTCCAGGACGGTCCACGTCTCGGTGTAGGGGTGGCGGTGCGGGCCGGGCCCCTGCCCGGGGTCGTTGTCCACGAGGAAGAACGAGATCCCCGAGCCGTGGGGGCGGCCCTCGAAGCGCAGCGTGCGCGAGTCGCCCATCCGGAGTTCGTCGGCGGGGACCACGCGGTCGTGTGTCGTGCTCTGCGCGGGGCGGACCCCCACGGACCCGTAGGCCGCCGTGGGCACGGGCGCGACCTCGCCGCCCGGGGTGGCGGTGGCGGGATCGTGGTGGTGGAGCGGTGCGGACGTCATCGGGGTGTCCCTTCGGTGTGCCCGTCTCGGTGTGGCTCCACCATGGCCGGGCGGGCACGCCGCGCTCTACACTTTCGATGTGCGTCGAAACAGGGTCCGCTTCCGGATCGGGGCGGCCGACGTCTCGGCCATCCGGTTCGGCGTCTCACCGGGCCACGAACTGTCCCACGCGGTCCGGGTCCTGCTCGGCCCCTCGGGCCACCCGCTCCAGTGGGGCTGGCTGCGCTCGGTACGGGGATCGCTGCCGAGGAGGCCTTTCGAGTACCTGGCCACGGTGATCGGCCACGAGGGCTACTTCCCCGACTTCCTCACGGCCGCCCCGTCCTGGGACATGACCCCCGAGGAGGAGGCCGAGCGCCTGCGGCGCGTGCCGCCCGAGGCCGTCCGGGCCGACCTGACCAAGGTGCTCGCGCGCTCGCGGGGGCGCCGCCACACCCTGGTGGCGGACATGATCGCCCACCCCGAGCGCACCAGGGCGCTGGTCTCGGACGCCTGGACGGCGGTCTGGGAGGCCGCGCTGGCCCCGCACTGGCCGCAGATCCGGCGCCTGTTGGGCGCGGACATCGACCTGCGGGTGCGGCGCATGGGCGCGGGCGGCGTGGCGGCGATGGTGGGCACGCTGCACGAGTCCGTGGGCTGGCACCGGGACGCGATCGAGGTCGGGATGCGCAGGCACAACGAGGACGTGGCCTGCGAGGGCAGCGGTGTGGTGCTCACGCCCTCCGTGATGAGCGCGCCGCGCTGCTCGGTGCTCACCGAGCCTCCCGTGCAGCCGACGCTGTTCTACCCGGTGCACGGGCTGTCGGCGTCGTGGACGCGTGAGGGCACGGTCGCCGCGGAGGCGCTGGAGGCGCTGCTCGGGTCGGGGCGCGCCCGCGTCCTGCTGGCCCTGGACGGGTCCCGGTCCACGTCGGAGGTGGCCGGGGACTGCGCGATGGCGGTCTCCACGGCCTCGCACCACCTGTCGGTCCTGCGGCGGTCGGGGCTGGTGGAGGGCCGCCGGGAGAGCACCCGGGTGATGCACGCGCGCACACCGCTGGGTGAGGCCCTGGTGAGCGGAGGGGCCTGAAGGACATGCGCCCGGTCAGCGGGCCCCGGCGCCCGGGTCCGTCTCCGCGTCCGGTGCGTGCGGAGTGCCCGGACCGGGAACCGGTGCGTCCCGATCCGGGTCCGGGTCCTGGTCCTGCTCGGGCGCGATGGCGCGGGCCAGGTGCTCGGCGACCTGTCGGCGCAGCGGGGGCGGGAGCGTGCCGCTGGACAGCGACTCGTACATCCACAGGCCGTCCGCGGCCAGGCGCAGCACGAACAGCTCCATCTCCTCAGGCGTCAGCGGCGCGGCGGACGGTTCGGACGTCCAGCGCCGCATCACCTCGTCCCAGGGTGCGCGCGTGGCCGGTTCGTTCGCGGTCTCCAGCAGGAGCAGCAGCTCGGCGCGCGTGGAGCTGTGCGCGGCCACGCGGGCGTAGGCCGCCAGGCGCTCGCGGGGCGTGGCCCGCTCCGCGCTCCTCCCGGCGGCCTCGGCCAGGTGGTCGTCCCACCCCTGGGCCAGGTGTTCGTGCAGTGCCTGGAGCAGGGCCTCACGCGAGGGGAAGTGGTAGAGCAGCCCTCCCTTGGTCAGACCCGTCTCGGCCGCCACCGACTCGTAGGTCAGGGCCGTGACGCCGTCGCGCTGGACGACGCGGAAGGCCGCGTCCAGGATCTGTGTCCGGTTGCTCCTGCGCATGTTCTCCCCCGGTGTCAGTGGTCCGCGTACGCCGACGAGGACGTGCCGGGACCATGGTGGCGCAGCAGGCGCCAGGTGAGGGCCGCGCCGCACGACAGGACCGCCGCGACCACGACCATGACCACCAGGTAGCCGGTGTCGAAGGCGGCGTGGGCCGCCCCGACCACCGCTTCGTCGCCTCCTGCCGAGGCCAGGGCGTCGGCCAGGCTCCTCCCGGCGGCGGCCGGGGCGCCCTGCGGCAGCTGGACGGCGGCCGCGTAGACGAAGGTGACCAGGCTGCCCATCAGCGCCACCGCGGTCAGGTTGCCGAACTCGTAGGAGACCTCCTCCACCGAGGAGGCCATCCCGGCGCGGCTGGCGGGCGCGTTGCCGATGATCGCGGTGGAGGCCACCGACATCGCCGCTCCCAGACCGGCTCCGGTCAGCAGCAGCCCCGCCACGAGCCAGCCGATGCCCGCCTGGAAGCCCAGGACCGAGACGACCACACCCGCCACACCCGTGGCGAGCCCTCCGGCGATCAGGGGCAGCAGGCCGGTCCGGTGCAGGAACGCGCCGCCCAGCAGCGCGGTCGGCAGCGAACCCGCCGCCACGGCGGCCACCAGCAGTCCGGCCTCCAGCGGCGTGAAGCCCACGACCAGCTGGAAGCGCTGGGTGGTGACGAGCTGGATGCCGCCGATGGCGAACATCGAGAACGCCGCGGCCAGCACACCGGAGGTGAAGGCGGGGTTGCGGAAGACCGCGAAGTCCAGCAGCGGGTCCTCCAGGCGGCGCTGGCGGCGCGTGAACAGGACGAAGGCCACCGCGGCCACGACCACGGCGACGGCGAAGAGCGGCCACCGCGGCGGCGTGTGCGCCAGCTCCTTGATCGCCAGCACCGAGGCGACCAGCCCGGCCATGGCCTGGAGCGAGGAGAGCAGGTCCCAGCGCTTGTCGGGGTCGGGGACGTTGGGCGGCGCGATCAGCGCGGTCGCGACCAGCGCCACGAGGACCACGGGCACGTTGAGGAGGAAGACCGATCCCCACCAGAAGAACTCCAGCAGGACCCCGCCCACGATCGGCCCCAGTGCGCCGCCGACCACCGATACGCTGCCCCAGACCGCGATGGCGATGTTGCGTTCGCGCTCGATGGGGAAGGCGATCCGGATCAGCGCCAGGGTGGCGGGCATCATCGCCGCCGCACCCACCGCGAGCAGCGCGCGCGAGGCGATGAGGACCCAGGCCGTGGGGGAGAACGCGGCGACCAGCGAGGCCAGGCCGAAGACCACCAGTCCGACCACGAACATGCGCACGTGGCCGATCCGGTCGCCCAGCGTGCCGCTGCCCAGCAACAGACCGGCCATGACCACCGGGTAGGCGTTGATGATCCACAGGCTCTGCGCGCCCGTCGCCCCCAGCTGAGCGGTCAGGGTCGGCAGGGCGGTGTACAGGATCGTGTTGTCCACGGTGACGAGCAGCAGTCCGGCCGCCACGGTCACCAGCAGCATCCACCGGCGTGCCGCCGTCATGGTCGCCGCGCGCGTCTGTTGTGAGCCCATGGGAAAAATGTACCTTACATCCGGTACAGTTTCGCGCCCGCTCCCTTGACGTGTGCGGGCCTCCTTCCCTTGCCACGCAGTCGTTTCCGCGCACGCGCCACGTGCCGTCCGGGTACACGGGGCACGCGGGCTCGGGGCCTGCGAACGGGCCTTCGCGCGGCCGCCCGGAGAGGCCGCCGCGATCCGATCCGCGGCGCGCCGGAACGCCGCGCGGCCCGCGGTCCCTCCTCCTGCTACCACCCGTAGAGGGGAGGCGCTCGGGCCGTCCGTGCGCCCGGCGGCGGAGGGGGAAGGGCATGGCGGGAGTGGTGGAGGCGGGTGCCTGGGGGTTGTTGGCGGGGTCCGCGCTGCTGGCGGGCGCTGTGCTGGGGTACGCCCTGAAGATCCCGCGCCTGGTGATCGCCTCGGTGATGGCCTTCGGCGCCGGAGTGCTGCTGTCGGCGGTCTCCTTCGAACTGATCGCCGAGGCGCACGCGGAGGCCGGGCTCCTTCCGACGGTGGTCGGCACCCTCGCGGGCGCGGCCGCCTACACCGCGGGCAACATCGTGCTGGCCCGGCGGGGAGCGCGGCACCGCAAGCGGTCCGGCCGGCCCAGGGAGCAGCCGACAGAGGGACAGCAGGCCGGGTCGGGCCTCGCGCTGGCGCTGGGGGCGCTGCTGGACGGCGTTCCGGAGTCGGCGGTCATCGGCGTCGGCCTGGCCCAGGGCGGCGCGGTCAGCGTCGTGACCGTGGCCGCGGTGTTCATCAGCAACATCCCCGAGGGGCTGTCCAGTTCGGCGGGCATGCGGCGGGCGGGCCGCGGCAAGGGGTACGTCTTCGGCGTGTGGGGGGCGATCGCCGCCGCCAGCATGGTCTCCGCCATGGTGGGCTACGCAGTGGTGGGCGGACTGCCCGCGTTCGTGGTGGCGGCGGTGACGGCCGTGGCGGCCGGGGCCATCCTGGCCATGATCGCCGACACGATGATCCCCGAGGCCTTCGAGGACACCCACCTGGCCATCGGAGCCATCACCGTCTGCGGGTTCCTGGTCTCCTTCGCGCTCTCCCACTCCTGAGCGGCGGGGAGGGGGTTCGCGGCGAAGGCGGGGGTTTGGAGGACTCGGAGGCGACCGTGTCGAACCCGGAGGCGGGGCCCGGTGGCTGTTGAGGGGGCCGCCGGGAGCCGCGCGGGTCAGCGGCTCCCCGCGGCCCCGTGCGTGGGCCGCCGCTACTTTCCGAAGAGGGCCCTCTGCACGTCGTCGGGGCCGTCGAACCGGCTCGTACCGGCGTCGGAGAGCTTCTGGACCAGGTCGTCGCCCGCGCCGTTGCCCTTCGCCAGCGACACCAGGTCGTCGCGGCTGGCGGGGTAGTCGGCTCCCTTGAGCGCCTTCTGGAGTTCGATGGGGTTGAGGTCGGCCATGGTTTCTCCCCGTGTTTGGCGTGCTGGTGCGACGGACTCCCGTCGGCTACCCGGACGGCGGACGCGAAATACCACCGCAGGGCAAAGAGGCGACGTCCCGGGGCCCGTGCCCGGGCCCGCCCGCGGTGGCGGGGCCGGACGGAGAGCGGGGAGTCCCGTCCGGGGCGACGGGGTGCCCTCCGCCGCACGTCGACCTGAACCCGTCGCGCACCTGCCGACCGTCCACCGCTCCCGCCCGCTCATCCCGGCGTCCACCGTTCGGTTGACCCCCGGGGTCGGCACCATCGGCGCCGGACGGTGGCCGCACGGGCGATCCGAAACGAGCGCACGCGGACCAGGCTGGGAGGCATGGCAGTCATCGACGTCACCGACCTCAGCAAGGGCTACGGCGACCACACCGTCCTGGACCGCGTGTCCTTCTCCGTGGAGGAGGGCGAGGTCTTCGGAATCCTCGGCCCCAACGGCGCGGGCAAGACCACCGCCGTGGAGTGCGTGGAGGGGCTGCGCCGCCCCGACTCCGGGAGGGTCCGCGTCCTCGGGTTCGATCCGCTCCGGCAGAGCCGGGAGCTGCGCGAGCGCATCGGCGTGCAGCTCCAGCACACCCAGCTCCCCGAGAACATCAGGGTCTGGGAGGTCCTGGACCTGTACGCCTCCTTCTACGCCAGGCCGCGCGACTGGCGGGAGCTGCTGGAGGAGTGGGGTCTGGCCGACAAGCGCAACGCGCGCTTCGGCAGGCTCTCCGGCGGCCAGAAGCAGCGGCTGTTCATCGCCCTGGCCCTGGTGGGAGACCCCCGCGTGGCCTTCCTGGACGAGCTCACCGCCGGACTCGACCCGCAGGCGCGCCGGGCCACCTGGGAGCTGGTCAAGCGGGTCCGCGCCAACGGCGTGACCGTGGTGCTGGTCAGCCACTTCATGGACGAGGTGGAGGAGCTGTGCGACCGGGTCGCGATCCTGGACCGGGGCGGCATCGTGGCGCTCGACAGCCCGGCGGGCCTGATCGGGGGCGCCGGTGCCGAACACCGGATGCGCTTTCGCCTGATGAACCGGGACGGCACCGAACCGAACCACCTGCTGGGCGGTCTGCCGGGGGTGTCCGGCGTGACGCTCACCGGCGACCAGGTCCTGGTGACGGGCAGAGGGGACTTCGCCACGGCCGTGACCGCCGCCCTGGCACGCGAGCACGTCCTCGTCTCGGATCTGCGCGTCGACAAGCGCACCCTGGACGACGCCTTCCTCGCCCTGACCGGCCGCTCCCTGCACACCTGAGTCCGACGCCCGGCCCCGAACGCCCCCTCGTACCGCCGTTCCCGTCCAGCACCGCACCAAGGAATCCGCACCCCATGAACACCCTCGCCAAACTCACCACCGTCGAGACCAAGCTGCTCACACGCGAACCCGGGGCCGTCTTCACCCTGCTCATCCCCCTGTTCATCCTCATGGTCTTCGGCAGTTCGATCACCGAGGGCGACACCGTCCTGGTGCCGATAGCGCTGACCATCGCCATCGGGCTGGTGGGCCTGTACATGCTGCCCACCACCCTGGCCACCTACCGGGAGCGGGGCATCCTGCGCAGGCTCTCCACCACGCCCATGCGCCCGGGGAACATGCTCGCCGTACAGCTGCTCCTCCAGTTCGCGCTCATCGTGGTCACGGCCGGGCTGCTGATCGGCGTGGGGGTAGGCGTCCTCGGCGCCCACATGCCCCGGGTACCGCCGTTCCTGGCGGTCTTCCTGCTGGGCACGGCCGCCATGTTCTCCGTCGGCCTGCTCATCGCCGCCCTCGCCCCGAACGGGCGATCGGCCAACGGTGTGGGCGTGCTGCTGTACTTCCCGCTGGCCTACCTGGGCGGGCTCATGCAACCCGCGGATCAGCTGCCCGCTATCGTGGCCCGGATCGGTGAGTACACCCCCTTCGGCGCTGTGAGGCAGAGCTTCCACGATGTCTGGTCCGGCGCGGCCCTCCAACCTCTGCTCATGGCCGCGATGGCCGCGTACGCGGTGGTCCTCAGTCTCGTCGCGGCCAGGGTCTTCCGCTGGGAGTGACCATGCAGACGCCCTCTGAGCGCCCTCTGGGCCTGCGTGAGGAGCGGGTGCTCCGCCTCACGGCGGCAGTGCCCTACCTCCTGCTGCTCGTCTCCACGGTCCTGGCGCTGCTCACCGAGGACGGGGCCTGGGGCGAACGCCTGGAGATCCTGGCCCTGGCCGTGTCCGCCGCGGCCCTGATGTGGACCGCGACGGGCCTGTTCCCCGGGTGGGCCTCGCGTCCGGTCGCGATGGCCGCCTACCTCGCCTGTCTGGTGATGCTCATCGCGGTGCTGAGTGCGCACAGCACCTGGTTCGCGGGCTTCTTCGCCTTCACCGGCTACGTCCACTCCTGGCAACTGCTGCGCGGCGCGTGGCGCTACGTCGGGGTGGCCGCCACCGCCACCGTCTCCATCACGGCCTACATGGGCGGACCGCCCGCCCCGACCATGGCCTCGGTGCTGCTCTACCTCGTCTTCACCGCCACCATCGTCGTGGTGGTCAGCGTGTTCAGCCACTTCGGCGAGGTCACGGCGGAGCGCAGTGCCGAGCGCGAGCGGATGGTGGAGCGGCTGCGGGAGACCATCCGGGAGAACGAGGGCCTGCACGCCCAGCTGCTGGTTCAGGCTCGCGAGGCCGGGGTGCACGACGAGCGCCAGCGCATGGCCCGGGAGATCCACGACACCCTCGCCCAGGGGCTGGCGGGCGTCATCGCCCAGCTCCAGGCCGCCGAGCGGGCTCGGGACGCCGACAAGGACCCCTCGGTGTGGCGCACGCGGGTCGCCAACGCCACACGGCTGGCCCGAGAGAACCTGGCCGAGGCGCGACGGTCCGTGCACGCGTTGGAGCCGGCCCCCTTGGAGGAGGCAACGCTGTCCGGTGCGCTGGCCGGGATCGCCGCGGAGTGGTCGGTGCTGCACGGGGTGCACGCCGAGTTCACGGTCACCGGCACGGCCAGACCACTGCACGCGGAGGTCGCGGCGGCTCTGCTGCGGGCCGGGCAGGAGGCGCTGACCAACGTCGCCAAGCACGCCGGGGCGAGGCGGGTGGGAGTGACCCTGTCCTACATGGAGGACAGGGTCGCCCTCGACGTGCGCGACGACGGGAGCGGTTTCGACCCCGCGCTCCTCGGCCGAAGCGGTTGTGGTGGTGCCGATGGCACTGAGGACTCAGGTGGTGCTGGCGGAACCGGTGGTGCTGACACAGGTACCGTTTCCCTCGTTCCGGGCGGAGGCTTCGGGCTGACATCGATGCGGCAGCGCCTGGCCCGCGTGGCGGGCACCCTGGAGATCGAGTCCGAACCCGGCGCCGGGACGGCGGTCAGCGCGTCCGTCCCCGCCCTCGCACGAGAGGCCCCCCGTGAGTGATCCCCCCGTCCGGCTGCTGATCGCCGACGACCATCCCGTGGTCCGTGACGGCATCCGCGGCCTGTTCAACAGCGAGCCGGGGTTCGAGGTGGTCGGCGAGGCGTGCGAGGGCGCGCGGGCCGTCGAGCTGGCCCGGGCGCTGGAGCCCGACGTGATCCTCATGGACCTGCGTATGCCGGGGACGGGCGGCGTGGCCGCGATCCGGGAGCTGGCAGGGGCGGGCGTGTCCTCCCGTGTCCTGGTGCTGACCACCTACGCCACCGACAGCGACGTGGGCCCGGCCATCGAGGCCGGAGCGACCGGCTACCTGCTCAAGGACGCACTGCCCGAGGAACTCATGCGCGCCGTGCGGATGGCCGCGCGCGGGGAGTCCGTGCTCTCCCCGGCCGTGGCCGCCCGGCTGCTGGGGCGGGTCCGGACTCCACCGACGCCCCTGAGCGACCGGGAACTGGAGATCCTGCGCCTCATCGCCCGGGGCTCCACGAACCGCGAGGCCGCTGCGCGTCTGTTCATCAGCGAGGCCACGGTCAAGACCCACGTGCTGCACGTGTACGGCAAGCTCGGCGTCAACGACCGTGCGGCGGCGGTGGCGGAGGGGTTTCGACGCGGGCTGCTCACTCCGGAGGAGGACTGAGCCCGCGGTCCGGCGCGCGGCGTCCGCGACCGGCCAGGGTTTTGCCGGAACGGCAAAGAACTTTGCGCATGCGGCGCCGGGGCCGCATCGTGGCGGTATGAACGAGAACGAGTTGGTACGGGCGTCCGGTGAGCCGTGGGACGTCGTCGTGGTCGGGGGCGGTGTGGCGGGCCTGTCGGCCGCGCTGACGCTGGCCCGGGTCCGCCGGTCGGTCCTGGTCGTCGACGCCGGGGAACCGCGCAACGCCCCGGCCGCCGGAGCGCACGGCCTGCTGTCCCGGGACGGGATCCCGCCGCTGGAACTGCTCGGGCTGGGGCGCGAGGAGGTCGCCTCCTACGGCGGGCGGATCGTGTCCGGCCGCGTCGCGGGCGTGCGCCGGGAGGACGGGAACCTGGTGGTGGGCACCGAGGACGGGGGCCGCGCGGTGACCCGGCGGTTGCTGTTGACCACGGGGCTGGTGGACGAACTGCCCGACCTCCCCGGCCTCGCGCGGCTGTGGGGGCGGGACGTGGTGCACTGCGTGTACTGCCACGGCTGGGAGGTGCGCGACACGGCCGTCGGCGTACTGGGGACCGGACCGGGGGCGTTCCACCAGGCGCTGATGTTCCGGCAGCTGTCGTCACGGGTGACGCTGTTCCGGCACACCGGCGCCGACCTGACCGACGAGCAGTGGGAGCAGCTGGCCGCGCTGGGCGTCGGGGTGGTCGACGGCGAGGTCAGCGGCCTGGAGATCGACGGCCGGGACAGGCTGGCGGGCGTGCGCCTGGCCTCCGGGAAGGAGTTCGCGGTGGACACCCTGGCGGTGGCGCCGCGGTTCGCGGCCCGCGCGGACTTCCTCGCCGACCTGGGGCTGGAGTTGACGGAGCACCCGACGGGGATGGGCGTGCAGCTGGCTGTCGAGACGGGCGGGTTCACCGGCGTCGAGGGGGTGTGGGCGGCGGGCAACGTCGCCGACGTGATGGCGAACGTCCCGACCGCGGCCGCGTCGGGGACGCAGGCGGGAGCCGTGCTCAACGCGGACCTGATCGCCGCCGACGCGGGGGCCGCGGCGGCCGCGCGCGCCGCCCTCGGCGCCCCGGACGCGGGGCGCCGCGCCGTGGGCTGAGTTCTCCCCGCGCGGCTGGGGGCGCCGGGCCGTCCTCCGGCGCCTCTCGATGGTGGCGCCTTCCTGCCGCCGGGAACGCGGTTGCGGCGCTGGCTCCCCGGAGGCGGGACCGGCCGGGCTGGCCCGCGGCCTGGGACCGGCACCGCCTTCCCTCCGGCCCTTCCTGCCCCTCCGGTCCGGCCTCAGGGCACCGTGCCGGAGGGGCTCCTCCCAGCCGTGGCTTCGGAGGGGTCGTCCTCGTCGGGCGCGCTGGCGGCGTCGCCCTCGGCGATGCGCGCGGCGCGCAGGACCGCCTCCAGGAGGCCGGGCATGCGCGCGCGGAGGTCCTCCTCGCGCAGACAGCTCATGCGCGAGGTGCCCTCGTAGTACTGGCGGATGACGCCCGCCTCGCGCAGAACGCGGAAGTGGTGGGTGGAGGTGGACTTGCTCACCGGCAGCTCGAAGGCGATGCAGGCCATGTCGTCGTGCCCCCGGGCCAGTTCGCGCACGATGCGCAGGCGCACGGGGTCGGCCAGGGCGTGCATGACCGTCTCCACCCGGATCTCCTCCGCCGGCGGGTGTTCCAGCTGCCGACCGCTTGCGGTCCTTCGTTCCCTGCCGGGCATGCCATGACCTCCGCTGTCGTGCGCCGTGCGACTTCCACCACAAAGTACGAGGGCGGTCGTAGTTTGACAATCTTCGTAGTACGTTGCTTACCGTAGTACGGCATTCATCGTATTAGAGCCCGGCCACCGTGCGCCGGCCCGCTCCCCGATGGACGCCGACCCCGTGCCGCAGACGGAAGGACACCCCTTGAGCACGCTGTTCACCCCCTTGAAGCTGAGGTCGCTGGAGATCCCCAACCGCGTGTGGATGTCCCCGATGTGCATGTACTCGGCCGCCTCCGAGGGGCCCGACACCGGCGCCCCGACCGACTTCCACCTCGCGCACCTGGCCGACCGGGCCGCGGGCGGGGCCGGCCTGGTCATGGTCGAGGCCACCGGCGTGCGGCCCGACGGGAGGATCAGCCCCTGGGACCTGGGGCTGTGGAACAGCCGCCAGCAGGAGGCCTTCAAGCGTGTGACCGCGGCGATCAGCGCCCACGGCGCGGTACCGGCCATCCAGCTCGCCCACGCCGGGCGCAAGGCCTCGGTGGACAAGCCCTGGCGGGGCGACCGGCCCGTCCCCGAGTCCGAGGGGGGCTGGCCGACAGTGGGGCCGGGCTCCGAGGCCTTCCCCGGCTACCACGCGCCGGTCGAGCTGACCGCCGACGGGATCCGGCAGCTGGTCCGCGACTTCGCGGCCTCGGCCGAGCGGGCGCTGGCCGCCGGGTTCCAGGTGGTCGAGGTGCACGGCGCGCACGGCTACCTGCTGCACTCCTTCCTGTCGCCCGCCACCAACCACCGCACCGACGAGTACGGCGGCAGCCCCGAGAACCGGATGCGCTTCCCGCTGGAGGTCGTCGAGGCCGTGCGCGAGGTGTGGCCCGAGCACCTGCCGGTGCTCTTCCGCACCTCGGCCACCGACTGGCTGTCGGAGAACGAGGCCGACGAGCGCGAGGGCTGGACCGGCGAGGACACCGTCCTGCTCGCCAAGGAGCTCCAGGCCCGGGGCGTGGACCTGCTCGACGTGTCCACCGGCGGCCTGGTCGCCGACGCCCGCATCCCCGTGGGCCCGAACTACCAGGTGCCCTTCGCCGAGCAGGTCCGCGGCGCCACCGGCCTGCCCACCGGCGCGGTCGGAGCGATCACCGAACCCGCCCAGGCCGAGGAGATCGTCGCCTCGGGCCGCGCCGACGCGGTGTTCCTGGGACGGCAGCTGCTGCGCGAGCCCTACTGGGCCCACCGCGCCGCCGAGGAGCTGGGCGCGGAGTCGCGTTGGCCCGAACAGTACGGTTACGCCGTCGGCCGCCCGCGCGTCACCGGCAGGGCCTGAGCCGTCCGGCACCCGTTGTCCCCCGGGGTCGGGAGCGGACTCCCCCTGCGCTCCCGGCTGCGGGAAGCACGACCGTGGGCGGCGCCTGTCACGGGTGCCGCCCACGGCGGTCAGGGGCCGGAAGCGGTCAACCCGTCAGAACGGATCTCTGCGGCCCGGAGGGGTGCGCGTCACGGTTCCCCCACCCACGCTCACGGCCGGAGGGACCGGAGCTCGCGCTCGGTGGCGCGGATGGCCGCGTCCAGCAGTTGCGGTGTGGTCGCTCGCAGCGGCGCGACGCGGTGCGGGCCGAGATGGAGGGCCCAGAAGCGGCGTGAGGCCGGTCCCCAGGTCCGATGGTCGTCACGGCCGAGTACGTGGTCGATGATTTGATCATCGATGATGTGGAGCAGGTGCGTTACTGCGCCAGCCTCTTCGGGGCCATCCAATCGGAAGCACTGTCGACCAGCGACAGCTGTGAGCTGGTTCGACAGGTACAGGGAGAACTTGATGAGCAACCGTGAGTGGCACAAGAGCAGCTACAGCAGCGGGGTCAACAACAACTGCGTGGAAGTTGCCGAAGGCCAGACCGAAACCTGGATGCGCGACACCCAGAACCGCGAACTCGGCCACCTCCACTTCACCACCCCCGAGTGGACCAGCCTCCTCACCACCCTCAAAACGCGTCAGCCGTAACCGCACCGGGCACCCCTGAACCACCGGGGTGCCCGGCACACGCGGTTCAACCGGGAATCGGAGCCGGAGTTCGGCATCCCCGGTGCGGGTCGGCACCGAGCCGAACCTCCGTCAGGCCGACGCGGGCAGGAGGGCGGCCACGTCCTCGGAGCTGACCTGCTCGTACCCCAGGGCCACGTAGAGCTCCTCCAGGGACGGGTAGCCCGAACGGCGCGCCACCCCGGTCATCGCCCCCGACGACTCGGCCTCGATGAGCCGGTCCTCCCCCACCAGGGCGATCATCCTCTCCCGGCCGGTGTGCTCCGCCTGCTCGTGGGCGCGCGTGCGGTGCCAGGCGGCGATGGCGACCCGTGCCCTGCCGGTCCTGACCGACTCCAGCCACGCGCGGTCCGGCGAGGGTTCGGCCTTGGTGATGACGTGCACCGTGTCCCCCTCGCGGACCCGGGTCGCGGGACTGACCAGGCGGCCGTCGATGGCCGCCGCCGAGTAGCGGTCGCCGGTGTCGGCGCCGAGCGCGTAGGCCACGTCGACCGGTGTGGCCCCCTCGGGCAGGGTGAGGACCTCGCCCTGCCCGGTGAGCACGGTGATGCTGTCGGCCAGGTCGGTGCGCGCGCCCTCCAGCAGTTCCTCGGCCGTGGCCTGCTCCTGCCACCCGAGCAGCCTCGTCAGCCACTCCGGGTCGGTGGTGCGCTCGGTCGTCAGGCGGCCGTCCCTGCCGGTGGCCTGGCGGATGTCGGCGATGATGCCGTACTCGGAGACCTGCTGGGCGTGGGAGTCGCAGATGATGATCTGCACGCGGCGGCCGGACTCGGTGAGGACGGTGGTGTGCAGCGCCCGGTACAGGTTGTACCGGGGGGTGGCGATGAAGTCGCGGAACTTCGCCGGATAGGGCTTCCACCTCCCGTGGACCGCCCCCAGGGCCAGGTAGGCGTTGCGCTCGTCCCCCTTGACCACGACCACGTACCGGACGGTGTCCAGCGGATCGGGATCACCGGTCAGGCCGGTGCCGGAGGTGAACACCGAGTACGGGTGGCGGGAGCGCACCTCCACCTGCGCCTTGACGCGGAAGGAGGCCAGGCCGTCGCGCAGGGAGACGCGGAGCGCGTCGACCTCGTGGGCGGAGTTCTCGCGGACCCTGGCCACCCGGGTGCTGACCCGCTCGAAGTCCTCCCCCTCCAGGTACTCGAAGCACAGGTCCTCCAGGTCGCGCTTGAGCCGGTACACGCCCAGCCGCTCCGCGAGGGGGATGAGGAGCTCCCGGGTGCCCTGGGCGATCTTGACGCGCTTGTGCGGGGGCTGGAACTGGAGGGTGCGCAGGTTGTGGAGCCGGTCGGCGAGCTTGATCAGCAGCACGCGCAGGTCGTCGCGGGCGGCCACCACCATCTTGCGGAAGGTTTCCCCCGCGGCCGCGCTGCCGTACATGGACCGGTCCACCTTGGTGACGCCGTCCACCATGACGCCGACCTCGGTCCCGAACTCCGCCGCGAGGTGGGCCAGGCTGAAGGGGGTGTCCTCCACCGTGTCGTGCAGGAGCGCGGCGACCAGCGTCGCGGTGTCCAGGCCCATCTCGGCGAGGATGGTGGCCACGGCCACCGGGTGGATGATGAACGGCTCGCCGCTCTTGCGCCTCTGCTCCTTGTGCAGGTGCTCGGCGACGGCGTAGGCCCGGCTCAGCAACGCCACGTCGGCCTTGGGATACCAGCGCTGGTGCTCCCTGACCAGGGACCGGACCCGGTCGGCGGGGGTGGAGGTGGCCTTGGCCGCGTTGAGCCCCTGCCACCACTGGGTGGACGCCGTCACATCGGGTGCGCCCATCGGGACCCCCTGTCCGCACGCTGCTTCGAGTTCGTCCAGTGTAGTGACCGGCAGCCGCCGTGGGGGCGGGAATCCGGAGTCGGCTACTCCCCGCTGAAGGCGGGCCTGACCCGGGCGAGGGAGGCGCTGACCCCGGCCTCGTGGTCCTTGGTGCCGAGCAGCCCGACCTGCTCCACGATCTCCCGGTCCAGGGCGGCGGGCAGCGCGGCGAGCAGGTCGGCGCGGAGCGTGGCCTTCATCGAGCGCACGGCCAGCGGGGCGGAGGCGGCGATGCGGTGGGCGTGGTCCACGGCCGCCCGCCGCAGGGTGTCCTCGTCCACCAGCATGTCGGCCAGGCCGATGGCGTGGGCCTCGGTGCCGGTCACCCGGCGGGCGGTGTAGAACATGTCGGCGGCCTTCTGTCGGCCGACGACCGCGGGCAGGGACACGCTCAGCCCGAAGCCCTGGTGCAGGCCCAGGAGCCCGAAGTTGGCGTGGAAGCGGGTGGAGGGCGCGGCCACCCGGAAGTCCGCCGCGCAGGCCAGGCCCAGGCCGCCGCCCACCGCCGCGCCCTGGACGGCGGCGACCACGGGCACCGGCAGGGAGAACAGGCGCAGCGCCTCGCCGTAGATGGCGCCGAGGGTCCGGACCGGGGTGTCGCCGACCCCGCCCGCCGCGAAGTCCACCCCGGCGCAGAAGTTCTTCCCCTCCGAGCACACCACGAGGGCGCGGCGGTCCCCGGTGGCGACCAGCTCCTCGGCGGTGTCCGCCAACTCCTTGAGGACGGCGTGGTCGAAGTGGTTGTTGGGCGGCCGGTGGATCTCCAGGACGGCGACGTGGCCGTCGAGGCGGACGGACAGTTCCTCGCTCATCGGACGCCTTCCTGTGCGTTCGGTGTGACCGACAACGAGGTTACCGACCAGTACACCGACCGCGGACGGCCACCCCTCCTCCCGGGCGCCCGCACGCCCCGGGCCGGACGAAACAGACGAACCCTGCGCGGGAGCCCGACCGCGCCGCGCCTTCGGCGTGTGCCGGGGACCGCCGGACCGACACCTCTCCCCCGGTTGCGCCAAAGGCGCCCCTGGGCGCCCGCCGGTCCAGCACACTGGCCTTGCCGGTCTCCCACCAGGGATGATCGCGCTTGGCACATGTAAAGACACGAAGGGGCCTGCCATGGCCAGCATCCCGGGCGACCTGCTCTACACCACGTCCCACGAATGGGTCCGCCGCGAGTCCGGTGGCACGGTCGCCGTCGGACTGACCGACTACGCCCAGCGGCAACTGGGCGACGTGGTCTTTCTGGAGCTGCCCGATGTCGGAGCACGGGTCGACGCCGAGGAACCGGTGGGAACGGTGGAGTCGGTCAAGGCCGTGTCGGAGTTCTACGCGCCGTTCAGGGGCGAGGTCACCGAGGTCAACACCGAACTCGCGGAGGAGCCCGAGCAGGTCAACGACGACCCCTACGACTGCTGGCTCTTCCTGGTCAGGCCCGCGGACCCGGAAGCGGTGGACGCGCTGCTCGACGCCGAGGCCTACGGGAAGCTGATCCGTGAGGAGGAGGACGAGGGGTAGTGAGGCCGACCGAAAACGTTACCTGTGTGATGCGTGGTCCCTGACCTGCGATGATCTTGTACTTATAGTCGATGTCGGCACTCCGGACTCGCTACAGGTACAAGATCACGGCGGAGGGGACGGGGTTCCGGTCACCGCACCGGGGTCACCCGGTGAGCTGCTCGGGCACCGACCGGCCACGCAGCCCCCGGACGGCCGGTGCCCGGTCCCCCCGACCACTCCGGACGGGGGGACCGGGCACCGGCCCGGGCCTCACCCTCCCGACGCCCCCGCCCCCGCGGCGGCCGCTTCCAGCGGGAAGTGGCAGGCGGCCGTGTGGCCGGGGTGGCCCGGGCGGGCCTGGGCGGGCGGGGCGGTCTGGGCGCACACGTCCTCGGCACGCCAGCACCGGGTCCGGAAACGGCACCCGGACGGCGGGTCCACCGGTGAGGGCACCTCGCCCCGCAACAGGATGCGCTCGCGTGAGGGCGCTCCCGCACCGAGCAGGGCCGGGGCCGAGGACAACAGCGCCGCCGTGTAGGGGTGGCGCGGGTTCTCGAAGATCTCCTCGGTGCCGCCCGTCTCGACCACGCTTCCCAGGTACATCACCGCCACGCGGTCGGCGACGTGGCTGACCACCGACAGGTCGTGGGAGATGAAGACGTAGGAGACGCCGAGGTCGCCCTGCAGATCGGCGAGCAGGTTCAGCACCTGGGCCTGCACGGACAGGTCCAGGGCGGACACGGGCTCGTCGCACACGATGACGTCGGGTTCGAGGGCCAGCGCGCGGGCGATCCCGATGCGCTGGCGCTGCCCGCCGGAGAACTCCTGCGGGTAGCGGTGGGCGTCGCCCGCACGCAGGCCGACCATCTCCAGCAACCGGCGGACCCGCGCGGGCTGCTCCCCCCGGGGCACCAGCCCGCGGTGGGTGCGCCACGGCTCGCTGATGAGTTCGGCGGCGTTCAGCCGCGGGTTCAGCGAGGCGAAGGGGTCCTGGAAGACCATCTGCACCCGGCGGCGCCAGGCCAGCAGCTCCTTGCCCCGCAGGGTGAACGGGTCGGTCCCGTCGAAGCGCAGCGTGCCCTGGTCGGGCCGCTCCAGCATGAGCAGGACCCGGGCCAGGGTGGACTTGCCGCAGCCCGACTCCCCCACCAGCCCCAGCGTCTCGCCGCGCTCCAGGGTGAGGTCGACCCCGTCGAGCGCGCGCAGCCGGGTGTTGCCCGACGCGCTCCTGGGGACTTTGAAGCTCTTGGTCAGGCCGCTCGCCTGGAGCAGCGGCCCGGCCGGTCGTGCCGTGGTGTCAGGCATCGGCCGCCTCCTTCCAGTAGTGGCAGGCCGCTGCGCGGCCGTCGTCGGTCGCGGCCAGCTCCGGCCGGTGGGTGGCGCAGCGCTCGCGCGCCAGGGGGCAGCGTGTGCGGAACGCGCATCCGCTGGGGATCGCCCTCAGGTCGGGCGGGCTGCCGGGGATGAAGCGCAGCGGCTCCCCCCGCCTCTGGCCGCCCGGCACCGAGGCCAGGAGCCCGCGCGTGTAGGGGTGGCGGGGCGCGCCGAAGACCTCGCCGACCGGGCCGGTCTCCACGACCGCGCCGGCGTACATGACCGCCACGTGGTCGGCCTGCTCGGCGGCGACCGCGAGGTCGTGGGTGATGAGGACCAGCGCCATGTCCCGCTCGGTGCGCAGGTCGCGCAGCAGCTCCATGATCTGCGACTGCACGGTGACGTCGAGGGCGGTGGTGGGCTCGTCGGCGAGCAGCACCGAGGGGCGCAGGGCCACCGCCATCGCGATCAGCAGCCGCTGGCGCATACCGCCCGAGAACTGGTGGGGGTAGGCGTCGACCCGGGAGCGGGGCTCGGGGATGCCCACCCGCTCCATGAGTTCGACCGCCCTGGCCCTGGCCTCGCGGCGCGACAGTCTCTCGTGGATGCGGAAGGGCTCGGCGAGCTGCGATCCCACGGTGAACACCGGGTTCAGCGCGGTGAGCGCGTCCTGGAAGACGATGGCCAGTCCGGGGCCCGCCAGGCGGCGCCGTTCCCGGGCGCCGAGGGCGAGCAGGTCGGACCCCTCCAGGCGGATCTGGCCGCCGACCACGTCGGCGACCGGGTCGAGCAGACCCGCGATCGCCTTGGCCGTCATGCTCTTGCCGCACCCGGACTCGCCCAGCAGGGCCAGCGTCTGGCCGGAGTCCACGGCGAAGCTGACGTCGCGTACGGCGTGCGCGACCCCCTCGGGGGTGCGGATGTCGACCGAGAGGCCGTCCACCTCCATCGCCGCGGGCTGCGGGGACCTCACCCGGGCGGGACTCTCCTGCACCGCGTTCAATGCGCTGCCTCCTCTGCCTTGCGGACGGGCGCGCGGCGCCTGCCGCGCGGCACGGTCAGCCGCCACCTCTGGGCGGGGTCGGTCGCCAGCCTGGCCCAGGAGGCCAGGGTGGTGGCCGAGATGGTCGTCATGATGATGGCCAGGCCCGGGAGGACCGCGATCCACCAGGCCGTCTGGAGTTCCTGGCGCCCCTGGGCCACCATCAGCCCCCAGCTCAGGTCGGGCGGCTGGATGCCGATGCCCAGGAAGCTCAGCGACGACTCCGTGAGCATCACGAAGCAGAAGTCGAGCGTGGCGACGGTGAGCAGGGTGGGCATCACGGTCGGCGCGACGTGGCGCCGGATGATGCTCCCGCTGCGGGTCCCGAAGGTGCGGGCCGCGTCCACGAACAGGCGGGTGCGCAGCTCGGCCGACTCCGCGCGGGCGGTGCGCAGGTAGATCGGGACGCGGGCGACCGCCAGGACGAGGACGATGGTGGCGATGCTGGGCGAGAACACGTAGAGCACGACGACCGCGAGCAGCAGCGAGGGGAAGCTGAGGATCACGTCGGCGATCCGCATCGACACGCTCTCGCGCCAGCCCCGGTGGTAGCCGGCCCACATCCCCCAGGCCGAGCCCACCACGAAGGAGACGAGCACGGCGGGGACCGCCACGGCGAAGGTGGTGCGCGCGGCGACGATCAGCCGCGCCGCGACGCTGCGGCCCAGCGAGTCGCTGCCGAGCACGAACGCCCAGCCGTTGTCCAGGGTGAACGGCGGCAGGTTGACCGCGCGCAGGTTCTGCTGGGTGGCGAGGCCGCCGAGCAGGAACGGGCCGACCACCGCGACCGCGGCCAGCACCACCAGGACCACGGCGGCCGCGCAGGCGAAGGGGTCCTTCAGCAGCATCCGGAATACATCCAGTCAACCCGGGGCCGGGCGCGCGCACCAGCCCCGGGTTCCTCCTGTGGACAACGCCGTACGGCCCTCCCCCACGCGGCGAACTGAGCAGAAATGCCGTTGGCGTGTTGCGTGAC
>NZ_VWVS01000029.1:0-60331 GCF_008638355.1 Nocardiopsis deserti | reverse complement strand
CCACCACGCCCAGCGTCTCACCGCGGTGCAGGTCGAAGGAGACCCCCTTGACCGCCCAGAAGTCCGTGGCCCTGCCCCACATGCCACCGCGCACCCTGAACCGCTGCGCCACATCCTCCACCCGAAGGAGGGGGGTCTCCTCGGAGGAGCCCTCGCCGCTGCCGGAAGGGGTGAAGGCCGCGAACTGGCCCGGCTCGGTGACCCTGCCCTCGCGCTTGTCGCGCTCGGTCCGGTCGGCCCGGTCCTGGGCGCGTCGCTGGGCGCGGGAGACCTCCACGCGCGGAACGGCGGCCAGGAGTCCCTGGGTGTAGGGGTGCTCGGGCTCGGAGAGGACCTTGCGCACGTCGCCGCGCTCGACCGCGACGCCGTGGCGCATGACCACGACCTCGTCCACCGACCCGGCCACCACCGCCAGGTCGTGCGAGACCAGGATCAGGCCCATGCCCAGGTCACGGCGCAGCTCGTCCAGCAGGTCCAGGACCTGGGCCTGCACCGTCACGTCCAGGGCGGTGGTGGGCTCGTCGGCCAGCAGCACCTTGGGCTCGCACATCAGCCCCATCGCGATGACCACGCGCTGGCGCATACCGCCGGAGAACTCGTGCGGGTAGGAGTTGATCCGCTTCTGGGGCTGGGGGATGCCCACCCGGTCCAGCGACTCCACCGCGCGGGCGTACGCCTCGGACTTGGAGGCCTTGGGCCGGTGGATACGGTAGGCCTCGATCAGCTGGTTGCCGATCGTGTACTGCGGGTGCAGCGACTGCATGGGGTCCTGGAAGACCATGGCGATGTCGTTGCCGCGCATGCGCCGCAGCTTCTTGTCCGAGGCGCTGACCACGTCCTGGCCCGCGACCTCGATGGCGCCGGTGATCTTCGCCTTGCTGCCCCGGTGCAGGCCCATGAGCGCCAGCGAGGTCACGCTCTTGCCCGAGCCCGACTCGCCCACGATGCCGAGGGCGCCTCCGGCGGGCACCTCGAAGGACAAACCGTTCACCGCCCGGACGTCGCCGTCCATGGTCGGGAACGTCACCCGCAGGTCGTCCACGCGGACGACGGGCTCGGTCGAGGCCATGTCACTTTCCTTCGCTAGAACTGCTCTGTTCAACGCTGTCGGTCGTTAGCTGGCGATGCGCACACGTGGGTCGACGACCGGGTAGAGCAGGTCGACGACCAGGTTGCAGACGACGATGAAGACAGCGCCCATCAGGGTCACACCGAGCACCACGGGCAGGTCCTTGCCGATGATCGCGTCGATGGCGTAGGCACCGATGCCGTTCAGGGAGAACACCTTCTCCGTGAGGATCGCGCCGCCCAGCACCAGGCCCACGTCCAGGCCGAAGATGGTCACGATCGGGGTCAGCGTCGGGCGCAGCGCGTGCTTGAAGATCACGCGGCGCTCGCTCAGCCCCTTGGCACGGGCGGTGCGGATGTAGTCCTCACCCAGGATCTCCAGCATGCCCGCGCGTGTCTGGCGCGCGTACTGCGCCGCGTGCAGGAAGGCCAGGGTCACCCAGGGCAGGAACATCACCTGGAACCAGCCGAGCGGGTCCTCGGTGAGGGGGACGTAGCGCGAGACCGGGAACAGCTCCCACTCGTGCACGAGGAAGGCCAGGGCGAGCAGACCGGTGAAGTAGATCGGCATGGACACGCCCACCAGGGCGGTGCTCATGGCCAGGCGGTCGAAGATGCTGCCCTTCTTGACCGCGGACAGGACGCCGACGGCCACGCCGCCGACGATCCAGATGATCGCCGCGCCCAGGGCCAGCGAGGCGGTGACCGGCAGGCGGTCGAGCAGCTGGGGCAGCACGGGGCTGTTGGTGGTGAAGGAGTAGCCCAGGCAGGGCGCCGCGCACTCGATCGTCTCCCGGCCGAAGGTGTACTCGGAGCCGAGGAGCAGACCCTTGACGAAGTCCATGAACTGCACGGCGATGGGCTGGTCCAGTCCCAGGCGCGCCACCGTCGCGTCGAGCGCCTCGGGGGTGGGGGCCTTGCCCACGTACATCGCGGCCATGCCGCGCGGGGTCACGCCCGCCCAGCGGGGCAGGACGTAGAAGATCCAGAAGGTCACCGCCGTGACGACGGCGAGCAAGAGCAGTCCCGCGCCGAGGCGGCGGAGAATATAGTTCAGCATCGCGGTCGGCGGCGGGGGTACCCACGGGGCCGTGGCACCCCCGCCGCCTTCACCTGCCTTCTCGTACTAGTTCAGGCCGGTCGGAGCACTAACCCCGGTCCACGCCCAGGGCCATGAAGTCGTACATCGCGTACGCGGACGTGTGGTAGACGTTGGTCAGCTCGTCCGAGCGGTAGTACAGCGCGCGGTCGAAGACGACCGGCAGGATGGCCGCCTGCTCCATGACCAGGGTGTCGATCTGCTCGTAGAGGTTGGCGCGCTCCTCCGGGTCCTCGGTGGCCAGCGCCTCGTCCCACAGACCGTTGATCTCCGGGTCGTCGAGCTCGGAGGTGTTGTAGTTGCCCGTGGACTGGATGGCGTCGCCGTCGGTGATCTTGGAGGCGAAGCCGTAGCCGGTGGCCCAGTCCGGGCTCCAGCCGGAGACGCTCAGGCCGATGTTGTTCTCACGGACGTAGTCCTGCGAGCCCGCGTACTGGGCGAAGAAGTCCTCGGCCGGGAAGGTCTGGATGTCGACCTTGATGCCGACGCGGTCGAGGGACTGCTGGAGGGACTCGGCGGTGGCGATGTCGTTGGGGCGGCCCTCACGGACGGCGATGGTGGTGCTGAAGCCCTCGGCCTCGCCGCACTCCTCCAGCTTGGCCTCGGCCGACTCCAGGTCGCCCTTGTTGTCCTCGGAGGGGTACAGGTCCGACTCCGGGTTCGAGCCCGGGATGGTCGGCGGGAGCAGGTTGGTGGCGATGTCGCCGCCCTTGTCGCCGCCCCAGGCGCGGTGCAGGCTGTCCCGGTCGGCCGCGTACATGATCGCCTGGCGGCAGGCCACGTCCTCGATGACCGGGGTGTGGATGTTGACGTAGCGCAGCGCGCCGGAGTACGGGTTGTCCAGGTTGGCCTGGGCGTCCTCGTCGGTGAGCAGGGTGGTCTTCATCGCCGGTCCGACGCCCGTGCCGGTGAGGTCGACGTCCAGGTCGCCGTTGACCAGACGCTGGTCGATCTCCTCCTGGGCGATGCCGATCTCGACGGTGACCTCGTCCGGCAGGGCCGGGCGGACCGGGTCCGTCGAGGCGTCCCAGTGCTCGTTGCGGACCAGGTTGAGCTTCACGCCGGGCTCGTAGTTGCCGTCGAACTGGTACGGGCCGGAGGAGAGGACGTGCTCCTTGTACAGCGCGCCGCGGTCGGCCTCCATGGGCACCGGGGCGGTCTGCGGCTGGGTCAGCACGTAGGGGAACTCCGAGAAGGAGTCCTTGAGGTGGAAGACCAGGGTGTGCTCGTCCGGGGTCTCGACCGCGGTGAAGGTCTCCAGCGGGTCGTCGACCTCGTAGACGTTGAAGGGCTCCTGGTCCAGGTGCGCCTCGAAGTAGCGCGGACCGTTGGGCAGCTCGCCGCCGTTGAAGTTGGAGCGCGCGATGGCGTACTCGATGTCCTGGGCCGTGATCTCGGAGCCGTCCTCGTACTTGAGGCCCTCCTGGATCTTCACGGTCCACTCGGTGAAGTCCTCGTTGGGCTCGGGCATGCCCGCGGCCATGTCCGTGACCAGCTCGGTGGACGCCTCGCCCGGGGCCGGGTTGAAGGCCAGCAGCGTACGGGCGTAGTAGCGGGTGAAGTTCCAGCTGAACCCGTAGTAGGTGTCGCCCGGGTCGGTGGAGTCGAAGTCCGTGGCGATGGCGTAGCGCAGGGTGCCGCCGGTCTGCTCCGACGGGTTGACGACCTCGGTCGCCCCCTGGTTGAACTCGGCGCCGGACGCGGAGCCTCCGCCGGTGGAGTCACCGCCACCGCAAGCCGAAAGGAGGATGGACGCCGCCGCGCCGAGCGCGACGAAGCCGAGGGTGCGTTTCCTCAAGGAACTGCCTCTCATGCGAACCTGATGGGATGGTGGGATCAACCTGTCGTCGGATCCCTGCCTTGCGGAGGCCGGGCGGGGCGGCCTCCACCGACCGTGGGTCAGTCGGAGGTCTTGGGGTCGAAGGCGTCCCGGAGCCCGTCGCCGAACAGGTTGAACGCCAGCACGGTGATGAAGATGGCCAGACCCGGGAAGATGACGAAGTACGGCGCGTTCTCGTACATGATCGCCGCCTCGGAGAGCATCTTTCCCCAGCTCGGCGTGGGCGGGTTGATACCGACACCGAGGAAGCTCAGGGCCGCCTCGAACAGGATGTTCGTGGGGATGAGCAGGGTCGAGTAGACGATGATCGGCGTCACCAGGTTCGGCAGGATCTCCCGGAAGAGGATGTGCCGGTTGCTGGCGCCCAGGCTCCTGGCGGCCTCCACGAACTCCCGCTCGCGCAGGGAGAGCGTCTGCCCGCGGACGATGCGGGCGATGTAGGGCCAGTTGAAGAACCCGATGATGAAGACGATGACGCCGATCCGCAGACCGTTGCCGCTCAGACCGAAGACACCCTCGGGGATGACACCGACGAGCGCGATGGCGAAGAGCATCAGCGGGAAGGCCAGGAAGACGTCCATGGCCCGGCTGATGAGGGTGTCGACCCAGCCGCCCTTGTACCCGGCGATGATGCCGAGGACAGTGCCGATGAACACGCACAGCAGCGTGGACAGGAAGGCCACCAGCAGGGAGATCTGGGCGCCGTAGAGGATGCGGCTGAACAGGTCGCGGCCGGTGACCGGCTCCACGCCCAGCAGGTGGTCGGCGCTGATCGCGCCCCACCGGTCCAGGTTGTCGAAGGGCATGCTGCCGTCAGCGGGGGGCGGAAGGCTCGGGTCCTTGAACGGCATGCCGGTGCTGGGCTCGATCAGGTCCTGGTGGAACTGGGTGGGCGGGTGCCCGAACCACTTGGCCAGGAGGGGCGCGAGGATCGCGGCGAGGATGAGCAGGACCACGACCACGCCGGAGACCATCGCGACCTTGTCCTTGCGCAGCCGCTGCCAGGCGATCTGGCGCAGGGACCGGTTGTCGGAGTCTCCGCGGACCCCGTGGGCCTGCGCAGCGACGTTCACGGCGTCGTTCTGCTCCGCCTGCTCCGCCGAATCGGGGGCATGCGAGGGCGCGCTCATCAGGCCACCACTCTCCACTCATACGCTTCTGGCCGAGGGGAACGGGACAGAACCCACGCGTGCGTCCGCAAGGAGGGGTGACCTGCGGTGCGCGCGGTGGGGCCGGCCGGTTCTCGACGCTGGCTGGCGTGGGCTTGCGTGTCGGCGGGGCGGGATGATGACCCGCCTCCGCAGACTCGGTCCGCGGGAGTGTGCCACATCACCTGAGAAGTTGGACACACCGGGACCGTTGCGCCCGGGCTGTTACACAGCGACCAACTTACTCGCGATCTGAACGCATAGCGTCCAATATCCGATCATGTATCTAAATCGTGACAAACAACGTTAAAAGGCCTATATAACAACAAAAGGCTGCAGAGTTCGCATTCATCGGATGACTGGCCGCGAGCTGCGACGACGTCCCCTATCGCCGCGCCCACGATACGCCCGAATGTGCACCGGTTCGGCCCCGAAGGGGCGCACTATGGCAAGTGCTATACGCCTCAACGTGTCGGAGCGAACGCGCAGCGCGACGATCACGGGCGCGCCGGGGCGCGGCCACGGACACGTACGGTGACGGTCACGGCGCACGCGAGGACGACGGCCCCGCGGGTGCGGAGCCGCCGTCGGAGGGGTGTGCGGGCCGCGCCCGCGGCGGTCACTCGATACCGCGCTTGCGCAGCAGCTCCTCGATGTCGCTCAGGTCGGAGAGGTCGTCCGCGGCCCCGGCCTTCTTGGGGGCCGGGCCCACCGTGCCCTTGGCCTGCGCAGCGGCGGGGGCCGCGCCGGGTTCGGCCGCGCCCCCCGCTCCCCCGGCGGCCTTGGGTTCCTTGGGCTCCTTGGCCTTCCTGGGACGGGTGCCCACGTCACGGGCGCGCATGACGCCCGAGACCACGTAGAGCACCACCGCCAGGCCCGCCAGGAGCACACCGGCCCACACCGCCGGGTTGAACAGCAGGCCGACCAGGATGCCGAAGATGCTCATGGCGAACTGCCAGACGGCGTTCATCAGCCCGATCAGACCGGCGGCCAGCGGCAGCAGCGACCACGCCACACCGCGCAGGCCCGAGGCCGCGCCCTTGGCGCGCCACACGAAGAAGGAGATCACCAGCCCCACGAGGGTGAGGCCGCCTCCCAGGACCAGACCGGTCATCCACGTCAAGTTCTCAGGCATGGGTCCAGTCTCCCATCCGACGCCGCGACGCACATCCGGTCGATCCCCTAGGGCGGGCCCCGGAGCAGGGGCTCCTGTCCGCCCAGGCTACTCCCCGTGCCCCGGGCGGGCGGCCGGGGCACGGAGAAGGGCGGAGCAACAGAGAAGGGCGGGGCGAGGGGCCCAGGGGGGTTCCCTCACCCGGTGATCTTGCTACTGGCGTCACTGCGGCCGCCGAGAGTGACGCTGGTAGCAAGATCACCCCTGACGGGCGAAGGCTCAGCGGTCGGCGACCAGGGACTCCAGCCAGTCCAGGTCCACGCCCACCAGGCTGTCGCGGAACACCACGCCCTCGCGCGGCGGGATGTGCACGTGGTTGGGCACCGCGACCGTGGCGCACCCGGCGTCGGCCGCCGAGGCCACGCCGACCACCGAGTCCTCGAAGGCCACGCAGCGCGCGGGGTCCACGCCGAGCCGCCGGGCGGCCCTCAGGTACGGGTCGGGGTGGGGCTTGTTCGCCTCGACCTCGTCCCCGGCCACCGAGTCGTCGAAGTTGTCCAGGCCGATCCCGCCGATCGCCGCCTGCACCAGCGACCTCTCGGTGGAGGTCACCAGGACCACGGGGACCCCGGACTCCGACAGCAGGGTGACCAGCTCCTTGGCCCCCGGGCGCAGGTCGGCGCCTCCGGCGAGCCTGGCGCGGAACCTCGTGTACAGGCGGTCGGCCACCTGGCGAGGGGTGAGGTGGTGGGCGCCGGTCAGGTCGATGATGTAGCGGCCCACGGGCTCGGCGGCGTTGCCGACGTTGCGCTGGTGGTCCTCCTCGGTCCACACGCCGCCCAGCTCGGCGACCAGGTCGGCCTCGGCCTCACCCCACAGGTGCTCGCTCTCGATGAGGGTGCCGTCCATGTCCAGGAGTACGGCCTGGAGGCGTCTGGCCTGGGGCGTCGCGGTGTCGGAGACTTCGGGACCCAGCGTGCTCTGCTCGCTCATACGTTCGGTGGCGCCTTCCGGACCGGGCGGCACCACGCTCTCCCCTCGTGTGTCATGGGTTGCCCGCTCGCCCACGGGACACCCGGGTTGTGCGTCATCATCGTGCGGGACGCGGGGCGCCCGCGCCGTGAAGAGGACCTGTCGGCGTCCTTTCCACACTACGAACACTCGGGCGCCGGCGGGTGGAGAGCTGTCCCATACTCGCCCCGCGCACGCGCGGCCCGTCGTCCAGGGCCGGGCGCGGGCTCCGTCCCGCTCCGCACCTCCCGCGCACGCGCGGCCCCGCCCGAGCAGGCAGCGGTCAGCGTCGCCGTCGTTGGGCTTCCCGCACGCGCGCGGCCCCGCCCCCCATGGGAGGGACGGGGCCGCACCGGACGGACTCGCCTCGGTCTGAACGCCTCGGACGAGCCGGTCAGACGTTGAAGTAGGTCGCCTCCGGGTGGTGGACCACGATCGCGTCGGTCGCCTGCTCGGGCACCAGCTGGAACTCCTCCGACAGGGTCACGCCCACCCGCTCGGGCTCCAGCAGGCGCATGATCTTGGCACGGTCCTCCAGGTCGGGGCAGGCCCCGTAGCCCAGGGAGAAGCGGGCCCCCCGGTAACCGAGCTTGAAGAACGCGTCCAGCTCGGCCGGGTCCTCACCGGCGAAGCCCAGCTCCGCGCGCACCCGGGTGTGCCAGTACTCGGCCAGGGCCTCGGTCAGCTGTACCGACAGCCCGTGCAGCTCCAGGTAGTCGCGGTAGGCGTTCTTGGCGAACAGCTCGGCGGTGGCGCGGCTGATCGCCGGGCCCACGGTCACCACCTGGAAGGACACCACGTCCAGCTCCCCCGACTCCTTGGGGCGGAAGAAGTCGGACAGGCACAGGTGGCGGTCCCGGCGCTGGCGCGGGAAGGTGAAGCGGGTGCGCTCGGCGCCCTCCTCGTCCAGCACCACCAGGTCGTCGCCCTCGCTGTAGCAGGGGTAGTGGCCGTGCACCACGGCCGCCTCCAGCAGGCCGTCGGTCTGGATGCGGTCCAGCCACATCCGCATCCGGGGACGGCCCTCGGTCTCCACCAGCTCCTCGTAGCTGGGGCCCTCGCCGCCTCGGGCGGCCTTGAGCCCCCACTGGCCCATGAAGGTGGCGCGCTCGTCGAGGAAGGCGGCGTAGTCGGCCAGCGGGACACCCTTGCTGATCCGGTCGCCCCAGAAGGGCGGCTCGGGGATCCGGTTGGTGGTCGACACGTCGCTGCGGGCGGGCATCTCCTCGGGCTCGGTCACCTTCAGCTTGGCCCCGGACTTGACCCGGCGCTGGCGCAGGGCGGGCAGCTCGGCCCCCTCCTCACCGCGCTTGACCGCCATGAACGCGTCCATCAGGCGCAGGCCCTCGAAGGCGTCCTTGGCGTAGCGCACGTGGCCGTCGAAGACCTCGGCCAGGTCCTGCTCCACGTAGGAGCGGGTGAGCGCGGCGCCTCCCAGCAGGACCGGGAAGCGCTCGGACAGGCCCCTGGAGTTCATCTCCTCCAGGTTCTCCTTCATGATCACCGTGGACTTGACCAGCAGGCCGGACATGCCGATCACGTCTGCGCGCTGCTCCTCGGCGGCCTCCAGGATCGCCGTCACCGGCTGCTTGATGCCGATGTTGACCACGTCGTAGCCGTTGTTGGACAGGATGATGTCCACGAGGTTCTTGCCGATGTCGTGGACGTCGCCCTTGACGGTGGCCAGGACGATGCGGCCCTTGCCGTCGTCGTCGCTCTTCTCCATGTGGGGTTCGAGGTAGGCGACGGCGCCCTTCATGACCTCGGCGGACTTGAGGACGAAGGGCAGCTGCATCTGGCCGGAGCCGAACAGCTCGCCGACGGTCTTCATGCCCGAGAGCAGGGTGTCGTTGACGATGGCCAGGGCGGGCTTGGACTCCAGCGCCTCGTCCAGGTCGGCCTCGATCCCGGCCATCTCGCCGTCGATGATGCGCCGCTCCAGGCGCTCCCACAACGGCAGGGCGGCCAGCTCCTCGGCGCGGGAGGCCTTCATGGACTTGGCGTCCACGCCCTCGAACATCTCCATGAACCGCGAGAGGGGGTCGTAGTCGCCCTCGCGCCGGTCGTAGACCATGTCGAGGGCGACCTCGCGCTGGTCCTCGGGGATCTGGTTGATCGGCACGATCTTGGAGGCGTGCACGATCGCCGAGTCCAGCCCCGCCTGGACCGCCTCGTGCAGGAACACCGAGTTCAGCACGATGCGGGCGGCCGGGTTGAGGCCGAAGGACAGGTTGGACAGGCCCAGGGTGGTCTGCACCTCCGGGTAGAGCCGCTTGAGCTCGCGGATGGCGTTGATCGTCTCCAGGCCGTCCCGGCGGGTCTCCTCCTGCCCGGTGGTGATGGGGAAGGTGAGGCAGTCGATGATGATGTCGCCGGTGCGCAGCCCCCACTCGCCGGTGATCTCCTCGATGAGGCGGGTGGCCACGCGCACCTTCCACTCGGCGGTGCGGGCCTGGCCCTCCTCGTCGATGCACAGGCCCACGACGGCGGCGCCGTGCTCCTTGACCAGCCCCATGATGCGGGTGAAGCGGGAGTCGGGGCCGTCGCCGTCCTCGTAGTTGACGGAGTTGACCACGCTCCTGCCGCCGAGGGACTCCAGGCCCGCCTCCAGGACGGGCGGCTCGGTGGAGTCGAGCATGATCGGCAGGGTGGAGGAGGTGGCCAGGCGCGTGGCCAGCTCGCGCATGTCGCCGACCCCGTCGCGGCCCACGTAGTCGATGTTGAGGTCGAGCAGGTGGGCCCCGTCGCGGATCTGGTCCCGGGCGATCTCCACGCAGTCGTCCCAGCGGCCCTCCAGCATGGCGTCGCGGAACTTCCTGGAGCCGTTGGCGTTGGTGCGCTCGCCCACGGCCAGGTAGCTGGCGTCCTGGCGGAAGGGCACGCTCTGGTAGAGGGAGGAGGACGCCGACTCCACCAGGGGTTTGCGGTTCTTGACGCCGCGGCCCTGGACGCGCTCCACCACGTGGCGCAGGTGCTCGGGGGTGGTGCCGCAGCAGCCGCCGACCAGGCTCAGGCCGAACTCGGAGGTGAAGGTGTCGTGGGCGTCGGCCAGCTCGGCGGGCGTGAGGTTGTAGACCGCGCCGTTGGGACCCAGTTCCGGCAGACCCGCGTTGGGCATGCAGGAGATGGGGATGGGCGAGTGGTGCGACAGGTAGCGCAGGTGCTCGCTCATCTCGGCGGGGCCGGTGGAGCAGTTGAGGCCGATGACGTCGATGCCCAGCGGCTCCAGGGAGGTCAGCGCGGCGCCGATCTCGGAGCCGAGCAGCATGGTGCCGTTGGTCTCGATGCTGACCTGGGCGATGATCGGGACGTCCCTGCCGGCGGCCCGGCGGGCGCGCTGGGCGGCCACCACGGCGGCCTTGACCTGGAGCAGGTCCTGGCAGGTCTCGATGAGGATGGCGTCGGATCCGCCGTCGATCAGGCCGCGCGCGCACTGCTCGTAGTAGTCGCGCAGCAGGGCGTAGGGCGCGTGGCCCAGGGTGGGCAGCCGGTTTCCCGGGCCCACGGACCCCAGGACGTAACGGGGCTGGTCGGGGGTGGAGTAGGCGTCGGCGGCCTCGCGGGCCACCTGCGCTCCCGCCTGGGCGATCTCGTAGGTGCGGTCCTCGATGCCGTACTCGGCGAGCCCGCCGAGGTTGGCGGAGAAGGTGTTCGTCTCGATGGCGTCAGAGCCCACGGCAAGAAAGGCGGCATGGGTGTCGCGGACGATGTCGGGACGGGTGAGGTTGAGGATGTCGTTGCATCCCTCGTGCCCCTCGAACTGGTCGAGGTCGAGATCGTGTGCGTGGAGCATGGTGCCCATCGCTCCGTCCGCCACGACCACACGGCGGGACAGCGTTTCGCGGAAGGTGGGGCTGGCTCTCATATCTGGCAACTCTATGTCGGAGCACCGCGGCGGCCCAGTTGGTGTCCCCGTGACGCGTGGCACTGGGCGGACCCGCGGTGCGGGGCGGGTCGGTCGTCCGGGGACGGCGGTGTCCTTGTCAGTCGCTGTCTGTGAGGTTATCCCATCGGCTGTTCCACCAGATGAGACAGGCGTCCCGCGGCGCGGGGGACCGAGCCCTCCGGCGGAGCCGCGTCGAACGGTTCCCCGGGCGGGTCGTCACCCCGTAGGGTGGACTCCGTCCGCGTGCAGGGAGGAGCCACATGACCAAGCTCGTCCGGGAGCTTGTCGATCCCGTGATGGTGGCGGCGTTCGAGGGATGGAACGACGCCGGTGAGGCGGCCAGCCTGGCCGTGGAGCACCTGTCGAGGGAGTGGGGCGCCTACGAGCTGTGCGCGCTGGCACCGGATGATTACTACGACTTCCAGGTGACCCGGCCGCGCATGTCGGTCGTGGACGGCGTGGTCGGCGAGGTCGAGTGGCCCACGACCCGGGTCCGCGTGGCGACGCCGCCGGGTTCGGAGCGCGACGTGGTACTGGTGACCGGACCCGAGCCGAACATGCGGTGGCGCTCCTACGCCGCCGACCTGCTGGCCGTGGCACGGGAGCTGGGCGTCACCCGGATGGTGATGCTGGGCTCACTGCTGGCGGACGCCCCCCACACGCGGCCGATCCCGGTGACCGGGATGGCCTCGCCCGTGGAGCTGGGCGCGGCGCTGGGGCTGGAGGCGACCACCTACTCGGGCCCGACCGGGATCGTGGGCGTGGTGCACGAGGCGTTCAGCGCGGTGGGGATCGAGACCGCGTCGCTGTGGGCGGCCATCCCCCACTACGTCGCCCAGCCGCCGTGCCCGAAGGCCTCCCTGGCGCTGCTGGCGTGGGTGGAGGACTTCCTGGGCGCGCGGGTGCCGCTGGGCGACCTGCCCGAGGACGCGGTGGCGTGGGAGTCCAACGTCAACGAGCTCACCGCCGAGGACGAGGACATCGCGGCGTACGTGCGCGGCCTGGAGGAGGCCAAGGACACGGCCGACTTGCCGGAGGCCTCCGGTGACGCGATCGCCCGGGACTTCGAGCGCTACCTGCGCCGCCACGACGAGGGCTGAGCCCCCGGCGGCCCGCGGGGCGCACCGCGGGCCCGCCCCCGAAGCCCCGGCCGGTGGAAAGCGGCGCGGAACGGGGTCTCCCCCCGTCCCGAGCCCGCTCACGCGTTCCTCCCCGGCCCGGACCGGATTCCCGCGTGCGCCGCGGATCCGTTCAGAGCCTCATCTGGCGCCACTCCCCCGTGGACAGCACCACGGCCCAGGCCCCGGCGATGCGGGCCAGCCCGCGGCGGACCTCGTCCACGACCGCGGGGGTCAGCGGCACGGGGGCCTCGCGCGAGGCCTGGAGGCGCACGGTGACACGGAGGCCGTCCAGGACCTTCTGACCCCGGGCGATGGCCTCGTGGTCGGGTTCGGCCCGGCGCTCCAGGACCGCCCGGATGCCGTCGCGCAGGGCGATGGCCTCGTCGAGGTCGGCGAGGGTGATGGGGATGGCTCCCTCGGTGGCCAGGCGGTGCTCGCGCAGGAACCGTGCGAGGTCGGCCCGGTCGGTGAGCCCGCCGCCGGTGGAGACGAAGTCCGCGATGAGTTCGGCGGCCGTGCTGTGCCGCGTGGGGGTCGTCATGAGGGCTATCCCACCACGGCCGGGTCCCGGATACCGGCGTTTTCGCGAGCCCGTGGCCACAGGTGGTCACCGTGCACGTCCACAACGAGACGGGCGGGGACGAAACGGGCGCGGTGGTTTACGGTCACAGTGGTTTCCAGTCCGGTCGCCGTGGGGTTCCGCTCCCGCCCGGCTCAGGCCGCGAGCAGCGCGCGGAGCTCGTGGCGCCCGCGGGGCAGCCCCAGCCGGGCGAGCACGACCAGGAAGTTGGCGAACCGGCCGTCCCAGAAACCGTCGTGCTCGGTCAGGACCCGGAGGTAGTCGCGCTGGACGGCGGTGAGCTCCGCGGGGTCGCGCGGCGCGGCGGGTCCCGTCGCGAGCGGCTCCGCGGGCCCGGCGGAGCCTGCCCCGGGTCCCGCGTCGGCGCTCCGGAAGACCAGGTCCAGCAGCGGCCCGGCGTCGGCCGCGGCGGTGAGGGATGAGGCCAGCGGGGCCAGCGCGCGCAGCACCGGGAGCAGGCGCGCGGCGTCCTCGGCGGTGGAGCGCTCGGCGAGTTCCCGGACCAGGGCGAAACGGACGTGGCCGGTGAAGTGGGCGGGGCGCCTGGTGAACCAGGCGTCTGCGGCGTCCGGATCGGCGAGCACGGCGACCAGCTCAGCGGTGGCCGCGGGGTTGGCGCGCTGGCCGGGCGCCAGCGCGGCGCAGGCGCGGATGGCGGGGTCGGCGTGGGTGAGGAACTCGGTGGTGTCGCCGCCGCAGGCGCCCAGGGCCAGGACGATCACCGCGCCCTCGTCGCGGGTCTCGGCCATGTCGGCGGCCCCGGACAGGTCCGGCTCCAGCCCGCCGAGCCGGGCCAGGGCCGCGGCGGCCTCCACCGCGCACATGCGCGTGCCCGCGTCGGGGGCGGTGAGGTGGGGTTCGACCGCCGTGTACAACGTGGGGGCGGCGGCGCGCATGTCCGGGCCCACCCGGAGCATGAGCGCGTCCACGGCGGGGGTCCCCCACACCCCGTCCGCCTCACCTTCGTCGTCGGAGGCCAGCGCGGCGTACACCCGGTCCAGCTCGGCCCCGGCGGGGGGTTCGGGCACGGGGCCGCGGGGGTTCTGGTGCAGCGCGCCCTCGGCCGCCCCGGCCAGGAAGTCCAGCAGGACGCGGCGCAGGGAGCCGGAGGCGGTGCCCGCCCCTCCGGGGCCCGGATCGCGGGCCGGGTCGTCGAGTTCGGGGCGGTCCAGGATCCCGGCGACGAACAGGGCGGCGGGGACGGTGGCCGGGTAGACCGTGCCCTGGTGCAGGAGCGCGCTGTGGAGGTGGTCCAGCGCGCGCCCGCGCTCGTGCGCGTCGCCGGTGAGCAGGAGGGCGAGGTGCCCGGGGGCGTCGGCGCCGGAGCCGTAGGCGTGGAGGGTACGGGTCCAGTCGGTGGTGTGGAGTACGTCCGGTCCTGTCTGCATGTCCCGGATTGTGGCAGCGCCCACTGACGGTTTCCCGGTGCGCGGGGGCCTCGGGCGGTCCCGGCGCGCGCCCGGGCAACGCGGCGCGGGGGCTCGTCCTCCGGGCCGGACGAAAGTGTGACAGGTGTGATGCCTGACGCCCTGACCTGCGGTGATCTTGTACTCATAGCGAGTCTCGGCCGCCGAGATCGGCTACAGGTACAAGATCACCGCGGATGCGGCGTCCGGTCACCGCGGCAGCGGTTACAGGCGCACTCCCAGCAGGGTGTCGACGGTGGCGCGCACCAGGGCGGGCGCGTCGGTGTCGGTGCCGCCCTCGCCGAGGGCGCTGTCGGCCCAGGCGTCCACCGCGGCCAGGGCGGCCGGGGAGTCCAGGTCCTCGGCCAGGGCCGCGCGCACGGCGGCGAGCACCGGGGCGGCGTCGGGCGCCGCGCCCAGGGCAAGGGCGGCGCGCCAGCGGTCGGCGCGGGCGGTGGCGGCGGGCAGTTCGGCGTCGGTCCACTCCCAGGGGGCGCGGTAGTGGTGGCCGAGCATGGCCAGGCGGATGACGGCCGGGTCGACGCCCTGCTGGCGCAGCTTGGAGACGAACACCAGGTTGCCCAGGGACTTGGACATCTTCTCGCCGTTGAGGCCAACCATGCCCACGTGCAGGTGGTTGTGGGCGTTGGGTCCGCCCGTGGCACATCGGGTCTCGGCCGCGCCCATCTCGTGGTGGGGGAAGATCAGGTCGTTGCCGCCGCCGTTGAGGTCGAAGGCCGGGCCGAGCCGGTCCAGGGCGATGGCGCTGCACTCGATGTGCCAGCCGGGGCGCCCGCGGCCCAGGGGGCTGTCCCAGGAGGGCTCGCCGGGGCGCTCGGCGCGCCAGAGCAGCCAGTCGAGCGGGTCCTTCTTGCCGGTGCGCTGGGGGTCGCCGCCGCGTTCGCCGAACAGCTCCAGCATCTGCCCGCGGTCCAGGTGGCTGATCTCGCCGAACTCGGGCGCCTCGGCGACGGAGTAGTACAGGTCCCCGTCCAGCTCGTAGGCAGCGCCGGTGTCGCGGATGCGGGCGGCGAGGTCGCTGATGAGGTCGACGGACTCCACCACGCCGACGTAGGAGGTCGGGGGGATGATCCGCAGGGCGGCCATGTCCTCGCGGAAGACACCGATCTCGCGGTGGGCGAGGTCGCGCCAGTCGACGCCGGTGGCCTCCGCGCGCTCCAGCAGCGGGTCGTCGATGTCGGTGGTGTTCTGCACGTAGTTGACGTCGTGCCCGGCGTCACGCCAGACCCGGTTGACCAGGTCGAAGGTCAGGTAGGTGAAGGCGTGGCCCAGGTGGGCGGCGTCGTAGGGCGTGATGCCGCAGGCGTACATCCCCGCCCGGGAGCCCGGCGTCGTCGTCCTTATCCGGCCGGTGGCGGTGTCGTGGACACGGAGGGGACCGCCGGTACCCGGCAGGGGGACGATGTCAGGCGCAGACCATGAACGCATACCGCGCAGCCTATCCGGACGGGCGGGCGGGAGGCGTGCGCGGGAGGGTGGGCACAGCGCGTGATGATCGCCCCAGAAAGGGCGGGAATAAGCCGGGCGGGACCCGTACGGCGAAGTGCGCGAACGGGCAGGCGCGGGACCGCGGGGCTCACACGGCCGGGGAGGCAGGCGAAACAGGTTCAAGGACGGCTGGACGTGGGGGTGGCAGGGCCGGCACGGAACCTGGAAGTACGTCCAGCGGGACAGGCCCGACCTGCTGGTGGACCAGGTGGTCGACACCCGCGCGGGGCACATCCCGCCCCTGCCGCGCAGGCGGGACCGGAACGGCTAACGGACGGCGGGACACGAGGGACCGCCAGACCGGGGGCGGTGGTCCCTCGTACTGTGTCCGGACGCGGGGCAGGGTGGGCACCGCGCGTGGTGATCGTCCCCGAAAGGGCGGGAACCGGCAGGGCGGGACCCGTACGGCGAAGTGCGCGGACGGGCCGCCGGGAGCGGGCTCACGCGGCGAGGTCGTGGTGCCTCCTGCCGATGAGCAGGGCGCCGAACAAGGCCACGGCGCCGCACAGAGCTGCCAGGCCCTCGTTGCCCAGGCGCCAGTGCAGCAGCGCGCCGCTGACCGAGACGACGTAGAGGAGCCAGTACGCTCCGCTCTCCACCCGGTTGCCGTTACGGCCCTCCATCGTGCCCCCTGCCGTCAACGCGTGCCTCCACGCGAGCCTGACGGCGCGTGCCGTCTCTCTCTGAGACGCCGCGGTCACTCTCGGGGTTGACACGCCGTCACGACCTGGGGTGTGACAGTGGTTATGCACACCGGTGACGCACGCCCGCCCTGACCAGGGCCGGTGACGTACATCCATCCCAGTCGGCGCCGGACCAGGCGGGGCCGGTCCTCGGCCGACCGCTCCGACCGCTCCGGGTCAGGGCCGGGCCGCGTCCGCGAGTTCCAGCAGGTCCAGCGCCTCGGCCGCGCGCACCAGGTCGGGGTCCCCGGCGGGGCCGAACTCGACGATGTCGGCCTGGATCGCACGGAGCCGCCACCGGGCGCGGGAGACGTCACGGCGACCTCCGCGCGGGCTCGGGACGTGGTGGGAGGGGGTGGCCTGGTCGCGGACGGGCATAGCGCTCATGGGCGGTCCTTCGGGGTGGGTCGGCGGTTGTGGGGTACCCCGGGTCACGGTGTGACGCTGCCTCCGCGCCCCGGGTTCACCGTGGACACGGTCCCGTATCCCGCCTCCAGCACGGTTCCGGAATCCTTTCGCTCCACCCCAGGTCAACGGGGAACGGGGAGGGAGCGCCCCACGGTGTTCCCGTCCCCTACCCGTTGTTCCATCCGGAATGCACAGAGTTGGCACAGCGAGACAGCACATGTCCACCTTCGGAGGGTGCACACCCGACCGAACGGTTTCCGCCGCACACACTTCTCGGCCCTCGTCCCTTACCCCCGTTCCACCCCTTGTGCCGGAGGAAAACTAAACGTACAGTAACTTACCAATTCGATTCGTTACGTAACACGGCGACTGCGAGCAGTCGCCCACCTGGTCCGACGCACGCGCGCCGTGCGGCGGACCGACTCCGCCCGTCACCGCCCCGCCGCGGCGGGGCTTCCCCCCGGAGTAACCCATGCGCACCGCGTACCGGCCCCGCAGGTCCCTCTCCTCCGCAGCCCTGTCCTTCCTCACCGCCGCCGCGCTCCTGGTCCCGGCCGGGGCCGTGTCGGCCGCCCCCGTCCCCGAGGACGCGGCGGCTCCGGCGTCCGCCGAAGCCGCCCAGGCGGCCCTGGTGTGGTCCGACGAGTTCGACGGCGCCGCCGGAAGCGCCCCCAACCCCGCCAACTGGAACCACGAGACCGGCGACCACGGCTGGGGCAACAACGAACTCCAGAACTACACCAACAACCGCGCCAACTCCGCCCTCGACGGAAACGGCAACCTCGTCATCACCGCACGCCAAGAAGCAGACGGCGGCTACACCTCCGCCCGCATGACCACCCAGAACAAGGTCGAACACGCCTACGGCCGCATCGAGGCACGCATCAAGATCCCCCGCGGACAGGGCATCTGGCCCGCCTTCTGGATGCTCGGCGCCGACTTCCCCAACACCCCCTGGCCCGACTCCGGCGAAATCGACATCATGGAGAACGTCGGGTACGAGCCCCACATGGTGCACGGCACCGTGCACGGCCCCGGCTACTCGGGCGCGAACGGCATCGGCTCCTCCTACACCCACCCCCAGGGCTGGTCCTTCGCCGACGACTTCCACACCTTCGCCATCGACTGGAGCCCCGGCTCCATCACCTGGTCCGTGGACGGCAACGCCTACCACACCCTCACCACCGCGGACGTGGGCGGCAACACCTGGGTCTACGACCAGCCCTTCTTCATGATCCTCAACATCGCCGTGGGCGGAAACTGGCCCGGCTACCCCGACGGCACCACCCAGTTCCCCCAACAGATGCTCGTCGACTACGTCCGGATCTACGAGAACTAGGCAGTGTTTTTTGGGACCTCCGCTTCGCTTCGGCCCGTGTTCGGGCGCCCGAAGCACGGGAACCTTCGGTGCCTACGGCGGGTTCGCCCGTTCCTCACGAACCCGCCTCCACCACCTCCAGAACCCCGTGGGCGCCCGCCCCCCACAAGCTGAGGCCGGTTCAAAAAACAGACCGTAGCCCCTGGCCCCCACGGACAGAACGGCGCCCCGGGCCGGATCCCCCCGGCCCGGGGCGCCCGCCTCCGGCAGGTCAGGGCCGGAAGACGACCTTGAACACGCCGTCCTGCTTCTTCTGGAACTTCTCGTAGGCCAGCGAGGCCGCGTCCAGGCCCACGTGGTGGGTGGCGAAGTCGTCCACCCCCAGCGGGTCGGCCCCCTCCAGCAGCGGCAGGACCTCCGGCACCCACCGGCGCACGTTGGCCTGCCCCATCCGCAGCTGGATCTGCTTGTCGAAGAGCGTGAGCATCGGCATCGGGTCGGCCATGCCGCCGTACACGCCGATCAGGGAGACGGTCCCGCCGCGCCGCACCAGGTCGATGGCGGTGTGCAGGGCGGTCAGCCGGTCCACCCCGGCCGTCTCCATCATCTTGGCCGCCACGCCCCGGGGCATGAGGTTGGCCACGCGCTGGGCGAACCTGGCCGAGCCGTGCCCGGCCGCCTCCATGCCGACCGCGTCGATGACCGCGTCCGGGCCGCGCCCGTCCGTGCGGTCGCGGATCTCCTGGACCACGTCGTCGGTGCCCTTGGAGGAGTCGAACACCTCCACGTCCCGCGCGGCGGCGCGGGCGCGCCGCTCCGACACCGGGTCCACGCCGAACACCCGGCCCGCACCCAGGTGGCGGGCGATCCGGCAGCACATGTCGCCGATCGGCCCCAGCCCCAGGACGGCCACCGATCCCCCCTCGGGGACGTCGGCGTAGCGGACGGCCTGCCAGGCGGTCGGCAGCACGTCGGACAGGAACAGGTAGCGGTCGTCGGGGCCCTGGTCGGGTACCGGGACCGCGGTGGTCTCGGCGCGCGGGACGCGCAGGTACTCGGCCTGCCCGCCGGGCACCGCGCCGTAGAGCTTGCTGTAGCCGAAGAGCGCGGCGCCCATGCCCTGCTCCTCGACCTGGGTGTTCTCGCACTGGCTCTGGAGGCCCGTGTCGCACATGAGGCAGTGCCCGCAGGAGATCTGGAAGGGGATGACGACCCGCTGGCCGGGGGTGAGGGAGGTGACGCCGGAACCGACCTCCTCGACCACGCCCATGGGTTCGTGCCCGAGGATGTCCCCCGGAGTCATGAACGGCCCGAGCACCTCGTACAGGTGCAGGTCGGATCCGCACAGGCCCGAGCTGGTGACCCGGATGACGGCGTCGCCGGGCTCCTCGATCCGCGGGTCGGGAACGTTCACGGTGTCGACGTTCCTGGTCCCGTTCCACACCACTGCCTTCATGGTTCCCCCTGGTCTCACGACGGTGGCGGTCGTCGCCTGGGGAGCGCGCGGCCCCCTGGGCTGCCCTCGGCCACTACCCCTCGCGTGTCGGCGGAAACGGGCGGCGCGGGCGCCCCCGGACCGGTCCGTCCCCGGCGTGGCGGGCGGTCCGGGACGGCGTGGGATCGGCGCACCGGACCAGGGCGCCGCTGACGGAAGGTCCGGAACGGCGGGAGATCGGCGCCCCCGGACCGGTGCCGCTCATCCCCGTTCGGAGGTGTCCCTGACCGAGCTGTCCTCGACGTCCGCACCGGGAGCCCCGCGGTCGTCGGCGGCGGGGCTGTGCGCGTGCTGGGGCGGCGCGGGGGCCCCGCCCGCGTCCGCCGCGGGGGTGCGCAGGGCGAGCAGGGCGACGTCGTCACCGCTGGGGCTGATGCGCGCGAGGAGTTCGTCGAGGAAGTCCTCGACGTCGCGGCGGGCCAGGGCGGCGGCGTGGCGGCGCAGGTTGGCCAGGCCCGTGTCGATGGGGTGTTCGCGGCTCTCGACGAGGCCGTCGGTGTAGAGCAGCAGGGTGGACTCCGCGGGGATCTCCTCGCGGGCGTCGGGCCAGTGCAGGCCCAGGTGCAGGGCGGAGCTCATGCCCAGCAGGGGGCCGTGGCCGCCCTCCAGGTAGCGGGTGTGGCCGTCGGAGGTGACGAGCAGCGGCGGCGGGTGCCCGGCGTTGACCCAGTGCAGGGTCCAGGGCCCGCTCTCGGGCCCCTCGATGCGGGCGAAGACGGCGGTGGCCATGGGGGCGTCGCTGGTGTTGGTCATGGCCTCGTCCAGCCGCCGCATGATCAGGCTGGGGGGCTCCTGGCGGTCCCAGGCCAGGGCGCGCAGCATGTTGCGGACCTCGGCCATGTGCGCGGCGGCCTGGAGGTCGTGGCCGACCACGTCGCCGATGACCATGGTCATGACGCCGTCGGCGAGCGGGAAGGCGTCGTACCAGTCCCCGCCGATCTCGGCGGCCTGCTGCGCGGGCTGGTAACGGGCGGCGAACCGCAGGTGACCGACCTGCGGCAGCGGGGTCAGGAGCTGGCGCTGCATGGTCTCGGCGACGTGGCGCTGCTGCTCGAAGAGCTGGGCGCTCTCCATCACCAGACCGGCGCGCCGGGCGACGTCCCCCAGCACGAGGACCTCGGCGTCGGTGTAGGCGGGCCGCTCCCCGGCGCGGGCCACGGTCAGCGCCCCGAAGACCTGTCTGCGGGTGTGCAACGGCAGTACCACCGCGGAGTGCCCGCCCAGGCTTTCGAACAGCTGCCCGTGCGCCCGGGCGAACGGTTCGCCCGGTTCGCGGGCCATGTCCTCGGCGTCGAGCAGGGCGGGCTGGGTGCTGTACAGGGTGCGCAGCAGCGCCGCATGGGAGTCGGGCGACAGCGGCGGCAGCGGGCCCTTCAGCGACTCGGCCGTGCCGTGGTCGCCCAGGGTGTGCACGGCGACGCGCTCCACCTCCTTCGTGCGCCCGTTCGTGACCATGTCGACCACCGCCCAGTCCCCCAGTTCCGGCACCAGCAGCCGGACCAGCCTGTCCAGCATCTCGGGGACGTCCAGGGTGGAGACCAGGACCACGGAGATCTCCGCCACCAGGCTCAGCCGGGCGGTGAGCTCCTCCAGGGCCGCCAGGTGCGCCGCGGTCTGATCGGCGGCGTCGCGGTGCGCCCGGAAGTCGTGGAAGACGATGACCGCGCCCTCCAGGCGGCCCTCGTGCTGGAGCGGGGTGATCGCCCAGATGATGGGCACGAGCGTTCCGTCCCCGCGCAGGAAGGACTCGCTGCTCCCCTCCGCCGGATGGCCGCTGTCGAGCGCGGCCAGGACGCGGCAGTCCTCCCGGGGCGTCTCCTCCCCGTCCGGGTCGCGGTGCAGCAGGTCGTGCAGGTCGGAACCCAGCATCCGTTCCCTGGGCCGACCGAGGATCCGCTGCGCGTAGGGGTTGGCGGCGGTGATGCGGCCGCTGGTGTCGATGACGAACATCCCCGCGCCCACGCTGTCGAACACCGCGCGCAGCAGGCCGGTCTCCAGCGGCCAGCCGACGTCGCTCATCGCCCCGTCCTCCGGTTCCCGCGCGTCCGCGAGGGGCCGCACCGCCGCGCGGGCGTTCGCCCCGGCCGCGCCGGGGCCGTCCGAAGGCTGCGCTCAAAGACACTCATGCGGTCCGCGTACCCACATTTCTCCCGACGACCAGCGCGACCAGTCTGCCCCGCAGGACGGCCCGGAGGGCACATTGCGGAGTCGGCGGCATGTCACCCGCCACCGGACGGGCCCTCCCCCGGCGAACACCGCGCCGGACCCCTGGAGGGGAGCCCGGACCGGCCGGGCCCCGGGCCGTCACCGGTCGGCGGCCGGGACGTGCCCCGGACCGCCGACGGACGGCGGGGCCGGGTCCTGGAGCCGGGAGGAAAAACCTTTCCGCGGTGCCCCGCCAACGGCTATCTTCAGCTGGAGGAGTGACGGCACGGGAACACGGGAGGAATGCGACCGGTGGCGAACTGCCCGGTGTGCTCGCGCCAGGATCGGACAGCCAAGGTGTCCGCCGTGGTCCGTGAGGGCACGACGATCACACAGAGCGCCGGATCGTCGACGATCCGCGAGGATGACGAGTGGTCGTGGCTGCGCGGCGGCACGACGGTCGCGCGAGCCCAGCACTCCTCCACCTCGTACTCCCAGAGCACCCTCGCTGCGCAACTGAGCTTCCCTGCGCCGCCCGGAGTAGCGCCCGGGATCACCCGGTGGATCGGCATCGCCCTACTCGTGCTCGCCGCCCCGCTGGTGATCCAGTTCGGTGTCTTCGGCGTCGTACCGGCGGCGGCCACCGGACTGGTCCTGCGCTGGCTGCTGGGCTGGGAGTGGAAAAACGTGCTCATCGCGTCCGCTGCGGTCCTCTTCCTCGTGGGCCTGGCGGTCAACGGCGCCCTGAGCCTGGTCGGAGGAGTGGAGCAGTTCGTCTCCTTCCTGTTCGGCATGGGCGTGTGGACCCTGGCGGTCGGAGCGGGAACCGCGCTGGTCCTGCGGGACGTCCGCAGCGCCGACGCGCGCAGGAAGCGGGACGCGCCCCTCAGGGCCCGCGCGTGGCGGATCTGGCAACGGCTGTACTTCTGTTTCCGTGACGACCTGGTCTTCGACCCCGCATCCGGCGCGCACGGTCCCCCGACCGCCGTACGGTGGCTCATCGGATACCCGGGCGAATCGTGACACGTGCCGCCCCCGGGCCGTCACCGGTCGGCGGCCGGGACCGCTGTCTCCTCCTTCTCCTCCGTCCTCCTGCGCAGAGCCGGAGCGAGGGCGAACAGCGCGAGCCCCAGGACCACCGTCCCGGCGCCGACCGCACCGAAGTACACGCCCGCGGTGTCGGCGTCGTAGAACCCGACGAGCTGCGCGGCGATGCCCTGGCCCGCCGCGCCGGAGGCGAGCCACAGGCCCATCGTCTGGGTGGAGAACGCGGCGGGCGCCATCCTCGACGTGGCCGAGAGCCCGATCGGGGCCAGGAACATCTCCCCGACGGTGACCACCGCCAGGCTGGCCACCAGCCACAGCGGACTGCTCAGGCCCTCCTGCGACGCGGGCAGGACGAGCAGGACGTAGGACAGGCCCGCGATGACCAGGGCGGCGCTGAACTTCTGGGCGGTCGTGGGCGGGGACGCGGACCGGTCCAGGCACAGCCACATCACCGCGAACAGCGGGGTCAGCGCGATCAGCACGACCGAGCCCACCGACTGGAACCACGGGGCGGGGATGGCGAAGCCGAACGCGGTGAGGTCCGTGCTCTCCGCCGCGTACTGGGCGATCACCGTCGCACCCTGCTCCTGGATGACCCAGAAGAAGACCGCGGCGACGAACAGGGGGACGTACGCGCGCAGGCGCGCGCGCTCGGCCGGGGTCGTGCGCCCGCTGCGCAGCATCACGGTGAAGTAGGCGACCGGCAGGGCGACCGCCGCCAGGCTCACGGCGTCCACGACGGCGTCGGCGGTCAGGACTCCGGACAGGGCGGCGGCCACCACGGCGGCGACGATCAGGGCCACGGCCGCCAGGACGGGGACGGACCGCGAACGCGGCACCTCACGCAGGCGTAGCGGGTTCTGGGGCTCACGGCTGGCATCGCTCAGGTTGCGCTGGGTGCACAGGTACACAACCAGGCCGAGGGCCATGCCGACCGCGGCGATGCCGAAACCGAGGTGGTAGTCGTAGCGCTGGCCCACCGTGCCGACCACCAGCGGCGCCGACACCGCGCCGATGCTGATCCCCATGTAATAAATGCTGAAACCGGAGTCCCGGCGCGGGTCCCCGTCGGCGTACAGGTCCCCGACGGAGGCGGAGATCGTCGGCTTGAGCAGCCCGGTGCCCAGAGCCAGGAGCACCATCGAGGCGAACAGGGCGGTCGCGCCCGCGGGCAGCGCCAGGCAGATGTGGCCGCACATGATCAGGACGCCGCCGTAGAGGGTCGCGCGGCGGTCGCCGAGGAGGCGGTCGCTGATCCAGCCGCCCAGGATGGCGGCCATGTAGGTGGCCGACCCGTACACCGCCACCAGGGACCTGGCCGTGTCGTCGGGGATGCCCAGTCCCCCGTGGGCGACCTGGTCGTACATGTAGTACAGCAGCAGTGCTCGCATGCCGTAGTAGGAGAAGCGCTCCCACGCCTCGGTGAAGAACAGACCCACCAGACCGCGCGGATGTCCGAAGAACGTCCGGTCACGCGCGGTCGCGGGGGGCGGGGACGGACTGCTGGACACTCCCACCGGCTACCTCCGGGACGACTGCGACAGGTCCCGCGGCACCACGGGAAGATCTCGACACGAGCGCCGACGCTACATCCGTGGACAGGGGCGCGCAAGGGATGATCCGCAGACGGACGTGCCGGAATCGGCGCTGAAACGGGAGTCGTGACAGCTCGCGAAGGGGTATTCGACGACTCCTCCGGCTCCCGGGAGAGGACGGGCGGTACGGTAGGTTGACCGCTTCGGCCTCCTCCGACCCGACCTCCCCCGAAGGGACGCGCGTGGAACTGGACCGCGTGGACGAACAGCTGGTCCGCGCCCTGCAACGGGACGGCCGGGTCTCCTACGAGGCCCTGGGTCGCCTGACCGGCCTGGCGCGCTCGACCGTCCAGGCGCGGGTGCGGCGGCTGTCCGATGCGGGGGCGCTGCGCGTGGTCGGCGCCGTCCATCCGGCCGTGTTCGGCCTGCGCCAGCTCGGGCACGCCATCATCTCGGTGGAGGGCCCCGCCCGTCGGGTGGCGGACGCGGTGGCCGCGATCGGGGAGACGTCGTTCGTCACCACCACGGCGGGCCGCTTCGCGGTGACCGCGGAGCTGCGCGCACCCGGGCTGGACGCGTTCGCCCGGGGGCTGGAGCGCGTGCAGGCCGTGCCCGGGGTCCGCGCCGTGCAGGTCCTGACCTACCTGCGCATCTGGAAGGACCCCTACTTCCCGCCGGGCCCGCTGGAGAGCCCCGGCCCTCCGGGCGGCCTCGAACTGGACGGCTCCGACCACGCGCTGCTGGAGCGCCTGCGCGCCGACGGGCGCGCCTCCTACGTCGAGCTGTCCGAGGCGAGCGGCCTGTCCCCGGGGGCGGCGCGCGCCCGCGTGCTGCGCCTGCTCGACTCGGGGGTCGTGCACGTCGGCGCCCTGGTGCGGCTCAGCCCGCTCAGCACGGTGCACACGGTCGGGTTCGCGCTCACCGTGGACGGGGCGACCGAGCCCGTGGCCCGCAAGGTGGTTGCGCTGGAGGAGGTCGACTGCCTCGCGACGGGCCTGGGCTGGTGCAACGCGATCGGCACCGTGCGGGCCGCCTCTCAGGGGGAGGTGTTCGCCGCCCTGGAGAGGCTGCGCGGGCTGCCTGGGGTCCGCGCGGTGGAGTCGTGGACGCACCTGCACGCGGTCAAGGAGGAGAACGACCTGGCGCTCCCCCGCTGAGGGGCCCCGGCCGCCCGCTCCGTGCCCTCCGCGGCCCTGGCTCGTCACCCGGACGTCCCACCATCGGACGGCCAGTGCCAGAATGCGCAGTGTGAGACACCAGCACTCGGACAACGCAGACCCAGCCCAGGACTCCCCTGCGGTCAGCCCGCCCAAGACCAGCGCGGCCGGACTCCCCGCCGTGCTCAACAGCCTCCGCCACCTCAACGAGCACACCGGCGTACGGCGCGGACTGCCCGCCATGCTCGCGATCAACCAGAAGCGCGGTTTCGACTGCCCCGGCTGCGCCTGGCCCGAAGGGGACAGACGGCACCGGGCCGAGTTCTGCGAGAACGGCGCCAAGGCGGTCGCGGAGGAGGCCACGGCCACGGCGCTGACCGGGGACTTCTTCGCCGCGCACCCGATCTCCGAACTGGCTGGGCGGTCCGGGTACTGGCTGGGCCAGCAGGGCCGCCTCACCGAGCCGCTGTACCTGGCCGAGGGCGCCACCCACTACGAGCCGGTCAGCTGGGAGCGCGCGCTGGACCTGGTCGCCGAGGACCTGCGGGCGCTGGACTCCCCGGACCAGGCGGTGTTCTACACCTCCGGGCGCACCAGCAACGAGGCGGCGTTCTGCTACCAGCTGTTCGCCCGCGCCCTCGGTACGAACAACCTCCCCGACTGCTCCAACATGTGCCACGAGTCGTCCGGTTCGGCCCTGACCGAAACCCTGGGCGTGGGCAAGGGCAGCGTGTCCCTGGAGGACCTGCGCGAGGCCGACCTCATCATCGTGGCCGGGCAGAACCCCGGCACCAACCACCCCCGCATGCTCACCGCCCTGGAGCGGGCCAAGAAGTCCGGGACGCGGATCGTCACCGTCAACCCGTTGCCCGAGGCGGGGATGCGCGAGTTCCGCAACCCCCAGCACGCGGGCGGCCTGCTGGGGCGCGGCACCGAGCTGACCGACCTGTTCGCGCAGGTGCGGCTGGGCGGCGACCTCGCCCTGTTCTCCGCCCTCAACCGCCTGCTGCTGGAGGCCGACGAGCGCGGTGAGCCGGTCCTGGACCGGGAGTTCGTGTCGACCCACACGCACGGGTTCGAGCAGTTCGCCAAGGCGCTGCTGGCCGAGCCGGACGAGGAGTTCTGGGCGCGCACCGAGCGCGACACCGGCCTGGAGCGGGAGCTGGTCGAGCGCATCGCCGCGATGGTCACCTCCTCGGAGCGGATCGTGGTGTGCTGGGCGATGGGGCTGACCCAGCACCGGCACTCGGTGCCCACCATCCGCGAGGTGGTCAACTTCCTGCTGCTGCGCGGCAACGTGGGCCGCCCCGGCGCGGGCGTGTGCCCGGTGCGCGGCCACTCCAACGTGCAGGGCGACCGCACTATGGGGATCTTCGAGCGCCCGGCCGAGGGGTTCCTGGACGCCCTGGGCACCGAGTTCGGCTTCGCGCCGCCGCGTGAGCACGGGTACGACACCGTCAACGCCATCCGCGCCATGGCACGCGGTGACGTGCGGGTGTTCTTCGCGATGGGCGGCAACTTCGTCGCGGCCACCCCGGACACGCTGGTGACCGAGGACGCCATGCGTCGGGTGGGGCTGACGGTGCACGTGTCCACCAAGCTGAACCGCTCGCACGTGGTGACGGGGACGCGGGCGCTGATCCTGCCCGCGCTGGGGCGCACCGACCGCGACCTGCGCGACGGCGAGCCGCGGTGGGTGACGGTGGAGGACTCCATGGGCAAGGTGCACGCCTCCCACGGCGTGCTGGCGCCGCTGTCACAGGGCATGCGCTCGGAGGTGGACATCGTCTGTGACCTGGCCGGGCGGGTGCTCGGCGACTTCCCGGTGGCGTGGTCGGAGCTGGCCGACTACGACCGGGTGCGCGAGCACGTGGCCGCGGTCGTACCGGGGTTCGAGGACTTCAACGCCCGCGCGCGCAGGCCCGGCGGGTTCACCCTGCCGCACGCCCCGCGCGACGACCGGCGCTTCCCCACCGCGACCGGGCTGGCCAACTTCACGGTGAACGGCACGTACGCGCCGGAGGTCCCCGAGGGGCGGCTGCTGTTGCAGACGCTGCGCTCGCACGACCAGTACAACACCACCGTGTACGGCCTCGACGACCGCTACCGGGGCATCAAGGACGGCCGCCGGGTGGTGCTGGTCAACCCCGAGGACGCCCGGGAACTGGGGCTGGCCGACGGCGCCTACACCGACATCGTGAGCGAGTGGCACGACGGCAGGGAGCGGCGCGCGGCGCACTTCCGGGTGGTGCACTACCCGACCGCGCGCGGGTGCGCGGCCTCCTACTTCCCGGAGACGAACGTGCTGGTGCCGCTGGACTCCACGGCCGAGGTGAGCAACACGCCGACGTCGAAGTCGGTGGTGGTGCGCTTCGAGCCCGACTCCGGGGCCGCCTGACGCGCACCGGCCGCCCCTCCACCGTGATCTTGTACCTATAGCGAGGTTCGGCGCTCCAGACTCGCTGTAAGTACAAGATCATCGCAGTTCAGGCCCCGTGCGTCACAGCCTGCTGGACCCGTCCCGCCGTCCGGGCCCCGGGGGCGTCCCGGGACCCGGCGGGGCCGTCAGGCCTTGCGTGCGACGCCGCAGTACTGGTCGGCGGCGACGATCTCGCCCACCTCCGTGGCGTCGGACCGCCAGAAGGGCGCCGAGACCACACCGGGCTCCAGCAGGTCGAGCCCGTCGAAGAAGCCCGCGATCTCCTCGGGGCTGCGCAGGTGGTAGGGCAGGGGCGCGGTCTCGTTCCAGCGCCGGGACGCCTCGATCATCGGTTCGCTGGTGTTGGTCCCGTCGCACATGGCCAGGAAGCTGCCCGGGGGCAGCGCGTCCACGTAGGCGCGCACGGTGGCGTAGGCCCGGGCGTTGTCGGGGGTGTGCCCCATGGTGCCCAGGATGGTGAGCGCGATGGGCCGGTCGAAGTCCAGGTGGGCGGCGGCCGCCTTGAGGACCTCCTCGGGCTCGTGCAGGTTGGCGTCGACGTAGTGGACGTCCCCCACCCCCTCCCCGACCAGCAGCGCGCGGGCGTGCGTGAGCACCAGCGGGTCGTTGTCCACGTAGACCACGCGGGCGTCGGGGGCGGCGGCCTGGGCGACCTCGTGGGTGTTGTTGTGCGTGGGCAGCCCGGTGCCCACGTCCAGGAACTGGCGGACGCCCTCCTCGCGGGCCAGGTGGGTGACCGCGCGGATGAGGAACTCCCGGTCGGCGCGGGCCGCGGTGACCATCTCCGGGTAGGCCTGGAGCACGTAGTCGCCGACCTCGCGGTCGGCCGGGTAGTTGTCCTTGCCTCCCAGCCAGTAGTTCCACACCCGGGCGGAGTGTGCCACGGTGGTGTCGATGGGGGGTGTGTCCGTCATGGTGTGCCCTCTCACGGGAAGCGCGGTTCGCACCCGTATTGTCCTGCTTGCGGAAAGCGCCACGCAAGCGAAAACGCCGTGTACTCGGGCGTTCGCGAACGACGAGCGCCTTCGCCTGCCCCCGTCCGGGCTCTCACCCCGCCCTCGCCGGACCCCCGCCCGGCGGACGGCGCCCCTGCCCCGATCGCGTCCCCCGGCGTGCGGGCGCCCTTGGGCCCACTCGTACGCTGGTGCGATGCCAGCGATCTATCTGATCCGCCACGGGAAGGCCTCCCCCGAGGCGCAGGACTACGACGAGTTGAGCCCCACCGGCTACGAGCAGGCCCGCCTGCTGGGCGCCGAACTCCGGCGGCGCGGGCCCCGGGTGGGCCGTGTGGTGACCGGCGCGCTGCGCCGTCAGCGCCAGACGGCGGCCGCGGCCCTGGCCGAGGCGGGCCTGGATCTGGAGCCGGTCGGCGACGAGCGGTGGAACGAGTACGACCACCTCGGCCTGCTGGGCGCCCACCCCGTCGCGACGGGCTCGCTCCAGGAGCGGCTCGACGCCTCCCTGACCTCGTGGATCGAGGCCGGGGGCAGCGGCCCGGGCACCTGGGAGGGCTTCCGGTCCGGGGTCCGGCAGGCGCTGGACGACCTGGTCGCCGGGCTCGGCAAGGGGGAGACCGCGCTGGTCTTCACCTCCGCCGGGGTGATCGCGACGGTGTGCTCGTCCCTGCTGGGCACGGCGCCCACCGGGTTCCTGGCCCTGAACCGCGTGGTGGTCAACGGTTCGGTGAGCAAGCTGCTGCACGGCCGGGGCGGCACGCAGCTGCTGTCCTTCAACGACCACGCCCACCTGGAGCAGGGCGGCCCCGCGCTGATGACCTACCGCTGAACGCACGTGCCGCCCGACGCGCGCACGATACAAACCGACCGGTCGGTACCGATTTTTCGGCGCGGGGCGGCCGGTCCCCGCCCGTGGGAGCGTCCGCCGCGCACGATCCCACGGGCACCCGGCCGCGGGCCGGGCCCGGCCCGCGGGGGCGCCCCCGCGGGCCGCCTCACGGCGGGGTGCCGGGAACCGGCGGGTCGTGCGGCTCAGCCCGCCTGGGCGCCGTCCGCCTCACGGCGCTCGGCGTCGCGCCGCAGCACCGCGCGCAGGGCCAGCTCGTAACCGAAGACCCCGCACCCGGCGACGTAGCCCGCGGCCACCGGCGCGGTCACCGACGTGTGCCGGAACTCCTCGCGGGCGTAGATGTTGGAGATGTGCACCTCCACCACGGGCGCCTCGACCGCGTCGATCGCGTCGCGCAGCGCGATGCCGTAGTGCGCGTAGGCGCCGGGGTTGAGCACCACCCCGGCCCAGCCGCGCGCGGCGTGGATCCGGTCCACCATCACGCCCTCGCTGTTGCTCTGCGCGCACACCACGTGCACGCCCAACTCCTCGCCGAGGGAGACCACACGCCGCTCGACCTCCGCCAGGGTGGTGGTGCCGTACTGCCCGGGGTCCCGGGTGCCCAGCAGGTTGAGGTTGGGGCCGTTGAGCAGCAGGACGGTGCGGGAGGGGTCGGACACAGCGGACATGCGGGTCAGCGCTCCTTCTCGGGTCGGTGGCAGCAAGCTTAGGGCTCGGACGGCCGCGTGTCCCCGGTCGCCCCCGAGCCCCGCGGACCGGGTAGCATACCGACCAGTCGGTCCACGATCTCAAGGAGGCGACCCGTGGCGTCCACCCTGCTGTCCACGCGCGACCTGCACTTCCTGCTCTACGAGTGGCTCGACACCGAGGCGCTCACCAGCCGCCCCCACTACGCCGACCACTCCCGCGAGACCCTCGACGCCGCGCTGGAGCTGGCCGAACGCGTGGCCACCGACCACTTCGCGCCGCACAACAAGGCCAACGACGCCAACGAGCCCCGCTTCGACGGCGAGCGCGTCCACGTCATCCCCGAGGTGGGAAGGGCCCTGGAGGTCTACGCCGAGACCGGGCTGAGCGCCGCCGGGATGCCCGCCTCCGTGGGCGGCGCCCAGCTCCCGCACGTGGTCTCCAGCGCGTGCGGCGCCTACTTCCAGGCCGCCAACCTGGGCACCTCTGCCTATCCCTTCCTCACCTCCGGCAACGCGCGCCTGCTCCTGGCGCACGGCAGCCCCGAGCAGGTCGACACCTGGGTGCGCCCCATGGTGGAGGGGCGCTTCACCGGGACCATGTGCCTGTCCGAGCCGCAGGCGGGCAGCTCGCTGGCCGACATCACCACCCGCGCCGAGGAGGACGGGGAGGGCGGCTACCGGCTGTTCGGCAACAAGATGTGGATCTCGGCGGGCGACCACGAGCTGACCGAGAACATCGTGCACCTGGTACTGGCCAAGATCCCCGGCGGCCCGCCCGGGGTCCGGGGCATCTCCCTGTTCGTCGTGCCCAAGTACCTGCTGGAGGCCGACGGGTCGGTCGGCGAGCGCAACGACGTCGTGCCCGCCGGTCTCAACCACAAGATGGGCTACCGGGGCACCGTCAACGCGCTGCTCAACTTCGGCGAGGGCCGCCACACGCCCGGCGGGCGGCCGGGCGCGGTCGGCTACCTGGTCGGCGAGCCCCACCAGGGGTTGAAGTACATGTTCCACATGATGAACGGGGCCCGGATCGGGGTGGGCGCGGGCGCCGCCGCCGTCGGCTACACCGGCTACCTCAAGTCGCTGGCCTACGCCCGCGAGCGCCTCCAGGGCCGCCCGCTGGGCGGCAAGGACCCCGAGCGGCCGCAGGTCCCCATCATCGACCACACCGACGTGCGCCGGATGCTGCTCGCCCAGAAGAGCTACGTCGAGGGCGCGCTCGCCCTGGTGCTGTACTGCGCCCGGTTGGTGGACGAGACCGCCAGCGCCGGGGACGAGGAGGCGCGCGCACGGGCCCACCTGCTGCTGGACGTGCTCACGCCGATCGCCAAGAGCTGGCCCTCCCAGTGGTGCGTGGAGGCCAACAGCCTGGCCATCCAGGTGCACGGCGGGTACGGGTACACGCGCGAGTACGACGTGGAGCAGCACTACCGGGACAACCGGCTCAACCCGATCCACGAGGGGACCCACGGCATCCAGGCCCTGGACCTGCTGGGGCGCAAGGCCGTGCTCGACGGCGGCTCCCGGCTGTCGCTGCTGGTGGAGACGGCGCGCGCGACGGCGGAGCGGGCCCGGGGGCTGGGCGGGCGCGAGGCCGAGTACGCGGAGCTGCTGTCGGAGGCCCTGGACCGGACCGTGGAGACGGCCGCCGCGGCCTGGGCCGAGGGCGACCCGGCGGTGGCGCTGGCCAACGCCACCCCCTACCTGGAGGCGGTGGGGCACGTGGTGGTCGCCTGGATGTGGCTGGAGCAGCTGGTGGCCGCGCACGGGCGCGAGGGCGGCTTCTACGAGGGCAAGCGCGCCGCGGCGGCGTACTTCTTCCGGCACGAGCTGCCGCGCACCGGACCGCAGTTCGACCTGGTGGCCTCCCGCGACCGCACGGTGCTGGACGTCTCGCCCGACGTCCTCTGAGGGCGGGGCGGCGAGGGCGGGGGTGCCGTTCCCCGGGAGGCGGCGCCGCCCGCGGCGCGGGGCGCGCGATCGCGCCCCGCGCCCTTCGGGTTGGGGGGTCCCGGCCCTCCGTTCAGCCCCCGGCCGGGCGGAGCCGTTCGATCTCGGGCACGTCCAGGACGAAGACGCGGCCCAGATCGGCCTCCTCGTAGCCGAAGTCGATGTTGGCCACCCGCACCCGCTCGGGGCTGACCTCCACGATCCGCACCCTGATCGGTTCCTCGCGCCCGGGGAGGCTGAGCAGCCAGGGGTCGGCCAGGTAGGACAGCCCCCGGGCGTCCAGGGCGGTACGGGCGGAGTCCTCGTCACCTGGGCCGTCGAGCGGACGGCCGAAGGGGGTGACGGGACGGTAGCGCCCCTCCCCCACGGGTTCGAGGTAGCCGAGCACCTCGCCGTCCTCCTCGCGACGGTGCGTCGGCCAGTCCTCGGGGATCACGCGCCCTCCTTCGGGTCGAGCCGCTGGCGTGCGTAGAACGCCATGGCCTCGTGCTGATAGTCGGCCAGTCCCGGGGCGCAGCCCTCGTAGACCTCGCGCCAGGGGCCCTCCTCCGCGTAGCTCCGGCCCAGGCTCTCGAACGCGCACGCGTCGGGCGTCCAGGCCCACATCCGGCTCACCGCCAGGTAGTGGACGTGCACCTCGGTCTGGACCGCCGGAGCGTCGGGCGGAATCCCCGCGACCAGGTGGGCGGCCATGCGTCGCAGCTGGTCCGCGGCCTCGTCGCGGTACCGCGCCCAGTCGTCCTCGGTCATCCCCTCCGCGGTCCGCCGCGCCCGCTCCCACGTGCGCGGCCACTCGACGCGGGCCCGCTCGCTGTAGACGGACGCGTCGAACCCTGCGAACAGGTCCTCGGGGTGGTCCACGGCCTTCATGGCGTCTGCCTCCTCCAGTGCGACGACGGTGCGGCACACGGTGGCGACGAGGGTGTCGATGCGGTCCCGCTCGGCCAGCAGGCCCCGCAGGTGGTCACGCAGCGCCCCGGCCCGGTCCCCGCGCTCGTCCAGCGCACGGGCGATGTCGGACAGTCCCATGCCCAGCTCGCGCATCACCAGGATGTGCTGGAGGCGCAGAAGCTGGCCGTGCCCGTAGTGGCGGATCCCGCCGGGCCCGATCCACTCCGGCTCCAGCAGGCCGATCCGGTGGTAGTGCCGCAGGGCGCGGGAGGTGACGCCGCTCATGCGGCACACCTCGCCCATCGACCAGGACATCGCGGTCTCTCCCTCGTCGGGCCGGTCCCTCCGGCCCGGGGAACGACGTTAGGCGTTGACGTCACGTCAACCGCAAGGCGTTTTCACCCGGTTTTCCCTCGCCCGGGCCCACGTGGAGGCAGCCGCGGGAAAACCGGTTCGGCGCGGGCGGGGTCCTGTGCCAGGCTGGTCCCATGTCCGACCCTCGTTCCGCGCTGCTGCGCTGGCAGTTCGACCTCACCTGGTCCCTGTTCGAGTACCACCTGGAGCGTCTGGAGCCCGGAGACCTGCTCTGGGAGCCCGGCCCCCTGTGCTGGACGGTGCGCCGGAACGGGGACGGCCGGTGGGTGCCGGACTGGGCGGACACCGAGCCCGACCCCGTGCCCGTGCCCACCGCGGCCTGGGTCACCTGGCACATCGGCTGGTGGTGGTCCACGGCCCTCGACCACCTGCGGGGACGCGCTCCGCGCGAACGCGAGGAGGTCCGCTGGCCGGGCCCGGAGAAGGCGGCCGACTGGCTGCGCGAGCTGCGGACGCAGTGGCTGGCGGTGCTGGAGGGGCTCACCGGCCCGGATCTGGACGCCCCCGCCGCGTTCCCCTGGCCGCCGGACTCGGGACTGGCGGTCGAGCACACGGCCGCCTGGGTCAACGGCGAGCTGATGAAGAACGTGGCCGAGCTCGGTCAGCTGCGGCTGCTGCGCGCCGCGTCGGCGCCCGAAGCCTGACGCGCCGAGAACGGGTGGGCCGGGCGCCGGGCGCTCCCGGGAGCTCCGTGCCGGGAGCCCGAACGGTCCAGGCGGCCCGAACGCCCCCGGCGGCCCGGGCCGCTCAGCCCACGTAGCGCCGCGCCCGCGACTCCCTGCGGGGCGCCTCCAGTGTGCGCAGACCGCGCTCCACCCGCGGCGGGACCGGTGCGCGCTCCCTCAGCACCCAGGGCAGCCCCCCGAGGGCCTCGGCGACGGCCATCGCGCTCGGCAGGTCGCGCGGCACCGACCGCAGCACCGACCACGTGTGCCGCCACGCCCCGTCCACCGGGCGCCGCAGCCACGCGGTCCACAGGGTGTTGCGGATGCCCAGGCGCCGCCTCCGGGTGGGGTCGCGCACCGGCGACGCGGCGTGGTGGGCGACCGTGTCCTCGTCCCAGCACATCCACCACCCGGCGGCGGCCAGGTCCAGCGCCAGCAGCTCCTCCTCCCCGCCCATCCACAGGCGCCGGGAGAAGCCCCCCGTCTGCCAGAAGGCGCGGACGCGGAACACGGTGACCCCGGCGAGCACCCCGAGCAGGGCGGGGCCGGGCAGCCAGTCCGGCCCGGGCACCGGCGAGTGGCGCAGCTCCGGGGTGATGGGGTCCTCGCTGCCCGCGGGCTCGACGATCAGCCGCGCCGTGACCGACCCCAGCCCGGGGTGGGCGTCCAGCAGGCCGGCGGCCCGCTCCAGGGAGCCCGGCTCCCACCAGGTGTCGTCGTCGCAGAAGGCGACGTAGGGCGTGTCCAGGGCCTCCACCCCGACGTTGCGGCCGACCGAGCCCAGGTTGGTTCCCGCCCGGACGAGCCGCACCCACGGGTGGCGTTCGGCGACGGCCGCGGCCGTGCCGTCGCCCGAGGCGTTGTCCACGACGACGGTCGGCGGCGGCCCCGGCAGGTCCGCCAGCCGGTCCAGAGTGCGCAGCAGCTCCTCCCGGCGGTCGCGGGTGATGACCACGACGCCGACGCGGGCGCTCCGGCTCATGCCTCCTCCAGCAGGGTCAGGTCGCGTTCCACGTGCGCGGGCACCGGGCGGCGCCGGGCCAGCACGGCGGGCAGGACCCGTAGCGCCCCGGTCAGGGCGCCGCGCGAGACGGGGTCGCGCAGCGAGCGCCCCGCCAGCCGGACCGTGCGTGCCAGGGCCAGGCCGGTGCGGCGGCGCAGCCAGACCGTCAGGAGGGCGTTGCGCTCCTCCAGCGTGCGCCGCCACAGGCCGGGCGGACGCGCCGAGGACGGATGGTGGTGCACGCGCACGTGCTCCAGGTGGCACAGCTCCCAGCCCGAGGCCGCCAGGTCCTGGGCCAGGAGGGCCTCCTCACCGGCGAAGAACAGCAGGTGGTTGAAGCCGCCCGCCTCCGTGAAGGCCTCGCGCCGCACCACGGCGGCGCAGGCCAGGAAGCCGAGGATCCGCGGGCCGGGTAGGCCGTCTCCGTCCGGGAGCGGGCTGTGGGCCAGCGCCCCGTTGAGCGGGTCGGGCCGCCCCTCCTCTCCGACGAACACCGACGCGGCGACCAGCCCCAGACGCGGGTGGGCGTCCAGGGCGTCGGCCGCCGCCTCCAGCGCCCCCTGCGCCCACCAGGAGTCGTCGTCGCAGAAGGCGACGTAGGGCGTCCGGGCGCGCGCCACCCCGGTGTTGCGGGCGACGCAGCCGGTGTTGCGGTCCTGGCGCACGAGCTCGACGTCGGGGAAGCCCTCGCGCACGGCCTCGGCGGTGCCGTCGCTGGAGGCGTTGTCCACGACCACCACGGGCGGCCGGGGCTCCAGCCGTTCCAGGTGCCCCAGCGTACGCAGCAGTTCTCCGCGCCGATCGCGGGTGGCCACCACCACGGTGACCCGTGAGCGCTCCGGATTCCCCACCCTGGTCCTCTCCCCCTTCTCGCGTCCTGGCCGCCCCGCACATCACACCGGCGCAGGCACCGCCTCCGGTCCGGCCCTCAGTTGGCGGGCGCGGCGCCCTCGGACAGGTCCTCGTAGCGGTCGCGATGGTCCACGAAGTAGGCGACGGTGCGGCGCAGCCCCTCGTCCAGCCGGATGCGCGGCCTCCAGCCCAGGGCCTCCTCGGCCAGGCGGATGTCGGGGCGCCGGAAGTGCGGGTCGTCCTCGGGGCGCTCGACGAAGGTGATCTCCGACCGCGTCCCGGTGACGCTGAGGACCACGCGGGCCAGGTTCAGCACGGACAGCTCCTCGTCGCTGCCGATGTTGACCGGTCCCGTCGCCTCGCTGTCGGCCAGGGCGATCAGGCCCCGCACGGTGTCGTCCACATAGCACAGCGACCTCGTCTGGTGGCCGTCGCCCGCCACCGTCAGCGGCCTGCCCTCCAGCGCCTGGTTGACGAAGGTGGGCACCATGCGGCCGTCGTCGGCGCGCATGCGCGGCCCGTAGCAGTTGAAGATGCGGGCGATGCCCACGTCGGCCCCGCGGGCGCGGTGGTGGGCCATGGTCAGCGACTCGGCGTAGCGCTTGGCCTCGTCGTAGACGCTGCGCGGGCCGACCGGGTTGACGTTGCCCCAGTAGGTCTCGCGCTGCGGGTACTCCAGCGGGTCGCCGTACACCTCGCTGGTGGAGGCCAGGACCAGGCGGGCGCCGTACCGCTCGGCGCACTCCAGCGCGTTGCGGGTGCCCAGGCTGCCCACCTCCAGCGTCTCCACCGGCAGACGAAGGTAGTCGGGCGGCGACGCGGCCGAGGCCAGGTGGAACACCGCGTCCACGGGTTCCTCCAGGGTGAACGGTTCGGTGAGGTCGGCCTCCATCAGCTCGAACCAGGGATGCCCGGCCAGGTGCGCCACGTTCTGCGCCCGGCCGGTGGCGAAGTTGTCCAGGCACACCACGCGTGTGCCCCTCTCCAGCAGCCGCTCGCACAGATGGGAGCCGAGAAACCCGGCGCCACCGGTGACCAGGGCCCTTCCTCTCGACGCGTACTCGCGCATCGTCGCCCACCTCCTCGGATGGTCTCACCGCTTACCTGGGTGCTGTTCTTTGGCCACTGGGGCCTGTCTTGTGAACGGAGTCCTGGCGTGAGGGGGGCTGTTCGGGCGCCCACGGGGTTCTGGAGGCGGCGGAGGTGAGACTGCGAGGAACGAGCCGTCTCACCGGAGGCGCCACTGTGCCTGCTTCAACCCGACTCCCGTGCTTCGGGCTCCCGGACACGGGACGAAGCGAAGCGGAGGCCCCGGAGGACACCGCTCAGGGCCAGGACGTCTCCTGCGAGGGGCAGATCACCATCTCTCGCACCTCGCAGCCGGGCGGCTGGCTCAGCGCGAACACCACCGCGCGGGCCACGTCCTCGGGCGCGTTGAGCTTGGCGTCCGGGCCCGGCTTGTACTGGTCGGGCCGGTCGTCGAAGAAGGAGGTGCTCATGCCCCCGGGGACCAGGAGCGTCACCCCGACCTGTCCGGCGAGCTCGGCGGCCAGCGCCCGGGTGAAGCCCACGACCCCGAACTTGGAGGCGCAGTAGGCGGTGGCGTCGCTGAGCGCGCGCAGACCGAGCGTGGAGGCGCAGTTGACCACCGTGCCCCGGGAGGCGCGCAGGTGTGGCAGGGCGGCGCGGGTCACGGCGGCGGTGCCGATGAGGTTGACCTGGATGACCCGCTCCCAGTCCTCGGCGGACACGTCGGTGAGCGTGCCGCAGGCGTCGGTCCCGCCCGCGTTGACCAGGGCGTCGACGCGTCCGTGCTGGAGGCTGACCTGCTGCACGACGCGTTCGACCGCCTCGCGGTCGGCCAGGTCCACCTGGTGGAAGGAGAAGTCGTTGCCGGGGTGCTGGCGGTCCAGGATGATCGGGTGGCCGCCCCCGTCGGCCACGGCCTGCGCGGTGGCCGCTCCCAGGCCCGAGGATCCTCCGGTGATCAGCGTGTTTCCGAGCGGGCGCATCTGTCTCCCTCGTTCTCCGTCGTCGTTCGTCTCTCGTTCCCGGGCGCCGGGGCAGGGGCGTCCGGTCTCGGGGGCCTCAGCGGGCGGGCGCCCCGTCGCGGCCCCGGCCGCGTATGCGGGTGATCAGCCCGGTCGTGGAGTGGCCGGGCACGAGGGGCACGGTGACCACCTCTCCCCCGGCACGCCGCACGACGGGCGTCTCGGGCAGGTCCTCCACGTCGTAGTCGCCGCCCTTGACCCACACGTCGGGCCGCAGCTCCTCCAGGGCGCGCACGGGCGTGTCCTCGCCGAAGAGGACCACCTCGTCCACGCAGTCGAGCGCGCTCAGCACGCGGGCGCGGTCGTGTTCGGCGACCACCGGACGGCCGCTGCCCTTGAGCGCGCGCACGGAGGCGTCGCTGTTGAGCAGGACCACGAGGCGGTCGCCCAGGGCGCGGGCGCGGCGCAGCAGGTCGACGTGGCCCGCGTGCAGGACGTCGAAGCAGCCCCCGGTCGCCACGACCCGCTCCGCCCGGCGGCCCCGTCCCGCCGGGCCGCTCTGTCCCGTGCGGGGTCCGGGCACGGCGGCGGCGCGCGCCTCCCCGGCGGCGGGGCGCGGGGCGGCGTAGGCCGAGGCCCCGCCCCCGGCGACGAAGGCCGAGGCGGAGGCGACCCCGCGGCGGACGGCGTCACGCACGTCATCGCCGTCGGCGAGCGCCGTGGCGCACGCGGCGGCGAAGGCGTCCCCGGCGCCGCAGGTGTCCGTCGGCGAGTCGACGGGCGAGCCCGGCAGGAGTGCGCGTTCGCTCCCCGTACCGGACCAGGCGGCGCCGCGCGCGCCGAGGGTGACGGCCGCCGAGTGCGCACCCCACGCCCAGGCCAGCTCCCCCGCCCGGCGCAGGGCCTGCTCGTCGGTGCCCCCGCAGACCCCGGCCTCGGCGGCGTTGGGCGTGGCCAGGCGGGTTCCGGGTACGGGGTCGGCGCCGCGCGGGTGCGGGTCCCACACGAGCGGGACGCGCCGTGCGCAGGCCGCCAGGGCCCGGCGCACGGCGCGCTGGCGGGTGAGCCCGTGCCCGTAGTCGGCCACGAGCACGACCGCCGCCCCGGCCAGGGCCTCGGCGACCTCCTCGGCGCGGGCGTCGAGTTCCACGCCGTCGCAGCCCTGGTCCAGGCGGGCCACGGTGCGGCCGTTGGCCTGGACCCGGGTCTTGGTGGGCGTGTGCGCCATCAGGGGCAGCCCCACCAGCCGGACGCCCTCCCCCACGAGCGCGGCCAGGTCGTCGGCGGCCGAGTCGCGGCCCACCGCGGTGACCAGGACCACGTCGTGGCCGTCCTGCCGGGCTCGGCGGGCCGCCAGGGCCGCGCCGCCGGGCCGGTACCAGGACTCGGGCTCCTCCAGTACGGGTGCGGGCGCGTCGGGGCAGTCGCGCCGGGACACGCCCCGCAGGTCCACGTCGAGCAGGGCGTCGCCGACCACCACCACGGTCGCGTCGCTCATGTGGCCGCCCTCCCCTCCGGGACGAAGACCCCGTGCGCGCGGGCGGCGACCTCGGCGTCCACCGCGGCGCAGAACACGTGGACCAGCGCCAGGTGGACCTCCTGCACGGTGGAGGTGCTGGGCGCGGGGACGGCGACCGTCTCCTCGCTGAGCGACTCCAGGGCGCTGGGTCCGGGGCCGGTCAGGGACCAGCAGGTGACGCCGAGCTCCTGCGCGGCCTTGGCAGCGGCGACGACGTTCTCGCTGTTGCCGCTGGTGGACATGCACACCAGCAGGTCTCCCGGTCGGGCGTGGGCGCGCAGCTGGCGCGCGTAGACCTGGTGGTAGCCGTAGTCGTTGGCGATGGCCGTGACGCTGGAGGTCTCCGCGTGCAGCGCGATGGCCGACAGGGGCTCGCGCTCGTCCTCGAAGCGTCCGGTCAGTTCGGCCGTCAGGTGCTGGGCCTCGGCCGCGCTGCCGCCGTTGCCGCAGGCGAACAGGCGCTGTCCCCCGCTCAGGGCGCGCGCGGCGCGGCGGCCCCATTCCTCGACGAGGGCCGCGTCCGTGCCGTCCAGCGCGGAGCTGAGCTGTCTCAGATGGGTGTGCATCACTCCTCGCCTCCCCCGGTGGTGGTGGCGACCGGCGTGTTGCGCCCCGCGCGGGGCGCCGGGACGGCCGTGCCGGTCGCGGTCGCGGTCGTGGTCACGTGCAGGTAGCACTCCTCGGTGCGCCGGGCCACCTCCGCCCACGAGTAGCGCTCGCGCGCCCGCTCGGCCGCGGCCTCGGCGAAGGAGGTCCTGGTCGCCCCGTCCGAGAGCAGCCAGCGCACGGCGCGGCCCAGCCGCTTGGGCGACCTGGCCGGGACGAGGAGTCCGGTCTCCCCGTGCACGACGGTGTCGACGTGGCCGCCCACGCGGGAGGCGACCACGGGGACGCCGCAGGCCATCGCCTCGACGGTGGAGATCCCGAACGGCTCGTACCAGGGCACGTTGACGGCCACGTCGGCCGACCTGAGCAGGGCGGGGACCTCGGCGCGGTCCACGCAGCCCAGGAAGCGGACCCGGTCATCGACGCCCGCGCGCTCGGCGACCATGCGCAGCCGCACCGCCTCGGGCTGGGTCCACAGGCGTTCGCGGTCGGCTCCCCCGGCGATGACGAGTTCGGCCTCGGGCACCTCGGCCAGCGCCCGGATCACCGTGTCCACGCCCTTGCGCCTGACCAGGCGGCCCAGGCTGAGCAGGCGCGGGCGGTCGCCGCGCTCGGCGGCGGGGCCCTTCGCGGTGAAGCGGGAGGTGTCCACGCCGCAGGGCACCACCGCCACGCGCTCGGGCGGGACCCCCCACTCGGCGAGTTCGCGCCGCTCCTCGGTGGAGGTGGCCACGACCATGTCGCACTGACCGGCCACGGCGCGCTCGGTCGGAACGCGCTCGACGGGGCTGGTGTCGTCCGTGCCCTGGTGGCGGCGCTTGACGGTGCCCAGGGCGTGGAAGGTCTGCAACACGGGCAGGTCCAGGGCGCCTGCCGCCCGCAGGGAGGCGAAACCGCTCATCCAGAAGTGGGCGTGGACGACGTCGGGCCGTTGGACGCGCCAGGCGGCCCGCAGCCGCTGCGCGAACTCGGGCATGTACCGGGGCAGCTCGTCCTTGCTGATCGGGGCCGCCGGTCCTGCGCGCACGTGCTCCACGCGCACGCCCGGGCTCAGGGAGACGGTGTCGGGCCGCTCGGCGTCGGTGCGGCGCGTGTAGACCACGACCTCGTGTCCGCGCGCGGCGAGCGCCGCGGCCAGCTCGGCCACGTGGACGTTCTGGCCGCCCGCGTCCTCTCCGGTGATCGCCGCCAGCGGGCTGGCGTGTTCGGAGACCATGGCGATCCTCATGACGTCACCTCCTGTAGCACCCGGTCCCAGTCGTCGAGGAACCTGGTGAGCCCGTAGCGGCGCAGTGCCGCCGTCCGGGCGGCCTTGCCGGCACGAAGGGCGAGGTCGCGATCCTCATGGAACGCGCGCAGCGCCTCCGCGAGTACTCGGGGGTCGGTCGAGACGGTGCCCGCCTCGGGCGGTACGGCCTCGTAGGCCTCGGTGGTGCCCAGGGCGGCCACCGGCAGGCCGAGCATCATCGCCTCGATGAGGGACAGGCCGAGCGAGGTCCACCGCAGGGGGTGGGCGTAGGCGCGGCGGCGGGCGAGCTCGTCGTGCATGGCGCCCTGGGGCAGGTCCTCGTGGGCGCGCAGCCGCGGGGGCGCCAGGCCGAGGTGGTCGGGTACCCCGGCCACACCCATGCCGAACAGGTCCAGGGGCACGCGCTCGGCGAGTGCGGGCAGCAGGTCGGTGCCGGTGAAGCGCCAGCGGCGCAGGGGCTCGTTGAGCACCACGCCCGTGCGGGCGACCTCGCCGGTGTAGCGGTACCCGGGGTCGGGCACGCCGTGTTCGACCACGCGGGTGGGCGCGCGCCCGCAGTCCCAGAACAGGTCGTTGAAGTGGGTGACGTGGACGACGGGGATGTCGTCGCGGTCGGCGACGGGGTGCCGCGTGACCGGCACGTCCTGGCGCGGGGTGTTGTGCTCGACGTAGACGGCGGGCACGTCGCGGCCGGGCACGCGGCCCAGGAGCTCCTCGGCCAGGGCGATCTCGTGCGGTCGCTGGAGGATCACCAGGTCGGGCTCGCTGTCGCGCACCGCCACCGGGGGCAGTTCCTCGGCGTTGGCGGGCCAGTCCCAGGTGCGGGCGCGGCCCCGCCCGTCCGGCCCCCGGTCCGGGGTCACCGGCAGCAGGCAGGTGTGCCCGCCGTGGACGAACGCGGTCGTCCACGAGCCGTGGACGTGCCAGAGCAGGACCCGCAGCACGCGCGCGGGCGTCCTGGCCCGGCCCTGCGCCATGCCCCGGGGAGCAGGCGCCGGGATGGTGGGTGTCGGGTGGTGGACGGTCATCGTTCCCCCAGGAGTTCGTCGACGGCGGTCAGGACGTCGTCGGAGGAGACGGAGTTCAGGCAGGGGTGCCCGGGTACGGGGCAGACCCGGGCTCGGGTGTCGGCGCAGGGCGCGAGCTGGTCTCCCAGGACGCGGACCGCGGTGCCGTGGGGCGCCCACGCGGAGGCGGGCACGACCGGGGAGAAGAGCGAGACCACGGGCGTGCCGACGGCGGCGGCCAGGTGGGCGGGGCCGGTGTTGCCCGAGACCAGGACGGCGGCGCGGTCGAGCACGTCGGCCAGTTCGGCGACGGTGGTGCGCCCGGCCAGGTCCGCTCCGCCGTGCGCGGCGACCTCGCGGGCCGCCGCGGCCTCCCCCGCGGTGCCGGTGACCAGCACCCGGTGTCCGCGCTCGGCCAGCGCGGCGACGGTCTTGGCGGCCAGGGCGGGCGGCAGCTCCCGGGAGGGCGCGTCCGCGCCGACGTGGACCACCGCGTATCCGTCCGGCCCGGTCAGCTCCCGGGTGTCGGGCAGCGGTCGGCGCACGGCCAGGCGTCCGTCGTCCCCGGGGGGCCGCGGGTACCCGGCCGCCCTGGCCAGGGACAGCATCCGTTCGGCCTCGGGGATCCCGTGGGCCACGTGGTGGCGCACGTCGAGCAGGCTGCCCGGATAGTCCTCGCTGACGGCCGAGATCCGGGGCACCCCGGCCATGCGCAGGAGCAGGGCCAGCGGCAGCGGCGACTGGTGGAAGGAGGTCAGGAGCACGGCGGCGTCCGCGCCGAGGCCGCGCAGGCGCTCCACGAGGCGGGTGACGTCGGCGGCGTCCACCGGCGGCGGGTCGGCGGCGATCCAGGGCGCGCACCAGGTCAGGACGCGGTCCACGCCCGGCAGCGTCGCGGCGGTCTCGGCGCCCCGGGGACCAGCGAGGTAGACGACCCGGTCGGCCCCGTGGGCGACGGCGCGCACGGCAGGTCCGGACAGCAGGACGTCCCCCATGCTGTCCAGGCGCGCCACGATCACGGTGCCCCCGCTCACGAGGCGTCCCTTCCGAGCAGGCGCAGGACGGCGGCCTCCAGGTCGGGCGCGCTCTCGGGCGCGGACCGGCGCTCGGCGTCCAGGGTGGCGGCGGTGGGCACGAGCACCCCGCGCGCGCCCGCGGCCCGCGCCGCGTCCACGTCGGCGCCGATGTCGCCGACCAGCGCGCAGCGGGAGGCCGGTAGGCCCAGTTCGGCCGCGGCGGAGCGGACCATGCCGGGCGCGGGCTTGCGGCACCCGCAGCCGTCCTCCTCCCCGTGCGGGCACACGCGCCACACGTCGAAGGGGCCCAGCAGTTCCTCCACGCGCCGGTTGACCGCGTCCACCTGGTCGCGGGTGATCAGCCCGCGGGCGATGCCCGACTGGTTGCTGACCACACCGACGGCGAGTCCGGCGCGGCGGGCCAGGGCGAGCGCCCGTTCGGCCGAGGGCGTGGGCCGCACCTTGTCGGGGTCGCCGTTGTAGGGGACGTCCTCGACCAGGGTGCCGTCCCTGTCAAACAGCACGGCCGCCACTCCCGGGGCGGGGCGCGCCCCGGCGTGGCGGATCTCGCCGCGCAGACGCTGCCAGCAGGCCAGGGGCGGGATGAGCGCGCTGGTCACCAGCATGTCGGTGACCTCGTCGCGGGTACCGGGTCCGCCGGAGATCCGGCGCCGGGCGAACGCGGCGGTGCGCGCGGCCCACAGCGCGGCGCACGCGGCGGCCGCGGCGCGGTGCCCGGTCAGGGCCGCCCCGGCGGCGCCCAGCAGGGCGGCCGTCGTCAGCGCGTGCCCGCGCAGCCCGCCGGGGCCCTCGCCGACCCGGCTGCGCCAGCCGCGCCCGTGCAGGCGGTCCATCAGCGCGTTGTCGGCGTTGCCGCGCTGGGCGGCCAGGCTCGCCCAGCGTCCGCCGCCACGCAGCGGGTGCACGCACTCGCGCTCGCCGGGCACGAGGACGAACCCGGCGTCCACGACCCGCAGGGCCAGGTCAGTGTCCTCGCGGTAGGCGCGCGGGAAGCGGGTGTCGAAGCCGCCGACCTCCTCCAGGACGCTCCTGCGGTAGGCCATGTCGGCGGTGATCCAGCGGGCGCCCTCCAGGGCCAGGGTGGCCCGTTCGGCGTCCGTGGGCCGGTGCCCGCGGGGGCGGGGCACGGTGATGCGGCCCTGGCTGGCGCCCACCTCGGGGGGCAGGTCGGCCAGGTCGGCGCACAGGCGCCGCGGCCAGTCCTCGGGCGGGGCCACGTCGTCGTCCAGGAAGGCGATCCACTCGGAGGCGCAGGCGTGCCATCCCGCCTGGCGGGCGGCGGCGGGGCCGCCTCCCCCGGAGCGCAGGACCCGCACCCGGGCGTGGTCGGCCCCGAGAAGCGGCGCGGTGTCGGTGGGCGGACGGTCGTCGACGACGACGATCTCCTCGGGCGCCTCCCGGGTCGGCGCGTCCAGGAGCGGCCTCAGGACGCGGGGCAGGGTGTCGCGCCCCATGGTGGGAACGACCACGGAGTAGCGGGGAGCGCTCACCGGTGCGCCCCCTCGCCCGCCCGGCGGCGCACGACGAACGGGCCGATGGCCAGCAGGTCCACGGGCGCGGACCCGAAGCACTCCAGGGCGTCGCGCGGGGAGTCGACCATGGGCCGCCCTGCGGTGTTGAGGCTGGTGTTGACCAGGACCGGCAGGCCGCTGCGCTGTTCGAAGCGGTCCAGCAGGCGCGCGGTGAGCGGGTCGTCCCGCTCGGCCACGGTCTGGACGCGGGCGGTGCCGTCCACGTGCACCACGGCGGGCAGGCGCTCGCGCCAGTCGGGGTGCACCTCGTGGACGAAGAGCATGTACGGGCTGGGCAGGGGCCCGCCGGAGAAGATCTCCGACGCCCTGCGCTCGGCCACCATCGGCGCGACGGGGCGGAACTGCTCGCGCCCCTTCACCCGGTTGAGCCGTTCGAGGTTGTCGGGGTTGGACGGGTTGGCGAGCAGGGACCGGTGCCCCAGCGCGCGGGGCCCGTACTCCGAGGCGCCCTGGAACCAGGCCACCAGCGCGTCCCGCTCCAGCGCCTCGGCCACGGTGTCGGCCAGGTCGTCGGGGCGCTCGAACGCGACGTCGGCCTCGCGCAGGATCGCGTGCAGCTCGTCCTCGTCCCAGGAGCGGCCCAGGTCGGCCCCGGGCATGGGCGCCACCGAGTCCTCCACGAGCGAGGCCACGTGCAGGGCGCCGCCCAGCGCGGTGCCCGCGTCACCGGAGGCGGGCTGCACCCAGACCCTCTCGAAGGGCCCCTCACGGGCGATGCGGCTGTTGGCGACGCAGTTGAGGGCGACCCCGCCCGCCATCGTCAGGCACGGGCGGCCGGTCCGCTCGTGCAGCCAGCCGACGACGGCCAGGAGGGTCTCCTCCATGGCGGCCTGCACGCTGGCGGCCAGGTTCGCGTGCTCCTTGGAGGGCTCCCGTCCCGGCTCGCACGGGTCGGCCAGGGAGTTCCAGTCCAGGCCCGAGGCACGGACCAGGCCGTCGCCCTCGTAGCGCACGCACTTGCGCACCGCGTCGAGCATGGTGGGCTCGCCGTAGGAGGCCAGGGCCATCACCTTGTACTCGTCGCTGGAGCGGTGGAAGCCCACGTGCTCGGTGAGCTCCTCGTAGACCAGTCCCAGGGACTCGGGCAGCGGCTGGCGGGCCAGCACCTCCAGCTTCCCGCCGGTGTAGACGCCCGCCAGGTGCGAGGTGCTCTCGCCGCGGCCGTCGGCCACGAAGACCGCGCAATCGCCGCCCCCGGCCTCGGGCGGGGCGGCGAGCCCCGCGGAGGCCGCGTGCGCGACGTGGTGGGGGACGTAGGTGATCTTGGCCGGGTCCAGGCCCGGCAGCGCGGTGGCCAGGAAGTGCGGCACGCGCTCGACGTAGAACAGGCGCAGGCGTTCCCAGCCGCGGTCCTGTCCGGGCCCCTCGGGGTCAGCCAGAGCGGGGTCGTAGGAGTAGGTGACCGCGTCCAGGTCGGCGGGGCGCAGCCCCGCGCGCTCCAGGCACCAGCGCATCGCCTGCTCCGGCAGCTCCCACGTGGAGAAGGGCACCGCGGCCTTGCCGTGCTTGCGCCGCGAGAACCGCTCCTCCTCCGCCGCCGCGACCGTGCGGCCATCGACGACGATCGCCGCTGCCGGGTCGTGGAAGACGGCGTTGACACCGAGGACACGCATGTAACCGCTCCCTCCTCAGGCTGGGTCTGGGACTCAGACGCCGAGCGCACCCACTCGACTACCAGCAGCAGCGACGCCTAAACATCGGCCACAGGCGAACCGGAACCCGCTCACCAGCACCGACGCGCGCGCGGAAACCGCTCCGGGACCGCCGCCCGTGCGCCCGGGGTCCGTCCGGCTGCGGTGGAGAAGCCGTCATGTTTGCCCCCACGGATGCGGGCTATGGGACCGGTGAGAGCTGAGAGGCACGACCGGCACGAAAGGAGCAGGACCATGGTGGTGCGAACCATCGACCAGGTGATGAGCAGCCCGGTCCGCACGGTCTCGCCGGACACGTCCCTGCGTGAGGCCGCGGAGATCATGCGCGACGCCGACGTGGGCGACGTCGTCGTGACCCAGGACAAGCGGATCATGGGCATCCTGACCGACCGAGACATCGTGGTGCGCTGCGTGGCCGAGGGAGCCGACCCCGGCCAGCACAGCGTCAGCGACGTGTGCAGCTCGGAGGTGGCCACCGTGCCGCCGCAGAGCGGGATCGCCGACGCGGTGCACGTCATGCGCACCAGCGCGGTGCGCCGCCTTCCCGTCGTGGACGGCGACCGTGTCGTGGGCGTGGTGTCCATGGGCGACCTGGCGCGGGCCGTGGACGAGGACTCCGCGCTGGCCGACGTCAGCGCCGCCGACCCCAACCGCTGAGGCACCGGTGGGAGAGACGCCGCCGTCCGGCCGCGGAGGCCCGGACGGGGGCGGGGCCCCCGACACGGGCGGACGACCGTCCCTGCTGGCGCTGCGGGCGCTGGGGCTGGGCGACTTCGCCACGGCCGTTCCCGCGCTGCGCGCGTTGGAGCGGGCGCTGCCGTCCTGGCACCGGACCCTGGCGGGCCCCGCCTGGTACCGGCACCTGGTCGCGCTGGCCGGGCTGGACTGGGAGGTCCTGGCGGCCGAGCCGCTGCGCGCGCCCGACACCGGCGCCCCGGACCTGGCGGTCAACCTGCACGGCCGCGGACCGCAGAGCACGGCGGCCCTGGCCGCGCTGACGCCGGGGCGGCTGTGGACGCACGGCCACCCGTCCGCCCCGCGGTGGCCGGGCCCGGAGTGGCCCGAGGGGGTCCACGACGCCGAGATCTGGTGCCGCCTGCTGCACTCGCACGGTGTGGCGGCCGACCCGGACGACCTGCGGTGGCCGAGTCCTCCGGAGGGGACGGGCGCGGTGGTCGAGGAGGACACCGCGATCGTCCACCCGGGGGCCGCCTCCGGATCGCGCCGGTGGCCCGCGGAGCGTTTCGCCCGGGTGGCCGGGGAGCTGTCGGCCTCGGGGCTGCGGGTGCTGGTGACCGGCTCGCAGAACGAGACCGCGCTGGCCGAGCGGGTGGCCGAGGCCGCCGGGCTCGGCAGCCGGGCGGTGCTGGCCGGGCGCACGTCCCTGGACCTGCTGGCGCGGCTGGTCAGCCAGGCTCGGCTGGTGGTGTGCGGGGACACCGGGATCGGCCACCTGGCCACGGCCTACGGCACGCCGTCGGTGCGCCTGTTCGGGCCGGTCTCCCCGGAGCTGTGGGGCCCGCGGGTGGACCGGGAGATCCACGCGTGCCTGTGGGCGGGCCGCCCGGGCGATCCGCACTCCGCCACGCTGGACCCGGGCCTGGACGCGATCGGCGTCGAGGAGGTCGTCGCCGCGTGCCGGACCGTGCGCGCCTCCGGCCGCCCCACCGCCGAGGACGCCCTCCGCGGTTCCTGAGCCCTGCTCCGCGAGCCTTCGCCGATAGATGCAGCTTCCGCCGATGGGTGCTGGGTGCGGACTGGCCGAAAACGTTGCCGATGTGACGCAAGGTGCCCTGTCCCGCGGCGACCCTGTACTTGTAGCGAGGTTGGGCTTCCGGGACTCGCTACAGGTACAAGATCACGGCGAAGAGGGCCCTGCCGGTCACGGGTCAGCGCTCTCGGACGGACTCTCCGCCTTGGGACGGGCGCGCAGGTGCGCGCGCTCACCCTGTCTGCCGAACAGGCTGAGGAACTCGACCGCCCCGTTGTCGGCGGAGCCGAACCAGTGCGGCACGCGGGTGTCGAACTCGGCCGCCTCGCCCGGAGCGAGCACCAGGTCGTGCTCGCCCAGGATGACCCGCAGCCGCCCGTTGAGGACGTAGAGCCACTCGTAGCCCTCGTGGGTCTGCGGGTCGGGTTCACTCGGACGGTCGCTGGCCGGGATCACCAGCTTGTACGCCTGGATGCCGCCGGGACGGCGGGTCAGGGGCAGCATGGTCATGCCGTGGCGGGTGACCGGCCGCAGGTGGATGCGCGGATCGCCGGTGGGTGGCGCGTCCACGAGTTCGTCGAGGGTGACACCGTACGCCCTGGCCAGCGGAAACAGCAGTTCGAGGGTGGGACGACGAGAACCCGACTCCAGCCGGGACAGGGTGCTCACCGAGATGCCGGTCACCGCCGACAGGTCGGACAGCGTGGTCTCCTTCTGCTTGCGCAGCGCGCGCAGCCGGGGTCCGACCGCGTCGAGCGCGTGGTCGAGATCGTCTTCCATGCCGCCATTTTGCCATACCGGCAACGAAGATTGCGTGAACCGGCGAGGGGTCGCATGGTGGGGGCATGGAGGTGATCGCTGTGAACGATCAGTTGGAGAGCGGCTACGACGCGGTGGTGGTCGGCGGTGGCGCCGCCGGGCTGAACGGGGCCCTCATGCTGGCCCGGGCGCGGCGCTCGGTGGCGGTGGTCGACGCGGGCGCCCCGCGCAACGCACCCGCCTCGGGCGTGCACGGGCTGCTGGCCCGGGAGGGCATGTCCCCGGCCGAGCTGCTGGAGCGGGGCCGGGCGGAGGTGCGCGGCTACGGCGGCCACGTGGCGACCGGGGAGGTCGCCTCGGTGACCCGCGACGGCGGCGGGTTCCGGGTGGAGCTGGTCGACGGCCGGAGCGTGCGCGCGCGTCGGGTCCTGGTGACCACCGGACTGGTGGACGAACTGCCGGACGTGGCGGGCGTGCGGGAGCAGTGGGGCGCGGGTGTGGTGCACTGCCCGTACTGCCACGGCTGGGAGGTGCGCGACCGGGCCATCGGCGTGCTGGCCAGCGGGCCGATGGCGGTGCACCAGGCGCTGCTGTTCCGTCAGTGGAGCGAGGACGTCACGCTCTTCGCCCACACCATGCCCTCGCCGGGCGAGGAGGACGCGGAGAAGCTGGCCGCCCGCGGCATCCGCGTGGTGGAGGGACCGGTGGCCTCCCTGGAGACCGCCGACGGCCGGATCACGGGACTGCGGCTGGCGGACGGCACGGTGGTCGGCCGGGAGGTGGTGGCCCTCGGAACGCGGATGGTGGCGCGCGCCTCCTTCCTGGAGACGCTCGGCCTGCGGACCCAGGAACACCCGATGGGGGTCGGCGAGTACGTCCCCACCGACGAGGGCGGCCGCACCGACGTGCCCGGGGTGTGGGCCGCGGGCAACGTCACCGACCTGACCGCCCAGGTCGGCGCCTCGGCGGCGTCGGGCGCGGCCGCCGGGGCCCAGATCAACGCCGACCTGGTCAACGAGGACACCCGCCGGGCGGTCGCCGCCCACCGGGACGCCTTCTCGGCCGGCTCTGAGGCGCGTGTGAGCGAACTGGTGACGGGCGAGCGCAGCCACGGCCTGTGAGCCTCGGGAAAGGGGACGGCGTGTCCGAGGATGTGGACACGGCCACCGTGCGCGGTGACCGCGAGACCGCCCCGCGCGACTGCGTGGCGCGGACCCGCGGGCGCCCCTGACCCGCGTTCCCCCGCGGTGCGCCGCGCCGCGGGGGTACGCCGCCCGGCGGGGCGCGTGGACACCGCCCGCCCCACGGCGGACCGCGTGTTCGCGGAGGATGCCCTAGCCTGGCGGCGTGCACCACGACAACGAGGACGCCGGAGACGACCGAGGCCCCGAGGTCGCCCACCTCCTGGTCCGCCTCCTCAACATCAGCCAGCGGATCGGGCGCTACGCCGCGCACGAGACCGGCGAGCGCACGTCCCCGGCGACGTGGCGCGCGCTGAGCGTGCTCCAGGAGAAGGGGCCGCTGCGACTGGGCGTCCTGGCCGAGCACTGCCGGGTCAGGCAGCCGACCATGACGGTGATCGTGGAGTCGCTGCTCTCCTCCGGGTACGTGGCGCGCCACCCCGACCCCGACGACCGGCGGGCCCAACTGCACGAGCTGACCCTGGCCGGCGCGGCGGCGCTGGAGGACTGGCGGTCCCGGATCGGCGACGCGCTGGAGCCGCTGTTCTCCGACCTGTCCGCGCGTGAGCGGGCGCTGCTGTCGGACTCGGTGCGGCTGCTGGACGAGCGGCTGCGCCGCGGCGGGGCCTGAGCCACCGGTTCCGCCCCCGGAGCCCGGCCATCGGTTCCGCACGCCCGCCGCCCCCGTCGCGTACCGCCCGCGAGCCCTCCGCGGTTCCGGTGATCCGGATCTCCCCCCACCCGCGGCCGCCGTGTGCCGGATGGGAATGCGCGGGGATTAACATAGGTTACCTATGCGAATGAGGGCCCCGACCGTACCGGCCGCCGTCCTCCCACCATCGGCGACGACAGGGAGCAACAGAACATGGTGGCGGAGACCGACACCCCGCGTACAGCGCCGCCCGGAGGCGCGGACCAGGGACACGCGCCGGAGGGGTCCATCCTCCGGCAGCCGCGCGCCGTGTGGGCCGTGGCGTTCGCGTGCGTGATCGCCTTCATGGGCATCGGCCTGGTCGACCCGATCCTGCCCGCGATCTCCCGCAGCCTGGAGGCCACGCAGACCCAGACCTCGCTGCTGTTCACCAGCTACCTGCTGGTCACCGGCCTGGCCATGCTCGTCACCAGCTGGGTGTCGAGCCGCCTGGGCGCCAAGCGCACCCTGCTGGTCGGCCTGGCGCTGATCGTGGTCTTCGCGGCCGCGGCCGGGACCAGCGGCAGCGTCGAGTCCGTCATCGGCTTCCGGGCCGGGTGGGGACTGGGCAACGCGTTCTTCATCTCCACCGCCCTGGCCACCATCGTCGGCGCGGCCAGCGGCGGCGCCTCGTCCGCGATCGTGCTCTACGAGGCGGCGCTGGGCCTGGGCATCGCCACGGGCCCGCTCCTGGGCGGGCTGCTCGGCAGCGTGAGCTGGCGCGGCCCCTTCTTCGGCACCGCCGCGCTGATGGCGGTCGGGTTCGTCGCGATCGCGGTCCTGCTCAGGAACGAGGCCACGGAGCGGACCGCGCCGGTGCCGCTGTCGGCCCCGTTCGCGGCGCTGCGCGTCCCGGGCATCCTGGTGCTGGCGCTGACCGCGCTGTTCTACAACGTCGGGTTCTTCGCCCTGCTGGCCTACACGCCCTTCCCGCTGGGGCTGGACGAGATGGGCCTGGGGTTCACCTTCTTCGGCTGGGGCCTGGCGGTCGCCGTGACCTCGGTCTTCGTGGCCCCGGTGCTCACCCGGCGGTGGCCGCGCACGCGGGTGCTGTGGACCACGCTGCTCCTGCTGGCCGCGGACCTGGTCGCCGCGGGCGCGCTCATCTCCTCCACGGCGGGACTGATCACCAGCATCGTACTGGGCGGCCTGCTGCTGGGCGTGCTCAACACGGTGCTGACCGAGTGCGTGATGGAGGCCAGCGACCTGCCGCGCTCGGTGGCGTCCTCGGCCTACTCGGCGGTGCGCTTCCTCGGCGGCGCCGCCGCTCCCCCGGCCGCCTCCGCGCTCGCCGCAGCCCTGTCCCCCGGCGCGCCGATGTACGCGGCGGCGGGATCGGTGGCGCTGGCCGCGGGGATCGTGCTCGTGGGCCGCAGGGCGCTGCGCAGGGTCGACGACGGCCCCGAGTCCGCGCGGGCCGGGGCCGGGGCGATCACCACGGGAGATTGAGCGCCGGTCCGCGGCACGGTCAGCGCCTGGCCGCCTCGACGAGGAAGCGGTGCACCGTGCACGTGAGCGGCCTCCCACGCACCATGGTCCGGTGGAGCCGCAGCAGCGGACCGCGGTGGGGCCAGCGCGCGTCGAAGCCCGGCACCTGCCACGGAACCATGCGCAGGTAGAACACGAGCGCGCCGACGTCGTGGAAGCGGCGCAGGGTCCGGGCCTGACGAGCGCGGGTGACGGCCAGTCCCGCTCCCTCCAGACCCGCGACCGCCGCGTCGAGGTCCCAGTTCGCGTCCCGGTCCGGGGGCGGCCCCTCCAGGAGGGCGCTGAGTTCGCGCCCGTCATCACTGCCGACCTGCTGGGTGACGAAGACGCCGCCGGAGGTCAGGACCCGCCCGACCTCGGCGGGGTCGTAGGCCTCGTGGCGGTCGAGCACCGCGCCGAACGCTCCGGAGGGCAGGGGCAGACTCCCGTCGGGGCCAGGCTCGACCACGTCCACCGCCAGGGCCGCGAGCCTGCGGCGCGCGACGGGGACGTTCGGCGGCCAGCCCTCGGTGGCCCGGGAACCGGGCGGCAGCGGGGCCAGGGAGGAGAGGAACTCACCGCCCCCGGTACCCAGGTCCAGGACGGGCGCCCGCGCGGCGCGCACGAGCTGTCCGGCGCGCTCCTCGTAGGACCAGGGCAGCGGGTCCTCGGTCATCCTCCCGTCCAGGAACCGGAAGTCCCACCCGGAGGTCGGTCGCCGCGCGGCCTCCTCCACCAGGTCGTCGAAGTCGCGCACGGGCCCCGTCCTCTCGTGGTCGCCCGGCCATTGTGCGCACCCGGCGCAGCGGGTTCAACCGAATAACGACGGAGCGCGGCATCGGAGTCGACCACGGGCGTACACGGTCGATACCGAACGCGGATGTCGCGGGGCGGCGGTCTCCCTAGGCTCGTGGCCATGACCGAACAGAAACGCTCCGCTCTCGGCCTGTCATGGACCGTCATGATCGTGCTGGCCCTGCTCGCGGCGCCCCGCGTGATCCTGCACGACCTCGACATCATCCAGGAGGGAACGCTCGTCAACGCCCTGTTCGTGTTCGTCCCCCTGCTCGTGTGGGTGGTGGTGGCCGTCCTGACCCGGGCGCCGAAGCCGTTCCCGACCCTGCTGGTGGTCGGACTGCTCTACGGCGTCCTCCTCGCCCTGGGGCACCAGCTGCTGTGGAACACCGCCTGGGAGGGGGACCCCCCGACGCTCGGCGGCAACCTCAGCGACCTGCCGCCCGCCGCGCACGCGATCATCATCCGCGGCTTCTCGGTGGTGAGCAGCCTGTTCACCGGGGCGGCCGTCGGCGCCGTCACCGGTCTGATCGCCTGGGGGATCGGCAAGCTCGTGCCCGACCGCTCCAGCGTCTCCTGACACGCGGACCCCGCTCAGATGGCCTCGCGGCGCTGGAGGTAGGAGAAGGCCCCCCAGCCCGGCAGGACCGGCAGCCAGAAGGTCAGCAGCCGGAACAGCAGCACCGCGGGCAGCGCGACGGCGGCGGGGACGCCCGCCACCGTGGTCAGACCGCCGATCAGGGCGGCCTCCACCGCGCCCAGGCCTCCGGGCGTGGGCGCGGCCGAGCCGATCGCGTTGCCCGCCAGGAACACCACCGCGACCGCCACCAGGCTCACCCGGGCGCCCGGATCGGCGAAGGCCAGGACCGAGAACTGCAGGCACAGCACGAACGCCGCGGTGATCAGCAGCGTCCCGCCGAAGCCCAGCAGCAGGCTGGACGGGCTCTGGAGCATGTCCAGCAACCGCGGCAGCACCCCGCGCAGGTAGGGCCGGATCCGGGCGCTGAGGGCGTGCCGCAGCCGGGGCAGCAGCAGGACCACCCCCACCACGGCCGTCCCGGCGATGCTGATCACGACGACGGTCGGGGAGGGTGTGAACCCGGTCCAGTACGAGGTTCCGGTGAGGTAGGCGCACACCAGCAGCAGCGGCACGTGCACCAGGAAACCGACCAGCTGGGTGAGGCCCACCGCGGACAGGGCCAGGGAGGTCGGGACCCCCTGCCTGGTGGCGAACCGGGTGTTGATCGCGAGCGACCCCAGCCCGGCGGGGGCGGCGATGCGCACGAACGACCCGGCGTACTGGACCATGACGGTGCGCCACCACGGCAGCGGCGCGGGCACGAAGCCGATGAGGATCATCGCGGCGGAGAGCGTGCACACCACCGACGCGACGAACGCGGCCAGCGTCCACCCGAGGTCGGCCCGGCCGATGGCGGTGAAGTCCACACCGGTGAGCTGGTACAGCAGCACCAGGCCGACGACGGTGGCGACGATGACGCTGACCACGGTGCGCGGACGCATCCGCTCCAGGCGGGCGGGTTCGGAGGGCGCCTCCGGGGCGATGCGCACCACGCGCTCGCGCAGCCTGGCCAGGAGTCCGCGGTCCCCGCGCAGGGCTCTGCGCAGCGTGTAGGGCAGGCCGGGGGGTTGCAGGAAGGGCAGGACCGCGGCCGTGGCGGTCACGCCCAGCGCGCGCACCGCCGAGTCCACGGCGCGCCCGCTCCCCACCCGCATGGCCAGCAGGGTGAGCATGGCGGCCTGGTCCAGGGCGACCTGGAGCTGGGGGGCGGCCACGCCGCCGCGGTCCAGGCCGGTGAGGAGGACCGCCGCCTCCCGGGGACCCGCCGGGACGGTCGGGGCTGTGGTCTCGGAGGTGTCGACCGGGTCGGAGGTGCCTGCCGGGCTGGCGACTGTGTCCTCCAGTGCGAAGGTGCCTGTTGGGACGGATGGGTCCTCTGCGCCGGAGAGGTCGACTGTGCCCGAAGGGCGGCCCAGGACCCCGACGGTGGCGCCGTTGACGTTGCCGTGGACGAGCCGGTGGCGGTGCAGCAGTCCGAGTTCGCGCCAGCACAGGTCGATCAGCTCGTCGGTGAGCTCCTCGTCGTCGAGTGCGTCCAGCGCGCGGAAGTCGGGCAGCTCGCGGACCAGCAGGACGGTGCCGGGCCCGAGTTCGCCGACGGCCAGGACGCGGGGGACGGCGGCCCCCGCCTGCCGGGCCGAGAAGCTCATCAGCGCGGCGTGCTCGGCGCGGCGGCGGACGCCGTAGAGCATCCGGGGGGCCACGGGGCCGCGCAGGAACAGCAGGCCGAGCAGGCGCCGCCAGAACCCGGCGGTGTTCTCGGAACTGAGCACGACCAGCTCCACCCGGCGGCCGTCGTCGAGTTCGGCCAGGTGGCGGGGGTTGCCCTCCTCGTCGTCGTCCGCGCGGGAGACGCCGGTGGCGGCCAGCCCGAACCTGCGCAGCTCGGCGTCCAGGCCGTTGTCGGTCTGCGGCGGCGGCCTCTCCCCCAGCGCGTACCGGACCAGGGAGGCGCAGGTGAGGCCGACCAGGACGGTCAGGACCAGGGCGAGGACGCTGGTGACCCCGGCCAGCAGGGCGCAGACCGCGACGGTGGTGTTGCCCGCCCACAGGATCGAACGGACCCGCGGCAGCCCGGTGGGCATGGTGCGGACGAAGGCCAGGACGGCTGCCACGTAGCCGAGGGTGGCACTGGTGAAGACGTCGTCGGGAGCGAGCGCGTCGGGGAACCGCTCCGGGCCGATCAGCGCGAAGAGGCTGGCGTTGATCAGCGAGGCGAGGGTGTACGCGGCGATCCCGGCGGCGACCGGCCGGACCAGGGAGCGCCGCCGCCCGGTGAACAGCGTGCGCAGGACGACGTAGCTGACGAGGACGATCAGCAGGAGGTTGGCGCCCGCGGCGACGAGCAGGAGCAGGCCGGTGGGCAGCAGCGCGCGGAGCCGGTCGGGGTCGGTCCCCTCCACACCGTCGGTGACCACGCGAACGGCGATCATGATCGCCACCACCACGAGCAGGCCGACCACTCCCGTGAGGAGGTCGACGGGTCTGCGCGGGGCTCGCGGTGTCCGGGGGTCCGGCGCGGGGGTCTCGTCGGTTCGCGTTGTCACACTCCCAAGACTGCCCGACTCCGCGGGGGCCGGGTACCAGGGGCGGTGCGTTTCGCGGGACCGGCCGCGCTCAACCCGTGGCGAGGTCGGGGATCTGGTCCAGGCCGATCCGCGGGACAGCGGGCAGTGGGCGGGGCTCCCCCGTGTTCTCGAAGGACTGGAGGAGGTAGGCCACCAGGCGGCGCGAGGAGGCGGCGGCCGCCTCGGGCGGGCCGGAGGCGGCCCCGCAGTTGGCCAGGATCAGCAGCGTGAGGTCCTCCAGCGCGAAGTCGGGGCGCAGCCGCCCGGCCGCCTTCGCCCGGCGGATGAGCTCGGTGAGGCCGCGTTCGGCGCGCTCGCGCTTCTCCTCGAAGGGGACCGCGCCGGGAAAGGCGGTGAGGAACGCGCCGGTGAAGCCACGGTCGGCGGCCTGCATCTCGCACACCCGCTCGACGGCCGTGCAGAAGCCCCGCCAGGGGTCCGGGTCGGCGAGGGCGTCGTCGACGTGGGAGGCGCAGTCCGACAGTTGGTCGGCGAACACCTCGGTGACCAGGGACTCGCGGGTGGGGAAGCGGCGGTAGAGGGTGGCGATCCCCACCCCGGCGCGGCGGGCGATGGCGGACATCGGCACGTCGATCCCGCGTTCGGAGAAGGCCGCGCGGGCCGCCTCGACGATGCGGTGGCGGTTGTGCAGCGCGTCGGCGCGCAGGCTCGGGGCGTCGCCGCCGGGCGCGGTACGGGGCGTTCGGGCTGGCATGCCCACCACCTTACGGCGGCCGGGCGCCCCGCCCGGGGGCCGGGGCGGGGCGGGCTGTGCCGGGGCCGCCTACTCGGGCGGCGCGAGCAGTCCGCGCTCGTAGGCGCGCACGAGGTTGCGCGGCACGAGGTACTCGCGGCCGCGGATGTGGACGCGCGCCAGGTCAGGGGTGGCGGCCTTCCACTGGGAACGGCGCGTGCGGGTGTTGGACCGCGACATCCTGCGCTTGGGTACGGCCATCGGGTCCTGCCTTCTTCTCGGGTGGTTCGGGGGCGGGGCGCCGGGCCCCGCCTCGCGTTCTGTCGGTCAGCCCCTGCGCTGGTAACGGCGCTGGAAGCGCTCCACGCGGCCCGCCGTGTCCACCACGCGGGCGTTGCCCGTGTAGAAGGGGTGGCTGGCGCTGGAGATCTCGACGTCGATCAGCGGGTAGGTACGGCCGTCGCTCCACTCGATGGTCTTGTCGCTGGTGGCGGTGGACCTGGTGAGGAAGGAGAAGTCGGCCGCGCGGTCGCGGAAGACGACCGGCTGGTAGTCGGGGTGGATTCCCTGCTTCATGTGTGCCCCCTTGGGGTGGTCGTTGGTCGGAGTGGCCCGCCCGCTCAGCGCTCCTCGCGGAACTCGACGTGGCGGCGGACACGCGGGTCGTACTTCTTCAGGGTGAGCCGGTCGGGCGTGTTGCGCCGGTTCTTGCGGGTGACGTAGGTGAAGCCCGTCCCCGCGGTCGACTTGAGCTTGATGATCGGCCGGATCTCGTTGCGTGCCATGGATGCCTCCTCGGGTGTTCCCACGCGTTACAAGTCAATGATAACCGTTTTCATTCCCGATTCGGCCAGGCCGCCTTCCGCCTGTGGACGACCCCCGCCCAGGCCGCCTCGGCGGGGCTCAGCCGCCGGATCCGCCGCGGACCGGACGCCAGTACTGGCGGTCCCCCTCGTCGCGCACGACCACGCCCAGACCGGCGAGTTCGGCGCGCAGCTCGGCGCTGTCGTCGGCGTCCTTCGCCCTCAGCGCCTCACGGCGGGCCCGCAGGACCGCCTGGGCGTGCTGCTCCAGACCCGGCATTCCGTCGACCCAGCGCCGGAACCGGTCCGCGTAGGGATCGCCGTCCCGCCAGGGGTAGCCCTGCGCCTCGAACGCGGCGCGGAGCCGCTCGGCGCTGTGGTCGGTGCGCTCGCGGGCGAGCTCGGAGGTGTCCGTGCCGAGCAGGACCAGATCGCGGCCGTCGACGAAGACCGCACCCACCCGCTCGCGGGCGAACTCCGTGTTCCGGCCGGACCGGATGACGCGCACCCCGTCCCCGCCCGCCTCGACGGCGACCATGTCGTCATAGGACGCGAGCGCGACGAAGCCGCCAGCGAGGACCCCGAGGACCACCAGGACGGCTGTGAGGACCGGCCCGTCCAGGCGCGCCAGGAGGGCGACCTGCTCCTGCCCCGGGACCAGCGGGAGCTGGTGGACCCACTCCGGCAGGAGGGTGAGCCAGCCCGGCACCCGGGACAGCACCCAGCCCAGCCCGACGCCGAGCAGGGGGAAGAGGGTCCACAACAGCACGTGGGTCGCCCCGTGCTCACGGACGACGGACGGCGGTCGGCTGGTGTCGGTCACGGGAAGTCCTCTCCCTGGTGGCGGCCGCGGCCGGAGCGGTGGCGAGACCGCCCCCGACTACCTCCCCGACGCGTCCTCCGTGGTGGTCAACTCCTTCCTAGTTGAGCATATAGGATTCTGTACATGCAACCAGTCGACAGTGGGGACGGGGAGACCAGGCGCTCCTTCATCGAGGAGGCGCGCCGCGGACAGATCGTGCGGGCGGCGGTCGAGACCATCGCCGAGGAGGGGTACGCGCGGGCGTCCTTCGTGCGCATCGCCGCACGGGCCTCGGTCAGCCCCGGCCTGATCACGTACCACTTCAGGACGAAGGAACGGCTGCTCCGGCAGGTGCTGGAGTACGTCAACGCACGCCTGGACCGGGCGATGGAGGGTGGGCCCGAACCGCTGGCGGGGTTCGAGGACGCCCTGCTGCGCATCGTCACCGGCCACGTCATGCACTGCTCGCGCCATCCACAGGAGGTGGCCGTCCGCCAGGAGATCAGCGGCGCGGACGTGCCCGCCTCCGTCCGCGAGTGGATCGCGCGGGGCCAGGAGGCCGGGCGCGCCGAACTGGTCGGCTTCCTCACCGAGGGGCAGGGCCACGGGGAGTTCCGCGCCTTCGACACGGAGGTGTTCACCGACGCCCTCTTCGCCGCCCTGAACGCGGTTCCGGGCCGGCTGCGGCGCAGACCGGTCGAGGAGCACGAGGACTACGCCCGGGAGCTGGCCCGCCTGTTCTCCGCGGCGGCGACCGGACGCGGACCCTCGGACTAGGGTCTGTTTTTTGAACCGGCCTCAGCTTGTGGGGGGGTTGGTTCGGGCGCCCACAGGGTTCTGGAGGTGGTGGAGGCGGGTTCGTGAGGAACGAGCGAACCCGCCGGAGACACCGAAGGTTCCCGTGCTTCGGGCGCCCGAACACGGGCCGAAGCGAAGCGGAGGTCCCAAAAAACACTGTCTAGGTGCTGCGGGGTCCTTCGCTCCGGCTCGTGTCCGGCGCCCCGGGAGCCGGAGCCCGTGGCTCCCTCCGCACGCGAAACGCCGGTGCCGCCGCGGGGTTGCGCGGCGGCACCGGCGTTGGGTCGGTCTTTATCCGGTCGGCGACCGGTCCGTCAGGACCGTCAGGACCGTCAGGACCGTCAGGACCGTCAGGACCGTCAGGCGACGACCTTGCCCTCGGCGCGCTTCTCCACGCGCCCGGCGCGCAGGCGGCGGGCCTCGTCGGGGTCCAGGACCGGTGCGGCCGTCAGCAGCTGGCGGGTGTAGTCGCTGGTGGGGTTCTCGTACACCGCGTCGCTGTCACCCATCTCCACCACCTCGCCCGCACGCATCACCGCGACCCGATCACTCACCTGACGCACCACCGCCAGATCATGGGCCACGAAGATGTAGGTCAACCCGAAGTCGTCCTGCAACTCCGACAACAACCGCAGCACCTGATCCTGCG
>NZ_VWVS01000028.1:0-66338 GCF_008638355.1 Nocardiopsis deserti | reverse complement strand
GACGACCCGTGGGGTTACGGCTGCTCGCTGGAGTGGGCCACGTCCTGCCCGCCGCCGCGGCACAACTTCACGTCGCTGCCGCGGATCCGTTCCGAGCGTCCCGCGTTCGACCTGAACCACCCGCACGTGGCGGCGCAGGCCCTGGACACCGAGCACGGGGAGGCTGCCCGGAGGGGCTGACCCGCGCGGGCGGGGGCGGGCGGCGCTGACGCCCTCCCCCGCCCGCGTGCTCACAGGAACCGGCGCAGCAGCTTCTGCTTGAGGTCGGTGACGGGCGCGTAGGCGATGCGCATGGTGTCCATGAACAGCGACTTGTCCAGCACCGACTTGGTGTGCGAGAAGGTGTCCAGGGAGGCCGCGGAGTGGTAGGCGCCCATGCCGCTGTCCCCCACGCCGCCGAAGGGCAGGTCGGGGACGGCCAGGTGGGCCACGGGCAGGCCGAAGGCCAGGCCGCCCGAGGAGGTCTCGGTGGTCAGGCGGCGCTTGGTCTCCTCCGAGTCGGTGAAGCCGTACAGCGCCAGCGGCTTGTCGCGTTCGTTGACGAAGGCGATGGCCGCGTCCAGGTCGGGGACCCGCAGGACCGGCAGGACGGGGCCGAAGATCTCCTCCGACATCACCGAGGAGCCGGGGTCCACGTCGCCCAGGACGGTGGGGGCGACGTAGAGCCGGTCGATGTCGTGCTGTCCCCCGGTGACCACGGTGCCGCTCTCCAGCAGGGCGGTGATCCGGGCGAAGTGGCGCTCGTTGACGATGCGCCCGTAGTCGGCGCTGCGTGAGGGGTCCTCGCCGAACATCTCGGTGATGGCGGCGGTCAGCTCGCGCTGGAGCGGTTCGGCGGTGTCGCCGACGGCGAGCACGTAGTCGGGGGCCACGCAGGTCTGACCGGTGTTGGTGAACTTGCCCCAGGCCAGGCGGCGGGCGGTGGTGGCCAGGTCCACGCCGGGCTCGACGATGGCCGGGCTCTTGCCGCCCAGCTCCAGGGTGACGGGGGTCAGGTGCTTGGCGGCGGCGGCCATGACGATGCGGGCCACGGCGCCGTTGCCGGTGTAGAAGATGTGGTCGAAGCGCTCCTCCAGCAGGGCGGTGCTCTCGGGGATGCCGCCCTCCACGACCGCGACCGCCTCGGTGTCCAGGTAGCGGGGCAGCAGCTCGGCCAGGGCGGCGGAGGTGGCCGGGGCGAGTTCGCTGGGCTTGACCAGGGCGGCGTTGCCCGCGGCGATGGCGCCGACCAGGGGTGCCAGGGACAGGTTCACCGGGTAGTTCCACGGGGCGATGACCAGTACGGTGCCCAGCGGCTCGCGCACGCGGCGGGCCTTGGCCGGGGCCAGGGCGACGGGCACCGGCACCCGCTGCGGGCGCAGCCAGGAGGCCAGGTGCCTGAGGGTGTGGTCGATCTCGTTGACGACGAAGCCGATCTCGGTGGTGTGGGCCTCGATGGGGCTCTTGCCGAGGTCGGTTCCGAGCGCGCCCTCGAACACGGTGCGCTGTTCGGTGAGCATGCGGCGCAGCGCGCGCAGCTGGGCGCGGCGCCAGGCGACGGGCTTGGTGCGGCCGGAGGCGAAGGCGGCGCGCAGGCGGGCGACCACCGGCGGGATCTCGGTGGTCAGGGTCAGCGGCTCGGCGGGGGGCCGGGGGGCGGTCTCGGCGACGTCGGCGGCCTCGGCCGCGGGAACGCCTTGGGTGTTGGTCATGGGGCGATACTAAACGAAACACTTTCGTTTCCCTAGACCTCACTCGCATAGGATTCCGGGCATGACCACCGACCATCTGCCCGACGCCTCGCGCGCCCCCCACCGGGGCCGACCGCGCGACGCCGCCCGGGACCGCGCGCTGATGGACGCCACCCTCGCCGAGCTCGAACTACACGGGTACGGCGGCCTGACCACGGCCGCCGTCGCCCGGCGGGCCGGCGTCTCCACCGCCACCCTCTACCGGCGCTGGCGCTCCAAGGAGGACCTGGTGCTGGGGGCCGCCCGGGACTGGGCGGAGAACCTGGGGCCCGACCGCGACACCGGCGCGCTGCGCTCGGACCTGTCCCTGCTCCTGCACGACAAGGCCGCGGCCCTGGAGGGGTCCTCGGGGAGGCTGCTGCGCGCGGTGCTGGGCGAGGCCGCGCACAACCAGGCGCTCGCCGACGCGCTCTTCGGCGACTTCGTGGTGCCGCTCCAGGACCGGGTGCTGGCGGTCGTGGAGCGCGCCGTCGCGCGCGGGGAGATACCGCCGGTGGACGACCCCCTGGTGGTGGCGGAGATGGTGATCGGCCCGATGGTCAGCCACACGTTCCTGGTGCCGCCCGCGCCCGGCGCCTCCCCGGGCCACGACATCGCCGACCGGCTCCTGCCCTACCTGCTGCGCGCCCTGGGCCACCGGGAGGCGGGGGGCTCCGGGGAAGCCGGGCCGCCCTTCGGCCTCTCCGGAGAGGCCCCGGACGACCGCGCCGGTTGAGGGCCGGGTGGCCTGCGCAGGGAACGGGCGGCGGCCTCCCGCCGCCCGGGGCTCCACCGCGGGCGATGGCAGCGGCCCCTGTGCGGGGTTTTGTTCTTCCCGGTGGGCTTGGTGACGTCCGCCGGGTTGCGGTCGCGCGATCGGAGTTGTCGTAACGGAAGGCCGATCTTTACGGCGTAGATTCACTGCTGCCCGTCCGGTCACGGCCCCGGCAGACGGACCGCCGCAGCGGTTCGCCCCCCGCCGCGGGGCGGACCCCTTGGTGCCCGCGGAGCCGCACCCCGTGAAGGCGCGCGGCTCCACGTCGCGGAACGGGATCAGCCCACCGTCGCCGGCTCCCAGGCCCGCTCGACCACGCGCACCAGGCCCCGGTCGGTGATCTTCACGCTCGGGGACACCGCCAGGGTCAGGGTCGACAGGCTCATGAACGCGTTGCGGTTGTCCCAGCCCCACGCCGCCAGCTCCGCGCGCAGCTCCCGGGTGGCCCGGGCCACCTCGTCGGCGGGCCGCTCCGACATGACCCCGCCGATGGGCAGGGCGATCCCGGCGCCCGCACCGCCCTCGCGGACCAGGTTCATGCCGCCGCCCCAGGACACCACCCGGGCGGCGGCCTCGCGCAGCGCGTCCTCACTCGTGGCCACGACCGTGAGGTTGTGGCTGTCGTGGGCGTAGGTGGTGGCGAAGGACCCCGCGCCCAGTTCCTGGCCGGTGACCGGCGCGAACGCCACCCCGCCCGCCCCGGTGTGGCGCTCGAAGACCGCCACCACCGCGGTCCTGCCCTGCCAGTCGACCACTCCCCCGCGCACGGGCAGCACGACCTCGTCCGGCTCGGTGTAGGTGTCCACCGCGTTCACCCGCAGCGCGCGGAAGGCGTGTTCGCCGTCGGGCAGGTCCACCCGCCAGCGGGCCGCCTCCGCGTCGGGCGCGCTGATGCGCACCGTGCCGCCGAACGGGTGGTCCGGCGCGGGTCCGGGGCCGGTGAGCGGGGCGCCGTCACGGCCCACGACCGTGCCGCCCGCGATCGCGACCACGGGGGTGAGCTCGGTGAGCGAGCGCAGCAGGACCAGGTCGGCGCGCTTGCCCGGGGTGACGGTCCCCCGGTCGTCGAGGCCGAGCCTGCGCGCGGGCTGGAGCGTGAGCGCCCGCAGCACCGCCAGCGGGGGCAGCCCGCGTTCGAGTGCCACCGACCCCACCCGGTCCAGGTGGCCGGTGCTCACGATCGCGTCCACGACGATGTCGTCGGTGACCAGGCAGAAGTCGGGCAGGTGCGGGAGCTCCAGCAGCGCCCGCACGACCTCGGGGGTCAGGCACTTCTCCTGGAGCATCAGCAGCATGCCCAGACGGGCCTTCTCCACCGCCACCTCGGCGGTGTTCTTGCAGTGGTCGGAGTCGATCCCGGCCCACAGGTACTCGCCCAGCTCGGCCCCGGACAGGTTGGGGCAGTGCCCGTCCAGGCGCACGCCCCGGCTACGGGCCTCGGCGATGATGGCGCCCATCCTGGGGTCGCCCGAGACCACCGCGCGGTAGTCCATCACCTCTCCGAGGGTGGTGACCCCCTCCCAGTCCAGCATCTCGGCGACGTCGTCGGCGTCGAGGCGGGCCCCGGCCGTCTCGAACCCGTCGAGCGCGGGCACGCACGAGGGCACCGCCCAGCGCATGGTCTGCCCGGTGGCCCCGCCCTGCTCGATCATCCACGCCTGTCCGTCGCGCCCGGCGACGTTGACGATCTCGTGGGCGTCGGCGAGCACGGTCGTGGTGCCGCGCGCGAGCGTGACCCGGGCGAACTCGGCCGGGGCCAGCAGCGAGCTCTCGATGTGCATGTGCGCGTCCACGTACCCGGGCGCGACCACGAGCCCGTGGGCGTCGACGGTCTCGCGGGCCTCGACCGGGGTCCCCGGCGGCAGCACCGCGCGGATCGCGTCGCCGACCACGGCGACGTCGGCCCGCCACACCTGGCCGGTGTGGACGGAGACGACGTCTCCGCCGCGGATGAGCAGGTCTGCGGTGAGCATCGGAGTCGGTTCCCCTTCCGGTGCGCGGACGCGGTTCACGGCGTCCTCGCGCTGTCGTTCGGTTCTGCGGCGTAGCTGGCGATGCCCTCGGTGAGGCGGGCGGCGAACCCGTCGGCGTCGACGGTGCGGGCCACGCGCACGTGCCGTGCGCGGCCGGGGGTGCGCAGGTCGGCCACGAGGGCGCCGCGGGTGAGTTCTCCGGCGCACTCCACCGAGGCGGTGCCCTCCTCCCAGCCGAGCAGTTCGGGGTGGGCCACGGCGGCCACCGCCAGTGCGTCGTGCACCGGCACGGCGGCGACGCCGAAGCGGTCCCGGTAGCGCAGGGCGTAGTCGCGCAGCAGTCCTGCGGCGATCCCGGCGGTGCCGGGCAGCGCCGCCAGCTCCTCGGCCTCGCGCAGCGGGTACAGCGCGGCGCGGGTGACGTCCAGGCCCACGATCCGCACCGGCAGGCCCGACTCCAGGACGTAGCGGGCGGCCTCGGGGTCGGCGTGGAAGTTGAACTCCGCCGCCGGGGTGATGTTGCCCTGGGCGAAGGCGGCGCCGCCCATGACGACGATCTCGCGCAGCGCGGGCCCGGCCTGCGGGTGGCGGGCGAGCAGGGCGGCCACGTTGGACAGCGGGCCGATCGCCACCAGGGTCAGCTCCCCCGGCGAGCGCAGGGCCTGCTCCGCCAGCCAGTCGACCGCGTGTCCGGGGCCGAACGCCCGGGGCGGGGAGGCGGGGACCAGCCCGCCCAGGCCGCCGACACCGTGCATGGGTTCGTCGCGCAGGCGCGTGGTACGCGAGATCGGCCCGGCCAGCCCCGAGACCAGCGGCAGAGCGGCCGGGGCTCCGGCCAGGTCCAGCACGTGCGCGGCGTTGCGGTCCACGTCGGCGAGGGAGGTGTTCCCGGCCACCGTGGTCACCCCCCGCACCTCCAGTCCGGGTGAGGCCAGCGCGAGCAGCAGGGCGAGGGCGTCGTCGACGCCGGGGTCGCAGTCGATGACGACGGGGACGCTCACCGCGCCACCTCCTCGGTGAAGCGGTCCAGCCAGGTGGAGCGCTCCTGCGCGATGAGGGCCAGGTCGCCCTGGTGGTAGCCGCTGTCGGACGGGGAGGAGGCGGCCTGTCCCGAGACCCGCTCCATGAGCGGGGTGGGATCGGCCTCCAGCGCCACGGGCTTGTCGTAGAGGGCCTCGGCCATCCCCTCCTGCACCTCGGGGCGCAGCAGGAAGTCGACGAAGGCCAGGGCCCCGGCCTCGTTGGGCGCCCCGTTGACCACCTGGACGGTGTTGGCGGTCATCACCCGCCCCTGTTCGGGTGCGGCGAAGCCGATCGGCTGTCCGGCCTCCACCGAGCCCATGGCGAAGTTGTCCAGGCCGGGCGCCATGGCGATCTCACCGCGTTCCAGCAGGCTGGTGAGCTCGGTGGAGCCGGTGTAGAACTGGAGCGCGTCCGAGCCGATCCGGCCCATCGCCTCGAAACCGGCGTCGGGGTCGGAGGGACCCGAACCGAAGTGCTCGCCCGCGGCCAGGACGAACATCGGACCCGCCGAGACCGAGATGTCGGGCAGCACGTACCCCGCCTCGGGCTTGGCCCACAGGTCGTCCCAGGAGTCGGGCGCCTCCTCGACCAGGTCGGTGCGGTAGAGCAGGCCCAGGAGCTGGAAGGTGTAGGCGGGGCCGTACCCGTCCGGGTCCACGGCCCAGGGCTGGATGGCGTCGAGGTTGGGGACGTCGGCGGGGTCGACGGGGGCGAACAGCCCCATGTCCTTGCCGATCTGCGCGTAGTAGTCGGAGATGAGCACGACGTCGGTGTCGGGCGTCTCGGCGTTGATCCTCAGCTTGGTGAGCCGACCGGCGTTGTTGCCGGTGTCCAGGACCACCCGGATCCCGGTCTCGGCCTCGAAGGGGTCGGCCACCACCTCGGTGAACTCCTCGGTGGCGAAGGCGAAGGTGCTCACCACGAGCGTGTCGGGGTCGTCCTCGCGCACCGGTGCGCACGAGGCGCTCACCAGGGTCAGCGCCGCCGTCCCGGCGAGCGCGGCGAGCATGCGGCGCGGGCGTGTGGGACGGCTCATCCGGCCTCCTCGGCGAGTTCCACCAGGTGGCGGTGGGGCAGGGCGATGCGCACGGGGTCGCCGGGGCGCAGGTCGTCGGCCGGGTGCAGGGAGCGCAGGACCGATCCGGGCCCCTCCACCCCGTCGATGTGGGCCTCCACCAGGCAGTTGCTGCCCTGGAAGGTGACCTCGGCGACGGTGCCGTCCAGACCGGTCTCGCCCTCGCCCTCACCGGTACCGGCGGGCAGCAGGCGCACGTGCTCGGGCCGGATGGTGACGGCTCCGCGCCCGGGCACCCGCGGGAAGTTGTCGTAGCCCAGGAACTCGGCGACGAAGCGGTTGGCGGGCCGGGGGAAGACCTCCCGGGGCGCGCCCTCCTGCTCCAGGCGCCCCTCGTTGAGGATGACCATGGTGTCGGACAGTTCCAGCGCCTCGTCCTGGTCGTGGGTGACCAGGACGGCGGTCAGGCCGGTCTCGCGCTGGACCCGCAGCAGTTCGCGGCGCATCTGCACGCGCAGCTGGGCGTCGAGGTTGGACAGCGGCTCGTCCAGCAGCAGCACCGAGGGGCGGATGGCCACGGCGCGGGCCAGGGCCACGCGCTGCTGCTGGCCGCCGGACAGCTCGGCGGGCTTGCGGTCGGCCAGGTGCGCCAGGCCCACCAGGTCCAGCGCCTCACCGGCGCGCCTGGTCACCTCCTGGGCGGCGATCCTGCGGGTGCGCAGCCCGTAACCGACGTTGTCGCGCAGCGTCATGTGCGGGAAGAGCGCGTAGGACTGGAAGACCATGCCGATGTTGCGCTTCTCCGGCGGGGTGCGGGTGGCGTCCTGGCCCTCCAGCAGGATCCTGCCGGAGGTGGGCTGGAGGAACCCGGCGATCATGCGCAGGGTGGTGGTCTTGCCGCAGCCGCTGGGGCCCAGCAGCGTGGTGAACTTGCCGCTCCGCACGGCCAGGTCCAGGTCGGCGACGGCGGCGGGGCCGTCCTTACCCTTGCGTCCGCCGAAGCGGTGGGTGACGCGGTCGAGTTCGACGACGGGTGTCATGTGGGTTGTCCTTCTTCCCGGTTAGCGGCCGAAGACCTTCGTGAAACCGACCATGCGTTCGGTGGCGAAGGCGACTGCGACGCTGAGCGCCAGGAGCAGCACGCTGACCGCCGCGACCACCGGGTCGAACGAGGACTGGACGTAGTTGAGCATCTCCACCGGCAGCGTCGCCACGCCCGGGCCGGTGAGCAGCAGGGACAGCGGAACGTTGTTCAGGGAGGTGATGAAGGCCAGGATCGTGGCGGACACGATGCCCGGCGCCATGACCGGCAGGGTCACGGTGAAGAAGGCGCGCACCGGTCCGGCGCCCAGCCCCCGGGCCGCCTCCTCCAGGCGCGCGTCGGCCAGCGACAGCGAGGCCCCCACCACGCGGACGGTGTAGGGCAGCAGCAGGACGGTGTGCCCGACGATGAGCGCGCCCAGCGCGGTGACACGCATACCCACCATGAGCTGCTGGAACAGGGCCAGGCTCAGGACCAGTTCGGGAACCACGATCGGGGCGAAGAAGAGGTTCTCCATCACCCTGCGCCCGCGCGGGTTGCCCCGGTGCAGCGCCAGGGTCGCCGGAACGCCCAGGAGCAGGGCGATCGCGGTCGAGGCGAGCGCCACGGCGACGCTGGTGCCGAAGGAGTCGATGAAGGGCCCGTAGTCCAGTGCGGCGGCGAACCAGCGCAGGGACAGGCCCTCCGGCGGGAAGGCCAGGGTGCTCCCTGCGGTGAAGGCGACCCCGACCAGGATCACCACGGGGCCGAGCATGAGGACGAAGGCCGCCGCCGCGAGCAGCGACAGGAAGGGGCGTCTCAGGATCATGAGGTGGTGGTGCTCCCGATCTTGCCGAGCCGGCCGGACAACGCGCTGACCGCCAGCACCAGCACCGTCATCACCAGGGCGACGGCGCTGGCGGAGGGCCAGTCGAGGCTGACGTTGACCCGGCTGTAGAGCAGGGTGGACAGAAGGCGTTCGCGCGGCCCGCCGAGCAGCTGGGGGGTGGTGAAGGCGGTGACCGCGCCCGCGAAGACCAGCGTGCAGCCCACGAGCACCCCGGGCAGGGCGAGCGGGAAGACCACGGTGCGAAAGGCCCGTCCGGGCGAGGCGCCCAGTCCCCGGGCCGCGTCCTCCAGGCGGTGGTCCTGCTGGGCGAGGCTGGAGTAGGAGGACAGGATCATCAGCGGCAGGAACAGCTGGACCAGGCCGAGCACGATGGCGGTCTCGGTGTAGAGCAGCTGGACCCGGCCCATGCCCAGGGCCTCGCTGATCCCGCTGATGAGGCCGTTGCCGCCCAGGACCATGATCCAGCCGTAGGTGCGCACGACGGTGTTGAGCAGCAGCGGGAAGATCGCCAGCGCCAGGAGGCGGCCGGGCCAGCGGCCGGGGGCCCGGGAGATGAGGTAGGCCACCGGGAAGCCCATGAGCAGGCACAGTCCGGTGGTCACCACGGCGACGCGGACGGTACGGGCGACCACGGGAAGCAGGTAGGGGTCGCTGAGCAGGCTGCCCGTCTCACGCGCGACCGTGGCGGGATCGCCGTCGGGCGGCCAGGCCAGGGTGGCCACGACCGGGTAGCAGAAGGCGAACAGGACCACGGCCAGCCCCGGGACCAGCAGGACCGTGACGGGTGGTCGTGGAAGGCGGCCGCGGCGCGGAGCGGCCGCGTCGGCGCCGACGGTGGGTGACGGGCGGGGCAATTCCACTCCCGGTCGCTGTCGAGGGGACGGTCTGGATCTGCACGGCGCTTGAGCTGCGCGGCGCTTCGTCTGCGCGGCACTTCATTCGCACAGTGCCTTATCCGCATGGTGATTCATCTGCGGAAATACCTGCAAGCGCTTGCACAAGCGCTTGCACACCGTAGCCTGTGTCGGGGACATGAGCCAACCCCCGGGTCGCGAGTGTGACAGGGGGCACCATCGGGTGTGAGGAGCTGCAATGGCGAGTCTGGACGACGTGGCCAGGGAGGCCGGTGTGTCGGCGTCCACCGTTTCGCGGGCCCTGTCGCGGCCGTCCATGGTCTCCGAGCCCACCCTGCTCAGGGTGCGCGCCGCCGCGGAGAGGCTGGGCTTTCGCGCCAATCCGGCCGCGCGGGCACTGACCACGGGCCGCAGCGGCTTCTTCGCCCTGCTCGTCCCCGACCTGGACAACCCCTTCTACTCCACCACCGCCACGGCCGCGCAGGAGCTGGCGGGCAGGAGCGGGCGCCGGGTGATCATCGCCGTCACCGGGGGCGACGCGGAGCGTGAGGCCGAGGTGCTCGGCGAGCTGGAGAGCCAGGTCGACGGTTTCGCGCTCCAGTCACCGGTGGGCTCGGCAGCCGACCTGAAGCAGGCGCACCGGCGCAAGCCGCTGGTGGTGATCAACCGCCGCGTCCCCGGACTGACCTCGTTCACCGTCGACACCCCCGGCGGCCTGGGCACCGTCTACGACCGCCTGGTGGAGCTCGGGCACCGCGACGTCGCCTACCTGGCGGGACCGCCCAGTTCGTGGATGGACCGGCGCAGGCGCGAGGAGCTGGTGGAACACGCCGCCCGGTCCCGGCTGCGGGTGCGGGTCTTCGGGCCCGTGCGACCGGCCTTCGCCGAGGGGGCCGCCGCCGCGCGGGAGATCGTGGACTCGGGCTGCACGGCGATGCTCGTCTACAACAGCCTGTTGCTGCTGGGAGCCATGTTCGAGTTCGGCCGCATGGGGGTGCGGGTGCCCGAGGACATCAGTGTGGCCGCGGCCGACGACATCGCCCTGGCCGACCTGCCGGGGCCACCGATCTCGGCGGTGCTGGCCCCGGCGGACGAACTGGGCCGCGCGGCGGTGTCCGCGCTGGTCGAGATGGTCGACGGGCCCGCGGGGACCCGCCCCCGGGGGCGCAGGCTGCCCACCGAGGTGCGGATCACCGACTCCCTCGCGCCGCCGCGCGCGGCAGGCGGTTGACAGCCGTCCGGCTGTCCCGCGGCCACCGGTCGGGTTCGGGCCCCGGGGATTCGGCGCCGGGAGCTGGGCACCGGGATCTGGGGCGTCAGTGGCTCAGGAGCCCCACAGCGGTTCGCGACCGGCCCGGGAGCCGAGGTCCGCGGCGGGAGCGGTACAAGGGCCTGGTCCGGTCACCGGAAAACCGGGCGAGAGCGCGCCCCCGTACGGAATCCTGGGCGGGACGGAGCAGTGATCGACCGGAGCGCAGGAGACGACTGTGGACAGATCAGTTCTGGTGACCGGCGGAACCCGGGGCATCGGGCTCGGTATCGCCCGAGGGTTCGCCGAGGCTGGGGACCGGGTGGTGATCGCGGGCCGCGACGAGGCCAGGACGCGCGAGGCCGCCCGGGGCGTGCCGGGGGCGGAGTGGGTGGTCGGCGACGTGGCCAGGGCCGACGACTGCGAACGCGTCGTGGAGCAGGTCGTGCGGCGCACCGGCGGCCTGGACGTGGTCTGCGCCAACGCCGGGGTCTTCCCCTCGTCCCCGTTGGTGTCGATGGACCCCGACGAACTCGACCGGGTCGTCGACACCAACCTCAAGGGCACCGTGCTGACGGTGCGGGCCGCGGTGGAGGCCCTGACGGCCTCCGGGCGCGGACGCGTGGTGATCACCTCCTCCATCACCGGACCCGTGACCGGATACGCGGGCTGGTCGCACTACGGAGCCACCAAGGCCGCCCAGCTGGGGTTCATGCGCAGCGCCGCGCTGGAGCTCGCTCCTCGGGGCATCACGGTCAACGCGGTGCTGCCCGGGAACGTGCGCACCGAGGGCCTGGAGGAGTTGGGGCCGGACTACCTGGAGCGCATGCGCGCGGCGATCCCGCTCGGACGCGTCGGCGAGGTCGAGGACATCGCCGCGGCCTGCCTGTTCCTGGCCGGTCCCGGCGCCTCCTTCATCACCGGGCAGACCATCGTCGTCGACGGGGGCCAGGTGCTGCCCGAGGACGGCCAGGCATTCATCACCGGGCCGGGGTGAGGATGCGGGTCCTGGTGATGCGGGGTTCGGATGTTGTCGGTGTGCGCTGTGGAAGGTGAATGCCAGAGACCACTACCTTTACGGTGTAGATTCTCATCGTCGTCCGTGGACACGGAACGGCGGCGCGGTCCCCACACGCTTCGGCACCGCTGTCGCCATGCCCCCTCCCCGCCGTTCCGCTTCGATGACGTGACAGTAGGGGCCCGAGCACCAGCGAACCGACGCAGTGCCCGGAAGGGGACCAAGGAACTTTTCTTCTCCGGCGGAGGGAAGTATCCCTGGCCTCTATGAACGACAGCAGACAGATCGCCTGGGACGGATTCTTCAACACCCGAGACCTCGGCGGCCTCCCGAGCCGGGACGGACGGACCACCCGGCCCGGGGCCTTCGTCCGGTCCGCCGACCCGCGCTTCGTCACCGACAGGGGTTGGCGGGCCGCCTACGACGCGGGTGTGCGCACCGTCGTGGACCTGCGCAATCCCGACGAGATCCGACCGACTCCGGGTGAGGGCCTGACGGGCCGGGGCGGGTCCGCCGCGTTCCCCGCGGAAGCGGCCCCGACTCCCCTCCCCGCGGGGATGACACGCCTGGAGGTGCCCCTGGACGATGTCGAGGACGTCGGGTTCTGGCAGCACGTCAACCGTCGGCGGCTGAACGGGAGCCTGCTCTACTACCGCCCCTTCCTCGAACGCAAGGGTGAGCGGTGCGCCGCGGTGGTCACCACCCTGGCCCAGGCCGGGCCCGGCGGCGTCCTGTTCCACTGCGGAGCCGGACGCGACCGCACAGGCCTGGTCGCCCTGCTGCTGCTCGCCCTGGCCGAGGTCGAGGTTGCCGCGATCGCCGACGACTACGAGCTGTCCACGGCCGAGCTCGTCCCGCTCTTCGCCGCGATGGGACTCAAGGACCAGGGCCCCGTGATCGAGGCCCTGCTGTCCGAGCGCGGCCTGACCCTGCGCGACACCGTCCTGAACGCCCTCCACGGGCTGGACACGCACGCCTACCTGTTGGATGCGGGAGTCCGGGAGGAGGACCTGGACACCATCTGGAAGCGGCTCCTGGACTGACCACCGCCTTCGCACGGCACCCCGCCGGTCGGCCGACCGGCGGGGTGAGCGGGCCTCCCCCGCCCGGTCGGTGCACGCCCGCCGCCCTCAAAAGGCGCGTTCAGCCGCGCAGCCGCGCGTTGAGCCGTGCGGCCTGCCGCGTGAGGTGGTCGCGTTCGGGCAGGTTGGGCGCTGAGCGGGCGGCCTCGGCGTAGAGCCGCGCCGCGGTGGCCGGGTCGCCGTCGCGCTCGTGCAGGTACGCGGCGGCGGCGCTGTGGCGGGGCACGGAGGGGTCCAGCTCCGCCAGGGCGGCCAGACCCGCCCGCGGACCGTCGGCCTCACCGACCGCGACGGCCCGGTTGAGGCGGACCACGGGGCTGCCGGTGAGGCGCACCAGTTCGTCGTACCACTCGACGATCTGCACCCAGTCGGTCTCCGCGGCCGTCCGGGCGTCGGCGTGGAGCGCGGCGACGGCGGCCTGGGCCTGGAACTCGCCCAGGCGGTCGCGGGCGAGGGCTGCCTGGAGCACGTCGACGCCCTCGGCGATCATGCGGGTGTTCCACAGACCGCGGTCCTGCTCGGCGAGGGGCACGAGCCTGCCGTCGGGACCGGTCCGTGCCGGGCGCCGCGCGTGGTGGAGCAGCATGAGCGCGAGCAGCCCCGCGACCTCCTCGTGGTCGATTCCAGCCGCCAGCTGGCGGGTGAGCCGGATCGCCTCACCGGCGAGGTCGACGTCTCCGGAGTAGCCCTCGTTGAAGACCAGGTAGAGCACTCGCAGCACCGTGGCGACGTCACCGGGCTGGTTGAACCGGACGCCCGAGACGGTCCGCTTGGCCCTGCTGATGCGCTGGGCCATGGTCGCCTCCGGCACGAGGTAGGCCTGCGCGATCTGGCGCGTGGTCAGGCCGCCGACCGCGCGCAGGGTGAGTGCGACGGCCGAGGCCGGTGTCAGGGACGGGTGCGCGCACAGGAAGTACAGCTGGAGCGTGTCGTCCACCGCCTCGCCCGGGCCGGGCGCGGGTTCGGCCTCGACGTGTACCTCGCGGTGTCGCCGTGAGGTGTCGGCGCGGGCGGTGTCGAGGAACTTACGCCAGGCCACGGTGACCAGCCAGCCCCGGGGGTTCTGCGGCGGGTCGTCCGGCCACACGCGCACGGCCTCGACCAGGGCTTCCTGCACGGCGTCCTCGGCCGCGGCGAAGTCGGCTCCGCGGCGGCCGAGGATCCCGATCACGGTGGGGGTGAGGGTCCGCAACAGGGCCTCATCCATGGTGTGTCACTCCGTGATGGTCGGGGGCGCGGTCAGGAACGGGCGCACCTCGAGCCACTCGTGGATCGGCTTCCCGCCCGCCCCGGGCGCGGCCGACAGCTCCCCGGCCAGTTCGATGGCCCGCTCGTAGGTCTCGACGTCGATCACCATCCAGCCGGCGATCAGGTCCTTGGTCTCGGCGAACGGGCCGTCGGTGACCGGCGGCCGTCCCTCGCCGTCGTAGCGGACGAACGCGCCCTCCGGGGAGAGCGCCTGGCCGTCGACGAACTCGCCGGTGCTCTCCAGCCGATCGGCGAAGTCCTGCATGTACCGCATGTGGGCCGAGACCTCCTCCGGCGTCCACTGGTCCATGGGCACGTCGTTGACCGGTGCCGGTGCGCCGCGGTAGTGCTTGAGCAGCAGGTACTTGGCCATGATGTCCTCCGTGGGTCGCTTTCGTGGCCCGTGCGGGCCGGGTGCGGTGCGGCCCGTTGCGGGCCGTGTTCACTCCGGGGACGGAGCCGCACGTGGGTTCTCGACATCCCACGGCGACATTTTCTGACGGATTTCACGGTGTCCGCTTCTTCCATGGTGCCTGTCGGCGCGTTTCGCGGTGCCGCAGAGCCACCGACGGGTACGGGAAGCACTTCGCGCCGAATGCGCCGGACGAAGCCGGCCTCACCCCCGGCAGGAGCCGCCCGCACCCGCCGGACGGGGCGCCCCGGCTGCGGAACCCCTCCGCGCCCGCCCCTCCCCCGCACAGACACCAGACGGGAAACGCTGTAAGTCGGGGCACCCGAACGAACACCCGAAACCGGACCTGACCTGCCCTGTCAGCCCCGCCCACCCTGTTCGCACGCTTAGCCGAACACCCTGGCGAACACCCGACGCCCCCTTGAACGCGGCGAACAGCCGTCCTCCCCCTGGCTGACACAGTCCCTCCCGGGGCAGCGCGCCACGGCTGTCAGCACCGCGTCGGCCATGCTGTCAGCCGCGGTCAGGAGCGCTTCGGAGGTCTCGCCGCCTCGGGGGACGGTACGCGACGGCGGGAGGACGGGTGGCGGGGGGACGGGGCGGTCTCACGCCAGGACCGCGACCGACCCCCGCTCCACCAGGCGCACGGGCAGCCGCACGGCGGTGCCGGGGCCCTCCACGAGCAGGTCCATGATCCGCTCCCCCAGGGCCTCGCGCTCCACGGCGATCGTGGTCAGGCCCGGGTCCAGCAGGGCGGAGGTGGGCAGGTCGTCGTGGCCCACCACACTGACGTCCCGCCCCACGCGCAGGCCCAGGGAGCGGGCGGCGTCGTAGACGGCGGCGCTCAGGTGGTCGGAGTTGACGACCAGGGCGCGGTGCCCGGGATGCGTCATCATCTCCGCGGACCTGCGGGCCACCGCGTCGTAGTCCAGGGGGCCGCGCGCCACCGAAGCGGTCACTCCGTGCTCGGCGCAGCGGCGGTGGAAGGCCTCCTCGCGCCCCCAGTCGGCGGCCAGGGACTCGGGGGCCATCAAAAGCGTGGCCTCGCGGTGGCCCCGCTCCGCCAGGTGCGCCACGGCCCGGGCGACGGCCTCCTCGTCGTCGGGGCCGACCGTGGACAGGCGGCTGGCGGCGCCCTCCCGGTCGGGTTCGGGTGTGCAGTTGAAGGCCACCACCGGAACGTGGGAGTGGCGGTCCATCCACTCCAGGAGGCGGCCGCGCCGTCCGATGGGCGCGATGGCGATCCCCGCGACCGCCTCGGCGGCGAGCCTGCGCAGCGCGGCGCTCTCCCGTTCCTGGTCGTAGTCCGAGCTCATGATCAGCAGGAGCGCCCCCTCGCGGTGCGCGACGGTCTCCATGCCGCGCAGCACGTCCAGGAAGAAGGGGTTGCGCATGTTGCGGATCACCACGCCGTAGGCGGAGCGCCGGCCGGTGCGCAGCGCCCGGGCCCGGCCGTCGGCCTGGTAGTCCAGTTCCGCGGCGACCCGGCGGACCCGCTCCGCGGTCGCGGCGGCCACGCGGCCGGTGCCGTTGAGGGCGAAGCTGGCCTGGGCGACCGAGACTCCCGCCCCGGCCGCGACGTCCCGCAGGGTCGCGCGCTTGGTCGGTTCCGGCATGGCTCTCCTCGGGGGGACTGTGGCCGTGGACTCGAAAGTACCGTGCTCCCGCTCCGGCCGGGCACCGGCGGGACGACGGCGCGGGACGCTGTTCCACCAGCGTTCGGCCTCCGGTCACCGTTTGCGAAACCTCAGGTCACCGCACTGATTAATCGTTTAATCACGCACTTCCGCACAGCGGTGCCCGGCGGGTACCGCAGCCGACCCCGGAGTCCCCATGACCCTCACCCACGGCCGCGGCGTCCTGAGCGCCGCCGCGATCACCTGCGTCCTCGCCCTGACCGCCTGCGGCAACGCCGACCTGCCCCCGGCCTCGGCCACCGGCGACGGCGGCACCGTCATCACCTACAACTCACCCGCCGAGTGGGGCAACTACGGCGAGGTTCTGGCCGCCTTCACCGAGGAGACCGGGATCCAGGCCCCCAACGACCCGAAGAACTCCGGGCAGGCCCTGGCCGCGCTCCAGGCGGAGAAGGGCGCGCCCGTCGCCGACGTCGCCTACACCGGCATCGCCTTCGCCGGACAGCTCGTGGAGGCCGGGGTCCTGGAGTCCTACGTGCCCGAGGGCGCTGAGGAGGTCCCCGAGGACCTGCGCGACCCCGACGGGAACTGGACCGCCGTCCACACCGGCACCATCGCCTTCATCGTCAACGAGGACCACCTGGACGGCGCGCCCGTGCCGAGCAGTTGGGAGGACCTCCTCGACCCCGCCTACGAGGGCAAGGTCGGCTACCTCGACCCCACCCAGGCAGCCGTGGGCTACTCCGCCGCGACGGCGGTCAACCACGCGCTCGGCGGCGACCTGTCCGACTGGCAGCCGGGCCTGGACTACCTGGCCGAACTGAAGGACAACGGCGCCTCCACCTCGGCCCAGACCGCCACCGCCAAGGTCGCCCAGGGCGAGATCCCCATCCTCATCGACACCGACTTCAACGGCTACAAGCTCCGTGACGAGGGCGTCGACGTCAGCGTCGTCATCCCCGAGGAGGGCTCGCTGCAGATCCCCTACATCGTCGGTCTGGTCGAGGGCGCCCCCAACGCCGAGAACGGCAGGGAGCTCCTGGACTTCTACTTCTCCGACCAGGGCCAGGGCCTCTTCGCGGACGGGTACATGCGCCCGGTGGTCGGCCAGATGCCCGAGGAACTCGCCGACCAGGTCCTGCCCGAGTCCGACTACGAGCGCGCGATCACCATCGACTACCTCGAACAGGGCGAGCGGCAGCAGGAGTTCATCGACCTGTACCAGAGCGAGGTCGGCTTCTAGTGCCCCCCGGTACCGCGCGCGTGCGTCGCGGCACACCGCCCCCGTGGTTCGCCGCGCTCCCGGCCCTCATCCTCATCTGCCTGTTCAGCGCCTACCCGGTCGTGGTGCTGGTGGCCAACTCCCTCGGTCTGGGCCGGTCCCCGGCCGACGGGGGCCCCACCCTGGCGCACTACGCCGACGCCCTGGCCTCGGCGGCCGTCCGTGAGTCCCTGGCCGCGTCGGCGCTGGTCGCCGGGGTGGCCGTCCTGGCCACGCTCGTGATCGCCGTCCCCGTCGTCCTGCACCAGGCCCGGCAGGACCGCGCCGGGGGCGGCGGGGCCGCCACCGACGCCCTGCTCACCCTGCCGATCGCCCTGCCCGGCATCATCATCGGGTTCTTCGCGATCGTGCTCAACGGCAGGACCGGGCTGCTCGCGCCGCTGTGGGAGGGCTTCGCGGGGCTCGCCTACACCCTGCCCGGCCTCCTCGTCGCCTACGTCTACTTCTCGCTGCCCCGCGTCCTGGGGCCGCTGCGCGCCGCCGCGGCCGGGCTGGCGCCCTCGCTCACCGAGAGCGCCCGCACCCTGGGCGCGTCCAGGGCGCGGGTGCTGTTCACGGTCACCCTGCCCCTGCTGCTGCCCGCGCTCATCGAGACCGGGGGCACGGCGGCGGCGATCGCCCTGGGCGGCTACGGCACGGTCGCCACGCTCTCGGAGGGGATCCGCCTGCTTCCGCTCAACGTCGCCAACGAACTGACCACCGGCTACCGCCTGGCCGCCTCCTCCACCCTGGCGGTGCTGCTGGCGGCCATGGCCGTCGCCGCGCTGGTCCTCGGCCGCGGCATGGGTCGCCTGGTCGGACGGGCGGTGGCCTCGTGAACCGCGCCGTCACATGGGCCGTGTGCGCCTTCGTCCTCGTCCCGATCCTGGCGACCCTGGTGGTCGCCACCAGCGTCGACTTCTCCCAGGGGCCCTGGGGCGGAGGGGCCACGCTGGACTGGTTCGCCCACGCCTGGCCCCCGCTGGCCCCCGTCATCGGCCGCAGCCTGGCCGTGGCGGCGCTGGTGGTGGTACTCAACCTCGCCCTGGGCGGTCCGATGGCCTGGTGGGTGGCCCGCCACCCCTCGCCGCTGACCCGGCTGACGGGATACCTGGTCAACGTCCCCCTGGCCGTGCCGGGCATCGCGTTGAGCGTCGCCCTGGTGAGCGCCTACGCGGCGCTGCGCCCCAGCGGGCTGCTGCTGGTCATGGGCCACGTGGTGTTCACGCTGCCCTTCACCCTGGCCGCCCTGGTGCCCGCGCTGGCCGACGACGACCTGCGCCTCAACGAGCAGGTCGCCCGCAGCCTGGGTGCCGGCTCGGCCAGGGTGCTGGCCACGGTCACCGTCCCCGGCTGCCTCATCGCCCTCACCCAGGCGATGACGATGGTCTTCGCCCTCTCCTTCGGCGAGTTCAACATCTCCTTCTTCGTCAACCCGCCCGCCACGCCCACCGTGCCGTTCGCCCTGTTCGACTCCTACTCCACCCAGAGGCTCGAACCGGCGTCCGCGCAGTCGATCATCTTCATCGCCTTCGTCGCCCCGGTGCTGACGGCCATCGTGCTGGCCCGGCGGCACGCCCTGAGGAGCACTCCGTGACCGATCTCCGTGAACCCGGGACCCGCGCGTCCGACCCCGCCGCCCGCGCGTCCGGCCTCACCGTGTCCGACCTGACCATCCGCTACGGCGACACCGAGGCCGTCAGCGGGGTGTCCATGGAGGTGCTGCCCGACGAGACCGTGGCCGTCGTGGGCCCCTCCGGCTGCGGCAAGAGCAGCACCCTGCGCGCGGTGGCGGGGCTCACCCCGGTCGCCGCGGGAGGCATCGGCCTGGGCGGGCGCGACATCACGCACCTGGACCCGGCCCGCCGGGGCGTGGGCCTGGTTCCGCAGAACTACGCGGTGTTCCCGCACCTGAGCGTGGCGGGCAACATCGCCTACGGCCTGCGCGCCCGGCGACTCCCGGCCGACCGCAGGCGCCGCCGGGTGGCCGAGATGCTGGAGCTGACCCAGCTCACCGAACTCGCGGGGCGACGTCCCGACCAGCTCTCCGGCGGCCAGCGCCAGCGCGTGGCCCTGGCGCGGGCCCTGGCCGTCGAACCGGACGTCCTGCTCCTGGACGAACCCCTGGCGGCGCTGGACCCGCAGTTGCGGGGCGGCCTGCGCAGGGAGCTGTCCACCATGCTCTCCTCCTCGGGGTGCGCCACGCTGATCGTCACGCACGACCAGCGCGAGGCCCTGTCCCTGGGGTCGCGGATCGCCCTGATGCGCGAGGGTGCCCTGGTGCAGTTCGGGACGCCCCGGGAACTCTGGGAGGACCCCGCCGACCCCTTCGTCGCGGACTTCCTGTCCAACGCGGTCCTGCTGGACGCCGAGCGCTCCCAGGGCGAGGCCGCGGTGCTCGACGGCCGGTGGAGGATCCCCGTGGCGGACCTGCGGACGGGGCCGACCGAACACGGCCGCACCCGCCTGCTCCTGCGCGACGACAGCCTCACCGTCACCGACCGCGACGACGCCTCCGCCGTGACCGCTCAGGTCACACACGCCGAGTTCGTCGGCGACGCCGTCCGCCTCACGGTCGACGCGCACGGCCACGTGTTCGGCGTGCGGGTTCCACCCGACGCCCGGATCGGCCGTTCCGTGTCGCTGGCGGTCGTTCCCGGCCGTGCCACCCTGCTGGTCCCCACCCCCTGAGACCGCTCCCGGAAGCCGCTCCCCGAGGCCACCGCCCCGGCCCCGCCCTCTGAGATCAGCGCCCCGACCCCCGCTCCCGGGGGCCACCGGACCACCCCACCACGGAGGAACCATGCTCGAACTCGAAATCCTCGGATCCAACGCCACGGCGCCCACCGCGGAGGGCCCCGCCTCCTGCTACCTGCTGCACACCGACGAGGGCGTCCTGCTGGTCGACGCCGGACCGGGATCCCTGCTGGCCTACTGCGCGCGCTACGGGCTCGACCGGCTGCGCGGGATCGTGGTGACGCACCTGCACGCCGACCACAGCCTGGACCTCATGGCCTGGGCCTACCGGTGGACCTTCCCCGAGGTCCTGCCGCGCATCCCCCTGTACTACCCCGCCGGGGAGGCCGAGCGCCTGGCCGCCTTCGACGCGGTCTTCGGCATCCCGACGCTGCCCACGATGAACAGACCGATCGCCCAGTCCTTCGAGCCCAGGGAGATGGCCATGGACGGGACCACGCGCTATGAGGTGGCCGGGACGGCCTTCCGCTCCTTCCGGGCCCACCACAGCGTCCCCTCGGCCGCGCTCCGGTTCGAGGGCCCCGACGGCAGGGTGGTCTCCTTCTCCTCCGACACGGGGTACTGCGAGGCCGTCGTGCGCGCGGCCGAGGGGGCCGACCTGTTCGTGTGCGAGGCGACCTACCTGGAGGCCGACGACCAGGCCCTGACCGGCCACGGCCACCTCACCGCCGCGATGGCCGGGGACCTGGCCGCCGAGGCCGGGGTCGACCACCTGGTCCTCACCCACTTCGCCGACCCCGGCATGTGGGAGGAGGGCGCCCGGGCCGCGGCCCGCGGTTTCTCCGGCACGGTGAGCGTGGCCAGGCCCGGCAGCCGCTTCTGAGGGGACGACCGGGCCGGGCCGGACCGCGGGACGCCCGGGCGGCCCGCGGGCTGCCCGGGGACTGCCCGGGGGCACAGCGGCACCGTCCTCGGGGCGTCCCGTCGTTCCGGTACTCATCCCGCTCGCCGCATGGTCGGCCGACCATACCCAGGGCCTGCGTTGTTCCCATCGAGCTCATCTGCGTGCCGAGGAAAGGAGGGCACCGGATCCGGCCTTCCAGCTCCTCTGCGGGAAGCCGCCATGGTGGGGATCTTCTAATCCGATGGTCGCAGGTTCGAATCCTGCCGGGTGCGCCACAAAACCCCAGGTCATACGGGGTGCACGAGGATCTCGAAGGAGGTCCTCGACGCGTTTCGGGCCCTGAAATGCTCCCCGTGTGCTCCCCAGTGCAGGGTCCAGTACAGGTGGGCACCCACCTCGCGGAGCACTTTGCCGTTCCGTGACCCAACGACCCCACTCTTGATGCGTCCCTGTGGCGCCACACAGCCCCGCAGGACACACCACTCGGACACGCCCGGGAAGATTCAGTTCCTCCTGGGTGTTGACTGCCAGCACCTCAAAGGGTCTCGGGCGATCGCGGCCCGGCCGGGTCTGTCGCGTTATCCGCAAGTGCGCGTATCTCCACGGCGACGGTGTGCCACATCGCTGCGGGGATCTCGTGCCCGACACCCGGCAGCGTGACCAGGCGCGTGCCGGGGATACGGGCGGCGATCACGGTGGCCGCGCGCGGTCGGATTAGAGGGTCGCCCTGGCCGTGCAGCACCAGGGTGGGAGCCGTGATCGTGCTGATCGCCGAGCCGTGCCACTGAGCCCCGATCTGACGGCTCTGCGCCGGGGTGTCGCGGGCACCAGCGTCGGCGAGGCGTTCGGCCCTCGCTCGCTCCTCATTCTCGTCGAAGGGGTAACCGGGCGAGGCGCAGAACCGGCTGACAGCGAAGGCGGCCTGGACGGCGCCCTCCCTGGTGTCGGGGTAACGCATCCGACTGAGGCGGGCGAGGGACCGGAGGTTGATGTAGCGCAGGGTACGCAGCCCCGCCGTGTCTCCGGGCACCGCCGACATGGAGGTCAGAGTGCGGACACGGCCCGGATGCCGAACCGCGACGCGCTGGGCCACGGCCCCACCGAGGGACATTCCGAACAGGTGCGCCGAGCCCCACCCGAGTTCGTCCAGCACAGCGACGGCGTCGTCGGCCATGTCCTCGGCCGTGTAGGCCGTGGCCCGTCTGCTCAACAGGGCGGTGACCGGCAAGCGGGTCCTCGTCGGCGGTAGGTGCGTGGACTCGCCGGCGTCGCGCTGGTCGTAGCGGGCCACCGCGAAACGCTGATCTGCCAGGGCCTGGCACAGGCCGTCCGGCCACCACTGTCGGCTGACGCCCAGGCCCATGATGAGCAGGAGCGGCTCCCCGCTGTCCGCCCCGGTGAACGTGTCGAAGGCCAGCCGAACGTCACCGTTGCGCGCCCACCTGGTCGGGGTCCACTGTCGTCGGTCCACTCTCCCACTCCTTCCAATACTGCGATCAGCGTTCTCAGTATTAGGATAGGCGACACGTCCCAACATGGAACAGGGGGGTCGGTGGCCGAGGAACCGAGGACCGTGTGGAATCGCCCAGAACGGGGGGCACGGGGCCCCGCACCGTTGCGCGACCGGGCGCAGATCACTGCCGCCGCGATTGAACTGGCGGACGGGGGCGGGCTCGCCGCGGTATCCATGCGGCAAGTGGCCGAACGACTGGGCACCGGTCCGGCCTCGCTGTACCGCTACGTCTCCACCAGAGGGGACCTGCTCGATCTGATGGCCGATGCCGCTGCTGGGGAGATGGAGCTCGGCGACCCGCTGAGCGGGGATCCGGTCGAGGACCTCGCCGGGCTCGCAAGCCGAGCGAAGCAGGTGTACCTGTCCCATCCGTGGCTGCTCGACCTGCCTACGGAACCCGTCCTCGGACCTCGTGGCATGGATTACCTGGAGTGCGCGCTGCGTGCGCTGGCCCCGACTTCGCTGTCCTACACCGCCCAGTTGGAAACCATCGGGTTGGTGAACGGTCTGGTGGCCCTGTTCGCCCGAACCGAACTCAGCCGCCGGAACCCGGCCACCGATCCCCCACACGCGCACGCGTCCCACCTGGCCGCCGCCGCAACCGAGGAGCGGCACCCGCTCATCACCGCCGCGTTGGCGTACAGCCCCGAAGCCAAGGCGCCCCAGGACGCACACGTGCTGTTCGAACGGATGGTGCGCCGGGTGCTCACCGGCCTCGTCGACACCCCCTGACCCGGCCACGGCCGCAGTCGGCTCGCCAGGTGCCTGTCCCCGGCGGCACGTCTCCTCGAGAGTACGTCCTGGACCAGGGGACCTTTGATCCGGTGGGTGACTGGACCCGGGCATGAGGAAAACCCAGGCCAGTCGGGGTGAACCCGTGCACTGGCCTGGGGTCGGTGGTGCCGTGTGGCTCCTGGTGTGCTCGCCGGTTCGGCTACCCAGCCCTCACCGGAGCCGGGCCACGCAGCAGCGCGGCGGTGGCCTCGGCCGCCGCTTTCGCCACGTCCGGGAACACCGACTGATAGGTGTCCTGCGTGAAATGCGTGGTCGCATGCCCCAGCTCACTGGAGACGATCTTCACGTCCGTTCCTGCGGCCAGCGCGAGCGAGGCGGCTCCGTGGCGGAGTCCATGCAACGTGATCGGCGGCAACCCGGCGGCCCTGGCAATGCGCAGGAACCAGTCACTGACCTGCCCCGGATGCCATCCTGCGCCATTCTCCTTGGTGAAGGCCAAGCCACTGTCCACCCAACCCGTACCGGCCTTGAGCCGGGCCTCGTTCTGGAACCGCCTCCAGGCCCGCAGCACCTTGATGGTGTCCGTATCCAGGGTGATCGTGCGCTGGCCCGCTGCGCTCTTCGGGGTGGAGGTGATCGTCTCCCAGGCCAACTGCACGACCTGGATGCGGATGTCGATCTGCCCGTCCGTCAGCCGGGTGTTGGACCAGGGCAGTCCGACCGCTTCTCCTCGCCGTAGGCCCTTGACCGCGATCAGGTGAAACATCGGGTACAGCCACGGATACTTCTTAGCGTGCACCAGGAAGGCGCGGGTCTGTTCCGGGGTCCACACCATGACCTCCCCCGGCACCGTGCCGTCCTTGGTCCAGTGGCGTACCCGGTCCGGTGTCCATACCAGCGGACGCTTTCTGGGGCAGGAGGGCAGCCGTACGTGTGAGGCGATGTTCACCGACACCGGTAGGTCCGGACGCCTGACGGCTTCGGACAACGCGCTCCGAAGAGTCGCGCGGATGCGGTGTTTGGTGGACAGCGAGATCACTCGCCGACCGCGCACGGAGGCCCGCACTTGGGGGTTGTCGGACTCGCGGCATTCCAGGATGTGGTTGTTGGTTTCCTCGATGGCCGCGAACATGGTCTCGACGTGGCGGGCCTGGAGCTTGTCCACCCGCAGCCGGCCCAGGTGTGGGGCGAGGTAGGTGCGGATGTGCCCGGCGTAGGAGGCCCTGGTCCCCGCGGCCAGATCGGGCTTGCCCGCCAACCACTCCCCCAACCACACCTCGACCGTGGGTGGTTCGGCGCGCACGTCCACCGCCATCGCCACCCGCTTGCGCACCTCCTCCAGATCGGGGAGTGGGCGGCGCTGCTTCAACGCCGCCTGGACCAAGTCAGCGATCTGTATCTCGACCGTGGGATCCTTCTCCGCCAAGCCGATCAACGCCTTGACGCGCGCCAACCCTTTCCGTGCCTGCTCCTGGGAGGCCAGGCCGACCCTGCGGGCTTGGCGGCGCCCACCCTCACCGGTCGGGGGAAGCTCGTACTGAAACGCCCACGCCCCATGGGCCGGGTTCCAGCCCCCGGTCCGGCGCTTGAGCTGCGGACACCTTGCCCCCAACGCCCTACCGGTGCTCTCGTCGCGGCATCCACACCGTTTGAACGTGGACCCCTCACGCGCGGCCATGCACGGCCTCACCTTCGTCTCGCTCCCCACGCACACCACACCCACCACACCTGCCGGTCATCAGCACTCCGAGGGGGTCTAGGACTCCGGTGATGGACACCACCGGCAGCGAACCAATCTCGGCCACCGCGACCGGAGTACTCACACCCACACGACCCACCTCGCTACCACCTCTGAACTGGACGAATACGGCGTACGGCCCCGCATGTGGCGGGGCACCACGCATCCACGCTCGACCTCGTAAAGGTGGTCAAGCGGATTCGACACAACCGCCGTCCGATGGGCGCACACCCCCGCCCGACCGTCCGATACGCCCGGCTTCGCCCTGTTCCTGCCATGGCCCTGACCAGGGCCGTTCCAGGGGCCAGCGACGCGGGCCCTACCGCGCCCACCACGCGGCCCGTCCGCCCCTACCAGCCCGCCTTAGGCCCCTTGGGACATCACGGCACGGTGGGGCCGACGTCGGGGCGCTGACAGCCCCACGCCCCCGGGGCCACACCATGAGCCTGGAACCCGCCCCGGATCGCCCCGTCCTAGAGCAGTGCTTCTCCTCGCCACCACGCCACAGCCCTCCCCCGACGTCGTCTTGGGCCTCTTCGCCCCGATGAACCCCTATGAAGACGCACCCAACGAAGATGCGACACCCAACCTCAGGGCCTCACACGGCTCAGCATCCGCCACCTCTCACCGCTGACAGACGAGGTCACGCGAAGCGCGGACCGGGACAACAAAAAACACGTGGCAGGAATCAACAGGGAACGCTGTGATGCAGCGCCTGGAGCTGGGCGATCTTGGGATCTGCACAGGAACAAGGGATCAGCTTTATCTCTCACTATGAAGCCGAAAGACTTTCACTGAGAAAAAGGCGAAGAAAGAAGGGACGCCACACGAGCAGAGCACCCGTGAAGGCGGGCGGGGCGGGCGCACTCACGCCTGAGCGAGGGCGCCCGCCCGCCTACGTGACGAGAACTATCCACTTGGGTACAAGTCTGGACGGCCGTTGGCCCACCCACAGGGGCTTTGACCTGCACAGCAGCACGATTAAGGGTGGGCCAGCTAAGAGTGGCCCACCCGCTGGCCCAGTCGGTGGCCCATGCACTGGCCCGGGGTTCACTTCGGGTTCAGTGGAGGTTCACACCCCACCTTCCCACTTCCAAGGAAGCCGCAGGGAAAGCGCGCATGCGCTTCTCACAGGCACAGGAAATCGCGCTTTGCCACTCGATAGGCGAGAGCGCTCCGACCACCTCGATCGCACCAGAGCGACTCTTCATGGGAAGGGATCGCGATTGCCATCCGGGAGGAGAAGATCCTTTTTCCATGGCTTCTCGGCCAGGGGAAGCCTGCGCGTGGCAGGTGACAGAACTCGCGTGCCCCTGGTCTGGTGAGAGGAAGAGAGGGCAGACCAGGCCGTCAGGAAGGAGGCGCAGCGGAAGAGGGGGCAGGCGCAGGTGAGCTGAGGCCACGGTAGACGTAGGCGGGCGGGTCCGCCCCCGCTTGTCGGGGCGGGCCCGCCCGCCTACGTGAAGAGGACTACCCACTGGGTATAAGTCTGGCTTTCCAACGGCCCACCCACAGGGCCTTTGACCTGCACTGATAACGCGCACGAGGTGGGCCGATCAAAGCGGCCCACCCACGGGCGGAGGCACAGGCGGAGTCACAGGCCCCCGGAAAGGCCCCGTCACCGGCGGAGTCACAGGCCCCTCAACGGCCCACGCCCTGACACGACGTACGGGCGAGGCCACCTGCCCGGCTCTGGTGTCGAGGTCACAGGCGCAGGTGTTGACGACTACCCGAGAGGTTCTTCTGGTCTCCGCCACGTGAGGCCGGGGCGGCGCCAATCCGTGATCACGGTCAGCACCACCCCGGCGTGGGTTCTTCCTTCTCAGGTGGAGATCGCCTGCCAGCGCCGCACCAGGTGGACCAGCTCAGCGAACTCACCCTCGCCACCGCCCCCAGGAGCAAAAGGCGGTGATGCCGCCGGGCCTCGAACACCCGCCGTTTCCTCACCTCGGTTCGCCTGCACGCCTCCCCTGCTGTGGGCACGGACGACGCGGTCCTCGTGCCGAGCGAGGTAGGGACGCACCCCGCGCACCCCCTCGTCGTCCTCACACCACCCACGCGGCCCCGTATACGGAGTCCGCTGCGGCGGCACCCGCACCGGAGCCTCCCTCGGCTGCTCCTCTCCGGGCCGGGACCGAGGAACATCCGTACGTTCCTTGGCCGCAGCCAGTACCGAGGCTGGTTCGCGGTCCTTTCGCGCACTCCGCGAGCGCAGCGGTGGGCGGACCTCGGTCGCCGGTCGCGTACTCGTGCCGGTGGGGCCGCAGAACAACGCGGCGAGCACCACCCCGAGAACCCAGCGCACCTGTTCGCCCCAACCCTGACGGCGCCTGCGGTGCCGCCCGCTATGCTTCTCCACGGTTTCCTCCTGGTGTACTCAGGTGGGAATCACGCCCCGGGCCGGTGTTCACAGCACCAGCTCGGGGCTCCCTTTTCTCTTGTCAGCGACCCCGCGAACGAGGCCGGTTCTTCCTGTGTGCTCGCGGATGAGTGTCAATAGCCCCGGGGCTGTACGCTCCCGAAACCGCGCTTCTCACCCACTCTGCACAATTAGTCACAAAGCACCCCAAAGCCCAGCGAATAGGTGCCCTTTTCGCTGAGGGTGGTCGATGTTCCCTTGGGTGGGCGAGCACCTTCAACCCCAGCCACGAAATACGCCCCGCCCCTGTTCGCTGGCCATTCGTCACTGCTGGCTACGCGTGCGTCCGGACCGGTCGAAGGCCGCGCGAACGGTCAATCCACCGCTGCAGCTCACGGAGAAGTCCCAGTACAGGGCCATCGCGTCGACCAGGGCCAAGCCGTAGCCGCTCTCGGCCAACATTGGCCCCGCGCCCTCCGGTGAGGAAGGAGGAGCCGATCGGGGCACGGTTGCCGCCGCACTGGGGCGAGGCCCGTCGTCGGTCACGCGCAGGATGAAGAGGAGACGGCGCCGCTCGATCTCGATCCGCACCTGCCCGCCCGGCAGACCGGAGGCGGTGTGCCGTAGAGCATTCGTGTGCAGCTCGACCAAGGACACGACCAAGGGATGCGCGGCGGACGGTGTGGTCCGGGTGGCCTGAGCCGCCCATCGGCGGGCTTGGGAGAGGTGAGTGGTGTCGGAACCGCACAGCAGTCCCGAGGTGTTCGGGTCATCGAAGCTGATGCGCCGAGGCAACAACACCGTTTCGTCCCGAGATGAGCGGGGGGAAGGAAGACGTCGCATCAGCCCTCCGCCGGAAAGCAGTAACCCGAAGGAAGCGAGCTATGCGTTGAGATACTCATGTACTCACTGTCTGGAGAAACACCTGACATCGCTATGACGGAGCAGGCATGGTGGTTATGACAGGCCGGTCATGGTTCCAAGATCCGGTGTCACCGTAGGATTCGGTGCCACTCCACTCCCCCTCCGGCGAAGCGATTCGGAAGGTATGCCGTGTTCTGCGGAAACTGCGGTCGTGCACGAAAGCCCGGTGACTGCTCGTGCGTTCCAAGCCGGTTCTGGAGCATCCCCGAGGTGCGGCGAGCGGTCGCTGACCGGGACCCCAACGCGCTGATCCGGCTGCTGCTGCGGCACACCGACCTGGCGCAGGACGCCATCGCCCGCATGTGCGACCTGTCCCAGGCCATGGTCTCCCGAGTCCTGAAAGGCAGCCGCGAGATCCGCAAGCCCGAGTCCAGAATCCGTGCGTTCGACGGGATCACGCACGGACACGACATCCCGACGCCCGAGATGGCGCGGGTGCCCGCCGAGCTCGCTCTGAGGTTGAACGACTCGGGTGAGGAGGCCGCCTCGGTCCTGCGACGGCTGGCCCAGGCGGACGTCGAGCACACACCGGGTATGGAGGAGGGAACCGGGACCTCAGCGACCAGCCCGGCCGTGCTCTCCTGGCTCGTACGGAACACGGCCTCCTCCGAGGAGACCCCTCTGGTCGAGGAGGGCCCGGTGGCCGCGGTTCGCGCCGCGACCGCGGCGTTCGGCGCCCTGGACAACCGGTTCGGTGGCGAGAATGCCAGGACCACAGCGGTGCACTACCTCAACGACACGGTCGTCCCTCTCCTACGGCGGTCGCACGCGGAAGCGGTACGGCGGTCGTTGTTCACGGTGGCGGCCGAGTTCGTCCTCTCCATCGCCTGGATGTCCTACGACGCCCAGCGCAACGGCGCCGCCCGCCGCTACTTCGTCCAGGCCCTGGACTTGGCCGCACACGCCGAGGACCGGCTGCTGGGGGCGAGCGTGTTGTCCGCGATGAGCCACCAGGCCAACTACCTGGGGGCGCACGCCGAGGCCCGCGACTTGGCGCGTGCCGCCCTCACCGGAGCTGGAACTCGCGCGACGGCGACGATGCGCTCCCAGTTCCTGATGATGGAGGCCCGTGCCCACGCCGCCCGCAAGGACAGGGGTGACTGCTTCCGGGCTATGGGCGAGGCCGAGCGGGCGTTCGGAAGCCGCGAACCCGCCACGGACCCGGAGTGGATCAGGTACTTCGACCACTCGGAGTACTCCGACGAGGTCGCGCACTGTCACCGGGACCTCGGACACGCACACGTCGCCCGCCGCCTGGCCGAGCAGAGCCTCGCCGCCTCCACCGGTGAGGAGTACGCGCGCAGCCGGGTGTTCACCCGCCTGGTGTTGGCCGCGGCCGTCCTCGGCCAGGGTGAGGTGGAGGAGGCCAGCCACATCGGCGAACAGGTAATTCCTCTGGTCCGGGCAACCTCGTCGGCGCGGTGCGCCGGGTACCTGGACGACTTCGCGAGGCGGGTACTACCCCACCGGGACCAGCCCGGGGCGGCGCGGTTCCTGCGGCAGGCGCGCGCCATGGTGGCCGCCGGTCAGTAGGGGTGCCAGGACCGGGGGCGCTCGGGATCGCCCAGGTCGGTGACGCGCCGGTCGATCTCGGCGTCGATCTCCGGGCTCTCGCCGCCCTTCTGTGCGAGCCAGGTGGTCATGCGCAGCTCGCGGATCGCCTTGTGGAGCGGGTAGCCCTCCCATGCGGTGACGTCGAATCCGTAGGCGTCGCAGAAGTCGGCGTACTCGGCGTCGGTGTGCCAGCCCAGGTCCCGGTACAGGGCGGTCAGGACCAGGTCCCATTCGGGCGGACCCCAGCAGATGCCGTCCAGGTCGAAGAGCACGACCCCGTGGTCGGTGGCCAGCACGTTCCCGATGTTGGCGTCGCCGTGGATGACACGCCGTCCCAGGACGGAGCGCACCGTGGGAAGGCGCTGGGCCAGGTCGTGGTGGACCTGGTGCAGTTGGTCGCGCTGGGGACCGGTGAGCCGGGGCACGGTGTCGATGCGCTCGCGGATCCGGTCGAGGGGGTCGAGGTCGGGCAGGTCCAGGTCTGGCGGCGGAGTGAGCCGGTGCAGGGAGCGCAGGAGCACGGCCAGTTCCCGGGGGACGGTCCACTCCCCGTCCACGGCCTCCCAGAGGGTGACGACGGTGTCCTCGGCCGGAACGGGCTGCTCTCCGGGGAGGGGGCGGCTCACCGGTAGGCCCTGGTCGGCAAGCCAGCGTGCGGCGCGCACCTCGCGGGCTGCCTCCGGGGACCGGTCGGCGGAGCGCTCGACGCGGGCGATCACCCTGCCGCTGTCGAGGCGGAACACGGCCCGCTCCCCCGCCCGGATCAGCTCGGGTTCCTGGGATGGGGTGAGGCCCATGGAGTCGGCGGCGGTGTGGACGGCGCGGGTCGCGCGCCGCACGAAGTCCTCGGTGTGAACCACGCGCCCCAGCCTACGCCGGGGCGCCGGTTCCTCCTTCGTGGGCGGGGATTGGGTGTCAGCCCGCGGCAAGGAGGCTGCTCATGCGGTGGACCCGGTCGGTCTGGGGGAAGGTGAGCCAGTCCCATTCGCCTTCCTCGGCGCCCATCCAGGAGGCCAGGCAGCGGCGGAAGAACTGCGAGGGCGCTCCGGTGGCGGTGCCGATCCAGTCCTGTCCGGGTGTGCCCAGGGCGAGGTAGGAGCGTTGTCGGTCCTCCACCAGGTGGCGGGCGGCAGCGATCCAGTCCGGGCAGGGGCGCATGGTGACGGGTGCGGGGATCTGGTCGAGGAAGGCTTGGGGGGCGCGGTCGGTGGCCACGACGTGGATGTGGGTGTGGTCGTAGCAGGCGCCGCCCTTGTCGCGGAAGTCGAGGCTGCCGTGTTCGAAGACGAGGCTGTCCAGGCCGCTGCGCCTGCGGACGAGGTCGGTGACCTGCGGGATGAGGGCGCGCAGGTCGGCGCGTTCGGTGTCGTCGAGCCAGCCCACGGACAGGGTGTGGCGCTTGGAGACGATGAGCAGGTACCAGTCGGTCAGGGCGCCGATGCAGGGCATGACGGCGAAGTGGTCGCTCTCGTGGATCACGTAGTCGGAGCGGGCGTGTGCCAGGCCCAGGTCGTAGAAGAGGTTGGAGTCGTCGCCGCCTTCGACTTCGCAGCAGAAGGTGCAGATCTCGCTCAGCGTGTCGTCCACGGTTCTCCTTTTCGCAGGCAGGGGCGGGTTCAGAACAGGGTCGGGGCGCTGCTGGGCGCGTCCTCGGGGGTGGCGGGGACGAGTCGGCGGCCGATGAGCGCGGTGAGGTCGGCGCAGTAGCGGGCGGCGTCGGAGTCGGGTTCGGTGGTGAACAGGGCGACGGGTCCGCTGGCTCCGGTAACGCGCAGGTGGTGGGTGCCCTCGGTGAGGGCGGCGGGGTAGGCCAGGACCGGGACGGCGTCGAAGACGGTGGTGGCGCACGCGGGGCGGACCCACGGTTCCGGGTCGGGGAACACCTCGGTGCCCGGCTGGTCCGCGGTGATCGTGGCCAGGTAGGCGGTGGCCTCGGCGGCGATTTCGGTGAGCCGCATCGTGAGCGCGGCGGTGTCCACCCGGTCCTGGAGGCCGAGGACCTTGCGGCGGGTCGGTACCTGCTGGGGCAGGCCGAGGCGCTGGGAGACGGCGGCCTCCAGGGTTCGGACGGCGATGCCGTCGCAGGTGCGTGCGATGTAGACGGCGGCGACGGGGCCCTGTTCGGCCAGACGGCTGCGTCGGCGGGATGCGGCGGCGGTGCCGACCTTGGTCATCCCCTTGGCGAAGACGTCGAGGTAGAGCCAGTGCGGCTGCTGGAGGTAGTCGCGGATGTTGTCCGGCAGGGCGTGCGGGTTGTGGTGGGCCTGGTGGGCGGTGACGAAGCCTTCCTTGTACTGGCAGCGTCGGCACTGCCGTCCCCTGGTGACGGTCTCGTCGGTGCGGCACCGCACGTGCCTGCCCTCGGGGACGGTGAGGTCGAACCAGCCGACGCAGTAACGCTCGTCGCCGTCCACGCGGAAGGTGTGTTCTCCCAGGAGGGGGAGGAGGTGGCTGCCGTCAGGGGCGGCGGTGTCAGTGGTGCGCAGGCGCGGTGTGTCCGGTGTGCTCCAGTCCAGGCCGAGGACGGTGACGGGTGCGGTGATGGTCATGCCAGGCTCCGGTGCAGGATGGTCTCGATGTCGTGCAGGCAGCGGCGGCGCCCGGTGGCCACGGGTGCGGCGCGCTCGCGGTAGAGGCCGTGTTCGTAGGTGCCGCACAGGTTGTCGGTGACGATGTGCAGGTAGCCGAAGGAGACGCCTGCGGTGGTGGCGGCGCGGGCCATGTGGCCGATCTCGGGGTCCACGACGTCGAAGTCCGCCCTGTGGGCATCGAACCAGGTGCGGGTTTCGTCCAGCACGCTGGGGATGGTGGCGTGCCGTACTCCGGAGCGGAGGGTGGCGGGCGCCTGGGTGAGGTCCAGGGCGCTGTTCCAGGTGACGCGGCGGCCCTCGATGCGGGTGGTGGTGCCGGTGACGACGAGGGTGTTGGGGGCCATGTCCGGCTGGAGCCCGCCGAGTTTGCCGACGTAGACCACTCCCCCGGTGTGCCCGCGTGCGGCCAGGGCGGTGACCAGGTCTCCGGCGAGGTCGCCCCAGAAGCTGAACTCGCAGCCCAGGAGGAGGACGGTGGTGTTGCCGACGCGGGCGGTGCACCAGCCGAACCCGGGCCGGTGGGTCCAGTCGGTGCTGTGGTCGCGGAGGAGGGGTTCGACGTAGCCGAGGATCACCCGGTCGCTCGCGGGCAGGCGTGCGGGGAGCCAGTGGTCCATGAACTCCAGGCCCTGCCCCGGTGCCGGGGGTTCCGTGGTGACGTCGGCGGGGAGCCCGGTGAGTGCGCAGGCCGCGCGGATGAGCTGGGTGTAGTGGTGGGCGTAGTCGCGGCCCGGCGGCACCACGCAGTGCAGGACCCGGTCGGCGACGGTGAAGTAGGGACGGCGCCAGTTGAACCGTTTCCCCTCTCGTTTGTCCCCGCCGAGGAGGAAGGACAGGGAGCGGTTGGGGTAGACCCAGGCCCGGCCGTTGGTGGCGGCGAGCAGGTCGATCGGGACCTTGGGAAGCACGTAGTCAGCCAGCCGCTCCCCCATCGTGTGACCGGTGGGAACGGCCGCGGGCGCGGTGAGGTTCATGGCGCGGCCTTCTTACGGAGGATGGACAGAAGGTGCTCGGCACCGGATCCGCTGTCCACGGTGTGGACGGGAGCCGGGTGGGCGGCGAGGAGCGAGCCCAGGGCGAGGTCGGTGCGGGTCTGGTAGTCGGTGAAGCTCCGCGCGGACGTGGTCGCCTCACCGGTGACGAAGGCTCCGTGTTCGGAGGGCTTGGAGTTTCCGTCGCGGCGGGTCGCGGCCAGGTCCGCTGGTGTGGACAGCTTGCCGATGTGGTCCGGCTGGGGAAGGGCCGAGAACACCCGCGCGGCCAGGTCCTCCAGTCGTTCGTCGCCGGAGAGCGCCATCCGGGCCTGGTACTTGAAGTACCAGCCGTCGACCACGACGGAACGGCCGGAGGAGAACGCAGGTGCCACGTGGACGTGGTGGAACAGCTCGTACCAGGCGGCGAGGGTGTGCAGCCAGTAACGGGTCGGGTAGTGCCACACGGGTTCGGCGTGGTCGTAGCCCCAGGTGAGGCGGTGCATCGCTGACAGGCGTTCGTCCGCCCAGGGGTTGCCTGACATGGGGAAGGCGTCCTTGCGGAGAACGACCGCTTCGCGGGTGCTGTCGGCGAGGCAGGACAGGAGGTGGCTTTTACCCGCTCCGTCGATGCCTTCGAGCACCCAGAACTCACCCATGAGCGCTCATCACGGTGATTCCGGCCTCGCGGAGGTTGATGGCCAGGTGGGAGAGCAGCCCGGAACGCAGGTATACCTCGCTGGTACCCGCCTTCCGCAGGCGGTCAAGAAAGCGGGTGAGCTGGGCGTACTGCTCACGGGCGAGGGACACGTCGAGCAGCAGCGGACCGCTGGGGATCGGTTCGTTCGTGGAGGCCAGGACCGCGACCGCGGGGCGGGGTGAGTTGTGGGTCCCCGTCCAGGTCTCGCGGTGGGGCACTGTGCTGCGGAGGTTCTGCGGGGAGAGTCCGAAGCGGGTGGAGTAGTGCAGCTTGAGCCCGAAGGAGTGGCCGAGGTCCTGGAGCAGAGCAGTCAGGTCGCGGCGATGGCCGCGGATCCACTCCACGACCGTGGCGATCTGCCAGTCGTCCACCTGGGCGGGGCTCTCGTAGTGGCCACGGGTGAGGTCGTGGAACCTCGCCGTCTGAGCGGTTCCGGTGTCGAGAGCCGTGAGGTCGACTCGATCACCTTGGACACCGACCACGATTGGGGTGAGCTGGTTGTCCAGCTCCCAGATACCGGGGATGATCTCGGCTGCCTCCAGACCGTCGTAGACGGCCAGCTCGACGGAGAACAGCACCTGGTCGTAGGGCTGGACCAACGCCGACAACGACGGCGGCAGTTCGTTGATCCACGCCGCCGCGGTTTCGGCGTCCGCGCCGACCAGGCGCGGCAGGTTCCGCTCCTCGGTCTCGGATCCGGTCCGGACGACAAGGGCCTCGTCGGTGCCCACGCCGCTACGGACCATTCGGGCCGTCACCCTCCCCGGACGGCGGTAGACCTGGACGGGCATGCGCAGCAGTCCGTGGTTGCCCAGGGCTGTCATGGTGTCGAGCTTGCTCATCGCGCTCATGCGGCGCGCTCCAGGAGGCTCCTGGTGATCGGACGGACCTGGAGCACGACGACCGCAGCGCCGGTCCACGCCCACTCCACGTCGACTCCGAAGCCGAAGTGCTCGTGCAGGAAGCGGCAGGTCTGGAGCAGACGACGGGTCAGCAGCATCCCCGCGATGGATGACTCCTGGGTCGTAATGTGGAAGCGGTTCCCCTCCACCCGAGCGTGTGCTTGAGGCGAACGCCCTGCGGTGATGCCGTCGGTGTGCCGCGTGGCCTCCACTGTCAGGTGGTCGTCCTCGTAGAAGGCCACGCCGTAGAGGGGCGCCTCGACCTGCTCCTGGACCATGACGCAGGCCCCGCTGCCACCGCCGAGGTTCTCGGTGCTGAGGAGGTCCTGATCGATGGCGCGCAACAGCGCCGAAGCTTCGGGAGGACAGTTCAGCAGGGAGACGGTACGGCCCGCCTGCGCGCTTTCCGCCAGGTCCTCGTGAGCGCTGGTCCGGAGCACCACGCGGCAGGACCTGTACAGGCGGAGCCAGGTCCTGGTCGCGTTCACGGCCTCGGCGGTCGCTCGCGACAGGTCCTCGGCTCGAAGACACAAGGCAGGCGGCACCGGTATCCCGAGTTCGGCGACCTCGCTCAACCGTGCGGCCTTGAACCCCCAGTGGCCAGCGTCCAGCCGTTGAGTCAGCAGGTCAGCCACCATCGGCGCACCCGCCCGAGCCGAGCCGCGTCAGAGCGCGAATTCCTTCTTCGAATCCATCCATGCGCCCACTGTGGCCAGGCCACACGCAGGAGGCCATGACCGGCCAGTCATAGCTTCCATGACGAGCCGGTCATGAGTCGCCACACTTACCGCTCAGCCGAGCGACGGACGGTGAACCCGGCACATGAGAAGCCTTTCTGAAGCGCATACGGCACACGTCTACTCCTCGTCACAGCGCTCCAGAATCAGATGTGCGGAGCCTTTTTCGAGACCGTTGTACTCCTCAAGGTGCAGATGGGTTCCGTCTGAAGTTCCATCTTCGGCAAGCGTCAGCAGATGACCGGCGAGGGTGCGCAGTCCTGCGGCATTCGCCTCAATGACGATCTCACTGCCGAGATTGCGAACCTCGATACGGGCGTCCTCCTCCCATACGAAGCTTCTCGTAACCCCATCGGCCACCACGTTGACATGAGTGCTCGCTGGCGAAGCACCGGAAGAACCATCAGACATGGCTCCATCATGGACCGCTGACCGGGAAGGCTACGCCCCGTCAGACCGGCCATCACAGCCAACTCAGCCATGCCAGCCGCCGGTGCCGCGACGCTGACAGGTGTGTCACTCACTCGACGACCACGGACATCTCCGCAGCATGGAATACGACCAACTTTGATGTCAGGTATTCCTGAACTCCTACGGATAGTCTGTTCGCAGAGACCGATCCTGAGCTGGCCCGGTACAACGCCATGTGGCACGCGGTGCACAACGCGGCTTCCACCCCGGCTCAGTCACGCGAGTTCCTCCAGGGTGTCCTGGCGGCGTTAGAGAGCGAACACTGATGCAGAATCTGTCATGGCGCAAGTCCTCCTACAGCGGAGGTGGAGGCCAGAACTGCGTCGAGGTGGCGGAGCTGCCGACCGGTTCCGCCGTCCGCGACTCCCAGCACCCCGACGACGCGCAGCTGGCCTTCCCCTCTCCCGAGTGGAGCACCTTCCTCCGTCAGGTGAAGGTTCAAGGCCGCTGATCCTCCTGCACCGCATCGGCCCCCGGAACACCCACCGGGGGCCGACGTGTGTCCAGCTCGCTGCCCGAGCGTTCCAGGACAGGTGACGGGAGGCGATCCCGGCACGCGCCAGCACCTCCACCACAACCGACACGAAACAGGTGGGGCCGCCCTCCTGATGGTCACATTGGGCGGGGCTACGCGGCTAAGACGACTGCACAGCCCCGCTGGTCAGGTTAGCTGTCGCCGAGCTCTTCGAGGGCCGCAGCGTGCGCGGCCTCGCTCACGTACCGGACTCGGTACTCGCCGTCGTCTGGGTCCTGGTCGATGCCGGCGTGCTCGGCTTTGACCTCCTGGCTCGGGTCCAGGCCGGAGCGCCGGTCCAGTTCGGTGAGAACCTCAGCGAGCTGGACGTACAGGTCGGCGGTAGCCGCGTTCTGCAGGGTCTGAGGGTCGTGGCCTTCCCCGGTGTCCACGAACCCGTTGATCTGGCCAGCCAGGAGGCGGGCCTCGTCCAATGTCAGGTGGACGGTGCGGTGGGGAGTGTCGCCGCCCTCGGGGTCTACGGACAGCACCACGCGCGGGAACATATGCAGGTGGTGTTGTTCCAGGTAGGTCTCCACCTCGGCGGGCACGAGTTCGTACCGGTTACTCCCGTCCGCTTGCGGGATGGTGGCACGGCGATTTTCCTCGGTGGACAGGGTCATCCGCTCGGCGGTGCCGGAGGAGTGTCGGGCGTCCACGATGGAGTCGTTGGACCCGTGGAAGGCGTGGCACCACTCGGGGCACGGCCGGTCCTGCCAATACGGGCGGTTCGCGGTGCTGGTGTTGGTATTGGTCATCAGGAAGCCGCTTTCTTAGCGTTGTAAATCCTGTAGTGGTCGTGCGGTACGGGTCGAGTAGTGGGCCCGGGAGGTTGAGGCGAGTAGGTCTCCAGCGCACTCAAGCCGCGGGAGCGAGGGTCAGAGCCGCCGGGTCCTGTCGACCCGTGCTTCGTTAATAGCGAAGGTGACCGTGGTGGACGGGGCACATCGCGTCATCGGGACCTCACTGAGACCATGCCCAGCGAACAGAGCCTCGGCGGCGTCAGGACTACTCAGACAGACGATCCCAGCACACTTCGATGCGTCCATCACATCAGGCACGAGACACGAGGCCGCTGAGCTCAGGGTCGGTCAACTCGTAACCCAGTGGTTAATCCTCCCGCACTGCGCTGGCTGCTCTATCCTCGTGATTGTGAGTGAACACTTGGAGCCTCGCGCGACTGTGGAGATCGCGACCGGGGAGCGTGAGACGGCCCTCCAAGGGCTGCAGTCGTTTGAGGAACTGGTCCTCGACATCCTCGCGAAGTCGGGGCTTCCCACGGACGGAATTCTGGTCGGGCTCGAAGAGCGGCATGCTCTGATGGAGAGCAGCGGCTTCGCGCTCACCAAGCTGCCCGTCGACAAGCGGGGGCAGGCCAGCTATATCTCCAAGATGATCATCGCGGGGTCTGTCGGCCTTTTCGACGCAGCGCTGAACTACCTCTGGGACGAGACCGTCCTCGAGCTCCGCAAACGTGTCGTGAACTTCGACCTCCAGTACTTCTATGAAGTCGCAGAGAAGTCCGACAACAAGCGCAAGGACCTCAAGGACGAGGACGACCTGCCCAAACTCGACGATCAGAAGCTTCTCAATGGCTGTCGAGAGATCGGGCTGATCAGCGACATCGGCTTCCAGGAGCTCGACCTCATCCGCTACATGCGGAACTGGGCGAGCGCGGCCCATCCCAACCAGGTCCAGCTGGATGGTCTCCAACTGGCACACTGGCTGGGCGCCTGCATCAAGCATGCGATCACGCTGCCCTACGACCAGATCACTGCACAGGTGAAGAAGCTCCTCACGAAGGTCAAGGAAAAGCGGCTCACTGACGGCGCAATCAACGAGATCAGCTCTTTCTTCGTGAACCTCCCGCCGGTTCAAGCCGACCCACTTGCCTCCGGATTTTTCGGTCGCTACACCGACCCCACCACCGGACCGGAGACCCTGGACAACATCCGCCGCCTCTGGCCTGACCTCTGGAGACAGGTTTCCGACGAGACGCGGTACAACTTCGGATTCCGGCTTGGCCGGTTCCGAGCCAACGGCGACCAGGAACAGGCAGGCCTTGCCCGTCAGCTCATCGATCTAGTCAACGGCGCGACCTATCTCCCATCCGAGGAGCGGGCTTGGGAAATCGACGCCGCCTTGAACGAGCTAATCGACGCGCACAACAATTGGAACAACTTCTACACCGAGCCGCCAATCGCACGCCGACTCCAGGAACTCGTCGGTCAGCACGGCGACGTCCCGGAGGGGTTGAGCCGGAAGTACGTCCTCGGAGTTATCGAGGTCTTTTTGACTAACGGCAACGGTGTCGCTGCCAGCGCCGATCCAATCTATCAAGACCTGATCACCAGGTTCAATCCGAACCAGGCATCACTTTCTCTGAGGGCCTTCACAGACACCGTGATCGCCAGCAAACTACAGTGGCAACTTCCGCAAGAGAAGTGGGCTGACCTTCTCGGACTGATCAGAGGCAAGTTGACCGTCCGCAGGGATCGCGAACTGTTCGATGCCGTTCAATCCTTCCCGGGCCAGCCGCATCTCCTGTCGAAAGACCCCAATATTAAGATCCAGGTCCAGCGTTTCGAAAACTGACAGGCAGGAAACAGCAGCTCGATTGTCTTGTGTCACCACGGCCGCGCCATACGCTATCAACCACGGCCCAGAGGTGGACAACGCGTGGGAGTGCCTCGTCGGTGTCCGAAACCCCGCGCGAAGTCGCCAAATTCTCGCGGCAGTTGAACACCCTTCCTTGCCGTCCACTCCAAGGCGAGGCGGAACTTACCGCTGGCGCTCTATCAATTCAGCGAAGAACTTGTGAAGCATCGCTGGAGCGCTGCGGAGGCCGAGCTCGTGCCCGCCGAACCTGTACACCTCGTACCCCTTGAGCCGTAGCGCCCGGTCTTCGGCGACCATCTTCGAGTACAGCCGCGGGGACGCCTCTTTGCCCTCGGCATAATGGTGCTGGCCGTCCACTTCCACCACGATGCGGACTCCTTGGGGAAGCAGCAGCAGGAAGTCCATGCGCTCGCGGCCGAGGACGCTGTCTTTGCCTCCGCGCGTCTTGCGGGTCGTCGGGTCCATGTGCAGGTACACCTGCGGCAGCAGCGCCGGATGGCCGACTCCTGTCTCGTTGATCGGGTACAGCTTGCAGTAGGCGCGGAACACCCTCTGCTCGGGTGAGAGCCACTCGGGCCGCTCGGGATCGCTGTGCAGGGACGCCCACAGCCGTTTGTAGAGGGCGCGTCCGACCTCGCTGTCCGTCATGGTCTCGGGGAAGGACTCTCGGGTCCGCCACCAGGTGATCATCTCGCCCCAGGTCAGGCCGGAAGCGCCGAGCGGCTGGCTGTACACGAGGCAGAACTGCTCGTTCTTCACTATCTGAACATCGTTGTTGATGGCGTCACTGAGCACGAACTCTGGTTTCGGACCGTCCGCAGCGAAGATCAGATTCTTTAAAGCGCCGGGCACTCCAGCACCGATCGTGCGAGCGGCGAAGATCGGTGCGCCGCTGATGGTGTTCGCTTCGATGAGCTCGTAACCGTCGTGTGCCAGCGTCTCGTTGAAGAAGGCATGCAGGCGCTCGACCTCGGCAGGATCGGTACGCACCACCGGGTGCAACATCTCGACCAGGAACCGCAGGAGGGCTTCGTCGTTGCCGACCAGGCCGAACCGCTCGTCGTGCCAGATCCAGTCATCTTCCCAGTCAGCTGGGTTGTTGATGCAGTGCTGCCAGATGTCCTGGGCGGCCGTCGCGTACCGGGAGTCGTGGCTGGGCAGGTTGTCGAGGTCGTACAGGCGGCTCAGGAACTCCTCCGCGTCAAGCGTCCCGCCCCACCACACGCCTGCGAGGCCGTCGCGAAGTCGGCGGCGAGTGACATCGGTGATACGGCTCGTTTGGTCTCGGCCCTGGCGGAGGTGGGGGTGGTACTCGTCCAACTGGCTCAGGACCGGCCCGAAGACACTGTTGATGTAGCGTCGGCGTGCGTCGTAACTGCCGCTCATCCCCTGGTCTGTCCAGTAGCGCTTGAAGCTTTTGAAGTCCCGGAAGGGCAGGTCGAAGGCTACGCCGAGACGCTTCAGCACCGCGCGCAGGGACCTGAGGAGAACTGCGGCCTCCTGGTCATCGAGGGTCTCGCTTCCGCCCGTGCCGAAAGCTTCAAGATCATTCAACGCAATTCTGGCCAGCTCGTACGCCGCGTCCAGGTCGCTCACGTCGTCCAATGCGGCGTTGCGGAGGCGCTCGACGCGCGCCACGTCTAGGTAGGTCCTCGTGAGGACGAATGGTTCCGTTCCAACCCGTTGAACAACCAGAAAGCGATACTTCGTCACACTTCGATTGTCCATCCAGAAAGCGATGGTGAGTACCGGTTAGTGCCGCGTCAGGCAGCGTTCGCTCTGTCGACGATGGCACGTAGGTACCGGTCCTCGACTTGTCGGTTGCGCCAGATGATGTAGCAGCAGAGTGGCGCCGGGCTTTTGACCCGGTCTTGGTCCTCACAGCGCTCCAGGACTCGCAACCTGGACTGTAAGGGGGATGAGTCCGACGTGCCCGCCACCCTGGTAGTGGCACGGGCGACCGGCCTGGTCAAGGGGTTCGATGTCGAGGTCAAGGCCACCGAGAACGGCCGTGCCGAGGGCTGGATCCCACGCCTGGGATAAGGCAGCGTTCTCGGACGACCCGGCGCACGCGCCACAATAGACGACCGACTCCTCGAGAACCTCGTGAGGTGCCATCGGACGCCATCAAGGGTCGGTGTGTGCTCCGTTCGTGCTCCGCAGTTCCGGACTGGCACGACACCGGGCGGCACCTCTTGACACGAAACGATGGCGGTGATCGGACGGATAGGGACGAAACGGCACCCGGTGGCACGTAGGGACACGAAAGCGCCGGACTTCTAATCCGATGGTCGCAGGTTCGAATCCTGCCGGGTGCGCCACAAAACCCCAGGCCAGACAGGGTGCGCGAGTCGAACAGGCGAGGCGCCGGGCCTGGTTCGGGGCCTGAAATGCTCCCCGTGTGCTCCGCAGTGCAGGGTCCAGTACAGGTGGAGGGCCACCTCGCGGAGCACTTTGCCGTCCCGTGACCCTGGCGGCCCACCCCGGGACGGCCCGGCGTGCGCCCCGCGGGGCGCCACCAAACGCCCGTAGCCGCGCCATCCGCCCTGTTCCCGCCCAGGAACCGGCACGCACTGACGAGGCCGCCTGCGGCCACAAACAGCCGCATCCCGGTTACGACGCGAACCCAGCGCTCACTGTCAACGGCAGGGCTGTTTCACCTAGAAAGCCGTTTGCCTTTCCGGAGCGTCGACAGGTTGGCCTTGATCGACACGATCCGCAACCTGGCCTCCCGAGAGTGGAAGGCGTGCCACTGCGATGCGAGCTTCCTGCTCTTGAGACGTTGCCCGATCTCCTCCCCGGCGGGCGGGGAGTACAGCTCGAAAGCGCTCCAGCCCCCGTGCTGATCTACGAACCGCTGTACCAGCTCCTGGAACCCGAGACTCTCATGGTCGACATGGCAGTCTCCGGGGTGTGTGATCTCGGTGCCCTCGATCGGGCATACACGAGGTCCGGGCTTGGCGAACTCGGCTGCGTGGAACTCCTCGATCTGCTCTCGGACCTCATGACGCATCGCTGCCGCAACCCGCCGGGAGGCGGTTTGGCCCTCGATCAGCTTCGTGTAACCGAAGTCGTCCTCCGTACCGTCGCTCCGGACGATGAAGAAAGAATGGTTGCGCCGATGTTGAGGATTGACCCGGACCTCGAACCGTTCGATTCCCAGGCCGATCTTCTGCAGCGGATTCTGGTGCGTCTGCACGAGGTCCAATAGGAGCTGCTCATCCCGGGGGTCGGTGACTGCGGCACCGATGTCGTAGCTGCGCAAGATGCACTGGAACTCCTTGGTCGCCGCGCCCTTGGAAGGGAACCATCGATCTCCGACAGAGATAGGTTGGGATGTCATAGGCTCATCATGCCAGCCGGGCTCTGGTAGATAAAACCAGCAGAGGAAGTTCCTCGACAAGGAAGGGAAAATCCACACCCCGCCTCGTCAGCCCAGAAAAGCACTCTGTCAGGTTCGAATCATGCGCTGCGCTGCCCGAGACGGTCCCGCACAACCAGGCGTTGCGCGGGACCGTCGTGAGGCGGCCGTGACCTGAGGCGGACCCCGGTTCCAGACCCCGGAGCGATCCTCCCTACCCCGGGGTCATGCCGTACCCGCAGTACGGTGTAGGTACGGCACCATCCGACGACAGAAATAACGGAACGAGAACCCGCGCCAGGGATTACCGATCGGCCATCTTACAGCTCACCGGGCATTCGGTAGCCCCGAGGCCCGCTACAACGAAGGTCAGCCCCCGTCGACAGCGGCCCTCCCGCTCAGTCGGAGTTCTTTTTAAGAAAATGCATTATTATGAAATAAATTCCGATCACCCCAAAGGCGAAGAAAAAGAGACCCATCACATCAGGCTCCCTGGGGCCAATAAGTCTTTCACCCAAAAGGGCGAACATGACAGCTGTCCCCATCAAAAGAGAGATCAGAGTGAGACGGTCAGATGTTTTCTTTTTCACCAGACGAACCTAACAGCTGGTTGCCATTCCATCGATTCCTCCAACGACCCCGTAGACCCCGAGGGCAACACCCGCCATGGCCCCAGGTGTCGCCGCCCCAGCCGAAAAAAGAATTGACTGCACACTCAGAACCAAACCCGCATATCCAGCTACGAAGTAACTGGCCGATCGGACACACTGCCACGAGGGCATGGTATTCAACCCGGTGGGGTCGGTGTTGTTGACAGGGTCACAGGCTGCGTAGGCGTAGTTGTTCAACTCCTGCCGGGACGGGTCCGGCTGGGTGAAGCCCAGGGTGAACGTGCTGTGGAAGCGGTGGTTCAGGTGCACCATGCCGTCCTGGAACTGGTAGGCGCCGGTAAACCCGAACGGGCTCAACGCCGCCGCCTCGGTCCCCTCCAGGCTCTCAGAGGTGCGCTCGCCGTAGGGGCTGTAGTCGTAGACCACGTCCGGGGACTCGGCCTCCGACCCCTCAGAGGTGAGAGCCAGGACAGTGTTCTGGTGGTCGAGGGTGTAGTGGAACCGCTCATCACCGTCCCAGGCCACCATGGACACCAGACGCCCCTCGGGGTCGCGCACGAAGCTGGTGCGCTCGCCCTCGGAGGCGATGTTGGTGACCCCCAGGGCGGTGTTGGACAACTGCCGCTCCACCCGGGTGCCCTCGTGCACGTCGGTGACGCCGCGCATCTGGGTCTGGTCGGTGGTGTCATAGCTCAGCCACGAGGCCAGCTCGCCCTCACCGTCGTGGGAGCGCAGCGTCTGGTTGGTCACCGAGTACTCGTAGACGTACTCACCCCGCGAGGTCATGTTCCCGGCCTCGTCGTGACCCACCTCGGCCCCGCGTGCGCTGGTGGGCTGGTCGGCGTCGTTGTAGGCGAACTCCTCGCCCCCGGCGGTGAGCAGGTTGCCGACGTCGTCGTAGGTGTAGTCGGTGGTGCCGTCGCTGGTGAGCCGGTCCAGGCCGTCGTAGGTGAAGGTCTCCGTGTCCCCTTGGATGGTGCGCGACTGCAACTGGTCGCTGTCGGCGCCGCCATTGTCGTAGGAATAGGAGGCCTCCACCAGGGCCTGGTCGGCGGCGCCGGTGGTGGTGATGGACGTCAGGCGCCCGGAGTCGTCGTAGGTGCGCTCCTCCACGGCCCCGTCGGGGTGTTCGATGCTGGTACGGCGGTTGTTGGCGTCGTTGGTGAAGGTGGTCTCGGCGCCGGTGTGGTCGGTCAGCGAGGTGAGGCGGAACGCGGCGTCGTAGCCGTAGGTCGTGGTCTTACCGTGTTCGACCATCTCGGTGACGTTGCCCGCGGCATCATAGGCGTAGGTGGTCGTCTCGCTCCCGGCCGAGTCGGTGCGCACGGTTTCGAGCAGGTCACCGCGGCCGTTGTAGGCGTGCTCCACGCTCGCCTGGTCGGTGTGCGTCGCTGTCTGGCGGCCGTTGCCGTCGTAGTCGATGGCCTGGAGCAGGTCGCCGCCCTGGGAGATGGACACGATCCGGTCGAGGCGGTCGTAGCCGTACTCCAGCCTCACACCGTTGCCGTCGGTGACCGAGGTGACCCGTGACAGGGCGTCGTAGCCGTACTCGGTGGTGCCCATCGGCCCCGGTTCGTCCATCGCCGTCATGTTCCCGGCGCGGTCGTAGGAGTAGTCGGTGGTGTTGCCGTTGGCGTCGATGACCTCGTCGACCAAACCGTTGGAGTGGTAGGCGATGTCGGCCACCTCGATGTCCATCTCCTCCTGGACCGCCGAGGTAAGGTTGCCCGCGTCGTTGTAGGACATCTCCAACGTGTCCCCGTCCGGGGTGGTGACGCTGGTGGGCTTGGCCGGGTTGGCGGTGTCGGCGAACCCGACCGAGGTGGCTGCCCCTGTGGGCAGTTCGATGCCGATGAGGTTGTTGAACTCATCGTGGGTGTAGGTCACCGAGGCTTGCAGGGCGTCGGTGGTGGTGGCCACGTCGGAGTTGGCTGTCCAGGTCTGGGAGCGGGTGTTGCCGACCTGGTCGGTGGCCGAGGTCTGGCGCCCCCGGTTGTCGAACTCCAGGGTGGACTCGCCGCCTTCGGGGTCGGTGACCGTGGTCTGTCCGTCGCCGTAGGAGTAGGTGGTGGTGGCCCCGTCCTCGCTGCCGTCGGGTACCGTCAGGCTGGCCACGTCACCGTTGTCGTTGTAGGCGATCGTCCACACCGCGCCGGTGGCGTCGGTGATCGAGGTCAGCAGGCCGTCGTCGTAGCCGAACTCGATGTCCTGGCCCGCGCGGTCGGTCAGCGTGACCATGTCGCCGTCACCGTTCCAGGTGAACTCGGCTGCGGCCTGACCGACCGGGTCGGTGATGCCCGCGAGTTCGTCGCCGTCCCAGTCGAAGGTGGTCACCCGGTCCTGGGTGTCCACGACCGAGGCCAGGTTCCCTTCGGTGTCGTAGCGCATCCTGTGGGTGTTGCCGCTGCGGTCGGCTTGGGAGTACAACCACCCCTCGGAGGTGAAGTGCCAGACCTGGTCGGCGTACTCGCCCCGGTGCCAGCGCAGGTCGAAGGAGCCGTCGGAGTTCTCCTCCAGTTCGGCGTTGAGCCCGGAGGGCTGGTCGTACTCGCCTCCCTCGCCGTCGCCGAAGTTGACGCAGTACCCGGAGGGGCCGTGGAAGATGACGCCGGTGGCGTTGTCCACGTCCAGGCCGACGTTGTGCCCGTGCGAGAGCAGCCAGGGGTTACCGTGCCACAGGTCCCAGGCGTTGGAGTCGTAGAAGCTGGAGACCGACAGGTCCAGCCCGGTTCCGGCCATGGTGAGGTTGCGGTGGCGCAGGACGGCGTTGCCCGCGCTGAGGTTGACCGTCAGTTCCATGCGGTCGCTGATCTGGTGGCGTTCCAGGGGGTAGTGCTCGCGCAGACCTCGGCCAGGTTCGCTCGTGCAGCCCAGAACCCGGGCCTCGGGACCGTCGGTGCGGGCCTCGGGGGCGGCTTCGTCCTCGGCTCCGGGCGGGGCCCAGGGCTCGTTGGGCGGCTCGCCGCCCACGGGTTCGGTGTTGGCCTCGCCCGGCTCCCAGGTGTCGGGGACCGGAACGGTGCGATCGGCGGGTGAGTGAGGGTCGGTCTCGGCCAGGGCCAGGGGCGCGGACAGCAGCCCCAGTACGAGGGTGGAGGCGGCCGTCGCGGCCGTCAGGGACCAGGGGATGTGCCTTCTCACGAGGGGGATCGCTCCCAGGGTAGGGATGTGCACGGGGAACACCCGGACATGACGACCCTGGTCTGAGGGTCCGTCTCCGGGCGGCTCAGGCACCCGGTACGTTACGGAACGCCACCCCGCGAGCACCATGAGCCCAGAGTGAAGAGCGTGACCCTGGGTGAGAGGGACCTTCGGGAAGTTTGGTAGCGGGAGAAACGGAGAATGACCGCGTTCGCGCACGTGAGCGCGAACGTCTGGGCAAACACGGTGCCGCCCGCGCCGGATGATGCCTCCGCGCCCCGCTGGAATAGGTGACCGAAACCGGCCCTGATGACAACAGTTGCTACGCGACAACAGGACGCGAAAGGCACGATGCTCACCGGAGTGGACACTTCCCTGAAGCCACCTCCAGAGGACCTTTGATCCGATGGGGAACACGCACCGGGCACGAGGAAACCCCAGGCCAGTGGGGGTGAGCCCGGGGACTGACCTGGGGCTGGGGACGCTGTGTGGCTCCTGGTGTGCTCGCCGGTTCGCCTACCCGGCCGTCACCGGAGCCGGGCCTCGCAGGAGCGCGGCGGTGGCCTCGGCCGCCGCCTTGGCCACGTCCGGGAACACCGACTGGTAGGTGTCCTGGGTGAAGTGCGTGGTCGCATGCCCCAGCTCGCTGGACACGACCTTCACGTCCGTCCCGGCCGCCAACGCCAGCGAGGCGGCTCCGTGGCGCAACCCGTGCAACGTGATCGGCGGCAACCCGGCAGCCCTGGCGACGCGGAGAAACCAGTCACTGACCTGCCCCGGATGCCACCCTGAACCGTCCTGACGGGTGAAGACGAGGCCGCTGTCCACCCAGCCCGTACCGGCTTTGAGGCGGGCCTCGTTCTGGAACCGCCTCCAGGCCCGCAACACCTTGATGGTGTCCGCGTCCAGAGTGATCGTGCGCTGCCCGGCCGCGCTCTTCGGGGTGAAGTGATCGTCTCCCACGCCAACTGCACCACCTGAACACGGATGTCGATCTGCCCATCGGTCAACCTCGTGTTGGACCAGGGCAGTCCGACCGCTTCTCCTCGGCGTAGGCCCTTGACCGCGATCAGGTGGAACATTGGGTAGAGCCACGGGTACTTCCTCGCGTGCACCAGAAAAGCGCGGGTCTGCTCCGGGGTCCACACCATCACCTCTCCCGGCACCGTGCCGTCCTTGGCCCACTGGCGCACCCGATCCGGTGTCCACACCAACGGACGCTTCCGCGGACACGAGGGCAACCGCACGTGTGAGGCGATGTTCACCGACACCGGCAGGTCCGGACGCCTGACCGCTTCGGACAACGCGCTGCGCAAGGTAGCGCGTATCCGGTGCTTGGTGGACAGCGAGATCACCCGCCGCCCGCGCACCGAGGCCCGCACCCTCACGTCGTCGGACTCGCGGCACTCCAGGATGTGGCTGTTGGTTTCTTCGATGGCCGCGAACATCGCTTCGACGTGGCGGGCCTGGAGCTTGTCCACCCGCAGCCGGCCCAGACGAAGACCGCCCGCCGTCGGAGACGGGCCCCCCGTCCCGGGAGCCGGGGAAGCCGCGCGGCGCTCCCGGCCGGATCAGGCCTCCGGGGCGCCTGGTAGCACCGGCAGCCAGACCCGCATGGCGGTCGGCCCGCGCTCGGCCCACCGGTGGTAGGGGGAGAGCGTGAACTCGACGGCGCCGCCGTCGCGTCCCGCCCGGGCCCGCCCGCCGTAGGGCCAGGCCTGCCCGGGTCCCTCCCCGGTGCCGCAGGTGCCGAGGACCGTGACCCGTCCGTCCCGCTCGACGGGTTCGGAGGAGGTGTCGACCAGGAAGTCGGCGAGGTCGAGGCCCGGCGGCAGGTCGATCGACTCCGCGCAGTACACCAGCGGCCCCCGCTCCACGGCCACGCAGCCGCGGACGGCATCGATGCGGGGGTCGGGCCAGGTGAAGCGCGGCCGCAGCGGCAGGAGGAGGCGGACCTCCTCTCCGGGAACGAGTTCGCGTTCCACGACCGCCAGCCCGGGTTCCACCGGGCGGCGCCGTCCCCCCTCCTCCAGTACCGCGCCTCGGGCCCAGGAGGGCACGCGCATCCGCAGGGCCGTCGGACCCGACGGCGGATCGGTGACCCGGACGGTGACGAGCCCGTCGTCGGGATAGGCGGTCTCGACCTCCGCCCCGAGCACCCGGCCCCCTCCCAGATCCGCCGTGATCCGCATGCTGGCGTACTGCAGCAGGGTCAGTCCGCCGCCGTCGGCACTGGCGGCGTAGGCCTGCCAGGTGGCCAGTGTGCGGGCGAGGTTGGTGGGGCAACAGGACACGTCGAACCACGGTGCCCGGACTCCGCTCTCCGCCCGGGGGCTCGGGACACCGTCCTGCGACGTGTCCCCCACGACCCGTTGGTGCAGGGGGTTGGCGTAGAAGAAGGCCCTCCCGTCGGCGCTCGGCGCGGTCGCCACCACGTTGAACAGGGTCCGCTCCATCAGGTCGGCGTACCGTGTCTCCCCGGTGGCCAGGTACAGGCGCCAGGAGACCATGACCGAGGCGATACCCGCGCAGCTCTCGCAGTAGGCCCGGTCCGGGGGCAGCTCCCAGTCCTCGCCGAAGCCCTCGTCCTGGTGGCGCGAGCCCATGCCGCCGGTGAGGTGGGTGCGCCGGGCCACCGCGTTCTCCCACTGGCGCTCCACCGCCGCGAACAGCTCCGCGTCCCCGTGTTCGGCGGCCACGTCCAGGGCCGCCGCGGACAGGTAGAGCGCCCGCACCGCGTGGCCGCGCCAGGTGCGCGCGTCGCGGATCGGCACGTCGTCCTGGAAGTAGGCGCCGCCCCCGGGCACGCGGTCGCCGCGCAGGGTCGCGTGGCCGCGCCGGTCCAGGAACAGGCGGGCCTGCTCCACGTAGCGCTCCTCGCCCAGGGCCCGGCCCAGTTCCACCAGGCCCACCTCGATCTCGGGGTGGCCGCACACGGCCTCCCTCCCCCCGGGGCCGAACGCGGCGCAGACGTGGTCGGCGGCCCGGCGGGCGATCTCCACCAGCGTGTCCGGTCCCGGCCCGGTCGTACGAACCCGGGCCACGGCCGCCTGCAGCAGGTGTCCCGCGCAGTACAGCTCGTGTCCCATCTCCAGGTCGCTGTAGCGGGGCGGCCGTCCGCCGTGCCCGTAGTAGGTGTTGAGGTAGCCGTCCCCGTCCTGGGCCCGGCCCACCCGCGCGGTCAGGCGGCGCACGGCCGCGTCCGCCCCCGGGTCGCGGGTACGGCCGTACTCCCAGCACAGGGCCTCGATCAGCTTGTAGACCTCCGAGTCGGAGAACCACAGACCCGGTCTGTCCGGTCCGGTGGTGCCGTCGGCCACCCGGTCGAAGTTGGCCAGCCACCCCACCCGCTCCAACCACTCCTCGCAGTGTCCCAGCGTCGCGGAGGCGTTGGTCTCCTGCATCCCTCCCCAGAAACCGGAGCCCAGAGCGACCTCACCGAGTCCGAGCGGACGGACCCGGCTCCGGGAGGGGAGGACCGGGCAACCGCCGGCGGGCTCGGTCGCGGCGGCGGCTTCGTGGACGGTCACTTGTGCTCCTCGTGGTTGTGCGGTCGGCGGGGGCCGGTGTCTTCGGCGCGGGTCGTCCGGAGGCTCACTTGACCGCTCCGGCGGTCACGCCCCCGGCGACGTACCGCTGCGCCAGGACGAGCAGGACGGCCGCGGGGACGGAGGCCACGACGGCGGTCGCCATGATGGCGTTCCACTGGGTGGTGTTGTTGCCGATGTAGTTGTAGATACCGAGGGTGATCGGGATCATCTCGCTGTTGCGGCTGAGCGTCGAAGCGAAGACGAAGTCCGACCAGGCCCACAGGAAGGCGAAGAGGGAGACGGTCAGGATCGAGTTCCGGCTGACCGGGAGGATGATCGAACGGAAGGTGCGCCAGGTTCCCGCGCCGTCCACCTTCGCGGCCTGGAGGATCTCCTTGGGGATCCCGGACATGAACGCGGTGAACAGCATGACGCCGAACGGGACGGCGATCGTCGAGTCGGCGAGGATCAGCCCCCAGACCGTGTTGAGCCAGCCGAGGCGGACGTAGACGGCGTAGAAGCCCATGACCATGACGACGCTCGGGACCATCTGGGCCACCAGGAGCAGGAAGCCGATCGTTCCCGTACCTGGGGGGCGGAGCTTGGCCAGTGCGTATCCGGCGGGCGCGGAGACCACGAGGGTCACCGCCACGCACCCGAGTCCCACGACCATGCTGGTTGCCAGGTTCGGCAGCTGCTGTTCGAACACGGCCGCGTACCCCTCGAGGGTGGGGGCGTGGGGGAACCAGTGCGGAGGGTCGGCCCTCAGGTCGCTCGTCGGGGTCAGGGAGACGTTGAACATCCAGTAGACGGGGAAGAGCATGACCGCGGTGAGAAGGACGCCCAGCGCGGTCTTCCACCAGGCCCGGCCTCGGTTCATGACCATTCCTCCCGTCGTCTCAGGTACAGGTGGACGAAGCCGAACACCAGGGCCATGAGGATCAGCAGGTTGCCCACCGCGGCGGCCTCGGAGAAGTCGGGCTGTCCCGTGCCGAAGGCCCTGCGGTAGGACCAGATCGCCAGGGTCGTCGAGGTGTTGCCGGGGCCGCCGAGCGTCATGATCCAGATGACGTCGACCACCTTCAGGGTGTAGACGAGGCCGAGGAGCAGGGTGATGACGGACACGGGCCGCAGAAGCGGCATCGTGATGTGCCGGAACCGCTGCCAGGGTCCCGCCCCGTCGAGCTCCGCCGCCTCGTAGAGGTCTCTGGGGATGTTCTGCAGGCCGGAGTACAGGATCACCAGGTTGAACGGGATGCCGAGCCAGACGTTGGCGATGATGACCGAGGCCAGGGCCGTTTCGGGTGAGGTCAACCAGTTGACCTGGCCGACTCCGAACGCTCCGAGCACCGAGTTGACGATCCCGTTCTCGCTGTTGAGCATCCACGACCAGGTGGAGGCCGAGACGATCATCGGGAGCAGCCACGGGACGAGGAACATCGCGCGCAGCAGGGGTGAGAGCGGGAAGTTGTCGCGGAAGAAGACGGCGAGCGCGAGTCCGATGGCGTACTGCGCCGCGATGGAGACCAGGGTGAAGACGGCCGTGTTCCACAGCGCCGCTCCGAAGGCGTCGGAGGCGAGCACACCGGTGAGGTTGGCGAGGCCGGTGAAGTCGGCGTCGCCCTGGACGAAGGCCCTCGGTGTGTAGTCGTGGATGCTGAGGTCGATGTTGCGGTAGAGCGGATAGGCGTAGAAGAGCGCCAGGTAGGCGACCAGGGGCGCGACGAAGGCGAGCGCGGTCCACCTGTGTCCGGCGAAGGAGCGCCGTCCCGGCCCCGGGCCGGGACGGCCGGGTCCGGCCGTCGCCTCCGGCCCGGCCGGCGGTCCTCCGTACCCCGGCGCCGACCTCACGACGTACTGTCCTGGGGTTCGCGGTACTGACTCCGGTTCGCGGTTCAACTGGTCTCCGACTCCGCTCGGGCCTGGGCCTGCCCGAGCGCTTCCTCAACGTCCATGGCACCGCTCAGGGCGTTCTGCACCGCGCTCCAGAGGGCCTCGGAGATGATCGGATAGTCCGTGCCCAGGCCGTCGCTGGTACGTCCCTTGGCATTGCGCACCGCCTCCACCCACGGCCGGAGGTCCTCGTGCTCCTCCAGGAACGCCTCCTGCCCGGCGGCGGTGGGCGGGACGTAGTACGCGAAGGTGGTGGCCGTCTCCACGAGGCCCTCCGGCGTGGTCATGCACTCGACGACCCGCGCCGTGACCTCGTATCGCGACTCCTCTCCCTGCACCGGGGCGACGATGAACTCGCCTCCGGTGGGCGTCGGCGCGACACCACCGTCCATGCCGGGCAGAGCGATGACCCCCACCGGGAAGTCGGCCCCCTCCGCGCTGTTGACCTGCCAGGTCCCGTTCTCCGCGAAGGCGAAATCGCCGGTCAGGAACTGCTCCCAGACCGTGTTCTGCGAGTTGGTGATGACGGAGTTGGGGGCGTACCCGGCGTCCAGCCACCCCTTCCACAGCTCCAGGGCCCGAACCGCCTCGGGGGAGTCGAGTTCGCCGAGGTCGGCCCCAGCTCCCCAGAACCAGGGCAGGAACTGGAAGGACCCCTCCTCCGTGCCGATACCGGAGAAGGTGATGCCCTGGTGGCCCATCTCGGCGACCCTCTCCAGGGCGTCGGTGAGCGAGGCCCAGTCCGTGACCGAGTCCGGGTCCACACCGGCTTCGTCGAGGATCTCCTCGTTGTAGTAGAGCGCCAGGGTGTTCGCACCGATCGGGACGCCGTAGGCCTCACCGTCGACGACCCCGGCGGCGAGGAGGTTCTCGTCGATCTCCGACGTGTCGAGCCCGAACTCCTCCATCGTGGTCAGCATCCCGGTGTCGGCCAGCGTGGAGACCGCGGGGTTGTCCAGCAGGATGACGTCCGGCGAGGTCCCCTCCTGCGCGGCGAGCAGTGCCTGGTTGGTCAGGGCCGTCGTGTCGAAGGCGGTCCGCTCGATGGTGACCCCGGCCTCCTCGCCGCAGGCGGCGACCCGGTGTGCCCAGTCGGAGGAGTCGTCGTGCTGGGGGTAGGGATCCCACCACGTGTAGGCGTCGTCCGCCTCGGACGTGCCCTGGCCGGACGACGTGCAGCCCGCGATCACCGTCACGCACACCGCGGCGGCTACCGTCGCGCGCAGCAAACGCGCGGAGTCGGTTGGACGCATCATGATTCCTCACCTCTGTTCGGGGGGTTGTGGGGGCGAGAAGTGCTAGGGGAGTCCGGCGGACCGGCGGGCCCGGCCGACGGGGGCCGGACCCCTTGGAGCGCCCGTGCTCGACCTGTCGGTGAACTCCGGGGAGAGGAACCGCACGACGTACGGTTCGTTCCGCCGCTCGGCCGACCCGATCCGGCGCACCAGCTGGCGTACGGCCATGTTCCCGAGCCGGTCGGGCGCGCTCTCGATGGAGGAGTAGGGCAGGGAGAAGGTGCGCGCGAACTCGTCGGAGTAGCGGCCGACGACGGAGAGGTCGTCGGGCACGGTGAGACCGCGCGCGTGCAGGACGGACGGCAGCGCCGCTGCCGCCGCCTCGTTGTTGAGCAGGATGCCGGTGGCCCCGGGGTGGGCGTCCAGCAGATCGTGGAGTATGGCCCCGACCTCGGGTTGCCTGGACTCGCCGAAGACGGCGTGGAGCCGGATCCCGCGGACCCTCGCCTGTTCGATGGCGGCGTCCCGCAGCCGCCACACGTACGCGCCGCCGCGCCGCGCGACGTGCTCGGGCTGGGACACGAGGACGAGCTCGTGGTGTCCGAGCCGGTGCATGTGCTCCACCATCAACCGCCCGGCCTCCTCGAAGTCGAGATCGAAGACGTCCAGGCCGGAGCAGTCCCCGGGCAGGCCGACCAGGGCGCCGGGTTGCGGGGCGGCGCGCAGGACCGGCAGCCGGACGTCGTCGTGGGCGACGTTGAGCAGCACCACCCCGTCAACCATCCGCGAGTCGGTGATCCGGCGCAGGGCACGGGCCCCGTCGGCCTCGGTGACCAGCAGGATGTCGTAGCCGAGCTCGCGGGCGGTGTCCGAGACCCCGGTGATGTACTGCAGCATGGCCGGCGCGAACTCGTCCTCGAGGAAGCGGGCGAGCAGGCCGATCACCATCGTCTGCGAGGTGGCCAGTGCCCTGGCCCCGGCGTTGGGTGTGTAGCCCAGCTGGCGTACGGCCTCGGCCACCTGCCTCCGCACCTCCGGGGAGACGGATCTCTTGCCGGAAAGCGCGTACGACGCGGTGCTTCGGGAGACTCCGGCCGTCCTGGCCACGTCACCGATGGTGACCATCGTCCCTCCAGGGGATCGTTTCGGGGGCGACCGGACTCCGCCTTCCGGGGTCCGGCCACGGGGTGTCGTCAGGATGCGGCCGTCCCGCGTGGTCGCTGTCGGGCTTCCGTGAGAGCGGCCCCGCCGAGCGCCGGGGCGTGCCGGGAGCGCGGCGGGACGTCCGGCCGGGCGCCCGGAGCACCCTGTCCCTGACCTGGAGGGACGCGTTGGCGGGCGTCGCCGGGACCGCGCCGCTGCGCGGGTGTCCCGATCCCGGTGAAGACATCCTTGCGCTCCTGACTCGTCGTTCGCGGTGGATCCCGTGCCGTTCCCCCCGCCGGTGCGGGGTGCGCCCCCACCCGGTCAGGGTTGTCGAACCGGTTCGCTACACGGTCGGCCCCTCCGCTTCCAGGACGACCCTGCGACCAGGAAGTGGAGTATGCGTGCGTGGCGAACAGTGTTAGCGCTCACAAAGCACGGGTCAACCCTGGCCGGGTGACTCTTTACACATTCGCGACCTTCGTTCGCGGAAGGGGAGCCAACGGCGGGCGGCCGACCGGTTCGACCGGGCAGGCGCCCCACGCGCCATCCCCGCCCCGCGCGGAACCACCTTTGACCAGCACGGACACAGCTTCCGAGTCCGAGACGTCCACACCGGTCCGCGCGTCCTGGCGGACACCGCCCGGACGGAGGCGGAGAACACGGCGGAGGCCGCCCGTCCACACCTCGCAAGGTCACGAACGGGTAAAGAGTCTCCGACCCGGGGTTGCCCCGTTCTTTGTGAGCGCTAACTCTGACTCCACGGACTCGGGCTTCACGCGCCGGACACCTGGCCGCAATGACGGGACACCATCGGTCCACGCGTCGAACCGGTTCGACAACCCCGAGGGAGACGTATGCACCGCACCACAACCCAACGAGGCCTGTCAGGCCTCGGCGCCCTCGTCCTCGCCGCCAGCGTGGTCGTCGCGGGACCCGCCGCTCCGGCCAGTGCCGCCGGCCTGACCCTCACCGTCGATGTCGGGCAGGTCGTACGCCCGGCGACGCAGGTCGCCGCCGGCGGCCTCTACGGGGTCGCCTCCGACTCCCAGCCCACCACCGACATGCTGTTGCCGCTGAACCCGACGAGCTTCACCCAGCCCCCACCCGGCACCACACACCTGGGCAACGGGGCGACCGAACCGTGCTGCGACGCGCTCGATGTCGGACACAACGTCACCAGGTCCGGAGCCCAGCAGTTCATCCGCCTACCCGACATCTATCCGACCTTCCCCTACGAGTGGCAGGGCTGGGACGACTGGGAGCGGAAGGTCACGACCATGGTCAACGACCGCCTCGCCGCGACGGACGTGACCAACATCCACGGCTGGGAACTGTGGAACGAAGCCGACTGGACGTGGGACACAGCGGCCGCCGGTTCCTTCCACGACGGCTGGAGCCGCACCTACGACCTCGTGCGTTCCCTGGACCCGGTCACCCCGATCGTCGGTCCGAGTCCGTCGAGGTACGTCCACGACGAGATGCTCGCCTTCATGACCCATGCCCGTGACACCGACACGCTGCCGGACGTGGTCGTGTGGCACGAGCTCGACGACATGAACTGGAACGCCTTCGAGGAGCACGTCGCCGACTACCGTGCCATCGAGAGGTCCCTCGGCGTCTCTCCCCGGCCGATCGTCATCAACGAGTACAACAGCTTCAACCAGATGGACGTCCCCAGCGTGGCCCTGCACTGGATGAGTGTGTTCGAGCGCCACGGCGCGCGCGAGGCCCACCGGGCCTACTGGTTCGAGGCCGGTACCTTCAACGGACTGTTCACCTTGGACAACCGGCCGACCGCGTCGTACTGGCTCTACCGCTGGTATGGAGCGATGACCGGGAACATCGTGGAGACGGCACCGGACGGCTGGTTGGATGGTGTGGCCTCCTACGACTCCAGCCGGCAGGTCGTCAACGTCGTCTTCGGCGGCGACTGGGGCGACAACGCGGTGAACGTCACCGGACTGGACTCGTTCGGCCCGTCTGTCGACGTGCGGCTCCTGTCCACCCCCGGGTCAGGACGTCACAGCCACGTCGCCGCGCCCACCGTCGTGCGGGAGACGGGCCTGCCCGTCACCGGCGGACAGATCTCGGTCCCGGTGGACGGGATGAACGCCGAGGGCGCCTACCAGCTCCTGATCACCCCGGCGGGTGGTCCGACCACCTCCTGGCAGCAGGTCTACGAAGCCGAGAACGCCACGGTCGTCAACGCCCAGACACGGTCCTCGGACCAGGCGTCGAACAGGTTCTACGTCGGCGGGATCGACGGGGACACCGACATGCGGTCGGACTCCTTCGTCGACTTCACCGTGAACGTCCCCGAGGCCCGCTCCTACACGATGACGGTTCGGTACGCCAACGGCACCGGCGCGACCTCGACCCACGGTCTGGCCTACAACGGCGGGGCCTGGTCCACCGTCTCGTATCCGCCCACGCCGGGATGGGCGCGGTTCGGGACCATCCGCGTGACCGTCGACCTCGACGCCGGGTACAACGTCATCCGCCTGGCCAAGGGCTCGCCCGGCTTCGAGGGGGGCACCGGATACGCCGAGCTCGACAGCATCACCCTGTCCTGACCGCGTCCGCCGCACGCCGCCCGGTCCGCGCCGCGGGCCGGGCGGCGTGCGGGGAGGGTTCGCAGTCCTCCCCACGGGAAGGGGACGACGGGACGGCCCGGCGCACGCGGTCACAGGCGATCGGGGCCCTCCCGGAACTTGGGTTCTAGTGGTGGTTGCAACACCCCAACTCAAGGGGTGTCATGCACTTTCAGATCCGCAAGGACCGAACACCACGGGGCCACAGGAAGCTCACCGGTGAGCGAGCGGCATACTTGCAGCTCATGCAGCAGGGCCACAGCAACGCCGAAGTCTGCCGGATCGTCGGCGTCGATGAACGCACTGGCCGGGTATCCACGATGTCCTCCTTGAGGTCACGTGGTCCCAGAATCCAGAAATCCGACTCCGAAAAACGCAGGACACACCAGTGGAGCAGCGTTCTTGCGAGGACCTCGCGAGGTGCCATCGAATGCCACCAGGGGCGGTGTGTGCTCCGTTTGTGCTCCGCAGTTCCGGACTGGCACGGCGCGGGGCGACACCCCTTGGCACGAAACGATGGCGGCGATCGGGTGGATAGGGACGAAACGGCACCCTGTGGCACGTAGAGGCACGAAAGCACCGGACTTCTCATCCGATGGTCGCAGGTTCGAATCCTGCCGGGTGCGCCACAAAACCCCAGTTCAGACGGGGTTTGCGAGTCGAACAGACGAGGCGCCGGGCCCGGATCGGGGCCTGACATCCTCCATGTGTGCTCCCCAGTGCAGGGTCCAGTACAGGTGGAGGGCCACCTCGCGGAGCACTTTGCCATCCCGTGACCGTGGCGACGGCGCCCCGTGTCCGTCCACCAGCTCCCCACAGCCGCCCCGGCACCGCCACGCAACGCTACGCCCCTGGACACGCCCCGTCGCCCCACCGTCCGCATATGGCTGCTCCAGCCGAAACCCCTCACCCCATGGGACATTCCGCGCCATAACCTGATGGCATCAACCCTGGACCCAGGGCTCCGGCAAAGTCGGGCAGCGGTGCGGGCGTGTCCGACCCGGTTGGATGGAAGTCCTTCACACCGTCATCCGTCCGAGGAACACGCCCGCGCATGCCATCGTCCAGCCCCAGTGCTCTCACCGTCGAACCCGTCTCACGCCAAGAGCGCCTGCTCCAGGTCATCGACATCGACGGTGCCATCGTCACCCTCGACGCGGTGCACACCCAGGTCGACACCGCGGCCACGATCCGCGCCGGGGGCGCCCACTACGTCTTGACCGTCAAGGCCAACAACAAGCACCTGTACGCCCAGCTCAAGGACCTGCCCTGGAAGTACGTGCCCACGCGCACGATGCGCGACACGGGCCATGGCCGCCGCGAAACCCGCACGACCAAGACCGCTGACATCCCGGCGTGAATCACTTTCAAGGGCGCCGCTCACGCGGGTGGGTCATTACCGTAACTGACACGGGAACGTCATCGTGGGCTTGGCCTCGCGAGCCGTCTGGGTCGAATCGGGCACCATCACCCGAGGTCACCGGCCTTCAGCAGTGCAAGCTCAACGATACGGTCGCAAAATTCACCGAAAGAAATCCCGGCGGGCTCCAACGCCTTCGGCAAGAGGCTCTGAGATGTAAGTCCCGGGAGCGTGTTGACCTCCATGAACCAGACAACACCTTCGTCGTCTACGAGGAAGTCGCTGCGGCTGTATCCGTCGAGTTTGAACAAATGATGGATTTTCAACGCTGACGCCTGCAGCTCAGCAGCCAGGTCCGCGCTAATCTGCGCCGGGAAGACTTCAGCAGCCCCCGCCGCCTGGTACTTCGACTCGTAGTCGAAGAGCCGTCCACTATCCGTGATGATCTCTCCTACTGGGAGCGGAGTGTCATCCAGGACGCTGACTGTGAACTCCCGACCGGAAACATACGTTTCGATCATGACCTCGCCGTACCGAGCCGCATTCGCGATCGCCGATGAGAAGCCTTTTTCTTCCCGCGCAATCTGCAGACCGACGCTGGAACCCTGGGAGTTAGGCTTCACGATCACCGGGAGGCCCAGTGAGGCCGCGACGGTCGGAAAGTGCGTCTCGTTCATGAGCCATTTCGGCGTTCGAACCCCGCCCTGCTCCGCGAGACGCTTAGAGATATCCTTGTCCATCGCCAGCCCGCTAGAGATACTCGATGAGCCCGTGAATGGCACACCCAGGAGCTCAAGCAGAGCCTGCACGTGACCGTCCTCACCCGAACCTCCGTGCAACGCGATGAACACGACATCGAACTCCCCGATTACGTTCCCGAACGCTATCACGTTCGAGCGTGAACGAAGGGACAGGAGGCTGCTTTCGGTGGGCTGTTCACGCACGCCGGAGAGCGCGGTCAGCTCGCGATCCTGCGCGGATGTCAGACGCCCGGTCGCGCTATCTATGGCGGTTACATTGTACCCCTTATCCCGAAGCGCTCGCACCACTTTCGACGCAGAAGCGATCGATACCTCTCGCTCTTCACTGGCACCTCCGAACAGGACGGCAATATTCATGAGTATCCCTCCGACAGAAGTATGCGTAATTTATCGATGCTGTCGACGAGGAGACCGCCCGCCGCCAAAGCGCGAGAGTCCACGAGGCCAGACAGCAAAGCCACAGCCTTGGCGCCGACTGGAACAGCTGCTTCAACGCCCTGCGGACTGTCTTCTGCGAAAAACAGTCGCTGGACGACACCGAGTAGCTGCCCATGATCGCGAGAGCGCATCACGGCCCTGCTTCCGCAAATATTTGCAACTCATGGGCGACCACAGCAAGGAAACCGTGCCGTGTCGAACTCACGCCGAGCCTAGCAGTTCGCCGACTCGCTCACGAACTTCGATAGGCGGCAGTGCTCAACGCGAATGATTTTCTGTATGCGCTCGGATTTGAGGTTCAGGTAATCAGACAGAGTTGCGGGTCCAACATGCCCGTAGTTGTTGAGCGAGCGGATAATGAACGGCTGCTCCAGCAGCTCGCTGACAGTCAACGGGTCTGAGTTCAGGCACCTCATACTGGTATGCGCGCGGCTACCGCCGCAGCGAACGCCGTCCGCATCTGTGGGAGCTCCAAAGGAATGACCCTCCCTGCTTAAATAAAGACAGGGAGGATCATTCTAGCGCGTTCATTGCTATTCAATTTAGCACTTATAACCGCGGGGCATCTACTTCTTTTTCCGACTTGCCAGTAGCAAGAATCGAAGACTGAAGACTACTGTCGCCGCGACCATTAGGAAAAAAAGCGAAACCGATGTCATGTGCAACAGGCCTCCCGACGCCTCTTCAATGCTCAAGCCACCCAGAGAGAGCGATGTGGCCAGAAACACGAGCATCATTATGAAACAGAAGGCTCCCGATTTAGCTGCCGCTGGATATTTCGACATCGCACCCCTCGCCTTTCCTTACTGATTAATTTCTACGGATATCGCAAGTTCCAGAAGCGCTTTGAATCAGCATACTCGGTCAGCAGATTCAAGCGAGGTACCGATACCTATGCCTGAAGCTACTACCCCTCCTACGGCAGCACCCCCTGATACAACTGTTCCGGAAGCTGTTACGACGATGCCCACAGCACTGCCAGCGAACCCCAACCATGCCAACTGGCAGTCAGTGAGGAGCCCGGTGGGGTCGGTGTTGTTGTTGGGGTCGCACTGGGCGTAGTTGTAGTTGTTGAGTTCCTGCCGGGACGGGCCCGGCTGGGTGAAGCCCAGGGTGAACGTGCTGTGGAAGCGGTGGGACAGGTGCACCGTGCCGCCCTGGAACGCTGTCGGACGCGCATCGCCGAGAAACTGGCAGATGGGCGCCCCGGCCGAGTGATCGCTGAATAATTACGACGACCAAAAGTCGAGGCGCCCCGCCCACAACCAGAAATCTAGATTAGATCCACAGAGTCCAGCAATCTCCTACTAATCCCAGAAAAGCAGGAGGCCTGCTATCATCAGAAGAATCAAAGCAGCCAAGGAATCAACGTTCCCAATCGGCCTTGAAGTCTTCACCCTGGCCACCATGTAGATTAGAACGGCACAAATTATGATTGACGCAAGAAGCTCAAAAAAGGGAGATCACCTGCTTTCTCTAGAGATCCTTGTAAAAGGCATGAGCTCCGCACAGAAACGAAGGGATAGCGGCTGCCGAAGCGACTGACGTCGCGGTCATACCAACTCCAGCAGTAAGTGTGCCAGCTGTAACGGCTGACATACCGGCTCCCACTAGAGGGCGTCTGAAAAGGGTCAGGGCGGTGTTCGGGCCAGGCGGTGCAGCAGGGTCATACTCATTGCGAGGTAGATGACATTCTCGGAGTTCGCGGCCAGGTACTCGTAGTCCTTCGAGGTGCGCCGGTACTTGCCCAACCAGGCGAACGTGCGCTTGACGACCCAACGGCGCGGCACCACCGCGAACCGGGTCACCTCACGTGCAGGAGCATCCTGCGGAGCCCAGGTGCTCCGGAAGCCGCCGTCATGCCGCTGGACGATCTGGACGGTGACGTCCACCGCCCGGCGCGCCCACTTCGCCAGGGCCTGCCCGCGATACCCCTGGTCAACCCAGACATGCCGCAGCCGCGGGAACAGGTCCGCCGCCAGGGACAACAGCACCATCGCGCCCTGGCGATCCCCCGCGTTCGCGGGGCTGACACAAGCTGTGAGCACGTTGCCCATCGTGTCGACCAGCAGGTGATGCTTGATCCCGTTGACCTTCTTGCCTCCGTCGTAGCCGTGGGATCCGCCGCGGTCGGTGGCCTTGACGCTTGGGGAGTCGATGATTCCCGCACTGGGGGTGGGATGGCGGCCATTCCGGGTCCGTTCGTGTCGGCGCAGGTGGTCCAGGATCTGCTCCCAGCGGCCCTCGATGCGCCACAGCCTCCATGCGCCACAGTCTCCAGTAGTGGTAGACCGTCTGCCAGGGTGGAAAGTCGTGGGGCAGCAGCCTCCACGCGCACCCGGCTCTCATCCAGTAGGCCAGTGCGTTGATGATTTCGCGCCGTTCGTGCAGGACGGGGCGTCCACCCGGCTTGGGCGCGGGGATGACAGGGGCGAGGAGCTCCCACTCGGTGTCGGACAGGTCAGTGGGGTACGGGGGATGTCCGGGCACCATCGGCCTCCGAACGCAGGAGATTCACTCCTCCAGTCTGCACTGCTCTGACCCTTTTCAGACGCCCTCTAGTGGTGTCCGGATGCCGTCCGCCAGGCGCTCCGGTCGCACTACCGCTGCATGACCGCAGCGATGAGGAGCTGCTTCAGGGCATCATCGATCTTGGTGGCACACCAGCGGAGATCCTCGGGCACCGTGAATTGCTGGACATGCTGCTGCCCGTGATTCGGGCGGACCTCGGCCTGCTGGCCCGTTACATGGAGGCCGTGCGACCGACCGTCCTGCCGTGCCCAGTGGTGGCGCTGGGTGGCGCCGACGATCAGCTCTCCGGCCCGGAGTGGATCACCGGCTGGCGTTCGGTGACGGCCGTCGGGTTCCGGCCTCGCGTCTTCCCCGGCGAGCACTTCTTCCTGCACGAGGAGGTGGCCGGCGTGATGGCCGAGATCGCCACCGCCGCGGAAGGGGCCCGGACCTGCAACCGCTGACGCGCTGCCAGTGGCATCCGGCTCGCGGCGTCCTGCGGCGTGGGCGCCGAAACGACGAAGACCCGACCCGGCGATGCGCCTCCGTACCGCAGCGGCGATGGCGTCAGCGAGTGGCGGTCCAGTGGTACGTCATGTCCGGCTCCTTCTCCTCGTTGCGGCTGCCATCGTTGAGCTCCTCGGCGGTGAAGCCGTGCCACTCGTAGAAGGCGCGGGCCCCGTCATTGCGCTGGAAGACGTGGAGCGACAGCTCCTTCGGGGAGGCTTCCTTGACCTTGGCGAGCAATGCGGAGCCGATGCCCCGTCGGCGAACGTCCGGACGCAGGTAGAGGTGGTCGAGGACGGTTCCGTTGAGCGCCGCGAACCCTATGACCTGCGCGGACTCCCCCATCTCCGCCACCCACACCGTACTGTTCGGGAGGACGGCTGCTTCGATCCATGCCCGCGTCCGCTCATCGCTGTGGAGCCTCGGCAGGTACGGCATGGCCTCGGCCCTTGAGGCCAGGAAGACCGCCGTGATCGCCTCAGCGTCGGTTGGCTCGGCCCGCCGCAGGCACGGTCGCTCGTACTCGGATTCCGGCAGGTCGGTGCGGTCGTCCTGGGTCGAAGACATCGCAATGTCCCCTTCTGCCGATTCCATGAGGAGCGAAAGGCGCGGGCATGGTGCTCAGATACTGATAGGAGCGGATCGCGAACGGAATAGCCTCGCAAAATGGATGCCATCCCTGGCCCGTTATCTAGATCACCTTCGTCGAAAATATGGCGCCCTGCGAGCGGTGCCGAAGTGAAATCTAGCAGTAACGTTCAGGCCACGCAAGGGGTTCCCAACCACCACAATCTGCGGTTGCATGGACACCCACGATCGTACTGACGCCACCGCGCACCGGCCGCGAACCGGTTTTGAGAGGGGAATCCAAGGATGCAGGTGCCTGCTATCCTTTTTCGGGATGTAGTAAAGAACTACGGCGTGACGACTGCTGTCGACGGATTGGACCTCAACGTCTCCCCAGGCACGTTCTTCGGCCTCTTGGACCGAACGGCGCGGGAAAAACCACCACCATGCGCCTGATCACCGGGCAGAGCCGAGCAACGAGCGGCACGGTCGAGATATTCGGACACGACATGCCGCAGCAGTCGCGGCATGTCCGCTCACTACTTGGAGCCGTGCCGCAAGAGGACAACCTCGACACCAAATTGACGGTCCGTCAGAATCTGGATGTGTTCGCCCGTTTCAGCGCCCTGCCGGCTCTCCAGTACAGGTCGGCGGTGGAAGAGGCACTCGCCGCGGTCCGGCTCACCGAACGAGCCGACCACCAGGTGGAGACACTTTCCGGAGATATGCGTCGCAGGCTACTGCTTGCCCGGGGCATCCTCACGGCCCCCCGTCTGCTGCTGCTCGACGAGCCGACTGTCGGACTCGATCCCCAGATCCGCCAGGACCTGTGGGATGTGATGGAGACACTGCGCGCGTCGGGCACGACCGTGCTGATGTCCACGCACTACATCGAAGAGGCCGAGCGTCTCGCGGACGAGGTCGTGGAATCGCGCTGTTTGGCTGGTTCCGGTGGCGAAGGCCGTGAGAGCGACTCGATCACCTTGGACACCGACCACGATCGGTGTGAGCTGGTTGTCCAGCTCCCAGATACCGGGGATGATCTCGGCCGTCTTCAGGCCATCGTAGACGGCCAGCTCGACGGAGAACACCACCTGGTCGTAGGGCTCTGGACCAACGCCGACAACGACGGCGGCAGTTCGTTGATCCACGCCGCCGCGGCTTCGGCGTCCGCGCCGACCAGACGCGGCAGGTTCCGCTCTTCGGTCTCGGATCCGGTCCGGACGACAAGGGCCTCGTCGGTGCCCGCGCCGCTACGGATCATCCGGGCCGTCACCCTCCCCGGACGGCGGTAGACCTGGACGGGCATGCGCAGCAGTCCGTGGTTGCCCAGGGCTGTCATGGTGTCGAGCTTGCTCATCGCGCTCATGCGGCGCGCTCCAGGAGGCTCCTGGTGATCGGGCGGACTTGGAGCACGACGACCGCAGCGCCGGTCCACGCCCACTCCACGTCGACTCCGAAACCGGAGTGCTCGTGCAGGAAGCGGCAGGTCTGGAGCAGACGACGGGTCAGCAGCATCCCCGCGATGGATGACTCCTGGGTCGTGATGTGGAAGCGGTTCCCCTCCACCCGAGCGCGCGCTTGGGGCGGACGGCCGGCAGTGATGCCGTCAGCCTGCCGGGTGGCCTCCACCCTCAGGTGGCCGTCCTCGTAGAAGGCCACGCCGTAGAGGGGCGCCTCGATCTGTTCTTGCACCATGACGCAGGCCCCGCTGTCACCGCCGAGGTTCTCGGTGCTGAGGAGGTCCTGGTCGATGGTGCGCAGCAGCGCCGAGGCGTCGGGAGGACAGTTCAGCGGGGAGACGGTACGGCCCGCCTGTGCGCTTTTCGCCAGGTCCTCGTGAGCGCTGGTCCGGAGCACCACGCGGCAGGACCTGTACAGGCGGAGCCAGGTCCTGGCCGCGTTCACCGCTTCGGCGGTCGCTCGCGACAGGTCCTCGGCCCGAAGGCACAACGCGAGCGGCATCGGGATCCTGAGTTGGGCGACCTCGCTCAGTCGGGCGGCTTTGAAGCCCCAATGGTCGGCGCCCAGCCGTTGAGTCAGCAGGTCAGCCACCATCGGCGCACCCGCCCAAGCCGAACCGTGTCAGAGCGCGGGGTTCTTCTTCGAGTCCATCCATGCGCCCACTGTGGCCAGGCCACACGCAGGAGGCCATGACCGGCCAGTCATAGCTTCCATGACGAGCCGGTCATGAGTCGCCGCGCTCACTGCTCAGCCAAGTGACAGGAGGTGATCCCGGCACACACCAACGGCTCTACCGAAGCCGGTACATGCCACAGCCTCCACCAGACCCGGTACGAAACACCTTGGGGTTGGCCAAAGAGAAGGAGACCACCGCCCCGTCGGTGGTGGTGATGAGCAACAACTTGGATCCCCAGTAGAAGCGGTGGTGGGAGGCATCACGCCCGTAACCGCACACCTGGCCCAGGTCGGAGCGCTCCACGGTGGTGCGCGAGGCCCCGCACGGGACGGGAGTGCCATCCATCAACCGCAGCCTCTCGTGCCAGGTGGGGGTGCGTCGGGCCAACCAGCCCACGGCGGTGAACAGCACCGGAGCCAGGCGGGTCAGGTGGCGGTTGTACTCGGACTGGCCGGGCAGGCGGCCAAAGAGGTGACCGATGCGGGTCGGGGCCATCCGTAGCCAGCGGCGTTGGTCGTCGCAGCGCAGGAGCACCTAGGCGATGGCGACGCAGAGGAGTTCGGCGTCGGTGAGCAGGCGGGGTCTGCCCGGGCCGGTGCGTTGTTTCTCCGAAGGGATCACGTCATCGTCCAAGTGGACGTAGAGTGCTGCCAGAAGGGCGTCAAGGTCATTGGTCACACTCTGATCCTCGACGCCCTTCGCCGTGCCCGCAGGCGTTTCAGGGATTTCCCATCAACGATCTAGACCCGAAAAGCGAAAGAAAAATAACTATTTTGACCTTGAAATAGATCGAAAAAGACCTCCCATTCCCGCTCAACACTCCGGACTTTCCCGCTGTGCCAACTTTCCTGCCCGAACACAAAACCCCCATCAATTCTCTTCCACAAATCACCACCCAAGATTGAACATCCCGCAAGAACAAGTTCATCGAAAACATCACGAGCAATAATTGAAGGGAAAGCAAACTCGTGCGCACCTTCATCGGAGAGATCCACTGCGCAAGCAAATAGCTCCTTCGAGACGAACTGACTCATGGAAACCCGCCCCTCACGAGTGGAGCTCATCCCATCCTCCTGTCAAAAAACCTGTGGTTAATAGTCATGTCCGACTCGACAATCCAATGAAATGTTCCACTTCTCCCATTCACTACCCCAGGAAGCTTCACATGCAACCTATCAACACCGTCTCCGCCTGTGACACGAGACGTGTCATCCATAGTGGGCATAGAGTCAATCAAGGCAGGAAAGGCATGATCGTCACCTTTCTCAATCTGGCTCTCGACTTTTTCAGTGTACCTAGTCCCATCAAGGGGGTTCTTAGATGAGCCTGCGCCACCGCAGTTGTGATTGAGAAGGTCTAAGAGCTCATCTCATTTGGGTTTTCGGTAGCCTGCCTCTGTGTCGATGGTGGAACGGCTGGTGCCGGACGAGCTATGGGAACTGTTCCAGCGGGTGGTGCCCGAGGCGCCCACCCGCCCGCAAGGCGGCGGG